>CAJOIS010000005.1 GCA_905234645.1 uncultured Bacteroidales bacterium | reverse complement strand
GAATCCTCAACAGGAGCCTATGTCTTGATTTTGGGTGACAAACATTCTCAACGTCGTCTGCCCATCGTCATCGGTAGTGCCGAAGCCGAGTCGATTGCCGTGGGCATAGAGAAGCACCGTAACGGCCGTCCGCACACGCATGACCTCTTCCTAAGGTTCGCCAAGGAGTTCGGCGTCGAAATCATGGAGGTGGTCATCAACCGTTTCCGCGATGGCGTTTATTATGCCATGCTGGTTTGCAAGCAGGGTGACGACCTCACGATGGTTGACGCGCGTCCTTCCGATGCCATCGCCATTGCAGTACGTCAGGGCTGTGAGATCTACGCCTATGAAACCGTCATGGACGAAGCCGGCATTGTCATGGACGACATGGACAAACCTTCAGTTACAGATGACGAAGGTGACCTTATTAATAAAGGTGGTTCTTCTGTCAGCCTTGACCTGCTAAGCCTGGAAGACTTGGAAGAGTTGCTGCAGGAAGCCATCGACAATGAAGACTATGAGAAGGCGGCGAAGATTAGGGATGAGATTAACGGGAGAATTAAGAATTGAAAATTGAGAATTATAAATCATAAATCTTAAAATATGAAAGCAATCAAGTTTCGTTTAATTGTGATGAACTTCCTCATCTTCGCGGTGTGGGGAGCTTATCTTTGTTCTTTGGGCATCTATCTCGGCCGCATCGGCATGGGTGCCAACATCGGTAAATTCTTTGCCATCCAAGGCATTGTGTCGTTGTTTATGCCTGCCTTGATGGGCATCGTCGCCGACCGCTGGATTCCGGCCCAGAAGCTGTTGGGCATCTGCCATTTCCTGGCTGCTATCTTTATGGCCTTGGCAGGATATATGGGCATGAAATATGGCGCCGACGTCACTTTCGGGCAACTGTTTCCGTTCTACGCCATCAGCGTGGCTTTCTTTATGCCGACCATTGCCTTGGGTAACTCGGTGTCGTACAACGCCTTGAACCAAGCTGGCCTCGACACGGTGAAGGCCTTCCCTCCTATCCGTGTGTTCGGCACCATTGGTTTCATCCTCTCCATGTGGATCGTCAACTTCACAGGCTTTAAGAACGGCTATCAGCAACTGTTTGTTTCCGCTGCTTGGGGCATTATCCTCGGCTTCTATTCCTTCACCTTGCCGAATTGCCCCGTCAACAAGAACGTGGAAAGCAAATCGTTCGTCGATACTTTTGGCCTTCGTGCCTTCTCCCTGTTCAAGGACGCTAAGATGTGTGTGTTCTTTATCTTCTCGTTCCTCTTGGGCATGTGCCTTCAGGTGACCAATGGCTTCGCCACACCATTCCTTGACGCTTTCGGTGCCGACCCGCAATATGCCAATGCCTTTGCCGTGAAAAACAATGTGTTCCTGTCGTCCATCTCGCAGGTCTCTGAGACGCTGTGTATCCTTCTGATTCCTTTCTTCTTGAAGAAGTTCGGAATCAAGAAGGTGATGCTCATCGCTTTCATTGCCTGGGCCTTGCGTTTCTTCTTCCTCGGTGCCGGCAGCCCCACTGGCTTCGGTCTCGTGCTGTTGATTCTCTCCATGATTGTCTATGGCGTGGCCTTCGACTTCTTCAACATCAGCGGCTCGCTCTTTGTTGACCAAAACACAGATGTCAGCATTCGTTCGAGCGCGCAAGGCGTGTTTATGATGATGACCAATGGCCTCGGTGCCACCATCGGTTCGCTCTGCGCTCAAGCCGTGGTGAACCGCTTTGTGTTCAATCCCTCAGCTACTGACCCGAGCTTCAACGTGATGGCTGGCTGGTCAACGGCCTGGTATGTCTTTGCCGCCTTCGCCTTGGTGGTGGGCATCTTGTTTGCCATCCTGTTTAAGTACAAGCATAATCCGGAGAAAGTGTAATGCGTCAGTACCTAGACTTACTCCAATACATCCTTGACCACGGCCATCAGAAGGGCGACCGAACGGGTACGGGCACCATTAGCGTATTCGGTTACCAGATGCGGTTTGACCTTTCTGAAGGCTTCCCTTTGGTCACAACGAAGAAAGTGCACCTGAAGAGCATCATCCATGAGTTGCTGTGGCTGCTCAGTGGTGATACCAACATCAAGTATCTACACGACAACAAAGTGAGCATTTGGGACGAATGGGCTGACCCCAATGGTGACCTGGGTCCCGTCTATGGTGCCCAGTGGCGTAACTGGAACAACGAAGGCATCGACCAGATCGCTGAGGTGGTGAAGAGCATCAAGGAGAATCCCAATAGCCGTCGGCATATCGTCACGGCATGGAACCCCAGCGTGTTGCCTGACGAGCACGAGAAGAACTTCGCTGCTAATGTAGCTGCTGGGAAGGCGGCACTTCCACCCTGCCATGCCTTCTTCCAGTTCTATGTGGCTGACGGTAAGTTGTCTTGCCAGCTCTACCAACGCAGTGCCGACGTGTTCCTCGGTGTGCCGTTCAACATCGCCTCTTATGCCCTCCTCACCATGATGATGGCGCAGGTGTGCGGCCTGCAACCTGGCGAGTTTGTACATACCTTGGGCGACGTGCATATCTACAACAACCTCATCGAGCAGGTGAAGCTGCAGCTGACGCGCACCCCTCACCCACTGCCTGCGATGAAGATTAATCCTGAAGTCAAAGACATCTTTGGCTTCAAATTTGATGATTTTACATTAGAAAATTACGACCCATATCCACCAATAAAAGGAGAAGTATCAATATGACAATATCCATCATCGTCGCCATGGCCGCCAACCGCGCCATCGGCATCAACAACCAGCTGATTTGGCATAACAGCAACGACCTGAAGCACTTCAAGAAGGTCACGAGCGGCCATTGTGTCATCATGGGCCACAACACCTGGCTCTCGTTGCCCGGTCAGAAGGCACTGCCGAATCGCCGTAACATCGTCATTTCCGACCGTTTGGACACGGCTCCAGAGGGCTACGAGTTGGCCACTTCCATCCCACAAGCTATCGAGATGGCCAGTAACGAAGACGAGGTCTTCATCATGGGCGGTGGCAGCATCTACGAGCAGTTCATGCCCAAGGCCGATCGTCTCTACCTCACTCGCCTTGACAAGGAGTTTGAGGCCGACACCTTCTTCCCTTACATCAACTTTGACGAATGGGATCTTGTTGACCTTGAAGTAATCGACGATGACCCGCAAGTGGATTATTCCTATCGTTTTGAGGTCTGGGAGAGAAAAGCATGAAAAAGAAATACCTTATTGTTCTTGCGGCTATCTTAATGATAGCCGCTCCTATTTTTGCCATTTCCTATGGCCATAATCTCAACCAGACCCTTCGTGTGCTGCGCAACGAGTTGGATGCCGATTATAGGCAGATCGACAAGAACCGCGACCGGCTGACCGAGGACTATGAGAAACAGCGCCAGAAGATGGTCGACGTGATGAAGCAGTGTGACGAGCTTTCGTTAATGCTGTATTCCCAAAAGCAAGGTTTCACTTTTGACGTGAGCTATGCCTTGCAGAAGGTCACTCAGAAATACAATGAGTTCAACCAGGATCGTGGACCCTTCGATCGCATTGTCAGCAACCTCAATGTCGAGATGGAACGCCATGCCCGTCTCATCGAGTCGTTGCGCCGTCTCCCTCCCGAGCTCGACACCATCGTCGGTGTGCCCGACAGCCTGCTCATCCATTATGACTCTTTGAACCCGCTTTTTTTCAGTAGCGCACATCTTGAATTGGATGAGGAAGTCAAAGCCATGGCCGATTCCATCTCTGCCATACCATTCGTGCTAGACGAACAAGGCGAAAGCGACCGCGAACAATGCATCTTTTATGCAGGCGAGCTGCTCAAGATGTACGCTGAAACCAAGGCCGTCGTGGTGGCGGATAGCATCCACTATTATGAAACCTATCTGCGTTTGAAGGAGACGTATGACTATGCGCACGAATACTATCAGGTGTTGCAAAACCGTATCTTCGTTGAAGGCCAGACGCCGTGGTACACCATCCTGAAGCATCCTGGACGCTATTGGAAGCAAGCCATCGGTGATGCACACGAGAAATACGACCTCCGTTCCCTCTCTTCCCTGTTCGGCAAGGGTCGCCTTGAACAGTCGAGTGACACGGGCTGGGAATATTCGTTGCAGGTATTTATCATCGTCTTGTTTGTCATTGAATTGATGGTGATTTGGCTCATTGTATCGGCGCTGCTTATCCCTGCCTTCCGTTACTTCAAGCCATTGAAAGAATATGTAGAAAAGGATCAGCGGCGATTCATTTCCTTGTTGGTCGCCATTCTCATTACCATTTTTATCAATTCCCAAATTGGCGGTGATGGCCTGCTCCATATTGCCGCACATCTCACCAACACCTTCTTATGGCTATTGGCGGCCATCCTCGTTGCCTTGTTCTTCCGGTTGCAGTCGAAACAGTTGAAATACGGTGTCAGGTTGTATCTGCCCACCTTCTGCATGGCTTTGGCTGTCATCGGATTCCGTGTTGTCTTTATGCCCAATGCGCTGATGAATTACATCTTCCCACCGGTATTGATTGCTTTCTTTGTTTGGCAGCTTTATGCTTGTCTTCGCAATGCAAAGAAGGTGGATCGCAGCGACCGCTTCTTGGGCTGGATTTCCTTGGTGGCGACAGGTGCGGCCTTGGTTGTGGCCATTAGGGGTTACATCTTTGCTTCATTGCTCATTTTGGTTTGGTGGTATTTCCAATTGGCTGCCATCCATACCATCTACACCATCCTTTACTTGATTGTCCAGTATCGCAAGAAACGGATGACCCAACGCATCAACGACTACCGTTCGCGTATCAACTTCATCACAGGTCCCGGCAAGGAAACGCTTATGTTTGGCGCCACTTGGTTCTATGACTTAGTCAAGGACGTGGTGTTGCCAGTGATGGGGTTGCTGTCGATTCCGTTCTGCATCCATTTGGCCCTCAACGTGTTCGATTTTGAGGATTTGTACAACAACATCTATCATCATAATTTCGTGCAGTTGGTCAACTCCAGTGGTGCTGACACCTTCAGACTGTCGTTCCACGGTATCCTCGTCTTGATCAGCCTATTCTTCGTGTTTCGCTATATCAATCGCGCCTTGCATGCCGTCTGGCAGCAGTGCCGCTATGCGATTTTTATGAAAAAGCATCACCGCACGACTGTCCGCAATAATGAAATCAACCTGTCATTGGGCAACAGCATCATTAGCGTTTTGGTTTGGTTTACTTACATCATCATTATCGTATTGACGCTACATATCCCAACCAATTCGCTGAGTCTCGTTGCCGGCGGTCTCTCTGCTGGTATTGGTCTTGCTTTAAAGGACACCTTGAACAACTTCATCTACGGTATCCAGCTCATGTCGGGCCGCTTGCGTGTCGGCGACTGGATAGTCTGCGACGGTATCCGTGGCAAAGTCACCGATATCGGCTATCAGAGCACACAGATTGAGACCGTTGACGGTGCCGAGATGTCGTTCCTCAACGCCACGCTGTTTGCCAAGAACTTCAGCAACCTTACCCGCAATCATGGTTATGAATTCGTTAAGATCACTGTGGGTGTGGCCTATGGCACCGACATTCAACGTGTTCGTGAATTGTTGGGTGAGGCCTTGAAGACGCTGCAAGATAAGGATGCCTTTGGTCGTGACATTGTGGACCCGAAGCGTGGTGTCAGTGTCATTCTGGAGGACATGGACGATAGTGCGGTCACCGTTGCCGTGAAACAGCAGGTGCTCGTGGCCGAACGTGTTAGCTATATTGACCGTGCCAAGGAATTAATCTACAATACCTTGAATGAAAACGGCATCGCTATTCCTTTCCCGCAATGCGATGTCCACCTCATCAAAGACGAGTAATTCAAGAAAAATCCAATAAAATAACGGCTGCCTCGAAACCGAGGCAGCCGTTATTGTTTAAGAAGCAATTGCTCTTATTTGATGATGGTGACGCGCTTTGTTGCCATGCCCTTGGCGGTGGCGATGCGCACCATGTAGATACCGGTCTCAACGTTATTGAGGTTGACTTCCACGGATTCGCTTTGGCAATCCATGTCATAAACCATTTGGCCGAGGGCGTTGAAGACGGTCACATGGCTCAGGCCTTCAGCTTCCACGGTGAAGTTGTTGGTGGTAGGATTCGGGAACAGGGCCACGCCATCGGCTTCCATCTCATTGACGCCATCGGTGGAATACAGCACTCTGAGGAAGAACTGGTTCGGGTCGCCAACCCAGTTGGCAGGAGCCGAAGTGCAGTCAATGGAGGTGTAAACGGCGTAGAGTTTGTAATAATAGAAGGTGCCGTCAACGTTAGCGGAATTGTCGGTATAGGTTGTGGCGTTGGCACCGAGCGCTTTGATCCTAGTGTATTCACCATCCTCACCAGCCTTTCTAAACAGATAGTAACCAGACAAACCTGTTGCTGGATCCGGCTTTTCCCATTTCAGCTTGATCTTGTACGTGGCGCCAGTGTATTCAAAGTCAATGTTGGTGGCGGGTAAGCAATTGCTGCCAACCGTAGCGCACGACTCATTGGAATACAGACCGTTTTCGCCGCCTTCACCGAGATAGCCTACATAATAGCAATGGCCGCCTTGAGGCACGTTCTCGTCTAAGAATGAAGTGCCTTCTGGAACCAAACGATGAACTATGCCGTCGCGATATACGACATAGCCGTAACCTTCAGCGCCGATGATGGGATCCCATGATACGTGGATGGCGTTCGGGTCTTCTTCGTCAAGGATAGCGACACAGTTGGTAGCTACACCTTCAGGAGCCTCATTGCCGCATGAGTTGTTGTCTTGATAGAAGATACCTTCTGCCAAGTCGTCAGAACTGCCGCTGTAAGTGTAAACCGTCTGGTTTTGTGAGTTTTTGACCGTGAATCCCATGGTGAATGCGGTTCCGGTGGTGGGTGCCGACCATCCCAGTGAGATATAGCCCAAAGGCATGTCAATCGGGATAGACTGGACACTTGAACCAGTGGTCGTCACCTGAGCGAACTCGGTTCCGCAAGAATTATAGAGATGGATGGCAGCCCCACGGAAGCCATTCATGGCAGCCTGGGTGATGTTGATGGTCCAGCCGCAAGTGGGGCCGAAACTGACTTGGTTCCTGTAGGCAACCTTGCCATGGGCACCATTCACGACAGCATAAATAGCATAATTGAAAGCATCGAAACGCGGAACGCTATTGTCGATGGCAGTCATGTCGGCACCTGGAGTGACGTTGTCGGCAGTGTAAATCACCTCACCGTTACGAGTGATGATAATTTGGTCAATGGAGGTGAGGTTGGCATTGCTCAAGTTTTTGGAGGGATTTCTCCAACTTAAGGTAGCGGCCAGTTCATTGTTGGGAGCGGGTGTCACGGTGAAGTTGATAGGAGCTTGGGCGGTGTTGCCATAGACCTCGGTCGGGACGAAGTTAAACACGCCACGGACGTTTGTCGAATACTCGATGTCTTCAATCAGGAAATAATTGTCGTTTGATCCGCCCCATCCCCAGTTGATGTGGAACATGTCGTTATCGTCGTAGCCATCACAAATAAAGGCATGGCCATAAGGAGCATTAGCCTCCGTGCCAGAATACAACACAGGCCAGCCAAGGTCAAGCTGTTCCTTGAGTTGGGATTGCCAAGTGGAGAGTAAAGCAGGCTTGTTGACCACATAGGCGCTTGAAGAATAACGGAAATAATTGGCAATGGCAGCAGGGACGTTTCCGGTGTTGGCACCGCTACCCTCTTCCACATCACCACCGTAATCCATGCTAACAGCGACACCGCAATGGAAGCAAATTGTGGCAACGGCATTGCCTTGATCAGTGTTATAGTTTCCTGAAGAATAAGAATTCAACATGTTGTCCCAATCGTAGGTCGTGTTGCCGAAATTAGCTGAAATAATACCATACTTAGGATGGATGTAGGAATTGCTTCCTTGACCCTGAGCAGGGTAATTCCAATACTTCATGATCTGGGACATGGCTGTGGCCACGCATCCCGTATAGGCATGATAACCGGCATTGGGACTTTGCGAGTCGGCAGGACACATGCTGTTATAAGGGGCCGGGCTTTGGTTCCACTTGGTTTGAACCAGATAAGGAACGGCTCTGCCGCCATTGCGCGAAATCAGTCTGCCACTGTTCATCACGCTCTCCCATTCAGCAGTCACCAAAGGATTCATGACATTGGAATTGGAGTTGCTTCTGTATTCAGCAATGGCATTCAGATAATAAGCACTCGTGGGATTGTTGAGGTCATAGTTGCCTTCTTGTGAATAGGCAATAAGGGGACGGTAATTGTCGTCACCGGAAATGATGACAAAGCCGTCGCTTCCTACGTTGAATACATAATAGCTGGCTTCACCTCTTGAGGAAGTGCCCGTATAAACGAGGGTCAGCTCTGCACTTTGTCTAGTCTCTTCGAAATTAGCTTGGACAAACTGTTGTCCGACATACTTGGCTTGGCTCACGCTAACCGGACCGGCTTGTGCCATTCCGATGCAAAACGCCAAGGTAAGCATACTCAATAAATACTTTTTCATTGTTGTAGATGTTAGATTAGATTCTGAATTAGGGCCACAAATATAGACATTTTTCACAAACGCCGCCATGTAGCCGTGGCATATTGTCGAAAAACTTCATTAATGGACGATGCTGACACGACGCGACAAAACACCTGCTGTCGTCTGTACCTTCATCACATAAACACCTTCGTTCCAATTGGAGACGTTGACATTCAGTGTGTTGCCATTGCATTCGGCTTCATAGATCTGTTGTCCGAGCATATTGAAAACAACCATATGTGTCATTCCTACTGCTTCAACTGTGAGGCTTTCGCCGGCAGGATTTGGGAAGACATTGACGGCTGCCGTTTCTTGTTCCATGACATCATCCAATGAGTAATACACGCTTAGATAGAATTTGTTTGGGTCTTCCTTTGTCGTGGCGGGAGCCGAAAGACAATCGATCTGACGGTAATAAGCATAGAGACGATAGTAATAGACTCCTTCTTCACTTGTCGTATTGTCGGTATAAGACGTGGCTGATGATCCAAGCATCTTGATTCTTGTGTATTCGCCATCCTCACCAAACTTGCGATACAAGTAATATCCGGAAAGGCCTTCGCTGCTTTCGGGTCTGTCCCATTTGAGTTTGATGCGATAGTATTGTCCTGTGTATTCGTAGTCTAAGTTGGAGGCTCCCATGCAGTTGCCCGCAGAAGCACATGTTTCGTTAGACATCGGCGATTCGCCACCGGCATCAAAGGCGCTGACGGTATAGCAGTGACCCGCATCGATACCTGTGTCAGTGAAGGTACGGGAGGCGCCGTCCGTCACCATGCCATAGGGGTGTTCGTCGCGATAGACAATAAAACCATACATCGGGTCTGAATCTGCTTCCCACGTAAGGAGGGCGCTGTCTTCATCTGTCTCGGCAATCAAGCCATAGGGTGCCTGCATTGGAGGTTCATTGCCACAGCCGTTGTTGAATTCAAGAATGGTGCCAGAGGCCAAACCCGAAGCGTTGCCTTGATAGGTGAACATTGTGTTGTTTTCCGAGTCCTTGATGATCAACGACATACTATTCACATTGCCCGAGGGAGCGGTCCAGCCGAAACTGCCTCTGCCCACCGGAACTTGGATGTTGACGGATGTGGTAGAAGAATTAGTGACGGTGAAAGTCTCGATTTCCTTTCCTGTAACAGTATAGAGGGACAAATAGCCACCTCTCCAGCCTTGGAAATTGGAGGACTGGCCTAGGATTTTCCAAGTGCAGGTCGGACCGACATACACGTTCTCGACACGGGCCAATGCACCATGCTGACCACCAGTGACGGCATAGACATCGTAATCGAAAGCGTCAATATACGGAATGGACTCGTCCACGATGCTCATCTCGGCACCTGGTGTCACATTGTCTTCGACATACACAATCTGGCCATTGCGCTCCACGATGATTTGATCTATGGCACTCAAGGGTTGGTTGGTCATGGTGAGTGACGGGTTGGTCCACGTGAGGGTGGCCGACATTTGGTGGTCGCCCGAAGAGACTACAGCAAGGTTGGTAGGCTTATTGGGCGTGGCAGCATAAATCTCAGCAGGAACATAATTGTAAATGACACTCTCTCCGTCGGTATAGTCGTGGTCGTCAACATTGAAAAAGCCGTCATTGCTGCCGCTCCATCCCCAATTGAAATGGACCATGTCGTTGTCATTGTATCCGTCAAGCACATAAGCGTGGCCTCCACCGCGATGCACCATGGGCCAATTCATATCAATGGCATCGATAACCAATTGCATGTATTCCTCATGGGTGTAATTCTCTCGGTAAAGATTAGCCATCATATTCGTGTAAAAGAAATAGTCAGGCATGCTCTCGCATAACATGCCTGTATATGCACCACTGCTAGTGGGACGGTAATTCATGTTTACACTGACGCCGGCATGATAGATTAACTCGGCGACAGCCTCAATCTGTTCTATCGGAGAGGTCGAGGAAATGGAATTGGGCATGTTGTCCCAGTCATAGGTGGCTGTGCCAAAATTGACGGTCAAAGGACCGTATTCCGGATGGTCTTCAGGTATATAGGTGTGATTTCCTTGTCCTTGCCACGGATGGTTCCAATACTTCATCAGTTGGGCTGCGGCGGTGGCCACACATCCCGCATAGCAATGGCCTCCAGGGCCGCTGCCATCGCCAACGGGGCAATAATAGTTGTATGGATAGTTCTGGTTCCATTTGGTCTGCACAAGGTATTCATCCTCTCTGCCACCGTGACGAGAGACAAGATGCCCCTGCTTCTCCAACATAACCCAGTCTGCTGTCACCCATGGCTGTGCCATAGGAGCTTGGGCTGCCTCCATCACGCCTTGGCGAACGACCTCGAGATAGTCGGCCAATGCAGGAGCCATATCATTAATGCAGAAGTTTCCTTCTTCAGAATAGCCAATGACAGGACGATAGTGGTCGTCGGCAGCCATGATGACGAAACCCGTGTCACCAACATTGAAGATGTAATAACAGGCTTCTCCCCTTTCGGAGCATGCCGTTTGCACAAGGGTCAGTTCGGAACTTTGTCGGGCCAGCTCAAACTTGGCTGATACGAATGATTGTCCCAAACGTCTTGCGGTCTCTTGGTCAACAGGACCTGCCTGTACAGCGACACTCGTCAGTACCAGTGCCAGCAAAGAAATGATGTAGTTTCTCATATTACTATTATTGTTGAAGTTGCAAAGATAAAAAAAAAGGAAACACGTCGTGTTTCCTTTTCACTTTCAAGGCGTTTTTGCCAATCATCAACGGATGACGGAGAATCGCTTTGTCATGGTGCCTTGGGCGGTCTTCACGTTGATGGTGTAGATGCCGGAGACCAAATCGGAAGTGCTGATGACAATGCCGTCTTCGCTGCAATGCTGTTGATAGACCACCTGTCCCATCACGTTGTAGATGATAACCTGTTCCATGCCTTCGGCTTCGACACAGACCATGGAGTTGGCGGGATTAGGATAAACCTTGCAGCATCCACCCTCTTCTTCGTTCACCGAAGTAACAGATACATAGACGTAGTCTTGGTCTTCGGCTGCCCATGCGGGCGTTGATTCGCAATAATTGCGATAGGCTGTCACCTTGTAGTAATACTCACCGGCACCGGCCTCGTCGAAGTATTCGCGGAAGGTCTTGTCGACGGTGGCGATCAAGGAGTAATCCTGGCCGTCCTCGCTACGGTAGACCTTAAACGATTGCGGGTCGACGTCGTAGCTCCAAGTGAGCAAGGTGCCGAAGGCTTCTCCTGACCATTGGTATTCGCCGTTAAGATCCGTGGGAGGCTGGCATCCGTCGCAATCGTTGTTGCCCGTGTATAAGGTTGCCGGGATGTTGTTTGAATTGCCTGAATAGCTATAAACAGAAGTGTTGTCCGATTTCTTGATATTAATGGTGATGCTGTTGACGGTCGCAGAAGGAGCCACCCAATGGAAAGTGACATCGCCTTCGGGCACGCGAACCAGCATGCTGATGGGTGTCGAATTGGTCATTGTGACCTCTCCGCAGATAGAGCCATTCGAATTCAGTATCTGTATCTTGCCGCCGTTCCAACCTTGGAAGTTGGTAGTCTGTCCGACAAACTTCCATTGGCAGGTGGGACCATATACGTAATAGGTTTCGGCGTATGGACCTCTGATGTTGTTGGACACATAATACACGGTGTAGTCATAGCGGTCGTAATCCGACACCTGGTCTTCAAAGGTCATGGTTTGGCCAGGGGTGACGTTCATTTGTGAGAAAACCTCAACGCCATCGCGCATCAACACCACTTTCTCGATGTTTTCGATGGTCTCTCCTGCTTGGTTGACGGTGGGATTGGTCCATGACACGATACCAGTCTTGGAATGTGCATTGACCGCCGTAATCGACAGGTCGGTGGTAGCGGGGATCAAGGCTGCATAGATGTAATCAGGGATGAAATCGAAAATGGCTGCCTGGTTATCGTTGAAAGTGCCATTTCCCGTGTTCAAGGCATCAATTGCATAATAGTTGTTGTACGAACCAGACCAGCCCCAGTTGAAGTAGAACTGACGGTTGTTGTTGTATCCAATGCAAACGAACGCATGACCTTCTTGGCCTTCTGCACCCGAGTAATAGCAAGGGATACCTCTGTCGAAACTTCTAATCAACATATCTTCCCATTGGGTCTTTGTGAAGTCGGCACGATACTGTATGTTGACAGTTTCAGCATAACGGAAATACTGTTTCAATGCGCCTGGTACATTGTATGACGAAGCACCACTGCCATCAACGCCGTATGCCATATTCACGGAAACGCCGCAATGCCACATCAAACGCGCGACGGCATCCTTCTGGACGGCGGTCGAATTTTGAGTCAAACTCGTTGGCATGTTTGGCCAATCATAATAGGTGTTTTCGTAATCCGCAGTTTGTTGAGGATAGCCCGAAGGCGTGTAAGTATGCGAACCAATACCATGGTCAGGCCAGTTCCAATACTTCATCACCATAGCCATGGCATCAGCCACGCAGCCGGCATAGACATGATTGCATGCCCAATAGTTATTTGCGGTAGGGCAAAGCTGGTTGTAGTAGCAGCCTTGGTCCCATAAGAGGTTAAACAAAGGCGGAACAGCGGCAACACTACGGCCACCTTTCAGCAAGCCTTCTCTCTCAACCTTTGCCCATTGTTCAGCGGTTTCAGCGTCTGCTTCCAAATTGTTCTCAATGGCATATTGAATTTGACGCGCATAGTGACGCAGCATGTATGCCAGTCCATCAGGCAGATCGTTGGCATTGAAGCTGTGCTCCTCCGATGAGCCGAGGATAGGCAGCGCCGCATCGTCAGCTGAAACGATGACAAAAGCATTGTCGGCATTGAAGACATAAACGGCAGGCTGACCGCTTTCTGTCATCTCAGTGTAGGCAAGGCTCAAGGTGCTGACTTGTTTGGCGTAATTGCTTTGCAGGTACTTTTGGCCCAGACGTTGTGCACGATTCACGTCGACAGGCGAAGCAACGAGTTGACCGATAAACAGGGCCAACGTCATCATTAGTAAAGTTTTTTTCATAGGATTAAATAATTGCAATTATTGATAATAATCGATTTAAGGATGCAAAAATAGATTTTTTTCTGGTTTTTTATGTTTTTTGTTCCTTCTTTTTTGCTGCGGGGAACAATATGTTATTCAGAATGAGTCTGTATCCTGGGGAATTGGTATGCATGTCAAGCTCGGTAGGCGGGTCGCCGACGAGGTGTTGGTAGTCCTCGGGGTCGTGACCGCCAAGGAAAGTCCAGAAGCCGTTGCCGAAGTTGCCGTGGATGTAGCGGTCTTCATTCAAAGAACCATTGTCGCCCAAAACGACGACGGATGGCTTCACGTAGGCCTTATTGAAGGCTGTGGTCTGCCCCATGAAACCTTTAATCAAGCGTTCATGACATTGGGTGAGCATGGTTGGCACGGGATCCCATTTGGCCGAGAAGTCGAAAAGCAAGAAGTAGTCGTTCTGCTCGTTCACCAGGCGTGAACGGCCTTGTGTGACATCGATATTGGAGATTTCGTATTCCTGTGGGTTGACCGACACGGAAAAATCGGTAAAAGCGAAGCAATTGTCGTAGTTGAGGCGTTGTGGGTCGCCACTACGGATGGGGTCGCCGTCGAACATGTAGTCGCAGATGTCGAGGCCGTCGGCAGCCAAGGCGATGTCGAAGCTGTCGGGCGCAGAACACATGGCAAACATATAGCCGCCCCCTGCCACGAACTCGCGGATTTTCTTGACCACGGCGAGTTTCAGCTGCGACACCTTCGTGAAGCCCCAACGTTGCGCTGTGGCTTCCTGAGCCCTTACGTCCTCTTGGTACCATGGATAGTTGCGGTAGCGTGCCCAGAACTTACCGTACTGTCCAGTGAAATCCTCGTGGTGCAGGTGAAGCCAGTCGTAGGTAGGCAGCACACCTTGCAGCACCTCGTCGTCGTAGACCACGTCGTACGGAATCTCGGCGTAAGTCAACACGAGGGTGACGGCATCGTCCCAAGGCAGGTTGTTTTTGGGTGCATACACTGCCACACGTGGCACTTTTTGCAATTTCATCTCGTCCATGTTCACGCTGGGGTCGGCGATTTCGGCAAGGATGGCATCTGCTTGTGCGTCGGCGATGATGTTGTATGACACATTGCGCATCTTGCATTCACGCTCGAACATCTCGTGGTAAGGAATGAGGTAGCTCCCTCCCCTATAGTTCAGCAGCCAACTGATTTCCACCTCGCGTTGCAGCACCCAATACGCCACACCGTAAGCTTTCAGGTGGTTCGTTTGGGTGTTATCCATCGGAATGAGGAGGTATGCAGCCTTTGTGGGCATTGCAAAAACCAACAGAAGCAATATGAGATATAGTTTGCGCATGGTGGGGAAACCATTAATTGTAGGGCGCAAAAATAAGAAAAAACTTCAATATTTGACATACTGCTCCAAAAGCGGATTCACCTCCCCTTCTTCCATGAGCAGTGCTTTCAGCTGGTCCCAGTTTTTGATCATGCCGCGTTTCTCGCGTTGGTTGAAGATGCGCTTTACCTGTTCGTAACTTAAATAAGGATGATGGACTAAGGTCTTGAAATCGGCTCGGTTGACGTCGACTTTTCGTATTTCAACTGCACCTAGATTAATATATGGTTGTATTGCGGTGAAACGTGCCTCGTCCATGCCCTTCACGTCGCGGAGCTGTTCCTTGTCGATGAAGCCACCCAGTTTGTCACGGAATTCTATGATGCGCATCGCAGTATAGGGACCTATTTGCGGCAATTCAACAAGGGTAGTCGAGTCGACCGTGTTCAAGTCGACGACTGGGATTTCTTTCTTCTCCGGCTTAGCGGTCGGTGAGTCGGTTCCTGGGCCTGACGAAGGAGCCGAAAAGTCGCTTTGCGCATAAGATTTATTGTTTTTGCCACCCGAGCTGCGCGACGCTTCAGGAAGCACGATGTAAGGCTCCAACTGAGCGAAGTCCTCCTCGCTGATGGTGTAGAGTTTTCCCAAGTCACTCTTCGAGTAGAACTTGCCACCTTTGGCCTTGTAGTTCATGATGTTACGGACTTGGCGGTCGGTAAGTCCGATTTGGAGCCACTCCTCTTCTGTGAGGGTGTTAGGATTGAAGGGAAAAGGATGAAGTTCGGCTGCTTCTTGGGTCTTCTCGGCTTGTTGTTGCCTCTGGGTCTCAATGGCGGCATTACGCAGGGCTAACAGGGAATCAAGGTTATGCAACGACTCTTCGCTCAGTGATTGGCGTGTGGGGTGAAACAGGCAAGCCAAAACCAGGATCAGGATGGCCGCCAATACCGTGATGATGGCAATGCGTTCGCCTTTGCTGAATCCAAACCACTTGCGTAGGAAATCCATGGCTTATTTGATCAATCCACTGATAAAGACGATAGCGATGGCCACGGGAGCCAGATAACGGATGATGAAGAAGATGACCTTTTTCAGAGGGGCTTTTATTGTGCCTTCGTTGGTCACTTCGGCGAAGAACTTCTGCTTGCCGAAATACCATCCCAAGAAGATGACGATCAGCACACCTCCGACAGGCAGCAGGATATTAGACGAAATGAAGTCCATGAGGTCGAACACCGGACGGCCGCCAATGGCGAAGGGAGTGTCGCTCATCAGGCTCAACGAGGCGAAAGCACCCAACAGCATGGTGCCGGCACAAGCCACCACCGTCGCCCATTGACGTTTGAGATGCAATTCTTCGGAGAGATAGGCGACCAACACCTCTAATAAAGAGATAGTCGAAGTGAGAGCGGCGATAGCCAGCAAAACGAAGAAAATGAGGCAGAACCAAAAACCGCCTGCCATTTGGTTGAACAGCATCGGCAAGGTGTTGAACACCAATCCCATGCCTGCTTCTGGCTTGACGCCGAACGAGAATGCGGCTGGGAAGATAACCAGTCCGGCAAGGAGGGCAATCACTGTATCGGCTATGACGACAGAAAAGGCAGTGCTAGTTAAATTGTCACTTTTTTTGACATACGATCCGTAGGTGATCAGTACACCCATGCCGAGGCTCAAGGAAAAGAAGCCTTGTCCTAAGGCACTGATAAGCACTTTGCCTGTGATTTTTGAGAAATCCGGTTTGAAGAGGAAAGCGAGGCCTTCTTTTGCGCCAGGCAACGTTATGGAGCGAATGCCCAATGCGATCAAAATGACCAAAAGTAAAGGCATAAGGATTTTCGCGTATTTCTCAATGCCGTTTTTCACGCCTTTGAAGACTACGAAACCGGTCAGGAAGATAAAGATGCCTTGCCACATCACGTTGCGCCAACCCATGTCGTGGAAGGCGGTGAATTCCTTCTCTATTGTGGCCAAGTCTTTGCCTTGGAACGAGTTGGTCACCGACTTGACGATATATTCAAGCGTCCAGCCGGACACGGTGGAATAAAAGGCGAAGATAAGGAAACCGCAAAGCACGCCCATGTATCCCACTATAGGCCATGCTGTCTTAGGAGCCAACTTCTTGAAGGCACCTACTGAGTTGCTTTGCGAGCGGCGGCCGATCACCAATTCCGAGAGCATCACGGGGATGCCCAGAAAGATGACCACGGCAAGATACACCAACAGAAACGCCGCACCACCGTTATTACCCACCTCACAAGGGAAGCGGTAGATATTGCCTAATCCAATCGCTGACCCGGCGGCAGCGGCGATGATGCCGAGTTTAGAGCCGAAGCCGTCGCGTTTTTTCTTTTCTTCCGCCATAGCTTATCTCTTTTCTCCGTACGCCAAGTCACCCACGTCGCCAATGCCAGGAACCACGTATGCGCGTGCCGTCAGCTCCTCGTCGATACTGCCCACCCAAATCGTGACGGGCAGGCGTGACATGGTGCGTTCCACATAGTCCAAACCATCTTGACTAGCCACCGCCACGGCGATATGAATCTCCTTCGGCATCATGTCCTCCATCAGGCCATTTAAGGTCTTCACGATGGATTCACCCGTGGCCAAAAGCGGGTCGCAGAGGATGAGGATGCGGTCCTCGATGTCAGGCGACGAATAGTATTCCACGCGGATTTCCGAGTCTTCGTTCTTGTCGTATTTGCGGTAGGCGGCGATGAAAGCGCTGTCGGCTTGGTCGAACATGCTCAACATCCCATTGTGGAAAGGCAAGCCCGCACGGAGAATGGTGGCAATGACAGGCTGCTCGTGCATCGTCCGTATTTCCTTGACACCCAATGGCGTGGTCACCTCTTCGTCGTCATACTCGAAGGACTTGCTGATTTCATAAGCCATGACTTGACCGACGCGCTCGAGGTTGCGGCGGAAACGCATCCGGTCCTGTTGGATGACAGCATCGCGGAGTTCAGCCATATATTGGTTGAAGACGCTGTCGGTTTTCTCTAAATTGTGAATTTCAATCATCGTGTTGGTGTTTATTCCTATTTGGCACAAAAATAGGTCTTTTATGAATACAAAGCAAGTTTATCTTATTATTTCTTTCGCTTCCAGAGCTTCAACAATGCCTTGCCCAATGGGGAAAGGTGGTTGAATGAATAACCTGGATATTGTACTTCCTTGCCACCGAAACCGAGATAGAAACGAGCCAGATTTTCGTCGTCAGATCCTTCAAAGTCAAAGGTAATCGGTTGATTGGCATAGCGTTGTATCACCTGATCGAGAAGGTAAGTCATGGCTTGGCGTTGCTTGCCTTCCTCGGTAAGACCAGAGAACAGGAAGGTGATGCGATGGTCGGTTTTCATGAAAATGGCCGCACAAAGCAGCTGCCCCACCCCTTTCTCCGTTACGCCCAGGATGAAGGCGGACTTGCGGTTGACGGCGACTTGGGTCAGAGCGGTCAGTCGGGCATATTCGGCATCACCCCATTTGTTGAGCAAAGCTCCGCGGTTGTCGGTAAAAAGTGCCACGACATGATAGGGAATCACCGTGTCAATGAGCTGCAAGTTGTTGCTCTCGGCCTTGGCCAAATTGCGCTTTGTGTTGGTGTGATAATTCGATCGAATGGTGTTGTAGTCTTGGTTTAAGTCAAGCAATATATTTCTATGGTAATCAAATCCTTCTGCTACTCTATCTAAAGTATTACTTTCATTTAATCTAATCTCTGCAAAACGGTATTTTTCCGGTATTGCTGACAAGAATGCATCCAACTTTTCCGATGTCATGGGCGATTGGGAAAACACGCCAAGCTGTTGTACGAAATAGGGCTGGAAAAGATAGTTGACGCCAAATTTCTTTCCACCTGTTAGCGGCATTACAGATTGATAGTCGTTTTCCACCAACGCTTCCCAACCCGGATGAACGATGTTGAGATACCATGAGCAGGCGTAAATGTTGCCGCAATCGTTAATGGTGGCATCCCATTTCTTTAGGTCGATTTCGTTATGGCGGAGATATTGGATCATTGCGTAATGTATTCCAGAAGTTGACGGTACATCTCGGGCCAGCCGACCCAGCGTTTTTCGCCGCCAAGAGTTTCGTTGTGCGTAAGATAGATGAAAGTCCCTCCTACTGCCTTCACCTCGTCAACAAGTTGTTTGGCGAGGCTAAGCGAATCTTCTACATTGAGGTTGAGATAGTCGCACATAGTGCCATCCATCAAAGCGAAAGGATGAACCTGTAAGTTAGTGACCATGTCGTTTTCGAGGTCGTAGAAGCGGAAAGTGTTGGCTATGCCGGCGCGGAATCCCGCTTGCGAAGCAAAGCCCATGGTATAATCGTCACAGATGTCTAACTCGATGAGTTTCTGGTAGCTACGTGGCAGGTTCATCCTAAGGAAATGCTGACGGCTCTTGGTGATCGGGCGGTGCAGCACCTCCGAGAGCCTGTTGATTTCTTTCTCCAACTTCGCCGTGTCAAGATAGGACGAGAACGATGGGTGGATGCCCACATCGGCATAATCGCCAAGGCGTTTGATAAGCGATTGGAAAGCCTCTTTTCGAATGGAGATGTTCTTGTCGTTGGTATCGTAGTCGCCGCAGAGGATAAAATAGATGGGCTTAAGCTTGAACTCCTTTTGCAACTCAAACAGGAAATCGAATGAATCGAAGGGGTCTTTGCATTTGCCTCGAAGCACATGGTGACGTTCACGAATTTGATTGCGGTCGCCCGACGACAGATCCTTGATGAAACCTCCTAGCGTCCTGTATATGCCTTTATGTTTATATGCCCAGGCCGCGTCGATATCATAGGTGGGGATGAATTCGAATGTCGGCTTTTTGATGGACAGATCGGGATAGTAGTCCTGAAGTCGTTTTCCCAAAGCTAAGGTCCAAATATTAACCAATGGCTTTTGGAGCATGCCGTTCTCAAACATCCATGTCGACTCGGCACGGAAACGGCCGTATTGGTCGCGCACCTGGGAAAGGTATTCCTCATAACGTGAGACCAGGAAAAACGAGGCTGCGAAAACATCAAAAGGCATGAGGTTGCCGTTGCCGTAGACGGCATAGGGCGCTACGGTGCCTTCAAAATCCACTGTGCGGAATGTTTGATCGTAGATATGCCGTTCAAATAGCAGGTCCACGGACTTCACAAAAGGCTCCTCCCCTATGCGTTGTGTGCCATAATGCAGTTTCGGACCGTCAAAAGTCTTGAATTGCTCGGCGTCAGTGGTGAAGTCGCAATCCAGCCCAAGCAATTGCTTGAGCATCAAATCGAAGACATACATCACGCGCCCCGTGACTTTCGGTACCAATACAAGCATATTCATAGTGGCAAAAATAGCACGATTTTCGATACAAACGCCAAAACCAACGAAAAATGTTGCAATAAGGAGAAGGCAATGCCGAAATTTTGTATTTTTGTCGGTTTGATAAAACACCCGAAAATGGAAAATTTCGTCGTATCCGCAAGAAAATACAGGCCCATCACCTTCGATACCGTCGTGGGTCAAGGCTCCATCACCAACACCTTGAAGAACGCCATCCGCAACAACACTTTGGCGCAAGCCTTCCTGTTTTGCGGTCCACGTGGTGTTGGCAAGACCACCTGCGCCCGCATTATGGCAAAGACCATCAACTGTCTCAACCCGACCGAGAACATGGAGGCTTGCAACGAGTGCGAGTCATGTCGCGCTTTCAACAACAATGCCTCGTTCAACATCTATGAGTTGGATGCCGCATCCAACAATTCGGTTGAAGACATCCGTAGTTTGGTCGACCAAGTACGCATCCCTCCACAAATCGGGCAATACAAGGTGTACATCATCGACGAGGTCCACATGCTGTCGGCAGCGGCTTTCAATGCCTTCCTGAAGACTTTGGAAGAGCCTCCGGCGTATGCCAAGTTCATCTTGGCTACGACGGAAAAACACAAGATTATCCCTACCATCCTTTCACGTTGTCAAATCTTTGATTTCAAGCGTATTACGGTAGACGATATTGCCAAGCACTTAGCCTATGTCGCCCAAAGTGAAGGCGTCAATGCCGAGCCTGAAGCGTTGAATATCATTGCACAAAAAGCCGATGGAGCCTTGCGCGACGCACTTTCCATCTTCGACCAGATGGTGAGTTTCTCGGGTAAGAACATCACCTATAAAGATGTCATTGACAATCTGAACGTGCTGGATTACGACTATTATTTCCAAATCGTTGACCACATCCTTCAAGGTCGCACCAGCGACATCTTGCTCATCTTGAATGACATCATCAGCAAGGGCTTTGAGCCGCAGCATTTCGTGAGCGGCATGGGTAACCATCTGAGAAGCCTGATGGTGTGTAAGGACCCGAGCACGGTGCAGCTTCTTGAAGTCAGCGAACAGCTGCGTCAGCGTTATCTGACGCAATCGCAGGCCTGCCCTATGCCATTCTTGATCAGGGCTTTGGAAATCAACAACAAATGCGACATCGACTATCGTGCCGCTAACAACAAACGACTGCATTTGGAGATTGCCTTGCTGAAGATGTGTGCCTTGTGCAGTCAGGCGCTGAATATGCCCGCAGCACAAGCGCAGCCTGTGCAGATGCCACAGAATAGACCAGTGCAACAACCGACTCCACAATCGACGCTACCACAAGCTTCACAACCGAAGCCCCAACCCCAACCTCAACCGGCTAGCCAACAGCCTCCAGTTCAGCAAACGCCACAACCATCGGTGCAGCAACCTGTTTCTCAGCCTCAGCCCCAGCCTGTGGTTCGTCCGCGTGGCACGACCAGCAGCATCAGCATCAATAAGGCCATGCAGCAGGCAGAACAAAAGGCTGAAGAGAAAGAAGAGGCTTGGGACTCGCCGTTCACTCAAGAGCAACTGGCTGCCTCATGGACTGACTTTGTCAGCCGTTATAAAAACATTTCTCCCAATTTCGCGGCTGCGTTAGGAAAATACACACCTAGATTAATGGAAGGCTCGGAAATCCATTTCAGTGTCGACAACCTCCTCTTTGAGCGCGATACCGAAGGGGTGACCGCCTTGAAACATCATCTGAAGAACAGCTTGCACAACAACCAGTTCAAGCTTATGCCTGAGGTGATGGAACGCCCGGCCGAAATCGAGGCGTACACCGACAAGGACAAGTTTGAGAAGATGGTTGAGGAGCATCCTTTCTTGAGGACTATGCAAACGGAGCTTAAATTGGAGGGAGACTTGTGATAATTGATAATTGATAATTAAGAATTGTAATAACAAAACTTGGTATAAATGAAAAAACAAAATGTAATCGCCATGATGATTTTAAGCACATTGGCAGCAGGCTGTGCCCAAAAGCCGGCCGAAACCCCGGAATCGAATAATGAAGTTGTTCCTGCCGTCGAGTTGAGCAACATGGACACCCTCATCAACCCCGGAGACGACTTCTTCCGTTTTTGTAACAATAACTGGTTGAAGAACAATCCCATACCTGAAGAGTACTCCACCTATGGGGCTTTTACTGAAATTGACGAGCACAACGAGATCCTCATCCAGGACATTATTAATGAGGTGTCGAAAGATACCGCCGCAGCACCAGGTAGCGTCGCCCAAAAAATCCGCGACTTCTACAATGCCGGCATGGATACCGTGGCCATCAACGAACGCGGATACAGTGAGCTTTTGCCCTATTTCGAAATGGTTGATGCCCTTGATGACAAAGCCAATCTGGCCGAACTTCTCGGACAAATCCACAGCAACGGCGTAGGTGGTTTCTTCTATGCTGGTGGCAGCACCGACCCGAAGAATGCCGACATGGTCATTATGCACCTCTATCAAGGTGGCTTGAGCCTCACCGACCGCGACGACTACCTCACCCCTGAGACTCAGGAGATGCGCGACAAGTATGTGGAGCATGTCGCCAAGATGTTCCAACTCACGGGCACCGATTCCATTGAGGCTGTGAACAAAGCTAAAGGCATCCTTGCCTTGGAGACGCAGTTGGCCAAGAACTCGATGAGCCGCGTGGAACGCCGCGATCCCGACCGCACCTACAATAAGAGAAGCCGTCAAGAGCTTCAGGCCTCGACGCCCAATTTCAACTGGGACAAATACTTCGATGCCGCTGGTGCTCCCGCATTCGACTCCCTCAACGTGGGTATGCCGGACTTTATCGCCAAACTCGACAGAATCATTCTCAACACCGATTTGGGTACCATTAAGGACTACTTAAAATGGAAAATCATCACCTCTAGTGCTTCGATGCTGAGTGCCGACCTTGACGAAGAGAACTTCCGCTTCTATGGCAACTATTTATATGGTCAAGAAGCGCAACAGCCTCGTTGGCGCCGTATCCTCAACTCCACCTCTGGCTGCCTTGGCGAAGCTATTGGACAACTTTATGTTGAAAAACACTTCCCTGCTGAAGCCAAAGAGCGCATGCTGAACCTCATTGGCAACCTGCGTGCAGCTTTGGGTGAACGCATCAAGAACCTGGAATGGATGAGCGACGAGACCAAAGCCAAGGCTTTGCATAAGCTCGACTGCTTTAACGTGAAGGTGGGTTATCCCGACAAGTGGATTGATTACAGCAAGTACGAAGTCACTCCCGATTCCTATTTCGAGAATGTGCATCGCGCCATCCTCTTTGAGAACGAAAGAGACATGGCCAAGATCGGCAAGCCTGTCGACAAGGAAGAATGGTTCATGACGCCTCAGACCGTCAACGCTTACTATAGCCCTGAAATGAATGAGATCGTGTTTCCCGCCGCTATCCTTCAGCCTCCGTTTTTCAACATGGATGCTGACGATGCCGTCAACTACGGTGGCATTGGTGTGGTGATTGGCCATGAGATGACCCACGGCTTCGATGACCAAGGCTGCAAGTACGACGAAAAGGGCAATCTCAACAATTGGTGGACTGAAGAAGACGTCGCCAAGTTCAATGAGCGCACCGCCCAACTTGCCAAGCTGTTTGACGAGTTCCAAGTGAGAGGCTATCAGATCAATGGCAAGCTTACCCTTGGCGAGAACATCGCTGACCTCGGAGGTCTAAACATCGCATGGGATGCATACCAAATGACAGAAGAGGCCAAGGCCAACCAAAGCATCGACGGTTATACTCCTGCACAGCGTTTCTTCATCAGCTATGGCACCATCTGGCGTAACAACTCTCGTGACAAGTACATTGAGCGCCAAGTGAAGACCGACGTGCATTCGCCCGCCGAAGCGCGTGTCAACCGCACACTCGGCTCCATGCCGCACTTCTACGAGGCTTTCGACATCCAGCCTGGGGACAATATGTACATTGCGCCCGAGGAACGCGCTGCGATTTGGTAATCAATTTCAATATGTAGAGACGCAAAATTTTGCGTCTCTACATTATTTTATTATGGGAAAAATCAAGAAATTCATAGGTAAAACAGGCCTTAAACTGGGGGGCTGGACCGCCATCAAGGAAGCTCCCGATGACCTCGGTAACGCTGTCTGTATCATGGCGCCGCATACCGCCATTGAGGATTTCTTCGTCGGCTTGGCTTATTATTGGTATTACGACATCAAGTTTAAGGTCATGATGAAAAAAGAATTCTTCAAACCTATCGTAGGATGGATTTTGAAGAAGCTAGGCGGTATCCCTGTCAATCGTGGTCATCAGAACCACCTTGTGGAACAGATGGTGGAGATGTTTGGGAATAATAAAGACACGAATCTCGTCATCTGCCCGGAAGGCACGAGAAAGGCTGTCAACCATTGGAAAAAGGGGTTCTATGTCATCGCCGAAGGCGCCCATGTGCCCATTGTTCTTGGCTTTATCGACTACAAAAAGAAAGTTTGCGGCATGGGTGGGGTCTTCCACCCTACTGGCGACTATGACAAGGATTTGGCCGAGATCTGGGACTTTTACAAGGACATCAAAGCCAAACACCCCGAAGGTTTCAACCTTGACGAACAATACAGAAACGCAGAAAAATGATTGAGCTGAACACGAAAATCCATGACAAGTTCACCATCGAATTCAAGGTGGGGTTCAATACTAGTGCGGCCATAAAGCCGATGAAATACAGCGATTTTGTGTTGAATACTTGGATTTTTGTGCCCAACAGTCTTGATATTAATGCGGCCAAATACAGCAAGGAGGACTTTTACCGCGACCTCAAGTCGGTGGTACGTCTCATCACGCCTTCCTATGAGCTTCACGCATTGGCCAATGACGAGCAGTTGCTACCTAACCAGTCGCTTGTCTCCAACTTCGACGAGATGCTCGGTAATCCCGACGAATCGCAAGACCTTTTCCATATCATCAAGATGTATTGCGCCATCGCAAAAAGCGCTACCCGTGACGCGTGTCTGGCCATTTCGCAACAACCTGACGCAGCGACAAGGAGGGAGTCAAGTCTCCGTTTCTTGTCCGATGTCCCTAAAACAGTGGATCGTTTTCGCGGTCTGCTAAAAGCGACGGAGGGCAAAGAAACCGATGAAAGAACGCGGCAAGTGCTTTCATATGGTGACGAGTTCTTGAGCAACGTCCTTGAGAAATACACCTATCGTCTGCGTGATGCCATCCGTCTCAACCACCCTGAGGAATACCGCGAGCTTGAGGCTCGTTTCAAGGAAGTGTTATTGAACGAAAAGACCTATCGTGAGCAACAAGGTTATCTTAGTGTGAAATCCGACGATGCCAATGGAAACGAGGACTTTGTGTTTCGTGCCAGCCTACTCAAGAAATTCTCCGAAAGCGACCTTTACCTCAACGCCACCAAACGTAAGAATACCTTCCTCATTGAGCAGATTCTATACAGTTTGGCCGCTGGTGCTGCCATGGTGGTTGCCACCTTGTCGTCGTTCTTCTTCCAACAAAGATACGGCAACTTCACTTTGCCATTCCTTATCGCGCTGGTTATCAGCTATATGTTCAAGGATAGGCTGAAAGACTGGCTGCGACTTATCTTTGCACGTCGTGTCAGCAACAAGGTTTTTGACACGCGTACCGATTTCCGTATCAAGGGGCGTCATATCGGTTGGAGCAAGGACAGTGTCGATTTCATCGACAGCGACAAGATCATTCCCGAGGTGATGGAATTGCGCAACCGTCTTCCTCTCTTCGCTGAGGTCAGCGGAAAAGACGAAAAGGTGTTGCTCTTCCGCAAGAAAGTCCAGCTGTGGCCCGGTGAATTGGCTAAGGCCAGCCCGTTCCCTATGAAGGGCATCAACGACATTCTTCGCTACAACATCACGGAATACACCAGAAAGATGGATAACCCGAGTTTTCCGCTTTCAGGGACCTGGGATGACAGTCAATACAAGCCCATCGAAGGCAAGAAAATCTACCGCCTTACCTTCGTCATGCAATGCGTTTATGAAGGCAAGACCGAGTATAAACGCGTGGTGGTGCGCTGCGACAGGAACGGCATCGTAGCTGTGGAGTAATTGAATCTTTTGCCTTTAGAGTTATCAACAATAATTGTTGACAACTATGTTGAAAACCATGTTGAAAACTAATTGAGTTTCAACGTTTTTCGTCACCGACATTTACTTACCTTTGAATTCGATTTTCCTATCGAAAATAGTATTGCTGTAAATCATTAAATATCAAATAATTAAACGCTCTTTCTTATGAAACACAAACTTACTTTTTTGTTGACGGCACTTCTACTGTTGACAGGAATGAGCCTTCGGGCGCAAAGTGATTACTCGACTGACTACACGGGTAATGTCACACTTTCTACAAGTGGAGGAACAAGTGCTTCTACTTGTAAGGTAATCATTAACGAGAACCAATACGATGGCATCAAAGCAGGTACTAGCAGCAAAGCTGGTGCTGTAGTGGTTACAGTTCCTTCTGGCACCAAGTATCTCCATATGCACTTGGCTGGTTGGAAAAACGAAAGTGTTACTTTGACCGTTACTCCAACAGGTTATTCTGAAAGCATTGCCTTGACTGCCAATAATGGTATTTCGAACAATTCACCTTTTACTTTCGACGGTGATCCTAGTTCTACAGATTATTATAAAATCATTACCTTTGCAAACGCTTTAACCGCGAACACCGACCTTACCTTTACTGCTTCTAGTGGAAAACGTTTTGTGGTATTTGGTGTGACTTCAGAAGAGGATGGTGGCACCAACATTCCTTCCATATCGGCCGAAAATATTAACATAAACTATGATGTCATTTCAGAATCCATCGAATACACTATCAACAATCCTGTTACGGGAGGCGTCGTTTCGGCCTCAACAACATCCGACTGGCTCACCCTTGGCACGGTAGGCACGACGGTACCTTTCACCTGTTCCGCCAACACGCTGGCAACAGAGCGTACCGCTTCCGTTACACTGACTTATACATATAACACTAATCAGACTGTCACAAAAAGCGTCACGGTAACGCAGCATGGCAATCCGAATATCGTCAACACCATCTCTGAAATCACATCTGCCGGCACCTATGCCGTGCAAGGCACCATCGTCGCCAAGAGCGCCAGAGGCTTCATCGTGGGTGACGGTACGGGCTATGTTTATTATTACAACCAAAACTACTCACAATCCAGCTACAACATCGGCGACATGGTCAAATTGTCGGGCAGTGTGGTTGCCTACGGTGGCGTGTTTGAGTTCAACAATAGCACTACCGTCACGACAGCTACTTCTTCCAACTATGTAGAGGAAGAGCCTAATGTAATCACCGGTGCTGAGATGGATACTAGAGTGGCTTCTAACACTCCAACACAGCTTTCGAGTTACGTCCAATATGTCGGAACGCTTTCAGTGAGCGGTACCTACTATAATATCACCAACATCGAAGGTGCCACTACAGCCAAAGGCAGCATCTCTTTCCCTCTCAACACGGATTTCACCTCACTGAACGGACAAGAGGTCGTGGTAAAAGGTTATTATGTTGGCAACTCATCCAGCCAGTACTACAACACCATGATAGGCAGCATAGAAGAGAATTTGATCCTCAACCCAACTCTTACCGTAACTCCCACTCAACTTGAAAGCTTTTCCTATACTTATAATGCCGGTCCCTCGCAACCCAACAATTTCTCCATTACTGGTTCCGATCTAAGCGATAATGTGGTTGTAACGGCTCCGCAGGACTTTGAAATCACGTTCAATCCCAATGGCAGTTATGCGGCTAGCGTAGAAATCGTTCCTACTGATGGTACGGTTTCACAAAGCGTTTACGTCAGAATGAAATCTGGCTTAAACGTCGGCAACCATACAGGTAATATTAGTATCACTTGTGGCGACTTGAGCCAAAGTGTCGCTTTGAGTGGCGTAGTCAACGAGCAACCCACTACCGAAACACCCACCTTCTCCCCTGCGGCTGGCAGCTACCTTGTAACGCAGAGTGTTGCCCTCAGCACCACAACCGAAGATGCCACAATTTATTACACCCTTGACGATACTGATCCGACAGAAAGCAGCGCTGTCTATAGCGAACCTATCGAGGTGAGCGCCACGACGACCATCAAGGCTATGGCTACCGCCTCAGGCTATGCCAATAGCGCCATCGCTACGGCAATTTATACCATCTACGAACCTATTACCATCGCCGCAGCCCGTGCGCTTGACCTTAATGAATATGCGTGCGTGGAAGGCGTAGTTACCTTCATTGACGCACGTAATGTATATGTGCAGGATGGAACCGCTGGCATCGTTCTTTATTTGAACAGCAACACTGTGCCTTCCGAACTGGTCATTGGCGACATGGTGCGCGCCTACGGCAAAAGAGCCCAGTTTAACGGCCTCGTCGAATTGACCGGCATCAATGGCGGCAATGCCAACGAATTTGCCATCATTTCCAACGGCAACACTCTTCCTTTGGCCACGAAGACTATCGCCGAAATCAATGAAGACTATAGCGGCGACAATATATTGCAAGCTACTCGCGTGAAGATTCAAAATGCCATTATCCGCAACATTAACCCTAGTGGAAATACCGCCCTTGTCCAAGACGATAACACCCTTAACATTTATCACATTCCTGTTGTTGAAGGTATGGTCAATGGTGACAGGGTGACATTGATTGGCATTGTCGGTTGCTATAATGCAGTCCAATTGCGTGTCGTCAATGCCAGTGACGTGCATTTTACCCACCGTCCTACCCTGTTTGCCACCCCGATAACTCTCAGTGGCATGACATATGATTATGAAGACGGTGGCCCTTCTGAGCTTGTCAGCTTCGAGTTGAGTGGCAGTTTGCTCAATGGCCCTGTCCAAATTTATCCTTCGGAGAGTTTTGAAGTCTCCACGTTAGGCGGTAATCTGTTCGTTCCAGAGAACCCGACATCTGTATATGGACCTGGCAATTTCTCAGGCCTTAATGTGTATGTGCGCCTGAAAGCCAATTTGTTACCTGGCACATACACTGAACAGATCTATGCCGTTTCGGATGATGCTGACACCTTGTTTGTCTCTGTATCTGGCACTGTCACCGGCGAAGGTCCGACGCCACTTACCGTGGAAACTCCGACCTTCACCCCTGCCGCTGGCACTTATTCTGAAGCACAAACCGTGACTATCGCTTGTGCCACCGAAGATGCTACGATCCACTACACCCTTGATGGCACCAATCCGACTGAAGAGAGCCCTGTTTACGAGGAACCCTTGACCATCAGCGAGACCACTACCATCAAGGCCATTGCCATGAAGGAAGACTATGACGACAGCACCATTGCTGAGGCCACTTATACCATCCAAGCTGAAGTCGTCAATATTTTCAACCAAGATTGGGAAGGCGAAATGAATGGTTGGACCTTTGTCGACGTTGAAGGCGAAGCGACATGGACTGTGGGCACATACCAAGGCAACCATTACGCCAATGCCAACGGCCACAATCACGGCGCCAACGAAGACTGGTGCATCTCGCCCGCTTTCAACTTGGGTGACTACGTCAATCCTGTATTGACCTTCCGCACGGCTACCAAGTTCACTGGTCCCGTCCTTGAAGTGTTTTTCTCCAACGACTACGATGGTGAAGACCCGACAGTGGCCACATGGACCGCCTTGACCTGCCAGCTTTCGACAGGTAACTACACTTGGGTTGAGTCAGGTGACATCGACCTGAGCGACTTCAGCGGTGACAATTGCTACATCGGCTTCAAGTACACCAGCACCGACGAGGCTGCTGCCGCTTGGGAAGTGGATGACATCGTCCTCGCCAATCAAACCACGGATCCTGTCGTCACTGTCACTCCTTTGACCTTGACTGGATTCAGTTATATCGATGGCAATGGCCCGTCTGCAGAGCAGAGTTTCACCGTCAGCGGTCTCAACTTGACCAACAACATTATCATTGCTGAAGCCACGGATTATGAAATTTCCCTTGGAACGGGCGAAGACTTTGTGGCACAAAGCACACTTACGCTTTCAGCCACTGGAGGCAACGTTGAAGAGACAACCATTTACGTTCGCTTGAAAGCCAACCTGGAGGTCGGTGAATATGACAACGAAGATATCACCGTCAGTTGTGCCGACGTCGACGACATTGAAGTGACATGCAGCGGCAGCGTCACAGAGCAACCCGTTCTTGGCGGCAACTACGTTCGCATCAGCGATGCTGGCACTTTGGCTGCCGGCAATCGCGTTATCCTTGCTGCACGTTACAACGAGACTGAGGATGCTTACCTCGCCATCGCCAACACTTTGACGAGTGGCAAGCCTGCCACTACCGAATTCACCAGTGAGATGGACGGCGATGACGAAATCGTTCCCGCTGAAATCTCGGCTGACGAAGACAGCTTCTATTGGACTGTAGGCATTACCGACGACGGCTACACCTTTACCAACGCCAATGGTGACATGATTGGCTATGGGAGCAGTGGCACCAACTTCGTGATGAGCGGTGAAAAGACCGTTTGGACCATCGAAAGTGGAGTCGCTGACACCGCTTCCATGGTTCCTGAATACAACGGCCTCTTAATCGCCAATGCCACGACTAACACCCGTGCCTTTGCCATCCGTTACTACAACGAGGCATACATCTGCGGTGCCTACTCCACCTCAACCAACCTAACTAACAGCGAGTACAACTTCTTCCTTGACATCTTTATGCAAGGCGAAGGTGGAGTGCCGCCCACACCTACTGTGGCATCGCCTGTCTTTACCCCTGCTGCCGGCACCTACTTTGAGGAGCAAAGCGTGAGCATCGCCTGCGCCACCAATGGTGCCACAATCTACTTCAGCACCGAATCGGAGAACGGCCCATGGACTGAATATGAGAACGCCATCACTGTCAGCGAGAGCATGACCCTCTGGGCCTATGCAGAGAAGGAAGGCTACAACGACAGCCCTGTCGCCGAGGCAGCATATGTCATCCAGCTGGGCTTTGTTACCATCTTCAACCAAGACTGGGAAGGCGAAATGAACGGATGGACCTTCGTCAGTGTTGAAGGCGACGAAACATGGAGTATTGCTCAAACTAGTGGCAACCACTATGCCAAGATGAACGGTTACAGCGGTGGAACGAACCATGCCAACGAAGACTGGTGCATCTCGCCAGCCTTCGACCTCAACGCCTACGACAACCCAACGCTGAGTTTTGTGACAGCTATGAACTACTCGGGCAACGATCTTGAAGTGTATTTCTCCAACGACTATGACGGTGAAGACCCGACCACAGCCACATGGCAGCCCATAGAATGTGCACTGTCCCCTGGAAGCTGGAACTGGACGGAGTCTGGCACCATCGACTTGAGTGGCTTCAGTGGAACAGAATGCTACATCGGATTCAAGTACACCTGCACTGATGAAGCTGCTGCCGCTTGGGAGGTCGACGATATCATGCTCGTCGGTCAGACCTCAGAGCCTGTTGTCACTGTTACGCCTCTGACGCTGAATGGCTTCACCTACATCGAAGGTGAAGGCCCGTCGGCAGAGCAGAGCTTCACTGTCAGCGGTCTCAACTTGAGTGCCAACGTCATCGTCACCGAAGCCACGGATTATGAGATTTCCCTCGGCTCGGGCGACGACTTCATCGCACAGACCACCCTCACCCTGAGCCTCGATAATGGCACCCTCGAAGAGACTACCATTTACGTTCGCTTGAAAGCTGACTTAGAAGTTGGTGAATACAACGACGAAGTTATTACCGTGAGCTGTGATGACATCGACGATATTGAAGTGACTTGTAGCGGCAATGTCACAGAGCAGCCTGTTCTCGGCGATAACTATGTTCGCATCAGCGACGCAGGTGTCTTGGTTGCCGGTAACCGCGTTATCCTTGCCGCACGTTACAACGATACCGAGGATGCCTACCTTGCCATCGCCAACACTTTGACGGGCGGCAAGCCTGCCACCACCGAATTCACCAGTGAGATGGACGGCGATGACGAAATCGTTGCCGCTGAAATCCTGGCTGACGAAGACAGCTTCTATTGGACCGTCGACATCACCGACGACGGCTACACTTTCACCAACGCTAATGGCGATATGATCGGCTACGGCAGCAGTGGCACCAACTTCGTGATGAATGGCGAAAAGACCGTTTGGACAGTCAACAGCGGCATCTCCGACACGGCTTCATTGGTTCCTGAATACTTCGGCTTCAACATCATCAATGCCACCACCACCAATCGTGCCTTCGCCGTCCGCTTTTACGACGAAGCCTACACCTGTGGCGCGTACTCCACTTCCAACATGAATAACAACCAAGCAGGCCAATACAACTACTATTTGGATATCTTCATGCAAGGTGAAGGTGGAGTGCCGCCCACTCCTACTGTAGCGGCACCGACCTTCAATCCTGTTGCGGGTACATATTACGAGACTCAGGATGTCACGATCAGCTGCACAACCAGTGGTGCCACCATTTATTACAGCCTCGACTCAGAAAATGGTCCATGGAATGAATACGAAGGAGCCATTACTGTTGACGAAAGCATGACCATCTGGGCATACGCCGAGAAGGATGGCTACAATGACAGCCCCGTCGTGAGCGCTGAATACGTCATCAATAACGACGTCGTTGTCATCTTTAACCAGGACTGGGAAGAAGACTGGCACGGTTGGACTGAGGTCAGTGTTTTGGGCGACACCACATATTGGACCATTGCAGAGCATAGCGGCAACCACTACGCATACATGAACGCCTACAATCAGGGAGAGAACGAAGACTGGCTCATTTCGCCTGCCTTTGACCTGACCATCTACCCTGATGCCGTGTTGACCTTTGTCACTGCCCGCAACTACACTGGACCCGACATTGAAGTGTTCTTCTCCAATGACTACGATGGTGAAAATCCGACAACGGCAACATGGGAACCCATCGAATGTGCATTGTCGTCTGGCAGCTGGAACTGGATCGAATCTGGAGAAATCAGCTTTGAAGGCTTTGAAGGCACGAACTGCTACATTGCTTTCAAGTACACCAGCACGGAAGATGCCGCTGCCGCTTGGGAAGTCGACGACATTATGCTCGTTTCGGGTGGTGCCGCACCTATCCCGACCTTGACGGCTACACCTAATACTATTAGTGGACTCGACTACATGGAGGGTGAAGGTCCTTCCGAGTCGCAATCCTACACGTTGATTGCTGCCAACATTGAAGGCGAAGGCAATGTCACGGTGACGGCTAGCGAAGGCTTCGAAATCTCATTGGATGACGAAGAATATGATGTGACGCTTGAAATCGCGTATGCTGAAGGTGAACTTGACGACCAACCTGTGACTATTTATGTCCGTTTGGTCGAAGACCTTGAGGCTGGCAGCTACGAAGGTACCATCACCCATGAAGGTGGCAACGCATACACTGAAGTCAGTGTTGCCGGTATCGTCCACAGCGAGAACGAACCTTATATCTTGGACTTCCTGCCGTTGTACGTCCAAGGTAACAATGGCTCGAACACCAACCGCGTGCCTGTCGCCACGGCTGTCTATATCTTCAATCTCGAGCCAAGCACCACCTATCGCTACACTAACCAGTTTGTCGTTAGCGACGATGGTCCTGAGACCGCGGGTGCCGGCAATGTCATCTATGCCAACCCGGAAGGCTTCTACCGTAGCACCAGCCCGAGTCTGGCTTCGGAAGGCAACTATGGTGAGTTCACTACCGATGAAGAAGGTACTGGTTTCGCATGGTTCATGAACGAACCTACTGCCAATGCCCGCTTCACTCCGGGAAATCACGTTTATCTCCGCATTCGTATCAACGATGGTCAGGATGGCACTACTGTAGCCAACACCTTCACCACTGAGAATTATGCCACGGTGCTTAACTTCGGTACTGATAGAGACGAATACACAGGTTCTGCCTTCTATGTCAAGAGTGAAGAAGCCCCGATGAGTTTCGCCATGTTGCTGGCCAACGAGGAAGACGATCGTCCGCTTTACTCCACGAGCATCGAGACCACGGGAGTGGATTACGGCAGCATCAACCAGTATGCTGACTTCTACAAGGATTTGGTGGCTGGTAACGATGGTTGGTTCGGCGGCATTCTGCCCAACGACAACGAGATCGGTGTCAACGCCATCTGGATTCTTGACATTGACAGCTATTATGTAAATGAGTATTACGTGGAGGACGGCCAATGGTATCCTGAGGCCAACACGGTCAACCCGAACACTGGCCTTGACGAGCCTATCTTCATTGACCTCACCTATGACGGCGTTGAAGAAGTCGTGGAAGCCAATGTAAAGGTCTGGAGCGCCAACCACGAGTTTGTTGTTGAGAACGGCGACGATGCCCATTATACGATGACCGTCTACAACGTGCTTGGTCAATCCATGATGCAGAAGCAGATCAATGCGGGCAGTACGCAGCGTATCAGCCACAACCTGGCAAAGGGCCTCTACATCATCAGCTTGCAAAATAACCAGAATATGGTTTCAATAAAAGTAATTGTTAGGTAAGTATTTCTTCTCCGAAAGGGGAAACTAAAAAGTCCGGGAGCTTTGCTCTCGGACTTTTTTTAGTTTCAAAAGAAGATGATGAAAGCATGTCATTCCAGCGTAGGCATGTGGGAAGGCATGGAATCTATGCTTTCTTCAACTTCTGGTATTAATGTAACTTAGAACGCTTAATCAAATAGCTCGTCAAAACCTGGTTGTAGTCCTTGTTGATGTCGGCTTCCACGTAGTCGATTTGGTATTGGTAGCAGTGGCGCAGCAAAGCCTCCTTGCGTTCTGCCATGATTTTCTTGTAGGTCTCCTGCACCTCAACGGGATTGAGTTTCAAGGTGTCGCCCGTTTCCAAATCGACGAAACGGTATGGGCGGTTTTCAAAATCGAGGTTTTGCTCCAGTTCGCCATCATAGACATGGAAAAGGATAACCTCATGTTTGTTGTATTTCAAGTGTTCTAACGCCTCAAACATCGGCTGGTAGTCGTCGAGGCCATCCAGCATGTCGGTGAATATGACCACAAGGCTGCGACGATGCGTCATCTCTGCGATTTGATGCAAGCACTGCGGCGTTGAAGTGGTCTTACGATTGTTCTTGTCGTAGGCGTCGATCAGTTTCTCCAGCTCGCTGTAGATGAGTTTGTTGTGTACGACCGATGATTTGGCTTGCTCATGGAAAGTGATGCTTTCATCAAACAAATCCAGTCCTACGGCATCGCGTTGGCGGCGCATCAGCTCCATCAGCGATGCAGCGGCGTAGACCGAGAAAAACAGTTTGTTGGGATGCTCGAAGTCGATCTTCTGCCTCACGGGGAAGCACATGCTCGAACTATTGTCGATGACGAGTTGGCAGCGTAGGTTGGTTTCCTCCTCATAGCGTTTCACGAAGAGCTTTTCCGTGCGGCCATAGAGTTTCCAGTCGATATGACGAATCGGCTCGCCTGTGTTATAGAGGCGGTGTTCGGCAAACTCAACAGAAAAACCGTGGAAGGGACTCTTGTGTAAACCAGTGATGAATCCCTCCACAATTTGACGTGCCAAGAACTCTAGGCTGCCGAACTGGGTCAGTCGGTTCCTATCGATTGAGAAGTCCAAGTAAATGCGGAATTATGAATGCGGAATACGAAATAATTGCGATGCAATCTGTGCTTCGCTCCTATTCCGAATTCCGCATTCCGAATTCTGAATTATTTAAAACAGCTTCTCCAACTTCTCCACGAAGACCTTCTTCGGAGCTGCGCCGACGTTCTTGTCGACAGGCTGGCCACCCTTGAAGTACAGGACAGTGGGGATGTTCATGATGCCGAACTTGGCAGCGGTGCCGGGGCATTCCTCGACGTCGCATTTCACGGCAACCACTTTGCCATCATATTCTTCAGAGAGTTCCTCGATGATAGGTTCCACTTTCTTGCAGGGTCCACACCATGTGGCGCCAAAGTCCACCATCACAGGGAGTTCCGATTTCAAGACGACTTCTTCAAAACGGTCGTCGGTCATTTGAATAACTGCCATAGTTTTAATCTGTTTAGTTGATAATTTCGATTCTACTCATTTTCGGTGTGCAAAAATACAAATTTTCTTCATTATCGCAAGTCAAATTCCACAAAAGGCATTTTCTCCAGGAGCGGCAATACTTCCTGTGCATTGACGGCACCTTTGATGGGCGTCATGTTACAGGATTTCTTGCTCAGAGGATCGAAGAGATGGAGCTTGTAGTTTTGTTTTCCGGGGTTGTTCTTCAACACCTGAATAAACTCCTCCATTCCTGTCTTGCCCATCTCCGATACGTCGAGTTTGATGTAGATGGTCTTTGTTGTGTTCTCCAACAAGGAATCCAACAATCTGGCCTCGGTGAAACGGACTTCAAGTGTCTGTAATACGATACTGGGGTCTTGTCCAGCCCTCGGGAACGGACGGTCCATCACGCCTGAAAGCATTACGAAGGAATTCACTGTCAGTATGTTTCTGCAGTTTAGATAGTTCTCTTTGAATAATGAGAATTGGAGAACACCGGTTTGGTCTTCGATGGTGAAACGGCCATAGGGGTTGCCATTTTTGGCCGTAAACTCTTCGGCTCGCGTAATCTGTCCGCCAAGGCGCACGGCACGTCTGATGTTTTTTTCCACGTCGTTTAGAGCCGCCTTCAACCCTTCTACATCGCAATTGCAGAAGTATTTGATCGGAAGATGATAGACCTCCATGGGATGCGAAGAGATATAGAAGCCCAAAGCCTCCTTCTCCATCTCCAGTTCTTTCATCTTAGACCACGGCTCACATTGCGGCAAGGGCATGGTGAAAGTCTCCTCTGTCCCTCCCTCTTCGCCGAAGCCGAACAAGTCCATCTGTGAAGAGTTCTTCTTCTCGTTGTATGAGGCCACCATGCGCATGGCGCGATCAGAGAATGGCACCGAGTCGTTGGGCGCGATGTTGAACAACATGGCGCGGTGGAAACCCTTGAAACTATCGAAGCAGCCTGCCATGCCCATGCTTTCCAATGCCCTGACGTTAAGACCTTTATCTGCCACACGCATCACAAAATCTCCAAAGTCCTTGAACTTGCCGTTGGCTTCACGCTCGGCCACGATACCGGCTACAGCCGCCTCGCCCACATTCTTGATGCCCCCCATGCCATAGCGAACTTCGCCTTTCTCGTTGACCGAGAACTCATATTCCGACTCGTTGACATCGGGACCGAGCACATTAATCTTCATTCGCTTGCACTCCTCAGTCATGAAGTTCACCTGCTTGATATCGCCCAATTCATTGTTGAGCACAGCCGCCATGAACTCTGCGGGATAGTGTGCTTTAAGGTATGCCGTCTGATACGATACCCACGAATAGCATGCTGCATGCGACTTGTTGAAGGCATACGAAGCGAACTTTTTCCACTCTTCCCAAATCTTCTCGAGGCGTTTCTTCACTTCCTCTTCTGGTAGGTTCTCCGTCTTAGTCAGCTTGGCCACACCTTGTTTCATGAACTTGCCATACAGTTCCTCCATCTTGGCCAACTGCTTTTTACCCATGGCCTTACGCAGTGTGTCGGACTCACCGCGGGTGAAGTCGGCCAGCTCACGTGACAGCAACATCACCTGCTCCTGATATACGCAAATGCCATAGGTATCCTTCAGGTATTTCTCCATGCAATTGAAGTCATACTTGATCTCTTGCTTTCCTTGTTTGCGAAGGATGAAGTCGGGGATATTGTCCATCGGGCCGGGCCGATATAAGGCATTCATAGCGATGATGTCGCCGATCACGGAAGGCTGCAACTCACGCAGGTACTTCTGCATGCCGGGCGATTCAAACTGGAACGTGCCGATGGTATTGCCTGCCGAATATAACTTGTAGGTTTCCTCGTCATCAATTGGAATGTGGTCGATATCGATGTCGATGCCATGAGTTTTCTTAATGTTCTTCAAGGCATCCTTGATCAAGGTCAAGGTCTTCAAGCCAAGGAAGTCCATCTTGATAAGTCCCACGGTTTCGATGACATGACCATCATATTGGGTCACGACGACATCCTCTTTGGTGTCCTTGTCCCTCACAGTGCAAACTGGCGCAACGTTGGTGAGGTCATCGGCACCGATGATGACACCACAGGCGTGGATGCCAATCTGACGGTTGGTGTCCTCCAGTTCCTCGGCGTAGGTCAACATAGAAGAGACATTCTTGTCGTCGCCGTTGAGCATCTCTTTCAGCTCCGGCACGTATTTATAGCAGTTCTTCAAATTGACCTTGGGCATCTTCTTAGGCACCTCGCCCTCGACCGCCTTTACGGCTGCCTCATCAAAGTTGCGGTCAGGGATGAAACTCTTGATTTTGGCCACTTCGGGCAGCGGCACCTTCTGCACACGACCTACGTCTTGGATGGCCGACTTGGCCGCCATTGTACCGTAGGTGATGATGTGTGCCACCTTCTCCTTGCCGTATTTCTTTGTTACCCAGTCAAGCACACGCTCGCGGCCGTCGTCGTCGAAGTCCACATCGATATCGGGTAGTGAGATACGGTCGGGATTGAGGAAACGCTCAAACAGCAAGTCGTATTTCAACGGGTCAAGATCGGTAATTTTCAAGCAATACGCTACCACAGAACCAGCTGCCGAGCCACGGCCTGGACCAACAGAGACGCCAAGCTCTTCACGTGCGGCGCGGATATAGTCGCTCACGATGAGGAAGTAACCTGGGAAGCCCATGGTTTTCATCACGTGTAGTTCGAACTTGATGCGCTCGATCTGTTCATCGGTGAGGTTTTCGCCATACCGCTTTTTGGCGCCTTCCCATGTCAGCTTGGCCAAGTAGTCCGCTTCGAGTTTGATGCGGTACAGACGGTCATAGCCACCCATTTTTTTCACCTTCTTCTCCCCTTCCTCCTGGCTCATGATGACGTTGCCGTGCTCGTCGCGGGTAAACTCATTGAAGAGGTCCTCCTCGGTGTATTTCTGGCGGTATTCATCCTCCGTGCCAAAGTCTTCCGGGATGGGAAATTTCGGCATGATTGGGTCGGAGTCGATGCTATAAGTCTCCACCTTGTCGACAATTTCCTGCGTGTTCTCCAAGGCAAACGGTACATCGGAGAAGATGCGTCCCATCTCAGTAGGCGTCTTCAGCCATTCCTGCTTGGTGTAGTGCATTCGCGTGGGGTCGTCAAGGTCCTTGCCCGTGCTAAGGCAGATAAGGCGATCGTGCGCCTCTCCATGTTCCTCTTCTACGAAGTGCACGTCGTTGGTGGCGATGACTTTAACGTCATATTTTTTCGCCAAATCCAACAGGATTTTGTTTACCTCCTTTTGGCGTTCGTAGACTTCGGTATCGCCGCCTGGCTTGTCGGTCTTATGGCGTTGTATCTCGAGGTAATAGTCATCTCCGAACAGGTTCTTGAACCATTGGATGGACTCTTCTGCGCCCTTGAAGTCGGCGTTCATGATCTTCTGCGGCACCTCACCTGCCAGGCAGGCGGAACTGCAAATCAAGCCCTCGTGGTATTTCTCGAGCAGGCTGTGGTCGATACGTGGATTGTAATAGAAGCCATCGGTATAGGCAATGGAACTCAGTTTGCAGAGGCTATGATAGCCCGTCTTGTTCTTGGCCAGTAAAATCAAATGGTATCCCCGATCCTGACGACCGTCACGCTTGTCGATGCTGACGGGAGCGCAGTATGTCTCAATGCCAAAGATTGGCTTGAAGAACTGCTTGCTCAGTTTTTCGATTTGTTCCTGGGCAGCAATTTTCTCTTCCTTGGTAGATTCAGGCTTTGCGATGATGGCCTGTTGCTCCTTGATGGCATCTTTTACTTTTCCGTTTTCTTTGTTCACGGTGTCGGCGAAGTCCTTGATGCCGAACATATTGCCATGGTCGGTAAGGGCGAGGCTATACATACCGTTTTTCTTGCATTTCGCCACCAGGTCGGGCACCTTCGACATGCCGTCGAGCATGGAATAATGCGAGTGGACGTGCAGGTGGGTGAAGTGCTTCGGCACATAGTCACCGATCTCTGGTACATCTTCGGCTTCCTCTTCGTCAACGATAGGCTCAAATGTGATGCCCGCAGGCTGAATCATGTCGGGATTGGCGGCCTTGAAGTCGTCGATAAACTGTGCGTCCACCCCCAAGTCATTAGTATCCAATATGCCGCGACGCACCAACTCAAGGAACACGCGCGCCGTAGCTTCCACATCGGCAGCGGCATTATGGGCATCGCCAAACTTCTCTCCGAAGAGAATCTGATGGAACTCCTCCAAGCGTGGCAGTTTGAACTTACCGCCTTTGCCGCCAGGGAGCTGGCAGAACTCGGCCGTCTTCTCGGTGCAAGTGTCCACCTTCTGGTACTTTTCAAGCGGGTTGTCGCCGGTCTTACGAAGGAACTCGCAGCCGAGGATGCAGAGGTCAAAGTCAATGTTATGCCCCACGAGGCGTGTCGCCTTCGCTGCCGACTTCAAGAAGATGGTGAGCACCTCACCCAGCGGCTTGCCGTGTTCTGAGGCGTATTTGGTGGAGATATGATGCACCATCTTGGCGTCGATGGGAATCTCAAAGCCTTCGGGTTTAATGATATAGTTGTGCGCTTCGACAAATTTGCCTTTGTCGTCATGGATTTGCCATGCCAGTTGCACCATGCGTGGCCAGTTGTCGAAGTCCGTCAGCGGCGCGTTATAGTTTTTGGGTAGACCGGTGGTCTCGGTATCGAAGATTAGGAACATATTTGCCAAATTGCGTTGTAGAGACGTCGATTTATCGCGTCTCTTCATTTAATATATTGATAATCAGAACAGCGTTTTGCCCTGTTTTCAGCCTTCAAAGATAGGAAATTATTGGGAACGGTGCAAGAGGAAAAAAGAAAAATAATCACAAAATCTCCCTCGCAATCCAAGCGCAAGCTTCAGCATCAGCCAAAGCGTTATGATGGTTGATGAGGTCGTAGCCGCAGGCCGCCGCCACGGTGTGGAGCTGGTGGTTGGGCAATAGTTTCCCAAAATGTTTGCGAGAGGCGCGACAGGTGCAATAAAACTGATAGTCGGGGTAATCCATCTGGTAGCAGCGCATCACGGCCTTCAAACAGCCTTCGTCGAAGGGACTGTTGTGCGCCACGAGGGGCAAGCCCTCAATGAGCGGTTCTATCTGCTTCCAGACATACGGGAACACAGGCGCGTTTTCAGTATCTTCTTTGGTAATGCCATGAACCATGGTGTTCCAATAGAGGTAATAATTCGGCTCTGGCTGGATGAGGGAATAGAACGAGTCCACAAATTCGCCTTCACGGACGATAACCACACCCACGCTGCAAACGCTGGTGCGTTCGTTGTTGGCGGTTTCGAAGTCTATGGCGGCGAAGGAGTTCATTGCTTGTTACAATTATTCATGTCCCTCCGGCTCCACATGAATGGAGATATGTGTCTCCTCGCCGTAGCGTTCCTTGAGGAGGCGTTCCATTTCGGTAGCTTTGTCGTGGGCTTCCTTCAGCGGGATATTACCATCCATCAAGATATGCATCTCGATGGCGTAATGGTTGCCGATGCGACGGGTGCAGAGGTCATGCGGCTCACTGACACCAGGTACTTGCCTCACAATGTCCATGATTTCATTCTCCACCTCATCGGGCAACGACTTTTCCATAAGCTCGCCCATGCCGTTCTTGAACAGGTCGATGGAGACTTTGACAATTAAAGCCCCCACGATGATAGAAGCGATAGGATCAAGCACGGCCCAACGCTCACCCAAGAGGATGGCGCCACCGATGCCGATGGCAGTGCCCACAGAGGATAAGGCATCGCTGCGATGATGCCAGGCGTTGGCCTTCATGGCTTGCGAATTCAGCTGCTCGGCCTTGCGTTTGGTATATTGGAAGGTGAGTTCTTTCAACAAGATGGAAACCAATGCTGCTATCAATGCCAGCCAGCCAGGTTGAGTCAGGGTGCCGCCCTTAGCCCAGAAGAGGATCTTCTTGGCGCCGTCGACGAAGATGCCCACAGCGACAGCGAAGAGCGCAAAACCAATGAGAGTGGTCGCCAAAGTCTCGAACTTGCCGTGACCATAGTCATGCGACTTGTCCTTGGGCTTGTGGCTGATGCGCACGAAAGCCAAGACGATGATGTCGGTGGCGAAGTCTGACACCGAATGCACCGCGTCGGCAATCATGGCGGAGCTGTGACCGACGATGCCCGCCACGAACTTGAACGCCACCAGCACAAGGTTGACCAAACTGCCCCAAAGGGTTACCTTATAGACTTCTTTTTCCCTATTCATAAAGTTATTTGACACGGGACGCGGGACTTCGGGACTCGGGACAAACCTATTGTCTCTCGTCTTGCAGTCTCGTGTCTCGCGTCCTTTCCCATTTCTAATCATTTAACAGTTTTTTCCGATAATATCATAAACAAAATCGCGAAGAGAATCAGTGCCACGCCGATGGCCACATTGAGAGTGAAAGGCTCATTGAAGACCAAAGTCCCAACGAAAATGGCCGTCAACGGCTCAAGAATGCCGAGCACCGAGGTTTTGGTGGCACCAACGGCTTTGGTGGAAGCGGCAAGGGTAATCGTGGCAACTGCGGTAGGCAATACCGCCAGCCCCAATACATTCAGCCAACTGATCGTATCGGGGACGGCATTGAGTTTTACGCCGAAACCCGATAGGGCAAATAGCATCACCGAACCGATGAAGAAGCAATAAAACGTCAAAGTGAGGTTGGGCAGGGCTTTGACGGCTTTGCTTTGGTTCACAATGACGATAAACAAGGTGTAGCACAATCCAGATGCCACCACGAGGGCGATGCCACGCCAGTCGATGAAGCCTCCCCCTCCCTTGACGGAGAGCAACACCGCGCCTGCCACGCCTGCGATGATGGAGACCCACGTCTGCCATGTCGGAAACTGCCCAAGTAACATCATGATCAACGCCACCATGATGGGATAGACATACAAGATGCTTGTTGCGACACCAGAAGGAATGTATTTATAGGCCTCGAACAAGGTGATGCTGCACCCCGTGAATAGGACACCGAGAATCGCCATCAGTCCGAACTGCTTCCATGTGATATGGATTTGTTTCTTCGCAATGAGCATGAATGCCAACATTAATAAGGTAGCAACACCATAGCGATAGAACAACAGCGAATTGACATCCAGCCCTTTGTTAATGACCGGCACGCCAAACAATGGGTTCATCCCATAAGTGATGCCGGAGATGATGCCCGCCAAATAGCCCCATCGAAGTGTGTTTTTGTTTTGCATCCTTTTCTTTTTTGACCGGCCTTTCGACCCTTCGACAAACTCAGGGGCTTCAGGTGCCTTGGTTGTTCAAAACTGCCGCAAAATTAGGCATTGTCTGACAATATGCGAAGCCATGAAAGAAAAAATTTCTTCCGTCCTGATTGTCAATCCGATAAAAAGTTGTACTTTTGCAGCCGAAACCTCGGGTAGGTTTTAGTTAATTCATTAAAAATCAACTTAAAACATTAAATTATGCCTGCAAAAATTAGATTGCAAAGACATGGCAAGAAGGGTCAGCCCTTCTATCACATCGTAGTTGCCGACTCTCGCGCACCACGTGATGGTAAATTCATTGAGAAATTAGGTACCTACAACCCGCTCACCAACCCTGCTCAGATCAACATCAAGTTTGACAGAGCATTGTATTGGTACAGCGTTGGCGCTCAGCCCACCGACACCGCCCGTTCGCTGCTCAGCAAGACCGGCGTCATGATGAAGTACCACCTGATGCGCGGTGTCCAGAAAGGCGCTATGACTGAAGAGCAAGCCGAAGTCAAGTTCCAGAACTGGATGAAGGAAAAGGAAGCCAGAATGGCTGGCATCGTCAAGGCTAACGAAGAGAAAGCCCGTGGCGAAAAGAAGACCCGTCTGGATGCTGAAAAGCAAGTGAACGAGGCCCGCGCCGCCGAGCTCGCCAAGAAGAGACTCGCTGAAATTGAAGCCCAGAAGGCTGCCGAAGCTGAAGCTGCTGCTGAAGCCGCCGCCGAGGAAGCTCCCGTTGAGGAAGCCCCGGTCGTTGAAGCCGAAGCCACTGAAGCTCCCGTCGAAGCCTAATCGGAATATTTCAGAAAACACGAAAAACCGCTCAGTTGTGGGCGGTTTTTTTTATTTTTGCGGCAACAAACCACAGTATCATGAACAACACCCCTTCCTTCTCCGAGAAGACGAAACTATACGAACTGATTGCAGACAACCCAAAGCTCCTGCCCTTGCTTTCACGCTTTGGCATACAGCTGGGCTTCGGCGACCGCAGTGTTGACGAGGTATGTCGCTTGAACCAAGTCAGCACCCGACTTTTCATCCAAGTGTGTCGCCTTCATTTCGACCACGACACACCTGCCCATATATCGGATCCCGACGATGCGGACCTCACCTCGCTCCTCTCCTACCTCAACGCCTCCCATCGTGCCTATCTGTACGAGCATTTTCCACATATCGAGATGCACCTCAACCGCATCATCGATGCTGCTGGACCGAAATTCGGCAACATGCTAGACCATTTCTATAACGAATACAAGCATGAGATGGTGAAACATTTCAAGTACGAAGAAGAGGTGGTGTTCCCATACATCGTTGCATTGCGCAAAGGAGAAAAAACCGACTATAGCATCGACCAGTTTCGCCACAATCACAGCAACATCGAGGACGCCTTAGAGGACATGACCAACATCCTCATCAAATACCTCCCTGGCGACATCTTGCCTTCGGAACGCATCTGCATTGCCACCGACATCATGGAGCTCTCTGCCGACCTCACCACGCATTCGCTCATTGAGGAACACATCCTCATCCCCTTCGTAGAAACCCTTGAAAACGCCAAGTCATGAGTAACCGAGTCATCATCTGCGAAGCTTCTGAGATCATCACTACCGGGCTTTATGACATCATTCAAGGCATGGCGGATTGCGATGTGGTGGCACGTATGGACAACCCTGACGACCTTTCTGAGAAGGTCCTGTCGTGTGACGCCAATATAGTGATCGTCAACCCCAATTTGCTTGGCTATACTGGGCGCAACCTGCCCCAACAACTCGCCAAAGACCATCCTCAGCTCACCGTCATTGCACTGGTGACTAACTACATCGATCCATCGACATTGAAAGCCTTCCATGGCGTCATCGAAATCAACGACACAAAGCTGAAAATCATCAACAAGTTGAACCAACTTGCCCAGGACAATGACAAACAGGACAAATCCGACGATGTTGACCTTTCGAAGCGTGAAATCGACGTGCTGGTGGCCGTGGCCAAAGGTATGATGAACAAAGAGATTGCCGACGAGATGAACATCTCCATCCATACCGTCATCTCGCACCGCAAGAATATTACCCGCAAGACCGGTATCAAGAGCGTTTCGGGCCTCACAGTATATGCGTTGTTGAATAATCTGATTGACGAGACGGAGGTATACAAATAACGCCTTGTAGGGGCAGACCTGCGTGTCTGCCCTCAAAGATTCCGGAAAAAGAGATATGCCTCGTTTTTGATGAAATCCCTCAGTTCGCGAAATTCCTCTATCGTTTTCGGTTCGGGCAAATCGGGGCATTCATACACCTTATCGAAATCCGACACGACGAGAGTTTTCACATCGTGGGGCACATAACGCGACATGTCAATCAGGCATTCCCTCATCGCTTTGACCATCATTTGGTCGACAGACGGCAATGGATTACGCCCTGCTGAGACCACCTCGTTTGTAGGCGAATAATCACGCAGGAATGCCGCTGCCATGGGGCCGCAGCAGGCATCGGTTTCGGAAAGCACCAGGATTCTCATACCTTTGTATTAATGCTGCAAAAATAGGTTGAAAATGGCAAAACACAAGTTTTTTGGCAAGAAAAGCCGATATTTGGTAATGATTTACTATTTTTGCAACCTAAAATAAAAATCTAAAATTACTACATAATGGGAAGAGCATTTGAATACCGCAAAGCGGCTAAGATGAAAAGATGGGGACACATGTCAAGAGTGTTCCCGAAACTCGGAAAACTGATTACTATCGCTGCCAAGGAAGGCGGTCCCGATCCCGACATGAACCCCAAACTCCGCCAGGCCATCCAGAACGCCAAGGCTGAGAACATGCCCAAGGACAACATCGATGCCGCCATCAAGCGCGCTACCGATAAGGACGCCGCCAACCTTGTGGAAATCACCTACGAAGGCAAAGGGCCCTTCGGCATACAGTGCATGGTGGAATGCGCTACGGACAACACCACGCGCACCGTGGCCAACGTGAAGTCGTACTTCAACAAGTGCGGTGGCTCGTTCCTGCCCATCGGCTCGCTGGAGTTCATGTTCACCCGCAAGGCTGTCTTCGAGATCGAGATGCCTGCCGGCATGGACAAGGATGAACTGGAGCTCGAGCTCATCGACTATGGTCTGGACGAGATCGTCAGCGAGACCGACGAAGAGGAAGGCACCACTACGACGACCGTCTACACTGCTTGGACCGACTACGGCACCATGCATGACGCCCTTGAGGAGCGCAAGATCAACATCGTGAAAGCCAACCTTCAACGTTTCCCCAACCAAACCGTCAGCTTCACTGACGAACAGATGGTGGAAATCGAGAAGTTTCTTGACAAACTCGATGAGGACGAGGACATCCAGGCCGTTTACACGAACATGGAATAATCATCTAAGGGAACAGCAACCTTTGCTGTTCCCTTTTTTAACTTGACAAGGAGGGCTTAAAATGACCGAAAGGGAGCAAACGCTAAAGGAAAAGTTAACCAAGTATTCGGAAGCCGAATTCGATTATATCGAAACCAAAGACATCACAAGGGCCGAGGACATTGATTATGGTTGTACCGGCATTTACATGGAAGGGACAATCGTCTACTTGGAAATCAAGAATCTACCATACATCCTCAAGGAAAGTGGCAGAAGAAAAGCCGCACAAGCCTACACGATGATGCATGCCGTGATCACGTCCGTCATCGAAAAGCAACAGGGCGTGTTTGTCAACTGTTTCTCCCCTAGTGCCTTCCTAATCGTTTTCCCAGGCAAGGAAGAATCCAACAAGGAAGCCGTTAAATGTGCCATGAGGATTTCCAATGCCTTAAGCGAGACTTTCATGCACCAGTTCTCCGACATTGCGGGCTTTGAGTTTGCCATGGGCATCGACCACGGCCATATTATGGGCAGCAAGAACCTGTCGGACAACGGCTACAACCATATCTCATGGTTTGGCTCTTGCATCTACAAAGCCATGCGCATCTGCAAGGAATGCGCCCGTCCCTTCTATATCGGCGTCTCAGGTTCCATTTACCATAACCTCGACGAGGAACTCCGCATCGCCGAGCGCCGCATCCTCGGCATCAAGAAAAAGGTTGAAATCTGGACTAAGGTCACTTACCAGTACGAAAACGTCAAGAAGCACCTGTACCAGACCAACCACAAAATTTCGTTTGAAGAAGAGTAATAATTTGCCTTCGGCTCGCGTTTTGTTTCCAAAAAACGCATACATTTGCGATTGGAATCAAGATACGTCCCAAAATGAGATTGCAGATCTGGCAAATTATCAGTATCTTATTGATTTTCATATCAACAATGGCCATTTGTCCGATGTTCGGGCAAACGCGTTATTCCTTTGTCACGCCCGAGATCGATTCCATTTGCCGCAATACCTTGGATTATGTACGCATCAAGCAGTCGCTGACTTCACAGCAATATGCTATCGACCAGGACGTCAATCACATTCGCCATACCATTGACGTGTTGAACCAGCATCTGGAGCAAACCCTCAACGAGCAGCAAATCGTGGAGTCGGAGTTGGCAGCCATCAACCGCTATCTCGATTCGCTCGCTCCCAAGCGTCCCGACGGTCCCCGACCCAAAGAGAACATCATAGACCTTCTCAACGAACGCCTTTCCTTTCATGGCAGCTACGGCATGAACATCAACCAGCTGGCGCTTTCCAACTGGGCGGCTGGTGGCGAGAACTCATGGGCGGGCAAGGCCTTTGCCAATTTCTCGCTTGTCTACCACAAACCGAGATTCGAGCAAAAACTTGTTGGATCATTTGCTTTTGGCATCTCCCGTTTTGCCGACAAACGCATCGAGAAGCAGGACGACAAAATCGACCTCACCTATTCCCTGTCGTTAAACAGTAAGTCACAGTGGAACTTGTCGACAGTGGCCACCTTCAACACACAGTTTGCCAACGGCTACAAATATCCCAACGACTCAACGGTGATTTCCACGTTCTTTGCGCCAGCCTACCTCATTCTCTCGGCGGGTTATTCCTACAAGACCAAAAACGAGCATTTTCAGGTCTTCCTGAGTCCATTGGCAGGGAAAGTCACCTTCGTGATGAATCAAGACTTGGCTGACCAAGGGGCTTTTGGTGTGAAGAAAGGCTACTACGACCAAGACGGCAATTGGGTTCCAGGCGAGAACATCGCACCCGCCATTGGTGTCAACGTCATTGTCAACTACAAACAGCCCATAGGCAAGAACATCACCTACACCACGATGCTCAACACTTTCTACAACTATCTTGAACGCCGCGATGACGATCGGCTGCGCCTTGATGTCAACTGGGAAAACACTGTCAACTTTGTCATCACCCGATATATCACGACCATACTGTTTGTGCATTTGAAATACGACCACAACACCACTTTCCCGGTTTACGAGAACATCGAAGGCGTGGAAACCGTGGTCGACAACGTGCCTAAGCTTCAGTTCAAGGAGTCGCTGGGCATCGCATTTGTTCATAGGTTTTAAATTATTTGAGATGAATATACTAGTCACAGGCTGCAAAGGCCAATTGGGAACGGAACTACAAAAAATCGCCGAAAACGACGATAGGCATCAATGGGTGTTCACCGACATTGACACGCTGGACATCTGTGACAAGGCCGCTGTGGAGCTTTGTTTTGCCGAGCATACTATTGACGCCTGCATCAATTGTGCCGCCTATACCGCCGTCGACAAGGCTGAGGACGAGCCTGAGCTGGCCACCCTTATCAACAGCTTTGCCCCAAAGGTGCTGGCAGATACTTGCAAGAGGCATGATGCCGTGTTTGTCCACATCTCCACGGATTATGTTTTTGGAGGCGATGCCCACGAGCCTTATAAGGTCGACGATCCCGTCAACCCGCAGTCAATCTACGGCAGCACAAAGGCTGAAGGAGAACACCTCATTTGTGAGAGTGGCTGTAACTATATGATTGTGCGCACGGCATGGCTCTATTCCTCCGTTGGAAAGAATTTCGTGAAGACCATGCTCATGCTGGGCGATACAAAAGATGAAATCAACGTGGTGGCCGACCAGAAAGGCTGTCCCACTTGGGCGCACGACCTCGCCGAAGCGCTTATGGCATTGCTCAATAAAAACGGCAAAAACGAAGTCCACGAGATCTTCCATTTCACCAACGAGGGAGAGATTACCTGGTACGACTTCGCCACTGCCATCATGGAAATCGGCGGGAAGACCTGCAAGGTGAACCCAATAACGACCGACCAATATCCCACCAAGGCCAAACGCCCCGCCTATAGCGTTTTGGATTTAAGCAAGATCAAGGAATTCGCCGGGATAGAGATTCCATTCTGGCGTGACAGTTTAGTGAAATGCATTGAAGAATTGAACAACATCTAATACTATACAACATGAACAACATCGACCCTAAAATCATCGAAAGAGCCAAGGCATGGCTCACCGAACAATACGATGAAGAAACGCGCCGTCAGGTGCAAAACATGCTCGACAACGACCCGAACGAGCTGGTGGAGAGCTTCTACCGTAATCTGGAGTTCGGCACCGGTGGCTTGCGCGGCATCATGGGTGCCGGCACCAACCGCATGAACATCTACACCGTGGCTATGGCAACCCAAGGCTTCGCCAACTACATCAAGAAGATGAACCCTGGCAAGAAACTGAGCGTTGCCATCGCTTACGACGGCCGCAACAACAGCCCTGCCTTCGCCAATGTCACCGCTGACGTGATGTCGGCCAACGGCATCCACGTATACATCTTCGACTGCCTTCGCCCAACTCCCGAGCTATCGTTTGCCGTACGCGAGATGAAATGCGACGCCGGCGTAATGGTAACCGCCTCGCACAACCCCAAGGAATACAACGGCTATAAGGCCTATTGGAATGACGGCGGCCAGCTGGTCAGCCCACACGACAAGAATGTCATTGCCGAGGTGGAGAAAATCACCGACCCCTCGATGGTCAACTTCAAACGCAATCCTGAACTCGTCACTATTTTGGATGAGAAGTTCGACGATATCTATTTAAATAAGGTGTATGGTCTCTCGCTTTCCTTGGATCTCATCAAGAAGCACAAGGACATGAAGATTGTCTATACGCCCATCCATGGCACAGGTCGCCGTCTGGTGCCTGAAATCCTGAAGCGCAAGGGCTTCGAGCAAGTCTACTGCGTCGAAGAGCAGATGGTGGTTGACGGCAACTTCCCCACCGTGAAGTCGCCTAACCCCGAGGAGCCTGCCGCAATGGCTTTGGCCGTGAATAAAGCCAAAGAGCTGAACGCCGACCTCGTCATGGCTACCGACCCCGACGCCGACCGTGTGGGTATCGCCATCAAGGACGACAAGGGTGAATTCATCCTACTCAACGGCAACCAGACCGGCAGCATTTTTGTATACTACCTGCTGACCCGCTGGAAGGAGCTTGGTAAACTTACGGGTAAAGAATACATCGTTAAGACCATCGTCACCACCGAACTCATCTTCGAGATGGCCAAGAAATACAATGTGGACCGTTACGATGTGCTGACCGGCTTCAAGTACATCGCCGACAAGATACTTGAGCTCGAAGGCAAGAAGCAATTCATCGGTGGTGGCGAAGAGAGCTATGGCTACCTCGCCGGCGACTTCGTCCGCGACAAGGACGCCGTCATTGCCACCAGCATGATTGCCGAGACTGCGGCATGGGCTGCAGAGCAAGGCAAGACGCTGTATGATTTGCTGATGGACATCTATAAGGAATTCGGCCTCTACAAGGAAAAGCTCGTTTCCTTGACCAAGAAAGGCATCAGCGGCACCGAGGAAATCAAGGCATTGATGGCCAAGTTCCGCACCACTCCACCCATAGTTATCGCAGACGAAAAGGTGGTCGAGATCCGCGACTACAAGTTACAGGAGGCCAAAGACCTGACCACTGGCAAAGTCACGCCCATCACCCTGCCCAAGAGCGATGTGTTGCAGTTCTTTACCGAGAGTGGATCGAAGATCACGGTGCGTCCATCAGGCACGGAGCCGAAGATTAAGTTCTATTTCAGCATGAAAGGTGATGCAACAAATGGCATTGAAGCCGCAATGAAGACTTTGGATGCCAAACTGGAGCAAGCCGCCAAAGAACTGACGGAATGACCAATACAGCAGCAAGGGAAAAGCGGGAAAAATATTTTTCCGCTTTTTTCTTGCTCGTATTGAAAAAATGTCTACTTTTGCAACCCGAAAGACGGCGGGATAGCTCAGCAGGTTAGAGCGTCGGATTCATAACCCGGAGGTCATGAGTTCAATTCTCATTCCCGCTACTGCTTGAGAGCAAGGCTGAAAAAATCGGTCTTGCTTTTTTATTGAATTATTTTGTATTTTTGTCATACGGAAACCCACCAACAACGATTGTCATGAAAAAACACTGGTTTGCAGTCATACTCCCACTCGCATTGGGTCTTATGAGTTACTCATGTGGCAGTAAAGGCGAAAAGGCGACTACTGTCACACCTTCTGCAGATAGCATCGAACAGATAGCATCAACCTCCGAAACTATTGAGGAAGAAGCACCTGTTGTGGAAGACGAAGGTGACCCTACTATCATAGCGGCCTCGGCCAGCAGAATGAAGATGGTAGTCGACAATAAGGGCAATTTGGTCGGACGTTATGTGCAAACCAACCAAGCCACCTATACCGTTTCCGTTCAAGATGACATTGAGATTCCAAAGCTGGGGCACAAGATTGTGGAATATAGTGCCAAAAACGGTCAGGGAATCATTTATACCCTCAGGAAAAACGTCAATGTCCGCACCGAGCCCAACATGAACTCTCCTGTGATATGCCAGATTTCATGCAAGGAAGGACAAGCTCCCGACACATATCCCTGCATCGGCAAGGTTAAGGAGTGGTACAAAATCCAGATTAGAGGCAAGGAAGGCTATGTGCGCCACGACCTCGTGGAATGGGATGGCATGGATACCTTCTGATGGCTAAGCCCACAACAACAATCCCGCACAGATGATGATGCCTGTGACAAACAGGTCGATGATGCAGAAACCCATGATGTCTTTTGCATTCAGTTTCGCTATGGCCAAAGCCGGCAAAGCCCAGAATGGCTGAATCAAATTGGTCCAGGCATCTCCCCAAGAGATGGCCATACCCGTCAATCCCGGTGCTACGCCTAAAGCAGCGCCTGCCGTAAACATGATGGGAGCTTGGATGGCCCAGTGGCCTCCACCCGAAGGCACGAACATGTTAAGTATGGCGGCACAGAAGAAGGTGAACAAGGGATAAGTCTTCGGTGTTGAGATGGAAACACAAGCATTGCTGACAATCTCACCCAGGCAGATACCTGACTCGCCCACGCCCGTGATGATGCCCATGATGCCTGCATAGAACGGGAACTGCAATAGGATTCCAGCTGCACCATTCACCGATTTCCCGAAAGCCTTAACGTAAGCCAAAGGAGTGCCATGCAGGATGACACCCAAAAACAGGAACAGCATGATGACGGCACCCAGGTCGAAGCTGCCACCCTTGAAGAACAGCTTGATGACCAGATAGGACAAACCCAGCAGAGAGATAATCCATGAAAGCACACGGCTGTTTTCCAGCTTTTCTGCGGGTGTCGTGGCTTGCGATGCTGGTTTGGGTTCTTCCTCAAACAACAACGAAGGCTCGATGGAAACCACATGCTCTCCTTTGGGATGCATCAGCGCGTTGACTACAACGATGGCAACGATGACGACTGCCACCATGATGAGGTTTTGTGGCGCCAAGATGGTCTGCCCTATCGGAATGGGATGCGTGAGCGCTCCTTTTGTCACTGTTTCGAGGTTGGAGCCTTCCGTGGCCATTGTCAGCGGGATGGAACCCGACAGACCCGCGTGCCACACCACGAAACCGCTATAGGCTGAGGCGATGAGAAGTCGGTAATCGACACCTTTCAGCTTTTTGGCGATCTCCTTGGCGAAGATGACACCCACAATGAGGCCGAAGCCCCAGTTGAGCCAACAAGCTAATGCCGAAATGCCCGTCACCAAGGCGATGGCTCCGGCAGGCGTCTTAGGCAAACCCGCCAAAGCACTGATTCCACGCTTGATTGGTTTTGCCGCTGCCAAAGCGGAGCCTGTCACCAACACCAATGCCATTTGCATGGCGAAAGCAAGCAAAGACCACACGCCGTTGCCCCAATGCTCTACGACTTCGATAGGTGTCTGATGGCACACCGGCATGGCGATGATGAAGGCCAGGAGGGTTAGCACTACGGCAAAGATGAAAGGCTCAGGAAGGTATTTTTGGACTAGCTTTACGCAGAAACGGATGATTCGGTGAAACATAGTTGATTGTTTAGAGTTGAGGGTTTAGAGCTGGGTATTCTACTTCTTCTAAGAACAAGGCATGGGCAGGCACCGAGGTTCCAGCTTCGCAGCGGTCCTTGCGTTCGATGACGGCACGAAACTCCTCCAGGGTCATGCGCCCCTTCCCTATCTCCAGCAAGGTGCCAACGATGGCACGCACCATATTGCGCAGGAAACGGTCGGCCTTAATGCGGAAAACCAGCAATCCATCCTGTTCAAACCAACGCGCTTCGATGATCTTGCAGTTGTTGGTCTTCACTTGGGTGTGCACCTTCGAAAAACTCGTGAAATCCTCATATTCAAAGAGAATGTTGGCCGCCTCTTGCATCTTGGCAACGTCCAGGTCTCCATAAAGGTAAAAGGCATCTTGGGTGTGGAAGGGATTTTTAGTGCGGGTGATGTAATAATGATAGGTGCGTGACACGGCATCAAAACGGGCATGCATCTCCGGTGCGACCTGCCAAATCCTATAGATGACGATGTCGTCGGGCAAGAAGGCATTCATCTGGTTGGCGAGGGCATCAGCATCTTCCAGCGGCTGCTCAAGGTCGAAATGGGCATAGTAGTTCCTTGCGTGGACCCCCGTGTCGGTGCGACCACAGCCTGTGATAGAGACTGGCTGGGACAACTTGAGACTCAAGCATTGCTCCACCGTTTCCTGCACGCTTGTGGAGTGCGGCTGGATTTGGTAACCGTGGTAGCGGTTGCCATTGTAGGCCATATGGATGAAATATCGTGGCATCGTCTTGATAATGACGGGCAAAAATACGGAAATTTCGTGTACGGCTGCCATAAAATGACAACACTACAAACCAGAATTTCGTATTTTTGCGCCTCATTTGATTGTGATGAACATTTTGTACCAACTCAACGACGACGACTGCTTCTTTCCTCCTGCCGACAGGGCCAACAAAGAAGGTCTGCTAGCATTTGGTGGCGACCTTTCGCCTCAACGTCTCATCGTTGCCTATGCCAACGGCATCTTCCCTTGGTACAGCGAAAACGAGCCTTTGCTATGGTGGTCGCTCGACCCGCGATTAATCATTCGACCGGGCGAGATAAAAGTGAGCAAGTCTTTGAAACGCACGTTGAAATCAGGTAAGTTCGATGTGAAGATTGACACGCAGTTCCGTGAGGTGATGCTGCATTGCGCCGAAACACCACGTGAAGGCCAGGACGGCACCTGGATTCAGGACGAGATGGTGGAAGCCTACACGCATCTGCATGAGTTAGGCATCGCACATTCGTTCGAGACCTATCAGGACGGTGATTTGGTGGGCGGCTTGTATGGCATCTCCATTGGGCAAGTGTTCTTCGGCGAATCCATGTTCCATACCGTCACTGACGCTTCCAAGGTGGCGTTTTACCATTTGCATCTTTTTTTGGAAGAGCATGGCTTTAAGCTAATCGACTGTCAGCAAGAGACAAGCCACCTGATGAGCCTGGGCGCATATGCCATACCCCGAAAGGATTTTTTGGAGGAACTCAAGACACTCACCATAGAATCTAGCTTGGTCGGCAACTGGGGCACGGGGAAATGGGAGGAGTTGTATCTCGACATCCATCAGCCGGAGAAATTGCAGTTCAGGGCCTACAATATGGACGAGGATGTCTCCTTATCCGATGGTTGACAGCCTATTAAGGATTTTCAACTTTTTTATTTAGTATTTCGGGGAATTTCGTATTTTTGCAACTTAATCGGAGCGCGGATACATCCCATGCTCCTAATGTTTCACCAAATATCTTTTTATGGATTCACATCAAGGAATCAATGTCAGTGTAAATTCTGAAATCGGTAAGCTTCAGCACGTTTTGGTGCACGCTCCTGGACCGGAGTTGGAGAAAGTAACCCCCGAAAACGCACATACTTTTCTTTTCAGCGACATTTTGAACATGCAAGTCGCCCAAAAGGAATACAGCTGTTTTAAGAGAGTGCTTCAAAAAGTGGCTCAGGTTCACGAAATCGGTGACTTGTTGACCGACATCCTGCAGAACGAGGGTGTCAAGGCCAATATGATTGACCGCGTCTGCAAGTCTGAGGACAAGGGCTTTCTCGCCCCCTACCTCAAGTCGCTGTCAGCAGAGGACCTTTCCCGCCAGCTGATTGAAGGTGTTCGTCTGGAAGATGTCACTTATATCAACAAAGATCCGTATGCCCTTCTTCCGATTCCGAATCTGTTTTTCATGCGTGACGCTTCCTTCACCATGTTTGACAATATCATGATAAGCAACATGGCCACCACTGTGCGTGCCCGTGAATGCATGTTGTTGAACAGCATCTATAACCTGCATCCGTTGTTTGAAACCAAGGTCATCAACCCGGCGTTAAGCTACGACACACACGGCATCGGCACCGTTGAAGGTGGCGATGTGCAGATTATCCGTGACGACGTTGTGATTTGTGGCCTCGGATCCCGCACAAACATGCATGGTGTGGAGGCTATCGTGGAGCACTTGAAGACCAAGCCCGGCGTGAAGCACTTGATTTTCCAGGAGCTTCCGCTTGAGCCTGAGTCGTTCATCCATCTCGACATGGTGTTCACCATGCTCGACGTCGACCGATGCATGATCTATGAGCCTGTCATCATGAATGACAAGCACAAGACTTTCCATATCACTGTCGACGGCCAAAAGGCTATCGGCAAAGAGGTTCCTAACCTCATTGCTGGACTCAAGGAGATCGGCATCGACTTGGAACCGGTGTATTGTGGCAACAGGAATAACGACTGGGCTGCCCGCGAGCAATGGCATAGCGGCTGTAACTTCTTCTGCCTAGAGCCTGGCAAGTTCATCGGTTACGGTCGCAACCAACACACTTTGGAGGCGCTTAGCAACGCAGGCTTCCAGATTGTCACGGCTGCCGATGTGGTTAACAACAGGGTGAACTTGAACAATGTTAAGAAATGCATTGTAGCTTTCGAGGGCAACGAGCTATCTCGTGGCGGCGGCGGTGCCCGATGCATGACAATGCCAGTACAGCGAATGGCTGTGGAATGGTAAAACAGAAAAGGCGCTCGGTTGAGCGCCTTTTTTTATAATAACTTCCCTCTAAATGAATCCCAATCCGGTCATCGTTTTGCGGTTAAGTTCGAAAGCATGGTGACTATCTTCTCCTTCTCTCCACTTTCGTTAGTCTTGAGACGTAGCAAAGGGATACTATAAAGCTCAAGGATATGGTTCTTTTTAAGGTCTCGATGATGTTGTTCCGTCTCGTCATTGTGATAATTGTATCCATCCGTTTCGATAGCCAGTACAGGCTTCTTCGTCACATGGTTAATGATGAGAAAATCTAAATGCGTGGAATAATGTGAAATATACCTCTTTTCTTCTTCATCCAGCAACGACCAGTCGTGGATGATGTTACGCAGCGGCATGTGACAAAACACACCAAGATGGCTGAATGATGGACTCCCCCTCAAGATGTTTTCTATCAAGGAATAGGTCAGATTCTCCGAATCGTATTCCGAAATGTTTTTATGTCGGGCAAGGAACGCAAGTCTCTCTTTGGTATAACTGCTATAGAGATAATCGAAAATGGATGTGATTTGACTTTCCGTGACCGATAGATTATGATATTCGATGTAGTCGACCAACTCGCTGATATTGCCTTTCCTTTCTTGCTTGTTGCCCGATACGACTAGACAGAATTGTTTCTTGGCCCTAGAGATGGCTACGTTAATCATGTTGGCATCGTCGCCGAACTCCGTGATTTGGTCATCCACGACGCTCATGATAATTGTATCTTTCTCCCGACCTTGGTATTTGTGTATCGTCGCAGCTTCCACCGTTGGGATTTGCTTGTTGAATTCAGCAACTTGGTCATTATAGGGTGTTATGATGCCAATGTCTGTATTGTCGCTTAGCCGTGGTAGCACCTCATTCTTGACCACATCAATCTCACGTTGGTTGTAGTGACCGCGAGCATGATGGCCTGGAACGGTCTTGATGGCCATCATCACATCCTTCTCGCCATGGTCTTCCGTCATGATAAGCAACTGACCTCCATAGAAACGTTGATTGCAGAAATTGATGATGGAAGGATGACAACGGTAATGCTCCCGCAACAATGTTTGTTGCACGTCAGGCAGTATGGCGCAGACCGAATGCAGAAAGCTGAATTTTGCGCTGTTGAAGCCCGGAGCTACCTTAGACTCTACAAAGATGCCGTCCAACTTTACTCTATCCTCTTCGGTCACCACGTTGGGCAACTGCATGGTATCGCCCACGATAACTGCATTTCTCGCGCAAGTCAAGGCCAAGGCTCCGGTTTCAATAGACACCTGTGAAGCCTCATCCATGATTACATAATCATAGGTATGATCACGCAAGGTCGTGCGCGCTGAGAAAGTGGTGCTTAAGATGACAGGGTATTGCTTGCTGACTTCCTCAGGATACATAGCCAACTCCGATACATTCGAAAAAACACGTCTCTGTCCTTCGTGATACTTATTGTATAGCGCCTTCTTCAGCAAAGCCAACGACGACGATGACAATTGAGAAGATAAGGATTGAGCATTCATCCCTTTCAATTTCTTCTCGATTTCAACGATGCAACGTTTAAGCTCTTCGGTACGAAGTTGATAATACAAGGGTTGAAGCTCTTGCATAGTCTGATCATTGTTGTCCTTGTCCAAAGGAATCTTAATGCCCAACTTCGCCTCTCGTGTAAAGTGTATTTTTTTCCTTTTAATCCAAGCGATGAGCCGTGCCAATAGACCTTTAGGTGCTCCCTCTTCAGCAGATAACTGATAGTACATCAATAATTCCATGACATGTTTAGCCTTGACGTCCTTATGTAGACGAAATGTGTTGGGCTCCACTGGATTATCATGATTAAAGTGTTCCCATTCAAGTTCCACCTCTTTTAGCTCTTGTCTATAGCATGCCAGTTTTTCCTGAAGTTGAAACACTTGACGAAGTTGAGAATGCACGTTGGAGGCCTCAGACTTTATATGCAATGCTTCTTTGTACTGAATGTTCCAAGACTGTAACTCTTGTGGCACTGCTGGTTGATGTTGGATGAATTGTTCTTTATTCTCACGTCTTCCCAATGACGCCACGATGAAGCCGAAGCCATATTTCTGTAGTTTCTCTAAAACGTTTGCGGTAGCCGAGTTGTTGTTGGAGACCACTAACACCGTCTTGTCTTGCAACAGTATGTTGGCGATGATATTGAGAATGGTCTGTGTTTTACCTGTGCCTGGAGGACCTTGTATCACACTAATCTGGTTCTCAAATGCTGCAGTAACGGCCTTTTCCTGACTCGCGTTGCAACCAAATGGGAACACCCAACCATCATAGCTCATCCTCTTTACTTTGTACTTTTCGGCATCAAGATAAGGTGCCGCTGCCATGGTGTCATCAAGAAATGTGATGTTTTCATACACTTTCGACAACAATCCCTCCTGCTCCTCGTTCTTGCCCAACTCGTTGACCGTGGCGATTTTCTGAAGATAATCAAAAGCGTTCTTGGCGACCTTGTCACCAAGGCAGGACTCAATTAATTGTACTGTACCTGCCAGATAGTCTTTAATAAAACCGTTAGCAAAAGTAATACGCCAATGAGTACGAAACCCTTCCCGAAATGACAGGATGTCTGTAATATTATATTGTTCTCTTCCATCAATTACAATCCTACTATGCTTCGGGTCATGCCATATGGGATTCTTGAGTATGACGACATCATTCCAACGATAATGGAACCACTTGGTGCTATTCTTAAACTGAACAGCATATACGCCTTTCTCATCCAAACGAATTCTCTCAATTTGAAATGCTTTCGGCTGGCCCTTGATGAGTATAAAGGTGTTCGGCTGAAACATACTCTTTTTAAATTGTCAAAGACTCACTCCACCACCACCTCATCCACCATGATCCATGCCTTCTCCCCAGCGTAAGGATGACATTCGGGCAAAACACTTTGGTTCTCCACCTTGACGCGGACGAACTTTGCTTGTTTGGCGTTGACGCTGGCACGAGCCTCTATCCTGCCAAAGCCCTGCATGGGGTCGGGACTATCGAAGGCGGGTAACTCAGCTACTCGCCAATCGGTGAATTCCCTGCCGTCTTTCGAGAAGCTTACCAACACGCTCTTAGGCCACATCACCCAATTGTTAGGCTCGTGGCAGAGGCCGACTTTCACCATGGCAATGTCGGTTGGGACAGCCAGTTCAATAGTGGCATCCATATCGTTGCATTCAAAGCCAAGCCAATCGTTATAGTAGTCGCCAGGAGTGCCTTTCTTGCCATCCATAAGGGCAATGTCGGCATCCTTACCGTAACGCTCCACAGGCGGAGTAACGAAAGTCGTGCTCTTGATATTCAGGCGGTTGAACTGACGTAAAGCCATAAACGATGAAGCTTTCCCCTTCTTGAAGGCCTTCGCCTTGATAGTGGTGGTCTTGAGGATGACGAACGACTTGCTGTAAAGTGACGACTGCATCGTGGGTTCGCTGCCATCAGTGGTGTAACGAATCTCGGCTTCAGGGTCGGCACAAGTCATGGAGATAGTCAACGGCCGGTTGAACATGCGGAAGTCCTCCTTCCCTGCCATCGTCGCCTTGATTTCGGGCATCGGTGACATCAATCCGGTCACCTCCGGCACCTGGAAGCGCGATAGTTCAATGGGATTTTGGGTCTTGTCGAAGGCGCGAAGCAGCATTGTATATTCATACACCTGATTGCCCAGCACATACTTCTCGTCCACACCTGGACCACAGGTTGCTGTGCCAATGGGTGCCTGCTTGTAGTCCACGTTAACCGTCAGGAAATCCGTAGGATTCAGTTGGTTGATACGTCTGGCAGCGGTAAGATTGTCGTCATTGTAATTATAGATGCTGAAATTGAAAGGCTCCCGCATCGTCATAAACAATCCGACATTGCTCTTGTCGCTTGTTAAGGCCAACCAGCGTGTGTCGGAACGGTTGCCATTGTCTTGAGGAACAACATGTTGCTCAAACAGACTTAAAGCATCAGTTTCATATAATCCCATCTTGCCCGAGGCATTGCGGTCGGGATAGTTCTCGGTGTCCTTGCCGAAATAGGTCAAGTCATGGTATTCCAAAGGCATGCGGAACTGCATTCCGACTTTCGGGATGGAAGTCACCGTTTCCATGGGCTCAACTCGGTTGGTGATACTGACATTGCCGTTGCCGTCGATACGGTAAAAGATATTGACCACGATTTGAAGCACGTCATGGGCATCGCAGAGTTCTGTCGTTGTATTGATATAATACGATCCATCGTCCAACCTGTCGGAATGCCACGATGTGTGTTTTGCGGTCAGATGTTGCAAATCAGACTTTTTCCAGCGTGACAAGGCCAAACCGTCAACCTCGTCATTCAAGGTGGGAGCTCTCCAGAAGTTTTGCTTTAAATTACCGCTCAGTAGTTCTTGATTCCCAAAACGATACGAAGACATCTCTCCTGTCTCCATATCGAAGGTGATGTCAAAATTGTCGCCATAGAAATGGCAACCTTTGTCATCGCCAGATAATCCGATTTTCATGGAGACCTTACTCGCTTCAGGAAGCGGTTCTTTTTCAGCACAGGGCCAATCCAACTTGAACTCGTCGTAGGCTACTTCGGTTCCAGCTGGCATAAAAGGGTGGTCTTCTTTCAGTTTCACCGAGAAACGCACAAAAAACTCCTCTCCGGGATGGCCGTAGATGCGCAGACGTTCGATATTAATACTTTGTGTCTCAAATGGTTTGATATTAAGTTCTATCTTCTCATTAAGAAGTTCCCTTTCAGCAGAGAAAACCGTATAATCACAGTCAAAAGCAGAGGCATTAGTGAAGGAGAGCCAGTTTTTCGCTTCAAATGCACCAGCTTGCAAGTCGATTGCTTTGAACTTGATAGGCTGATACACCTTTTTCACCTCGGTGGCATGATGGTGTGGTGTCCTGTCAGAGCTGACCACGCCATTGGCGCAAAAAGCGTCGTCGTCGCCCACACCGTAGGCATGGCCGAAGTCGCCGCCCACGGCCAACCAATCCACATCCTTTTCCTTGTCATGTTGGATGAAACTCTGGTCCACCCAGTCCCAGATGCAGCCGCCTTGCAGTTGCTCGTTGGCCTCGATCACATCCCAGTAGTCCTGCAATCCGCCCATGCTGTTGCCCATCGCATGGCAGTACTCTACCATAATAAACGGGCGATGCTGTGGGTCAAGCCCTTCATCCACAAAGCGTTTCAGGTATTTTGGGCTGGCATACATCAAGCCGATGACATCGGTGTTGCGGTCGTAAATGGCTCTCTCGTAAGTTACGGGACGCGAAGAATCGCGTTGCTTCATCCAGTCATAGGTATATTCGAAATTCACGCCATTACCGCACTCGTTGCCCATCGACCACATAATCACCGAAGGATGGTTCTTGTCGCGTTCGAGCATGTTGCGGTTGCGTGACCATACCATTTCCTTGTATTGCGGGTCTTTGGCAAGGCTCTTTTCACCATAGCCTTGTGCGTGCGACTCACAGTTGGCTTCGTCCCAGACATAGAGTCCATATTTGTCGCAGAGTTCGTACCAATACGGGTCATCGGGATAGTGGCACGTACGCACTGTATTAATGTTCATCTGTTTCATCAAGGCGATGTCGCATTCCATCGACTCGCGGCTGATAACATGACCCGTGTAAGGGTCATGCTCGTGACGGTTCACTCCTTTTATTAATACATATTGTCCATTAATGAGTAGCTTGCCATCCTTGATTTCGACGGTACGGAAGCCGAACGATGAATTAAGTTTTTCAATGGAATTGGCTTTTTTGTCCCTCAAAGACATTCTCATCTGATACAAGTTCGGGCTTTCCGCCGACCAAGGCTGAACCTTCCCTATCTCCTTACTATCAACTGACAATTCCGTCTCTGCATAATAATAGCCATCTTCTGCAAGGGCAAAGGTCAGGTCATTGAGAGGTTGTGTGACCGTAAACAAGATATTCTCAGGGAAGCCCTGTGCTTCTGGCCCCTCGTAAGCGCCGACCACTAAGCTGGTATTCTTCTGTATTTTGTTGGTTTTGCTCTGAAGCTTAATCTTTATCGCAAAAGTGCCATTTTGGTAGTTTTTATCCAATCCCGCTTGAATCTCATAGTCATAGACATTAAGCGTGGGCTTGGAATACACCACCACATCGCGCTCGATGCCACTCAAACGCCAGAAATCCTGACACTCGAAGTAGGAACCATTGGAAAAGCGAAACACCTTTACCGCCAACTTGTTTTTGCCCACCTTGACGTATGGTGTAAGGTCAAACTCCGCGTTGGTTTTGGCATCTTCAGTGAAACCTACAAACTTTCCGTTTACCCAGACGTAATAAGCCGATTTCACCGCACCGAAATTGATGAAGGTCAGGCGGTCTTTCCAAGTCTCGGGGATGTCGAACTCCGTGACATAGCAACCTACTGGGTTGTCGATCGTCGGAGCCTGTGGCGGGTCGTTGGGGCGGAACTCGTTGTCCACGTTGACATAGACGGGCGTGCCGTAACCATTTAGTTCCCAATTGGCCGGCACCTTGATGGTTCCCCACGAGGAAACATCATAATCTGCTTTGTAAAAACTGGCAGGCGCTTTCGAGGGCGACTCCACCCATTTGAATTTCCAGTCGCCATTGAGGCATTGCGACCATTGTTCGCCTATGGGAATGACATTGGTACGAGGATACAAACGGTTGATTTCGTATACGTTGACATCGTTCCAGGCGTTCAGTTCGGCCTCGGTTTGGGCTTGGACACTAATGAAGGCCAAAAGGCATATGAGGGTAATGGAGAGCTTTTTCATGTTGTTGTTTTATTGTGACTATGGCCTATAGCCCATGGCTTATGGCTGACCCACAGTTGAGCCAAGCCATGGGCCATTAGCCATGGGCCATTGTTGTTTCGACAAGTAGTTTCTCACGATGTTCATCAGGAATGCGCTGGGACCTGTTCGTATCGCGATCGAAATACACGACCACTGCGTGACATAGCGACTTGATCTCTCCCGTTTCGGCATCTTTTAGGCTTTGTTCCATCTTGAAACTGGAGTTGCCCATTTCGACGACACGGCTCTCGCAAACGATGGTATCGTGGAAACGAATGGGCTTGCGGAAGTCGAGGTCGACGTGGACGAGGACATAATTGAAGGTCATCCAGTCGATTTTGTTTTGGAAGACATGCTCGAAATAACGGCTTCTACCCATGTCGAAAAAGTTGCATTGCACCCCGTTGTTGACATGGTTGAACGGGTCGAGGTCGCTCATGCGGATTTGTATCGGACAGGAAAACATAGTTGAGAGTTTAGAGTTTAGAGTGAGGGATATCACTGCATCTCAAAGTGCGGGATAGGAAGCAACTTGAAGAGGTTGGTCGCATGCTTGTAATCAATGCGTGCTTTTGTATCCGGGTCTTCGCATATGCCAGTGCGAATATATTTGTCCAAAACAGCGTAGGTGAAACCGAGGTTGTCCTCGTCGCTCTTGTTGGTGAGGCCGTCTGAAGGCGTCTTTTCCACTAACTCTATGGGCAAACCGAGTTCCTTACCTATCGCCTTGACTTCCTGCACGGTGAGCCCCCCCAATGGTGAGAAGTCGCCAGCAGCATCACCGTAACGTGTCGAGTAACCCACCCAGTCCTCGGAGAGGTTGCAGGTGTTGGCCACGCGACCGTTCATGGACTGTGAGACGGCATACAAGGTACTCATCCTCAGACGCGGCGGCAGATTAATTGTAGTCTGACGGCTGACTTCGGCATCCAAGGTACCCAGCTGCTCTCCCACAGCTGCAATTAATGTATTATAGGTGTCGCCAATGTTGACGCAGCAATGGCGGATGCCAAGATGGTTGATGAGTTTCATACTGTCGTCGATGTCGGGTTGCACTCCGTTGGGCATGGTCACGCCAATGACGCGGTCCACACCGAGGGCTTCGACACATAGTGCGGCTGTTACACTGCTGTCCTTGCCGCCTGATATGCCGATGACGGCATTACAACCTTTACCGTTTACTTCAAACCAATCGCGGATCCATTGGACGACCTGGTCTTTTACTTCTTTTGCGTTGAATTCTTTCATATTATGTGTTGTTTTTGTTCTTTGTTTATTGGACGACACATAGGTCCGTTGTATTTGTATTGAGGGCGGACACATAGGTCCGCCCCTACGGTTTCATTACATGAAACTGCTGCCGCCGATGAACTGGCGCAGCATGGATGTGGCCGGAATCTCCTTGTCGGAGACAGGCGTGAAATAATGCAGGAAACGCAACAAACGATGCGCCTCGGTGTATTCAGGACTGTTGTTCGGCACAGTGGCTAAGATGCTCTCGGCATGGTTGCGCATGACGGCGAACTCCAGCAGATAGGCCGAGTTGAACATCACGTCGGCATTCTCCTGATAGGGATTAATCCATTTCTCCTCAGCGGCACGCACGCTAGCCCACTGGCTGATGGTCTGCCTCGCCGTGAACGCACCCTTATTATAATCGCGCACGATGCGGCGCAATAGGCGGTTGTCATCGGGAGGAATGATGTTGTGGTCGTCCAAGCCTGTACTGGTCAAGGTGGAAATGAAAATGCGGAATTTGGTCGACTCGGGAATCTGGTCGGTAAGCATGGGATTCAGGGCATGGATACCTTCGAGCAGCAAGACAGAGCCTTCTTTCAGCTGCAACTTCTTGCCTTTGTATTCACGCACACCCGTCACGAAGTTATACTCCGGCACTTCGATCTCCTCCCCATTCAACAAGGCGATCAAGTCACGCTCCAGGGCGGCATGGTCGACGGTCTCGAAATTGTCGAAGTCATAGGTGCCATCCGGCAGCTTGGGCGTGTCCACGCGGTTGACGAAATAGTCATCCGTCGAGAACGATATGGGCTTCAGCCCGCAAGCTTTCAGCTGGATGCTGACGCGGCTGCAGAAGGTGGTCTTGCCGCTGCTGCTTGGTCCGGTAATCAGCACCAAGCGCACAGGATTCTCGCTGTGGTAGCGGCGGTCGATCTCTTCGGCAATCTGAACTATCTTCTTTTCCTGTAAGGCTTCTGCTACCTGAACGAGTTCGCGGGCTCTCCCGTTTTCGCAAGCATGATTCACATCGCCAACGGTACTAAGCCCCATGATCTCATTCCATCTCAGACTCTCCGAAAACACCTCAAAGGTCTTGGGCTGGTCTTCCATCTCTGCCAAACGGTCGGGTTGGTCGCGGTCTGGGATGCGGATTAAGATGCCGTCACGATAGGCTTCGATGTCCCAAATGCTCAGATAACCTGTGGAAGGCACCAAACGGCCATAAAAATAGTCGGCAGTGCCATCTAAGGTATAGTAATCCGTATAGGCCTTGCCGCTGGTTTCCAGCAGCTTGACTTTATCCTCTTGTCCCAATTTGCCAAACATCTTCACGGCATCTTCAACTCGAGCCTCATGGCGATGGAATGGGATGTCGTCGGCCACAATGGCCCTCATTCGCACCCTAAGTGCAGCGAGGTCATTGGCATCAAGGATCCTGCCGTCACTCTTTTTGATCCTGCAAAAGAAACCTTTGGAAATGGGATGCTCCATATTCAGTTTACTGCCAGGGAAGAGGTCTTGTGCCGCCTTGTACAGCAGAAATCCCAGCGACCTGAAATACACTAATCGTGCCGTATGGTGTGTGAGGTCGAGAAACTCAACATCACGGCTGTTGTAGACACGGAACTTCAGTCCCTGCGACACGTTGTTGACCTTGGCCGAGACGATGGGATATGGTTTGTCGAACTCAAACTCGGGCAACATCTCAAGTAGAGTTGTCCCTTCATTGAATTCTTTTGTCGTCTTGGTGTTGATGCAATAAACTTGGATCATGATTCCTAAATTAGTTTCATGTTTCTATTCCTGGTTTTGTATCCTGTTAATAGCGTCGATTGCCAGTTTATAGTCAGGTTGTGTCTTCAGCACATTCTGATAAATCTCCATGGCTTGGCTATAGTCGCCCATTTGTTCCAAAACACGGCCTTTGTTGTACTTGGCATCGAGGTAGTCAGGCTTCACCGCTAACGTCTGGTTGAAATAGTCTAGGGCGGCTTCATTGTCTTCAAGATACACATAGTTGACATAGCCCTTGTTGAACAGCACGATGTAGTTGTCAGGCCTTTGCATAAGCAGGGTGTCGTAATGCATCAAAGCCTCTTCCGGATAGCCGTGGCTTTGCAGGAAAAGCGCCAACTCGTAACGCGCCGTAGGCATGTCGGGGAACTGCTGCTGGGCCTTCCTGAGATAATCCAAGGCGTAGGGCGGCTGTTGTGCGGCATAGATGCGGCTGATCTGCTCCACGGGGTCGTAGAAAGTGCCGTCCTGCTCGGAAGCCAACTGGAAGTTCTTCAAGGCATTAGCTGTATCCTGTTTCGCCGCCATGTAGCACATACCTTTCACAAAGTAGGCTCTCGGATTATAGGACGATAAGCCCAAAGCCTTGTCGACATAACCGATGGCAAGGTTGAAGTTCTGTTGCAAGAGGTTCAACTCCGCCAGCTTCACCAAAGGACGCGCGTCCATGGAATTAATTTCGACGGCGCGGTTCAAGGTCGAGGCAATATTGGCTTCGTCTCCCATGGCATAATACACATCCGCCAGCAACAGGTAAGTCTCGATGTTGTTGGGATCGTATTGCAGCGCCTTGTTGATATCTATCATAGCCTGCCCCACCTGCTCGTTGGCGAAATAGGCCTTGGCACGGCTCTTGTAGAGATGCGCATTGGTGCTATCCATGGCGATGGAGTCCGTCAACAAACGGATGGCCTCTGTGACCGTCACAGGAGCCTGGGGCTCCTCAGGGTTGGGTGCGGGTTCAGGTTTTGGCGTGTTGTTGCAAGCGAAGAGGGCGAGCAGCAGGCCGAGGAAAAGGATGGTTTTTTTCATGATTGATTGTATTTGGGCTAATGGCCTATAGCCTATGGCCCATGGCTTGCCTTTATTACAGGGCAGCCATAGGCCATGGGCTATTAGCCATAGGCCATTATTCCTCGCTCTTCTCCAGTGCCTCGAAAATCTTGGCAGTGAGTTCGTCGGCGAGTTCAGGGTTGTCCTCAATGAGTTTCTTGACCGAGTCGCGGCCTTGGGCGAGCTTGGAGTCGCCGTAGCTGAACCACGAGCCACTCTTCTTTATGATGCCCATTTCCACGCCAAGGTCGACAATTTCGCCTGAACGTGAGATACCTTCGCCATAGAGGATGTCGAATTCGGCTTTACGGAACGGAGGGGCCACCTTGTTCTTGACGACCTTCACCTTGACGCGGCTACCTTGCACATTCTCACCATCCTTGATTTGGCTGATCTTACGGATGTCAATACGCACGGAGCTGTAGAACTTCAAGGCGTTACCACCTGTGGTAGTCTCGGGGTTGCCAAACATCACGCCGATCTTCTCACGCAGCTGGTTGATGAAGATGCACACGCAGCCGGTCTTATTGATGGTGGCAGTGAGCTTACGCATGGCCTGGCTCATCAGGCGGGCCTGAAGACCCATCTTGCTGTCGCCCATCTCGCCTTCGATTTCGCTCTTAGGCGTCAAAGCAGCCACGGAGTCGACAACGATGACGTCGATGGCGCCGGAGCGAATGAGGTTCTCCGCGATCTCGAGGGCTTGCTCGCCATAGTCGGGCTGTGAGATGAGGAGGTTCTCCACATCCACGCCAAGCTTGGCGGCATAGAAGCGGTCAAAGGCATGTTCCGCATCGATGAAGGCAGCGATGCCCCCCTTCTTCTGGGCCTCTGCAATGACGTGCAAGGCCAAGGTGGTTTTACCCGAGCTCTCAGGTCCGTATATCTCAATGATGCGGCCTTTCGGCAGACCGCCCACGCCAAGGGCATAGTCCAGACCGATCGATCCGGTGGAGATGCTTTCCATCTTCTCTGCCTCGGCGCCCAGGCGCATGATGCTTCCCTTGCCGAAGCTCTTTTCAATGTTTCCCAATGTGGCTTCCAAAGCCTTCAGTTTCTCCTGCCTCAGTTTTGCAGCTTCTTCTTGTGTTTTTTCTGTAGTCATGATTGTGGGTTTTTAAATAGTTAGTATTAAATGATTTAAGATTTACTATTTGTTACGCGCGATCCAATTAATTAAAGATACAAAGATAGTAATTTTTGACATGCTTGTGTTGTTTTGCGTTCATAAATTTTCATGCTGCAAAAATAAAACACCTGTCAAGAAAAAGCCGTTGATTAAACGTTTGTAGTCGACAGTAGTCGTTTGTTGTCGTTTGCTGTCGGATATAATACTGTAATTCAATATTATATCTTTTTTCTCCTCCAATCCGCCTTCCAGATGTAAACCAGCGAAATCAACCCTATGGCGATGTTGTAGAGCCATTCGGCGGTCCATACACCGGCGATGGTTGAAGTTTTCGACATAAGAAAAACATAGACGATGTAGGCGATGAGGATGCCGAACTCCAGCGCCATGGCAGCCGTGGTGTTACCCGTACCCGAGACAGCCTCAAAAAACACCATCGCGACAGCCGAAATTATGGTGGCGATGCCCACGACATAGACCGAAGGAACGGCAGCTTGCGCCAATGCGAGGTCTTCGGTGTAGATTTGTAGCACCAACTTAGGAATAGCCATAGTCACTGCGACCAAAACAGCAGAACATATCACGCCGTTTTTCGCAACTTTCCATAACATCGCCATCACCTCGTTGCTCTTTCCCTCGCCGATGATACGGCTTGTCAGGGTGTTGGCCGTCGCGGCAAAGGCAAAGACTGGGATGATGAGGATCATATAGGTACTGCGAACCACCGATGAAATGCCTATGGCCATCTCCCCCATCTTCTCGATCATGACGAAGAAGATAAACCACGCGCCAAAGGAAAACAGCCGCTGAATCATGCTCGGAAAAGCCACCTTTAGCAGGTCAGCCAAGAGTTGCGGCTGCATTTTGTGCCAACGGAACATACCGTATTCCTCGTGCGGAATCTTGATATAGGTGTAAATCCAAAAAAAGCAGAACGCCGTGATTTCCGCCATCAGCGAGGCCAAGGCAGCACCACTGATGCCCATCTCGGGCAGACCTGCGTTGCCGAAGATCAATGCCCAGTCGAAGAAAATGTTGACAACGGCCATAATGAGAGTCGAGAAGGTGATGACTTGGGTGCTGCTGATGCCGACATAAAAGGATCGAAATAGGAAGTTGAACACCACAAAGAAGATACCGAACTGCCTGATACTGAGATACTCATTTGCCGCCACTTGGATGTTTTCCGACTCGATGATGATTTCCAACAAGCGGTGGCTGAAGAAAAACAAAATGCAAAATAGCAGTATACCTAATGCCAGCACGAAATGCGCTCCATGCTGAAACACCACGCCGATGCGCTTGTAGTCGCCCTCGCCGTAACGCCGCGCGATGAAAATCTGGATGCCCACGGCAAAACCCATCGCCAAGGTGGTGAAGACGAAGTAATACAACCCCGCCATCATAGAGGCACTCAGTTCGTTGGTGCCGAGGTGACCAAGGAATGCAGTATCCGTAAAGGTGATGATGGTCTGCGCCAGGTTACCCAGCATGATGGGGTAAGCAATACGCCAGATTTCCCTATTGGTGACAGTCGATTTGATCATGGTGCAAAGATACTATTCTTTGACAAAACATTTGACGATGCTTACACCTTCTACCCTGACCTTGATGAAATAGACGCCACTGGTCAGCGAATCAAGCCATATCTCGGTCAAGCCTTGTTCCCATTGTCCCCTCTGCACGAGTTGGCCCATATCGTTGTATATCTCGTAACGACCCGAATCAGACGGCAGACCATCGACATACAGCACATCTTCAGCCGGATTGGGATAAAGCTCAAAGTCTTGACTTTCGGTCAATTCCGACAGGCTTTCGGTGGTTATTGGCGCGAGGTAATCCGACAAGTCGAGTTTATGGAACTTGGCGGAGATACTGATGCCGTACTGCGTGATGTACTCGTTGGTCAGGTAGAAGTGGAACGCGTCGCGATGCGTAATGGCCTCCACTTGATGGAAAGGCAGGTTCAGATTCATCTTGCGCTTGTTGCCCGAGAAGAAGTCGTTGCCTTGGTAATCATAAAGCAACACGACAAAAGGCTGCAACAAGGTGCTGTAGCCACATAGCACGATTTGGCGGTATTCGGGAAGATAACAAGCCGAGGTCACCAGACCATTGACGGCATACTCACTTTTGCGCTGGGCGATATGAGTGCCTGCCGTCTTGGGCAATGCATATAGCACCGTGTGCTGCGTGGACCACTGTTTGGTGAAGAGATAGATGCTGTCTCCAACGACGGTAAAGGCCTCACAGTCGAAATCTGTGGCGTTGCTTGACGATGGCGTGAAGTCCGTCTGGTCGGAATAGGAAAACCAAATCGTGTTTATGATTGGGTTGTCGGAATGTAGCGACGACTTCAGGATGCGCAAAAAATGCAGATCCGTCCTGTTTCCGGAAACGTTGTTTCCCATGTCACCGAGATAGACATACAAGTCGTCTTGGTCACAGTCCTCGACATCTTGGAAAGGGATGCCTAGGAAATGCAATTGTTCTATTATGTGCGCATCGGCAGTGTCAATCTGATAGAGGCTTTGGTCGCTGTGGTCGTTATGTGTGAACAGCATATTGTCGAAAAACACCAATCCTGAAGTGCCATTGAGTGTTTCATTCAAATTCTTTGTGAAATAAGGCGTTACGGTAGTCTGAGGATAGGTGCAACTACCGTCGTTCACCGTGGCTTCGGGGTTGTAGTTGAGTGCTCTCGGATCGGTGCAACCACATTCCTGAGCATACGCCTTGGTTAAGCCCAAACATAGCATCAGGCAAACAAGCGTCCTTATCGTATATTGAAATACTTTATTCATCTTCAATGTGTTAAACTATTTCGCACGCAGCATGGTGTAAGCCTTCCCAAGATGCTCCGTGATGTCGGAAGCAATCAAGGCCTCCTGCCCTATCTCTTCGGCGGCGAGGTCGCCAGCGAGACCATGGAGATAGACACCCAACACGGCGGCCTCCTCGGGCAAATAGCGTTGCGCCAGGAGCGAGAGGATGATGCCCGTCAGCACATCGCCGCTGCCAGCCGTGGCCATGCCAGGGTTGCCCGTAGTGTTGAAGAAGATCGTGCCATTGGGCATAGCGACGGTGGTGTGTGCGCCTTTCAGCACGACAATGATGTTGTTCTTCACCGAGAGCTCTCTTTGCTTTTCGAGGCGTTCGAATGAGGTCGAGGTCTTCCCCACCAAGCGTTCAAACTCCTTGGGATGCGGCGTCAGGATGGTCTTGGCGGGCAGGAAGGCGAGCCATGTGGGGTTGTCTGAGAGGATGTTCAAGGCGTCGGCATCCATGACGATCGGCACTTGCGCCTCTTGTATCAGGCGCTTCAAGGCGCGGACGGTGTCGTCGGCCTTGCCCAAGCCTGGACCCACGCCAATGGCGGTAAAGACATCCAAATGCGGGAACATCGTGAAGCAGGTGTCGGACGCGTCACCGTCAATCATGGCCTCGGGGATGGCGGTCTGCAAGGGTAGCTGCGCCACCTTGGGCAGATGGACGCTCAACAAGCCCACTCCAGTGCGCAGACAAGCTTTTGCGCCTAACAGGGCCGCACCCGTCTTGCCTTCGGAGCCAGCGATAAGCAACGCGTGGCCGTATGTGCCTTTGTGGGAGTATTTCGTGCGGTTATGCAGAATGGGTTTCACCATCGCCTTGGTAGTCAGCAGGTTGTTGGTCTCCACCTCTTCCAGATAACGCGGGTGCAGACCGATGTCCAGAACCTCGAAGCGGCCCACATATGGGTCGTTTTCGGGCAGCAAGAAAGCCAACTTAGGGTTTTGGAAAGTCAGCGTATAGTCGGCCTTGAAAATGAAACCCAAGACGCTGGGTTGGTCGGCGAAGAGGCCCGAAGGAATGTCGATGGCCACACGGATGGCCTTGCTTTGGTTGAGGTAGGCAATCAGGTCGGCAGTCACGCCCTGCGGCGGACGGTTGAGGCCCGAGCCGAAGATGGCGTCGACCACCACGTCGTTGGCCGGGAAGTCGTCCTCGGTGAGGATGTCGAACATCGGCACCTTGGTCTCGTTCACGAGGCGGTAGTAGTTCACCTCGCAGTCGTGGCTCATGCGGTCGCTATAGCGCACCATAAACACCTGTGGGACAATCTCTTGTTCATTGAGTAGTCGGGCCACCACGAGGCCGTCGCCGCCGTTATTACCCATGCCGCAGAAGATCTTGATGGTCTTCTCGCGCGGCGCACGGCGGTAGAGCCATTCGAAGACCTTGGTGGCCGCTCGTTCCATCAGGTCAATGGACTCGATGGGTTCGTTTTCTATCGTATATTTGTCCGCTTCGCGGATTTGTTCGACTGAGAGGATTTTCATGTTGTCTTATTTTAGTATCGGTTTCTTTCCTTCTTCAGTCGTCATTGCGGGCTTGCCCCGCAATCTCCTGTGTTATAGGTATATCCTTATGCGCAGGAGATGGCGGATGTTCCTCCGCCATGACGCCAAGAAGGAAGGTTATGTCCTATTATTCAGTTCTTTTTCCAGTTTGTCTTTCCCCTCAAACAAAATCCCCGTAATCCCCAAAGCATTTGCCGCGGCGACGTTATTGGGGTTGTCGTCGATGAAGACCGTCTCCTCGGCCTTGATGCCGAAGCGCTGCAAGGCCAGTTCGAAAATCTTCGGGTCAGGCTTCATCACGTGCTCGATGCCCGAAATCACCATGTCCTCCATCAGGTTGAGGACAGGATAGACCGGCCGCACCAAGGAGAACGTCTCTATCGACCAGTTGGAGAGCCCGAAGACGCGATAGCCTTTATCTTTCAGTTGCTTGACATACTCCTCCATACCGGGAATCTGCCCGCCCATCATCTTCATGAACTCGCCGTAATACAATTCGATCTCCTTCTTCCACTCGGGATGCTCGGCAATGAGTTCCGCCGTGCCTTCCGCAATCGGCTTGCCGTTGTCGTGCTGCGCGTTCCATTCGTAGGTGCAGATGTTCGTAAGGAACCATTCGGCCTTCTCCGCATCGCCGAAATAAGGGTCGTAGAGGTAATACGGGTTCCAGTCGAGGAGCACGCCGCCGTAGTCGAAGATGATGTTCTTAATCATATATTATTGTTTCTTGGGTTAACTTTCGTTTTTCAGTTTCGTCAACGGTCAGAGTCATTGCACGATTACCTTCTGGGTTCTGACGTTCTCTTGGTCGTCGGAAGTGTTGTTGGCGACAAACACCAGTTTGAAGCGACTCTCATAGTCCGTCGTCTTGGCCTTGAACGAGTATTCAGGCGTTTGTAGCAAATCCACATCCTCACCCGTCATGTTGTCTATAAGGTGCAAATACGACATCTCCACGCCTTCAGGATTGACTGCAATCGTGTAGCTGCCGTTTTCGTTGGCCTTGAAATTCACGTCCATTGTAGATACGGTGTGTGCACCGTCTCTACCCACACTGACGATGGCGAATTCCTTGCCATTTTGCGGGAGGTAGAGTTTGGCGTTCTGCGTGCCGAAGTAGAACTTGCCGAGCTGGTTGTCCTCATCGAAGCTCACGATGGCGTTGTCCAGCTGGGTGCTGATGACGCCGTCTCCGTGAGTCTCCTGCTGGGTCAAGGTCAGTTGCAGCTGGCTCGGTTGAGAGTTTTGCTGGACTGTGGCCTTCGTAAAGGTGACCGGCTGGCCGCTTTCCGTGGTTTTCACCATCACGCCAGTGCAGGGCGGAATGATGGTCGATCCCGTGTTGGCCACCAAATTCCCGTCGTTGATGACATAGAAGGATTGGTCGATCGTGGCGTTGCAGGCAAACGGATTGCCCACCAGGTTGAAACCTTTTAGGCTTTCGATTCCGCAGGCATAACTCAAGTTGCTGACCGTGAAAACGCCGTCGGTGCCTGCCTGCAGGGGGCCCTCAAACTGCAATTCAACATCGTCGTGATTGGCATAGAGGTAGCCTTGACCGTTGTTGAGGTTGAAGTTGGGATTGGCGGAATTCTCGCTTTCCTTGTAGTTCCTCCAGTAATGTGCGGCTTCATCGTAATAAAAGAGGTCGTAGTTTGCGGCAGGGTTGCTGATAAGGTTCTCAACACATGGGGTTGGGGTTATGCCAGCCAATGGCGAGGCGATGAAGTTCCAGCCGCCTTCGGAGACAATTTCTCCATAGGCAGCGATGTTCTTCTTTACGGTAGCAGCAACGCCTTCGTTGTTGTGGATAAGTTGACCGCCGTCTGCGATGGTGAGGGTGCTACCATAAAGCGTGATGTTCCCTGCATTGGCGGTGTAGCCGCTCGGGACGGTGGCATTGGCCGTTATGGACACATCATAGCTGGCATCCGGCACAACACCAGCAGTCCAGTTGGAAGCCACATTCCAATCGCCTTCGGTTGTGAAGACATTGTAATTAGTCATAGTAAATGTATCATTGGAAGAGTCTCCATTTACTCGGATCACATCACCAGGATTGAAATTCCTTGCTGTGAATGTTGCAATGTTGTTTTCAACTGTGACAGTTTGAATCTCTACATCGTTTACATAAAGTGTCAATGTACTACCATCGTTTGTGTAACACTTTATTACCCTGTTAGTTGATTTTTTATAATCCTTCCCACAGATGTGCACGAATTTGTCTGTCTGATTCCACCAAGCTTTGTAAAGATAAAATGGATCTTTCTTTGTCTTGTGGTCTCTCTCAACAAGACCCTTGTTGTTCAATCTCTTGAATTCATCATTGTCAAATACCGTCTCCTCTCCTCCATCCAAACAGACCTTATAACCTTCCTGTCTGTTTTTTACTGCAATGTCAAAGAGTTGCCATTGTGATGTGAACAACAATTGTGGATGGTTTTTGATGGCGGCAATGTGTCCTTCGTGCAACCACATCTGATATTCAATATCGTGTCTTGGGTTGTTACCCCTTGTTGTGGTTGTCATAAAGTCATCCGAGTGGCAACTTTGCGTACCCCCACAACCATATTCAGAGAATGCCAATGGTTTATGTAAGCGGGTAAGGATATTGCCCAGACGTGTATTCAGACGACTGGTAGGGTTGTTTGAATTTGGGTCGAGATACCATCCTACATAGATGTTGCAACCGAACCAATCAGCATCCGGGTCATTATAATAACCACTTGGATCTTCAACGCTGTGAGACATCACATAACCTACCATACGGGATGAATCAAGATCCTTGATTAAGGATATGTATCCATTGATCTTTCCCTTTGCAAAATCCTTGTCATCTGTTGTTGTCTCATTACTCAATCCCCAGAACAGGATGGATGGGTGATTGTAATGCTGGTTAACCATGTCTCTATACTGTCCTTCAAGGTGCGTATAGTAGTCATTTGGAAGCGTAGATTCTGCTTTGTTTACCCAAGGCACCTCTGTTTGTACTATGATGCCCATCTTGTCGCAGCGGTCATAAACCTCTTTTGGATGTGGGTAGTGTGCGAGACGAACGAAATTACATCCAAGTTCTTTCAAGATTTCAAAGTCATTGTCAATATCTGCCGCTGTAAGTGCGTTTGCCTTTCCTTCTAAATCACTGTGCATACAGACGCCTCTCAAGAGATAAGGCGAGCCATTGAGCATGAAACGTGAGTTTTCAGGGGCATCATTATCGACGACATATTCAAAGAACCTGAGGCCATATCCCCTCTTGAATGTATGGTATACCACATCGTCCTTTGCAATGGTGAGGGTCACATCATAGAGATAGGGATCCAATATGCCATTCCAGAGATGTGGATTGGGGATAGTGGTCTCGAATGTGATTTCACCTGTATCTGTCTGGGTTTCTGAATAAGTGCAATTGTCACCTTTTATAAAACATGTAAGTGTTGCTTCCGTTGGGACAGATGTCTTTACCGTTATGGTGGCTTCTTCCGCTGTGACTGTGGATGTGATATGGAATCCGTCATATCCGTAATCGGGAGTTGGGACAACTGGTGATGAAATGAGTTTCACTTCACCCAGTGTGGCATTGAAGTTGAAGTCGCCGGCGTATGGTGCCAGTATATTTCTTGATGTGTTGTTCAATGTCACCCTGATGTTGTTTGTACCTGGTGTTATGGCCTCGGTTATATCCGTGAAGAACGCATTGTAACCACCCCAGTGTGTCTCAACCTTTGTGTTGTTCACATAGATGTCGGCACTCTGGTCGGCATGCTGGAACCAAAGATAGGTGGGTTGTGTTTCTTTTACCTTGACATTGGTTGTAAAGCTAAATGTACCCCTTGCATAACTTGCCGAATGACCATCAATTGCATTGACGGAATAAGGGAGCTCCACCTCATTGTTGTCATAGGTCCAAGTCCTGAGGAGTCTTGTTGCTTCATCGGCAGTGTCCTTTACAAGATATACCGGAAAATAACAGCTTTCCTTGTCCTTGGTATCACCTGATGATACATATCCTGTTGATGAATTATTTTCCGTGGAACTCCAATACTGATGTCCATTGCCCCAGGCTTGACCCTCATAGTAACCACTACCAGGTAAGAATATGCAACCTTGAATCAAATAGTTGTTCAATTCTATTTCTGTAATACCCGTATTGGATGTTATATTATCCAAATTGGACAGTGCAGCACCGGTTATCGTCTCTCCATCAGGGAAGATGAGCCATCCTGAAACATCTGCAAGTTGTATCATAGCATAATGCTTGTTGGAAGAACCATTTACGGTTGAACCGCTACGTGTGGTTCCCAGGATGGAAGCCCATTCTGCATGGGTAGGAACTCTCCACCCATCCAGTGGATCAAGAACTTTTTCAATGTCACCATCAGAGGTGGAGAACACAGATGACTCAAACAACCGTCCCAGTTCAATGAAATTGAAATAGGTACTACCGACAGCCTTTCCGTAAATTGAATTATAAGAATTATAGTTCCAGCCCTCCTTTATTTCATATCCATTGCTACCAAAGTAAAGCGGACCAGGAGTCATCATCATTCCTGCAAATCTATAGGATTTGATTGCTATACAGGTTTCACTTATAGTATCACTTCGTAATTCGTTCTTCTCCGCATACGCCTCAACCACAGTGTTTTCGTGGAATGCAATAGATGCTGAATACAAAGAATAATCTCCTGTCTGACCTGATCTGTAATAAATATCTGCACCATAGGTATCACAGGTGATGGTGATGAAATCTCCATCACAGGTGATGACAGGATCATCAGGTGCAGCAAGATAGTTATCTACACCCCATCCAGTTGGAATACCTGACACACCTGTTGACCAGGATGCATTTGCATCCTTGACGAATAAACCTGTTTCAGCAACGCCAAGGGTTGTTTCTGCATTCTTTTGTCCAACCCAGTTTGCTAAATTTGTATTATTGATTCCAGTTGTTGCAAAACATTTTATATAATTAAGATTTGAACATCCTACAAACATATGCCCATAGCAACTAGTAACTAATGTAGTAGCTAGTAAATCAGGAGCTGTTGTAATAGCACAACATTCAAACATATACCAATAGCATTCTTTTGCAAGTGTTGTAGCCGGTAATTGAGGTGCTGTTACTAATGTAGTACAAAGACTGAACATTGCTCTATAACAATCCTCGGTCAATGTGGTAGCAGGAAGAATGAGGTTCTCCGCTGATATACACTTTGACTCTTTGAAGAGCTGGCAGAATGTCCAAGTTCCAGGAAGTGTAGTCACATTGGCAAAGTTTTCTCCGGCAGTAAGACTCATTATATTACCAAAGATGTCAAATGTTGCTGTGCCCTCTGCAAAATGAGTATAATTATTCTTGTTGTCATTACAATATTTTGTGTTTGTACCTCTCAACCTAACCCTATTACCAGCAACAACATCGATGGTCACACCGGCGGTAGTCGATGTGACAGATGTCCAATCACCATCATTGATACTATACTCGATGGTCTTTGTGGCATTTGATCCCTCTGCCTTCCATTTCAATGTACCACTTGAGATGATGTCCAGTGTAAGATAATCCAGTGAGTAATCATGGCTCGTGGGCACGTTGTAAGTGCTCACTTCAGAAAAATCTGAGCCTAGATAAGCGATGGCCTTGATGACGGTGGCATCACCCACTGAAAAGGGCTCAGCATATTCTGTGCTTGTATTGTCGGGAGTATCGCCGTTGGTGGTATAGTAAATCGTGGCGCCAGGAGTGGTTGTGCTCAAAGTGATAGTTCCATCGTCGTTGGTAATGGTTGGTGCTTCTACCGCGACATAAACCTCAAAAACCCAGTGAGCTTTATTGTCATCAAGACCCCTATCTCGAAGTGTACCTATGTGTTGGCCGCTCTCCATCGAGGAGGTTCCCAAACTGGTGTATTTATTCTGATACAAACTTATCAAGCTTTTAGGCATAATTGCAAAGGCATTATAACCTGTGCCTACAGCATTTACAATGGCGAACTGATACCTGTCATCGTCTCCTCCAGAATGAGTCTGTATCATGAAAACATTGTTCAATTGAAAACCTGAGGCGGTGCCGTTAAAGTACATATATTTGCCCGTCACAGCATTGACGATGTAGTAGTATTTCATGTTGGAGATGTCGTCATCGGAAGACGCTTCCACAAAATACCATGCCCGATTGTCATCCTCTTCATCCGAAACGGTGACGAAGCTGGATGCATCAGTGGACATGTAAAAGGATGTGTAATCTTTATGTCTGTTTTGAATGAGATAGTAGTGCTTGTCGCTAGGGATTGAATTGATGAATGGATGAGCCCATGTCACATCGCTCTCTGCCACGAAATTCCACTTGGAGTTTGCATCATTAGTGGCACTCGATTTGAGACCACTTGTATAATTGACATTACTCCCTTTTTTGTTCACATAATACGTGCTACCGGATTTGGGACTAAAAACCCATTGACCTTCAGAACCGGAGATGGAGAACTTATATGAATCGTCAAGCGATGTAGTCGCCTTAATTCCAATAGAGCCGTCAGCACCATTTGCGCCTTTAAGTCGTAGATATCTACCTGTGGATTTATTGCCGATATAGTAATATTGTATGTTGTTTTCGATTCCGGCATCCATAAAGAACCAAAGCATCCTCTTATTAGGCATATTGGAGGTTGAAACGCCTTTGTCATCACCAATTTCCATTGGAATCATATAGAAGCCTGTCGCTCCTTTCGATTCTATCCAATAAAGTGTCTCGGTATGATTAGTAACATCATCCGCAGTAGTCAATATGAACGGGTGCTGCGCTTTAGCCGGCATCATCCAGGCCATCGTCAGGACTATTATAGCGAAAAATCTATACAAATTATTCATTGTCAACGGATTGTTTAGATCACAAATGCTTATTGAAATTACAAAGATACAAAATAAGTGTAATGAAAGTCCAAAATAAATTGGGGTATTATCTCAAAAAAAACAATTCGAGCAACACGAACCTTTCCACAGAAAAAAGTAATTTTGCATCCTAAAACCGAAAACATGCCAAACACGATAGATTTCGCCCCACAAATCGCGCAGGAACTTGGTTTGGCCGCACATCATGTGGGCAATGTCATACGGCTCCTGGACGAAGGCGCCACCATTCCTTTCATCGCTCGCTACCGCAAGGAAATGACGGGTACGATGAATGAGGAGAACGTGGCCGCTGTGCAGAAGCGCCTCGAACAACTCACCGAGCTGCAAAAACGTAAGGAGAGCGTCATCGCCTCCATCCGCGAGCAGGAGAAACTCACGCCCGAGCTGGAACAGAAGATACTGAACGCCAAAACCTTACAAGAAGTTGAGGATTTGTACCTCCCCTACAAACCCAAGCGCCGCACACGCGCCGCTATCGCCCGCGAGAAAGGCCTCGAGCCCCTTGCCGCACAGATCATGGCGCAGAATGTGGACTTTGTCGATCGTCTCGCCGCCCGTTATGTCAACGCCAGCAAAGGCGTCAACGACGTGGAGGAAGCCTTGCAAGGCGCCAAGGACATCTTGGCCGAATGGGTCTCCGAGAACATCAACGGGCGCAACCGTATCCGCAAGATCTTCCACATGCAAGGCGACATCAGCTCCACCGTTGTCAAAGGCAAGGAAGAGGAAGGCAAGACCTACCAGCAATATTTCGATTTCCGAGAGCCTATCTCGCAGGCGCCCTCGCATAGGCTTTTGGCCTTGTTCCGCGCCGAGGACGAAGGCATGGTGAAACTGAAAATCAAGGTGGACGACGACTTCGTCTTGGGTTCGTTGGAGAGCATCTTCCTAAAGAACGACAACGCCTCATCGGAGCTCGTGCGCGAGGCCATCGCCGACTCATGGAAACGTCTCTTGGAGCCGTCCATTGAGACAGAAATCCGCAATTATTATAAGGAGAAAGCCGACGAGACCGCCATCCGCGTCTTTGCCGAGAACCTGAAGCAGCTCCTCCTCGCCGCCCCCATGGGACAGAAGCGCGTCCTCGCCATCGACCCGGGCTTCCGCACGGGTTGTAAGGTTGTAGTGCTGAGCGAGACAGGTGCCTTGCTCCACAATGAGACCATTTATCCCCACCCGCCCAAGTCGGACACGGTGGGCGCCATGCGTAAGATCAAGAGCCTCGTGGATGCTTATAGAATCAAGGTCATCGCCATAGGCAACGGCACGGCGGGACGCGAGACCGAGGATTTCATCCGTAGCATCAAGTTCGACCGCGACCTGATGGCTGTGATGGTGAGCGAGAGCGGTGCCTCGGTGTATTCCGCCTCGAAAATCGCTCGCGACGAGTTCCCCGACTACGACATCACCGTGCGTGGCGCCGTCAGCATCGGTCGCCGACTGATGGACCCATTAGCCGAGTTGGTGAAAATCGACCCAAAGAGCATCGGCGTAGGACAATATCAACACGACGTGGACCAGAAGAAACTCGGCGAAAGCCTCGACCAGACCGTGGTAAGTTGCGTCAACGCCGTCGGCGTGGAGCTCAACACCGCCAGCCAACAACTGCTGTCGTATGTGAGCGGTGTGGGTCCCACCCTGGCCTCCAACATCATCACCTACCGCGAGGAACACGGCGGTTTCAAGAGCCGCAAGCAACTCCACGAGGTGCCGCGCCTCGGCGACAAGGCCTTCGAGCAATGCGCCGGTTTCCTGCGCATCCATAATGGCGACAATCCGCTAGACCAAAGCGCCGTCCACCCCGAAAGTTACCACATTGTGGAGAAGATGGCCAAGTCGCTGAACGTAAAGGTAAAAGACCTTATCGGCAACAAGGAACTCATCGCAAAAATCAAGCCCAACGACTTCGTGGAAAAGGACTTCGGCTTGGAGACCATCAACGACATCCTCGCCGAGTTGGACAAGCCAGGCCGCGACCCACGCAAGACCTTCGAAGCCTTCGAGTTCGACAAGAACATCCGCACCATCAACGACTTGCGCGCCGGCATGACCCTCAACGGCATCGTGACCAACATTACTGCCTTCGGCGCTTTTGTGGACATCGGCGTGCATCAGGACGGCCTCGTTCACATCAGCCAGATGGCCGACCACTACATCAAAGACCCGAACGAGGTGGTACATCTCAACCAGAAGGTTCGCGTGAAAGTCTTGGAAGTGGATACCAACAGAAACAGAATCAGTTTAACGATGAAGCTATAGAACACCATGAAAAGAGCCCCATTACTCTGCCTCGCAATTTTCGGGCTATTCCTTGGTTCATTTGCCCGCCCCGTCGATTTGGAGACCGCCAAGGTCATCGCTTCCAAGTTTATGGGAACCCATGACCTTCAGGCCTCTGCCACATATTCTACAGACAAAGACATTGCCGCCTTATATGTTTTCAACACCACGGACGGCTTCGTCATCGTTTCTGCCGACGATTGTGAGTCCCCCATTATCGCCTATTCCCATGAAGGCCGTTTCGACCCGGACAATGTCCCCGTGCAGATGGAGGAATATCTTCAAGGTTTTGTTGCAAGAATCCAATATGGCATCGAAAACCATATTGCAGCGGACGAAGCCACCTCAAAACAGTGGGAGTTGATCAATGCCACTGGACGGCTCAACGACATCAAAAACGCCAAATCTGTCGAGCCTTTGCTGACCGAGAAATGGCACCAAGGCTGCCTTTACAACAGTCTATGTCCCACCCTATCGAAGCTACCTTGTGACCATGCAGAAGTGGGTTGTGTGGCTGTGGCCATGGGACAAATCATGCACTATTGGAAATATCCCGCTACGGGTTTCGGCACCCATTCCTATAATAACCTCGGCGTCTCGCTTTCTGCCGACTTCGGCAGTACCACATACGATTGGGAGCACATGCCTGATTCGCTGACGGATGCTTCCAGTGAAACTGAAATCGAGGCCGTGGCCACCTTATTGTACCATTGCGGCGTGTCGGTGGACATGTATTACACCACAAATGGCTCGGGAGCCAGTTCTCTCGATGTGCCCAACGCCATGGTGCGCAATTTCAGCTATTCCAAACAGATCCATTTCGAAAAGCGGTCGAAATACAACGATGAAGAATGGCTGGCTTTATTGAAAGGCAACCTCGATTTACAGCGACCGGTTTATTGTAATGGCAGCGGCAACCATGGCGGCCATGCCTTCGTTTGCGACGGTTACGACGGCAACGACATGCTGCATTTCAACTGGGGCTGGGGCGTAGCCAACGGCTATTTCGCCATGGGCAACCTGAATCCAAATGGCTATACCTTCAATAGAAACCAATCTGCCATCCTTGACATCATCCCTCAGTACGAGCCTTGTCATGTTTTCGCGACCGCCTTTCCTGCAACTGCGGGTACCATTGAAGGAGAGGGCGAATATCATATTGGCGCTCAGTGTACTTTGACTGTGACGCCGGCTCCAGACATTGATTTCCTTTACTGGAAAAGAGATGGCTTGGTCGTCTCAAATGCTTTGTCCTACACCTTTAGTGTTGAAGACGACACCATCAATTTCGAGGCCTATTTCTGCCAATATCCCGTCGGCAATATCACGGCAAACTATTCTCCCGAAGCTGGCAATCCGAACAGCACAAGCATCAACCTTACCTGGGGCCGCGCTGATACCGAATGGATACTCTTGAACAAGTTTGACATCGACGAAGAACTCGGCGGCATGGCCACGGACGGTGAGTTTATCTATGTCACATACGCTGAATGGAACAACCCTCCTTTCGAGTTCGGAAAATACACCATGGACGGAGATTTGGTTGAACGGTTCGATCTCGACAAGACCCTTAGACCCGTTTGCCTTGCCTTCGACGGATCCCAATTCTACTGCAATGGTGGTGAAACCGCGCTTTCAATGATTCACAGAATCGACTTCGACAGCAAAACGGTCATCGACAGCACCGAGATGGGCTTCTGGTTTGGAGCGATGACATACGACCCTGAATGTGACGGTTTTTGGCTTGATCGTGATTATCAGGTTGTGCTTTCTGACCGCCAAGGCCAAAGACTTAAGGTCAGCCCGACATTATCAGAATACATATACGGCACCACTTATTATACTGCTCAAGACGGAAATCCACACCTGTTGCTGACAAAAGATTTCGGGATCTACGATTATGACATCAACAACAACTTCATCTTTGACCGTCCATTACTCGCTTATGAAGAAAGTAGCGACAGCATGGGAGCTTGCATGGGGCAATACGACGGGAAAGAGGCATTGTTCGTTGTCATTGGCAACACCGTCCACATCTATGAAGTCAGGAGCAACCTTTCGCATATAATTGGATATCGACTTTATCGCGCCGACAGCGAAGAGAACGTGGAGATGCTTTATGATGGTTTTTCAGGCTCGTCCTATACTGATGAGACATGGGGAAACCTTGTCGCTGGATGGTATCGTTACGGCATCAGCATGATCTACGCCAATGGCATCGAGTCGAATATCATTTGGTCCGACTTCATCGAGAAGACAGACTACGGCGTTGGCGAAAGCCATGGCGAACCGACGGAAAGCGCTGTCCAGAAAGTGTTTGAAGACGGACAAATCGTCATCATCAAGAACGGAAAACGCTACACTGTGACGGGACAGCAACTGAATTGATAATGAAATTGTATTTTTATAGTCCGTTTCGCAATAAAACAAGGACAAATCAGTTAATCCTAAAAATCGAAAGAATATGAAGAGACTCAGAATAATCACCGTTGTATTGGCTTTGTTGGTGGCCGCCCCCACCCTGCTCCATGCACAAATTGTCAAGGGCGAGGTGTTTTTCGGCGGCAACGCCTGCCAGGTCGATGGCGACGAATGTTACGGCTATAGGAAATTCGGTGTCCATGCCGGTGCCGGTGCTTTGATCCCCATCTTAAAGGTCTCGGATTTCACCATGGATGTCGGCCTTGAAGTGCTCTTCAACCAAAAAGGCGCACGCAAAAGCGATTCCTTAAGACTGCATCAAGGCGCTTATGTAGGCCGTTATAACCTTAAACTCAACTACGCTGAGATTCCGTTGATGCTTTATCTGACCGACAAGGACCGTTATAGCATTGGCATCGGTGCTTCCTACGGGCGCGTCGTATATCTCGATGAAAAGCACAATGGCGTTTCGACGGGTATCGCCTTGGGTGACGGCAGGCTGCATTGGAAGGAGAATGAAGAGAACCTCCCCGACATCAGCAGAGTGAGAGACATCGACGAACTGGCAGACATCGTTTATTCCTCCGGATTTCCTGACACGATTCAAATCTCCTCAGTGGTCGCCAATTCGAACTCGTATCGCGCCAACGACTTCAACATCTGTGCCGACTTAAGGGTGCGCCTCTGGGAAGGCTTCCATGCCGAACTGCGTTACCAGTATTCGCTGAGCCCCATCAGGACGAGATTGTTCTATAGAGACGTAAACCAAAGCCTTGACAACCGACTCCGTTTGCAATACAACAACAGCATCACTTTGCGTTTGGTGTACATCTTCAACGAGCGCCGCAGCAAGGCGAACAAGGAAGGAATGAAGAATTAGTGTAGAGTTTAGAGTGTAGAGTTTAGAGTAGGGGCAGACCTGCGTGTCTGCCCTTTTTCATCATAATCCCAGATAATAGTCCTTCAGGAATTCACGGTATTGTGGCGTGAATTGGTTGTTCGCATCGCGGATGATGAAGATTTCCTCTTGTATTTCAGCAACTTTCGAGAAACCCAGTTCCAGATTGAAACGATTGGGCTCCTTACCCTCGATGGGTATGATGGTCATCCGTTTGTGTAAATGAAGCCCTTTCTTCTCTGCTTCCTCCAAAAACGCATCCGACACGTTCACCGGCAGCACCAATGAGAAGCGTCCTTCAGGCCGCAACAACCTGCCAACTACGGAACATATCGTGGCATACGACAATCCTGCGTCATTGTGACGCGCACGGCTTTTTCTGTCCGAGTCACACTTGGAGTAACGATTGAAAAACGGTGGGTTGGAAACGATCAAATCGTACTTTTTATCGGTTTGGAAATCAACAATGTCGGAATGATAGGCCTTCAAATGTTCGTGCCATTGCGAAGCCTCAAAATTGACAGTCGCCTCGTCGATGGAAGCTTTGTCGATGTCGACAGCATCCACATGGGCAACCACTTTTTGCGAAAGCATTAATGGCAACAATCCGCAACCCGTGCCGATGTCCAAAACCACATCCGTAGGACTCACCTCCACCCAGCGTCCGAGCAAAATGGCATCGGTACCCACCTTCATCGTCGATCGGTGATGAAAGAGGCTGAAATGCTTGAAATGGAAGGGGCGCGCATCGGTCATTGCAAGTACATGTCTATCAGTCCTTCAGGGGCGGTTATCGTAAGTATTTTCTTATCTCTGTCGACATTCTGGATGACATGATCGAGGATGGGAACAAGAACCTCTTTCTTGTCTTTTATTATTTGAAGGATGGCCTGAGTAGGGTATTCCAACACCTCTGTGACGGGTCCCAACTCACCTTTCTCCATGTCGACCACCGTGAAGCCCACAATCTCATGGTAATAGAACTGCTTGCCGCTGAGTTTGGGCAGCATCTCCATCGGAAGGTAGACCGTCTTCCCGACCAGGTTCTGCGCCGTTTCGATCGTCTTGATGTCCTGGATGGCCACATAGAACTTGTCGCCACTAGGCGTAATCTTCTCCACGAAGAATGGCGTCAACACCTTATTAATTTCAAGGAAGAAATGCTTCATTTCGAGATATGCGGACGGGTCGTCGGCATCGATTTTCATAGTCACCTCCCCTTTCAAGCCGTGCGTCTTGACAATTTTGCCCAGGTAAAAACAATCTTCTTTTTTCATAATAATGACTCGGGACGCGGGACTTCGGGACGCGGGACAACAAACTCGTGTCTCGTGTCTCGCAGTCTCGCGTCTTTTTAATTTTGCTGCAAAGATAAAACTTTTTATTTTTGCCGCTCATTTTTCACACCATGCACGACTTTTTGGATTTGTTTCTGGATGTGCTGAGAAACAGCATTTTAATCACCGGCTTGGTGATTATCATGATGCTGATGATTGAGTATGTCAACATCCACTCACACGGCAAATGGTTCACGAAGCTGCGCCAAAACCACTTCGGCCAGGTCGTCGTGGGTGCGGGCTTGGGCATCATCCCAGGCTGCATGGGCGGTTTCGCTGCCGTGTCAATGTACTCGCACAAACTCCTGAGTTTCGGCGCGTTGATTGCCATGATGATTGCCTCGTCGGGCGACGAAGCCTTCGTCATGCTCGCCATGATTCCCAAGGCGGCACTCATTCTGATGGGCTTCTTGTTTGTTGTCGCCATCCTTGTTGGCTGGATGGTGGATAGGTTTGCCAATGCGAACAAGATAGTCAAACAAGATGGCTGTGAAAACGGCTTCCTGATTCATGAGGAAGACGACCATCACGGGACACACAAACCCGAGAAGGCCTCCTTCCGTAACATGAAGCATGCCAGTGCTGAACGCATAGCCTTGCTGCTCGGCGTCATTCTTTTCATTGTGGCCTTGGCTTTTGGCATGTTGGAACACGAACATGAGCACGAAGAGGCCGTGGAGACCATCCATACCCAACTGAACATCTTTGACGAATACTGGATGAATTTGATTTTCGCTGTAGTGAGTCTCTTCGTGGTGTGGTTTATCGCCACGGCACCCGAGCACCTTGTCAAGGAACACCTGTGGGAACACATCATCCGCAAGCACTTCTTGAGTATCTTCCTTTGGACCTTTGGCGCACTGCTTGTCATCCAAGTCGGGTTGCACTACTTCGACATTGAGACCCTCATCAGCAACAACATCCCATGGATGATCCTGTTGGCTGTCTTAGTCGGTATCATCCCCGAGTCGGGTCCGCACCTGCTGTTCGTCACCTTGTTTGCCACAGGCATAGTACCTTTCTCGGTACTGTTGGCCAGCAGCATCTCTCAGGACGGTCACGCCTCGCTACCGCTGCTTGCCGAGAGCAAAAGGAGCTTCCTTAAAGCAAAGATTGTCAACGTCTTTGTCGCCGCAGCGTTCGGCTATCTGTGTTATTTTGTAGGATTTTGATTGGCGAATAGAAAAAAGTTCTATTTTTGCCGCTGGAAAACAAAGGGGTGCCTTCCCTGCTTTCCGTTTTCACGGAATGAGGAGCAGGGTGAAAAGGCTGAGATCATACCCTCTAACCTGATCCGGGTAATGCCGGCGTAGGGATTGGATATTTTCAAACCTCCCCTTCACATTTGGTAAACTAAAAGTAAAAAGATGAAAAGATTCTTTTTTGGTATCGCTGCTTTGTTTGTTGCAGCAAATGTGAATGCCCAAAACAACGACGTGGTGTACGACACCACTCAATTCGAAAAGCTTAACGAAGTGGTCGTCAGCGGTGTGCGTGTGCAAAAGAACACGCCTTTTGCCGTCACCAACCTCGAAAAGGTGGAACTGAACGATTTCTCAAAGACAGGCCAAGAGCTGCCTTTCCTGTTCGCCAAGACACCCGGCATCATCGCCTGGAGCGAGAACGGCGTTGGATCTGGCACATCCTACATGCGCATCCGTGGCGCTGGCGACTCGCGTATCAACGTTACCCTCGACGGCGTGTCGCTCAACTCACCCGAAGACCAGTGCGTATTCTGGGCCAATATGAACAGCTATGGCGCGCTGCTGGGCTCGGTGCAAATCCAACGTGGCGTGGGCACCTCTACCAACGGTGACGGTGCCTTTGGCGGAACGATTTCCTTGACAACGGCAAAGCCTTCCTTGGAACCAAGTGCCGAAATCACAGGTTCATACGGTTCTTTCAGCACGGTAAACTTTGGCGCAAAAGCATCGACAGGCCTGTTATGGAAACACCTTATCATCGACGGCGCCTACCACGAGACCAACACTGAAGGCTTCGTCCACGGCACCAAGGGCCGTAGCGGCAGTTATTATGGTGGCTTCACTTGGATGGGCAAAAACTTCATCCTCCGTTACAAGAACATCGGCAATTTCGAAAAGACAGGCCAAGCCTGGAACGGTGTGACGGCAGGTAGCAACGACATGAGCCTTATGGACGGTACATATGGCATCCACACAGGCATCAAGACCTACGCTGACATGTACAACGTGGGCTTGGGACAATACAACTCGTTATACGAATACCTCGTCACCGACGAAGACGGCAACTTCGCTCAAGACGAGAACGGTAACTATTTGACCGCACGTTACCAGTTGAACGATGGTAATTATTGGGACCGCACTACCGACAACTTCTGGCAGGACCATAACCTCCTCTCAGCCGCCTGGGAAATCAACGAGCACTGGTCGACGACGGCCACCCTGCATTACACCTACGGCTACGGCTATTATGAGGAGTTCCGTCCCAACAACAAACTCTCAAAGTTCGGCATGACTTACACCGACGACGAAGGCAACAAAGTGAAGAAAACCGACTTCGTCCGCAAAAAAGGCCTCAGGCAAGACACCTACGGCCTCGTTTGGTACACCAAATACAGCGACGCGCATTGGAACATCATTGGCGGAATCTCTGCGCAAAACTTCCAAGGCAACCACTTCGGCTATGTGACCTACATTGCCAATGAAGGCGTGGCGAACAAGTATCTCGCCAATGGCGACTACAAATACTACGACTCCGATGCCAGCAAACTGGACGGGAGCGCTTTTGTCAAAGCTGCCTATACCTTCTGCGACCATTGGACCGTCTTCGGTGACATGCAGTTCCGTTATGTGGACTATAAAACCACGGGCATCAACGACAAATTCTACGAAGAAGACAGCCAATACTACAACCAGGAACTCAACATCCATGAGACTTACCCCTTCTTCAACCCCAAGGGCGGAATCTCCTTTGATTGTGGCGGTCATCACGCCTACGCATCCGTGGCCATGAGCCACCGCGAGCCCGAACGCAACAACTTCACTGACAACGGTTCCTATCCTTTCCCAAAGCCCGAACGACTCCTTGACTATGAATTAGGCTACAATTACAACGGACGCATCTGGCAGGCCGGTGCCAACCTTTATTATATGGACTACACCGACCAGTTTGTGCAGACGGGTGCGGTCAGCGACATTGGCGAAGCCCTCACCACCAACATTAAAGACTCATACCGTATGGGCGTTGAGTTGCAGGCTGGCGTGAATCCAACCAAATGGTTGACTATTGAGGCCAATGCTGCCCTGAGCCAGAACAAGATCAAGGACTTCGACGAATATGTTGAGAACTGGGACGATTGGGAAGGCAACGTTGATGCCAGCGGAAATGCCTACGATGGCGACGGTTTTGATGTCATCCACTACGACAACTCAACTTTGGCCTTCTCGCCTTCCGCCATCCTCAATGGCTTCATCACCTTCCACCACAAGGGCTTCCAGGCCACTTGGCACACCAACTACGTCTCGAGGATGTATCTCGACAACACACAGAACATCGACCGCTCGTTGCCAGCCTTCTCCACGTCGAATGTGAACCTCAGTTACACCATGAAACCTGGGAGCCTCCCCAAGGAAGCCGTAATAAGCATAAGCTTCAACAACATTTTCAACAAGCGCTACGCTGCCAGCGGCTGGGTCTATTCGGCTATCTGCGATAGCTACGGTCATCCCAACGACAACCGCTACTATCAAATCGGTTTCATCCCGATGGCAGGGTTCAGCGTGATAGGAAATTTGACGTTGAAGTTTTAATTTGTGCTGAATCATAAAAATTTGTTTACATTTGCCGCATAATATTTAAACCCCAAGTATTATGAAAAGAATAGCATTAACAATCATCATGGTCTGTTGCACGCTGGCACTGGCGGCACAGAATGTCATCCATGTGAACTATCAAGGTGCCAAGCCTACCATCAGTGACTTTGCATCAGCACTTCTTTCCAATGAAAATGGCGAAGACGAATTAGAAGGCGAAGCCGACGAATCATTCAATGCCATAAAGCAGGCTTGGAACCATCACCGCGAGGGTACTCCTCTAGACGAGCACGAGACGCTCTCCATCGACGAGAAAAACGGCTTCGTGCTCTATGAATGGAAATACGAGGAAAACATGCTTCGAATTGAGATGTGCTATTGGAACGAGTCCGACCAGAAGCACAAGATGTTTGCCTTCAACGTGTCGTGCTTCCAGGATGACATGTATAGTCCCGGCCAGTTTGACGGCCTCATTTTTTACCGTTACGACAATGCCAAGAGAGAATTGACCTACTGTGAAGCTCCAGGCTTCGAGGTTGAATATGGCACGGATGACGGTGCTTGGGTATCATACGACCTGCCACGTTCTGGCAAGGACATCACTGTCAATTATTGGCATGCCAATAAAAAGACGCAGAAGACCTTAAAATGGAACGGACACGGATTCGGATTCTAAACAACTTACAACAAAAAAAACGGCTCACTTCGGTGGGCCGTTTTTTTTGTGTCTTTTGACGTTCTGTGTTTTATAACAATTCCTTCAGCAATCCGACGAACTGATCAATATCCTCTTTGGTAGTGTCGAACGCGCACATCCATCGGACGACGTCGGCGTCCTCATCCCAGTCGTAGAAGAAATAATGGTTTTGTAATTCTTTCCAAACCTTGCGGGGCAGCTGGGCAAAGACGCCGTTGGCCTGCACGGGATAGACTACCTTTACGCCAGGAATGTCCTTTACTGCTTGATACAGAAGCTGCGCCATTTTATTGGAATGCTCGGCGTTGCGCTTCCAGAGGTCGCTCTCGAAATAAGCATCAAACTGCGCCGCGATGAAACGCATCTTCGAGCAAAGCTGCATGGCCTGCTTGCGACGGTATTTGAAGTCGGGACAGATGTCGGGATTGAGTAGCACCACCGCCTCCCCCATCATCAAACCGTTTTTGGTGCCACCAAAAGAGACGGCATCCACGCCGAGGTCGGTGGTCATCTCCTTGAAGGTGCAGCCCAAGGCCACGGCGGCGTTGCCTAAACGGGCGCCGTCGATGTGGACATACATATTGTATTCCCTTGCCAAACTGACAATGGCTTTGATCTCATCCAAGGTGTATAAGGTGCCGAGTTCCGTCGGCTGTGTGATGCTGATGACTTTGGGCTGTGAGTGATGCTCGAAGCCGAAGCCGTGCAGTCGGGTCTTAATCAAGGCGGGTGTCAACTTGCCATCTGGCGTGTCTACCGTCAGCAGGCGGCAGCCCACGATGCGCTGCGGCGCTCCGCATTCGTCCACGTTGATGTGGGCGGTCTCGGCACAAACCACGGCCTCATGTGAATGCGCCATGGCGTCGATGCACAAGGTGTTGCATCCCGTGCCGTTGAAGGCGAAAAAGACCCTCGCCTGCTCGCCAAACTGCTCACGGAATTTCGCTTCCGTGGCGGCACAATACTCATCGTCGCCATAGGCCACCGCGTGGTCTTTGTTCACACGGGCAATAGCCTCCAATACCTCAGGACACACGCCCGAATGGTTATCGCTTCCGAATCCTCGTTTCATAACAATTCCAAAAAGATATCGTCATTCACCTAGGAATGACAATATCATTGTTAGTCATCATCATTATTTTTAAAAAAATCATCACCTTTACAGTTCAGCGCCGCTTTCTTGTTTTCCATGATCTTGCCCATCTCTTCCGTGAACTTGTTGATCAGCTTGTCCTCTTCTTCCGTTACCTTATCGATGTCCTCCACGCTAAACAGAGCAAACATGCCAAACGCTGCCAATTCGAGCTCGTCGCAATCTTTGGCGTTTTGAATTCCTTCTTGTACCTCTTCAAGGATCGCCATGGCGTCTTTGTAAGGTTTCGTGTGTGTTTTCTCGGGTGTTTGAGCCATGACAAATGTAGATAATGAGAGCATGGCAATAAGAATGAATAGCTTTTTCATCTTAGTCATTTTTTAATTAAACATTGTTTTTCAAACAAATGAAGATCTAATTAAACCATTTTCTTTGCCTCTTCAAGAATCATGTTGGCGAAACGCTCGGCCTCGGCCTCGCTCTTGCCTTCGCTATAGATACGGATGATAGGCTCGGTGTTCGATTTACGCAGATGCACCCAGCCTTCCTCAAAGTCGATCTTCACGCCGTCGATGGTGGTCACCTGCTCGTTCTTGAACTTCTCGGCGAACTTGGCCAGGATGCCGTCCACGTCGGTGGTAGGCGTCAGCTGTATCTTGTTCTTAGACATGAAATAGGCGGGATATTCTTTCTTCAGCTCGGAGCACTTCACCTTCTTCTCGGCCAGTTGGGTCAGGAACAAGGCTGTTCCAACGAGGGCATCGCGGCCATAGTGCAACTCTGGATAGATAACGCCTCCGTTGCCTTCGCCACCGATGACCGCTCCCACTTCCTTCATCTTTTCTACCACGTTGACCTCGCCCACGGCAGCGGCAAAGTATTGTTGTCCATGTTTTTGGGTGACGTCACGTAAAGCGCGGGTCGAAGAGAGGTTACTCACTGTCGAGCCAGGAGTGTGCTTCAGGATGAAGTCAGCCACCGAGACCAAGGTGTACTCCTCTCCGAACAGTTCTCCATCCTCCTTGACAAAGACCAGACGGTCCACGTCGGGATCGACGACCACGCCGAAGTCGCAGCCTTGCTCCTTGACATATCGGCAGATGTCGGTGAGGTTCTGCGCCAAAGGCTCAGGTGTGTGGGCGAACTTGCCCGTAGGCTCACAGTTGAGCTCCAATACCTCCTTCACGCCGAGGGCTCGCAACATCTTGGGTATGGCGACACCGCCCGTCGAGTTGACTGCATCCACAGCCACCTTAAAGTTGGCTTGGGCAATCACTTCTTTGTTGACGAGAGGCAACTGGCATACCAATTCTACATGCTTGTCCATCCAACCGTCCACTTGCTGATAGCTGCCGATTTCCTCAATTGGGACAAAGTCGAAGTCATCCTTGGCGGCCACGTCGAGTAGCCATGCGCCTTCGGCAGCAGAGATGAACTCACCTTTTTCATTAAGGAGCTTAAGGGCATTCCATTGGGCGGGGTTGTGACTGGCTGTCAAGATGATGCCAGCATCGGCCTTCAGACCCGTGACGGCAATCTCCGTCGTTGGAGTGGTGCTCAAACCGATGTCAAGCACATCGGCGCCCATGGCCTGCAAGGTGCCGCAGACCACCTGATTAACGAGGAATCCCGAGAGACGTGCATCACGGCCGACCACGATTCTCGGTCGTTTCACGCCCTTATGATGTTGAACGAATTTGACAAAAGCGGCGGTGAACTTCACCATGTCGATTGGCGTGAGGTTGTCGCCCGGCTGGCCGCCAATAGTGCCACGGATGCCGGAAATGGATTTAATTAATGTCATATTTATTGGATTTTGAAATCAAGAATAATCGGATAATGGTCTGAGGCCTTCCAACGGTGACGCTTGAAACTGAGTGGTTGAACACCGTCATTGGACCATGCGTAGTCAATGCGTAGCAGTGGCAGTTTACCAGCGTAAGTCGGCTTGATGCCATGCCCCACCTCGGTGAAAGTGTCCACAAAACCCGCCTTCTGCATTTGGCGGTAATTGTATGACAAAGGAGGCTCGTTGAAGTCGCCGCAGACGACGATAGGGCCTTCGATTGGCGAAAACCCCTTCAACACCTCCTGAAGCTCCTCGCTACGGCATTGGAAGGCGAAACTCAACTTATGCAACAAAGTCTTCCCTAGCGTCTCATATTGTTGCCTTTCCTGTGGCGTTGTAAGACTCTCAATTTCCGTGTCAGTGATCATGTAAGACAGCATATGTACATTGGCAACGTGGAACCTGCCCTTATCGCCAGCGTCCACCGACACCATCACGCCATAGGTATGTTCATTGGAGAAGTCCGACTCCTCCGACACCTTTTCGATAGGATATTTGGAGAAAATGACATTGCCTCCGTAGCTGTTCTTTTTATTATAATAAATGTATTGATAACCGGCTTGATTGGCAAAGTCCTGTATACATTGCGGACGTGTCCTATCCTTCTTGAACCCCGAGAACTCTTGGCAGCACAGGATGTCTGGAGCCTCGTCGCGCACCATACTCACCACCTGACTGGCAAAATTCTCTTTTTCCGTTTTGCCATCAATATGACCGAAATTGTGCACATTGTAACTCATGATGCGGATGCTGCCATCAGCTTCCACGGTCTTGCCTCTGGAATACGACTTGCTAAAGCCAGGTATGGCAATCATCAAGGCTATAACAGGAATCCAAGCTCTCCTCGACTTCAGCGACAACAAAATCATGAGAATCACCACGTTATAGAAGAGGATAGGCCAAAAAGCCAAACCGAACATCGTTGTCCAAATGAAATTCTTGGGATTAACATAGGCGTTAAGGACGCTTAGCGCCATCGCCACCAATCCCACGAAGGCCAACAGGGCGAAGATGAACACCAACAGCTTTCCGAAAAACCCTCTTTCACGCCTCTCCATATCACTTGCTGTTTTTGAACAAAAACTCCTTTTCCTCATCCGTCAAGCTATCGTAGCCGTTTTTGGCAACCTTGTCGAGGATGGCATCGACATCACGCTCTTTTTGTGCCCTTTGGTAATTGTATTCCTCATCGGAACGCGGCACTTCATCCTTGACTTCCGTATAGGGCGTGTATTTCGTCCTTGATCTTTGCTTCCATGATTGGAAGATGTCCTTCAGCTTCCTGAAATTCTTGTTTGGTCCCGCTGGGTTTTTCCTCCAATACAGAATCAGGAGCAAGCCAAAAAGCATACCACCAAGATGGGCGAAATGCGCCACATTGTCGAAACCAGTAAGACCCGTGATGAGTTCAATCACAGCATAAGCGATGACGAACCACTTGGCCTTGATGGGAAGCAGGAAATACAAGTAAATCCGGGAGTCGGGGAACATCATGCCGAAAGCCAACAGCAAACCGTAGATGGCACCAGAAGCGCCAACGGTATTCATCATGTTCAGGTAGGCATCCATTGTGACTATTTGGCCACCCAAATTCACAGTTCCATATTGTGACAAACTGGTGGCATATTGGATATATTGCACCAATTCCTGGCAAAGTCCTGCACCTATGCCACACACCATGTAAAACAGCAGGAAACGCTTCGAGCCCCATATGTTTTCAAGTGTATTACCGAACATCCACAACGCGAACATGTTGAAAAACAAATGTCCGAAGTTGGCGTGCATGAACATATAGGTGACAAACTGGTAGATCCTAAAGTCCGAGGCTTTGAAGAAATGCAAGCCAAGGATGTTGCTAAGGTCAATATTGAAGCGCTGAAACGTAAAGGTAGCCAAAAACATCAGCGCATTGATGATCAACAGGTTTTTGACAACCGTTGGCAGCACCTTGAATCCTGTTGGACTGTATTGTTCGTTCATTTGAAATAATCCTCCATGTTCATAACAACATAAATCTTTTTACCATTTGGGGCGACTTCAGCCACATTGCAGGCAAACAGCTGATCCACAATGTTTTGCATCTCTATCTCCGAAAGCTTGGTTTGCGCTTTGATGCAGAGCTGAGCCGCCATTGTTTTGGCCAGGTTGAGTTTCCTGTCCAACTGCAAGTCGGTGCGATTGATCTTGTAATTGTCCAAAATTTTTTCAAGCAAAGCAACGGCATCACTTCCCGCTGCATCGGCAGGCGTACCATTAATCATAAATGTCGTTGGATTGGCTTGTTCCAACACGAAGCCGAGGTTCTCCAACTCGGGCAGCATCTCCTTCAACAGAGAAGCATCGTTCACATTGAGCGTCAAGGCTTGAGGGAAAAGCTCCTGCTGCGACACGCCATCGTGATTCTCCATCTCCTTGAGGAATTTCTCGAACAGCACCCTAAAATGCGCCAAGTTTTGGTCCACAACCAACAGCCCCGACTTCACCGCAGTGACGATATACGACTGATTCACTTGCAGATACTTCGACTTATTCTCTTCCTTGGATCCGAGTGTCTCTTCGACAACATCAGAGCGATCACCATAGAGGATGCGCCAATCGCCAGGAGTATGGTTGCTCTCCTTAGGCATTGAGTTTTCCCAACGTGTCTCGCGTGGCGCCGATTCTTTTCTGAAAGGATTGAAATTAGGGTCAATCGGCACATTGGGTATGGACAAGGGTTGCGTCATGCCCATGGCAATGCTGAAATCGTTGTTCAGTTCCGCAGACTCGTCAAAGTCAATCATCGGCGAAAGGTTATGTTGTCCGATGGCCTTACGTACAGCGGCATGCAAGATGGCATACACCAGCTTGACATCCAAGAAATTAACCTCAGTTTTGGTGGGATGGATATTGATGTCGATGTCAGCGGGGTCGACTTCGATGTTCAAGAAATAGCCCGGAAAGCTATCGCTGGAAATCATCTCCATATAAGCGTTCTCTATGGCATGATGCAAGTAGGCATGCTTTATGAAGCGTTTGTTCACGAAGAAAAACTGCTCGCCACGGGTCTTCTTGGCGTATTCCGCCTTGATGATGTAGCCTTCGATACGCACGCGTTCGGCCTCTTGCTTGACTGGCAGCAAGCGTTCCTCGTAGTTGCTGCCAAACAAGCCCATGATACGCTGTTTGAGGTTACCGGGATACAAGTGATAGATTTCCTTGCCGTCGCTAGTCAGCGTAAAGCCGATTTCAGGGTTCATCAGCGTGACGCGGGTGAACTCTTCCACGATGTGCCGCATCTCGGCTTGAGCCGACTTGAGGAAGTTGCGTCTTGCAGGGACGTTGAAAAACAGGTTCTTCACCGTAAATGTCGTGCCAGGCTGCATCGGCACAAGGCTTTGCTCCTTGACCACAGAGCCTTCATTGACGACCTTCACTCCCACTTCGTCTTCCTTGCGTCGCGTCTTCAGCTCCACCTGCGCTATGGCGGCGATGCTCGCCAAGGCCTCGCCACGGAACCCCATGGTGCGGATGGCAAACAAATCCTCCGCCTTACTGATTTTCGACGTGGCATGACGCTCAAAGCAGAGGCGCGCGTCGGTTTCCGACATGCCACAGCCGTTGTCGACGACCATAATCATCGACTTGCCTGCGTCTTTCACCACCAGGTCGATTTGCGTGGCACCGGCATCCAATGCGTTCTCCATCAGCTCCTTTACCGCTGATGCGGGACGTTGAATCACCTCGCCAGCCGCAATTTGGTTGGCGACGCTATCTGGCAAAAGTTTGATGATGTCCAGCATACTATTAATTACCCATCAAACCACGAATGACATTGGTCATCAGCGGGGTGCAGAAGATAAAATAGAACAAGAATGCCACAAAGACACCCAGGACGATTCTGCGAATCAGCTTGGCGCGTTGTTCCTCCTTGCTTTCCTCCTCCTTGGCCGCGCTCCAACTCTTACGCATCTTGATTCTAAGTTGTTCCTCATGTGTCAATTTGGAGTCGAGGCCGGCAGCAGCCTTCTTTTCTTCCCATTCCTGCATTTCGGGATCGAAATAGCGTGGCTTATAGTTGAATTTCTTAGGTGTATGTCGATAAAAGAATCCCATTGTCGTAGTTTTTAACGTGCAAAATTACCAAAAATAGTGCATGCTACAAGATGTCATAGTCCTGATACTCTCCATCCTCCTCGCCAGAGGTGTCCATCTCATCTTCGTTTATGATCTGATCACAATTGAGGGTTGCCCATTTGCCGTTCCATGTGGCTTCAAGACGAGTCAGCATCTCGTCCAGCTTGTTGATTTCCTCATCCGGGATTTCGGCGGCCTGAATCAGGTTGTCCAAGTCGGACCGCAAACCCAGGATACCAAAGTTGGTCATCTGCAAATCATCACAATCTTCGGCTGTATTAATTTGGTCTTCAACAATTTTCACTTCCTCCTCCATGGTCTTGAACTGTTTGGACGCGCGATTGCCGCATGAGCAAAGACACAAGGTCAAGATCGATAAAATAGCAATGATTGAAAGTCTTTTCATAGGAGATGTTTTTGTGTTTTAGGCTTCAAAAATACACAAAAAAACGAGAAACAGACAGAAACATTGCAAGTTTTTCGCCATGACCGTTTATTATAATATATAAGGTGAATCTTTGCTTTTGCAAAAAAAATGTCGAATTACCACCCCAACCTTATCATAATCAAACCCTTATAAGTTATGAACAAAACTTGTTGATTTCTTTTCGTAAAAAACAAAATCAGTTTGTTGAAATATGGTTAGACAATTCAAAGGAATCCATTATATTTGCAGGGTTTAAAAGGCAAAATTGGGAACGAAACATAATGAAAATCAATACAATTAACTAAATTATTAACATTAAATTATCATCTATGAAAAAGTTATTTACTTTTTTCGTGGCTATGATTGCCTCCATTAGCTTGATGGCTCAGATTACGACTTCAAGCATCAGTGGAAAAATCACAGACAACAACAAGGGTACGCTTCCGGGCGCCACGGTTGTTGCCACGCACACACCTTCGGGTTCGCAGTATTATGCTGTAGCCGATGCCAACGGCAACTACCGTTTGCTCAACATCCGTCCCGGTGGTCCTTACACGATTGAGTACCGCATGGTTGGTTTCCAGACGGTCAAGCAGGAAGGCGTCACCGCCACTTTGGGTGAGACCAAGGTCCTCAACATCCGTATGAATGAAGAAGCCATCGGCTTAGGCGAAGTCTCTGTCGTGGCTGAAGCCATCAGCAACGGCATGGACACCGATCGCGCTGGTGCCACCACCAACATCAACAATGAGCAAATCGAACTGTTGCCCACCGTCTCACGTACATTGAATGACGTTCTGGCCTTAACGCCTCAGTCCTCCACCCACGGCAACAACCTTTCCATCGGTGGCGGTAACTATCGTCAATCCTATTTTACCGTTGACGGTGCTCCCTTCAACAACGCTTTCGGTATTGGAAGCAACATGCCTGCAAACGGCACTCCTATTTCATTGGATGCTCTCGACGCTATGACCATCAACATCACCCCCTTCGACGTCCGTCAAAGCGGATTCGTCGGTGGTTCCGTCAATGCTGTCACCAAGAGCGGTTCCAACGAATGGCATGCCAGCGTCTATGATTTCTTCCAAAACAACTACCTCAAAGGTTACAAATTCAGAGACGAGGAACTTCCCAACACCTATTCCTTGAATAACACATCAGGCTTTAGCATTGGCGGTCCCATCGTGAAGGACAAGCTGTTCTTCTTCATCAATGCTGAATACACCATGGATGACCTGCCGGGTTCTTCCAACATCGCACGTACCGATGCCTCACAAGAATTCGGTAACGACGTTGCATACAACCGTCCCTTGGAGTCACAAATGAATGAAATCAAGGACTTCCTCGGAAAGATGGGTTACGATCCTGGCCGTTATCAGGATTATTCCTTGTCCACTCCCGATTATAAGATGTTGGCCCGTTTGGACTGGAACATCAACGAGAACAACTCCTTGGCCATCCGTTTCAGCAACACCCACAACTCCTACTCCAATCCTCCTTCGAATTCAATGAATCCCATTGGAGCTACTAACACGCAATACACTTTTGGTGGCATTCATTATAGATTCAACAGATACAGTGCAGGCCGTCAATCCGCCTACACCCTTCCTTTTGAAAGCGCCCGTTACTTCCAAGAGCAGAACTTCATGTCAGCCTCTGCCGAGTTGAACTCTCACTTCCTCTCACACAGAGCCAACAACATGTTCCGTGTCACTTGGTCACACCAAGACGAGCCTCGTTCCCACGTGGGTGACTTGTTCCCGACCGTGGATATCATGAGCGACGCAGAAGTGAGTGGCACCGACAACACCGCCATGTTCACCACTTTCGGTGTCGACCCCTTCACTTACGGCAATCTCCGTGACGTTCAAACCGTCATCGCCACTGACGAAATCTCCTACGTCACTGGCATCCATAACATCACTGGCGGTTTGCAATACGAATGGAACCGCACCAAGAACGGTTACATGCAAGGTGGTGCCGGTTGGTACATCTACAATTCATGGCAAGATTTCGTTGACGACGTCAACGATCCCAGCACAGCTACTGGTCCTGCATTGTATATGATCACCCACCCGAACAACAACACCTTGACCCAAGAGTTCCCCTCATTTGACTATGCACAAGGTTCCATCTATCTCCAAGATGAGATGAACCTTAGCGAGAACTTCAAGCTGACCGCCGGCCTTCGTCTGGAAGTGCCTTATCTGAGCAACCCCAACAACAACTTCAACGAAGAATTCGCCAATGGTTGGGATGAGTTCGTCAAAGATTCCCTTGGTGTTGTAGTAGACACATTGCATCACGCCATTGGTGACGGCACTGGCACTTCGTTCGCCGGTCTGTCCACCAGCGACCTGCCGGGTCTGAGAATCAACGCCTCACCGAGATTGGGCTTCAACTGGGACATCCTTAAGGACCGTACCCTCATCCTTCGCGGTGGTACTGGCATCTACACCGGTCGTATCCCCTTCGTGTGGATTGTTTCTGCCATGGGTAACTCCAACGTCCTCCAATACCAATACATCGCCAACGACAACACTGGCGCTGCTCGCATCCACTTCCATCAGACCATCGAGGACCAGCTTCAGGAACTCTACAGCGGCACCTTCGAAAGCCAGCCTTTGGCTGCTCCTACTGCTGCCACCATTCTGGCCAAAGACCTCAGAATGCCTTCGTCATGGAAGTCTTCATTGGGTTTGGACTTCCAACTCCCCTATGGTGTTAAAGGAACCATTGAAGGTATTTACAGCTACAACCTCAACGAAGTCTATGCTTCTGTCCTTGGCATGAAGCTGGACGGCGTCCAACAGCTTCCCGGTGAAAGCGGTATGCGCGAAGTTTGGACAAGTGAAAACGTCACCAATTCTTCTGGCGCTCGCATGAACGGTTATTACCTGCACAACGAAAGCGACCTCCACGGTTACTACTATTCCATCACCGCCCAGTTGTCTAAGGATTGGGAGAACGGTCTTTCCGTCATGGCTGCCTACACGCACAGCTATGGTAAGTCGGTTAGCGACGGCGAAGGCGACCAGATCTCTGGTTTCGGCAGCGTCGTCAACAAGAACGGCTCCAACACTCCTGAACTCGGCATTTCCAACTGGCTCGCTCCTCATAGAGTCATTGGTAGCATCAGCTACTGCATCAATGAAGGCAGACATCTTGCCACCAACCTGGGTCTCTTCTATGAAGGTATGAACATTGGTTTCAACAGCTACACCTATTCGAGAGTCTCTTATGTCATGAACAATGTCAGTGGAACCAGCGCCAACCAGCTTATCTACATCCCGACTGAAAGCGAACTCGCAGAGATGCCTTTCGTCAGCGAAGCCAACAAAGCTGCTTACAACCACTTCATCAACAACGACAAGTATCTTAGCACTCACCGCGGACAATACGAAGAAAGAAATGCCATCCTTGCCCCTTGGCTGAACAGAATCAACCTCCATGTTGGTCAAGACTTCAACTTCTACATCGCTGGCAAGAAGAACACCATCGAAATTGCTGCTGACGTTAAGAACTTCGCAAACCTGCTGAACAGCTCTTGGAGCAACTATAAGACCTTGAACAGCAACGTGATCCTGAACTACGCCAATGGCGTTTACACCTTCACGGAGCCTACGTGGACGCCTTATGCCAACCTTGCCTCTACTTGGTCGGCTGCCTTAAGCTTCCGCTACAAGTTCTAAACCACCTGTCGGTAGAGACGTTGCGTGCAACGTCTCTACATGACACAAACAAAGAAAGCGCCTCGTAAGGGGTGCTTTTCTTTTTTTGGCTGATGTTATAGGTTACAGAATAGTTGTTCCATCAAAACAAAAAAAGCACCTCATTATCGAGGTGCTTTTCTTTCGACATCAATTGCCTGATTGCTTATTCTTCGGCGATCTTCAGCTTGGCTTCAAGGACCTTCAGGTCTTCCTTGGCCTTGTTGATCTTCTTTTCATACTCAGCACGCATCAGCTCTGAGTTCTTGCTGTTGGAGAAGAAGCCGATGTTGTTTTCCATGGCTGCGATCTCGTCGCGCAGTTTCTGGATGCGGGTCTGCAAGGTGTTGCGTTCGCGACGCACCTTGTCGTTGGCATTCGGGTCGTCCTTCCAGGTGTCCATCATCTCGCGGAACTCATTGGTTGAAGCCTCATTCTGGTTCTTGCGCATGGTGTCGAAGAAACCGTCGATGAGCTCACGATACTCCTTGTTGATGGCATCCTTGTGTTTCATCGGCACATAACCGATTTCGATCCAGCGTTTTTGGAAAGCCTTGATGGCATCCATGTTCTCGTTGCGATTCGGTCCGATCTCGAAGGCCTTGATTTCCTCAAGGAGGGCCTTCTTTGCGGCCAGGTTGGCTTCCTCTTCCGTGCGGCGACCACTGAAGTGTTCGTTCTTACGGTTGAAGAAAGTGTCGCAAGCGGCGCGGAAACGCTTCCAGATCTTGTCCGTGTGACGCTTCGGCACGGGGCCTATGGTCTTCCATTCCTCTTGAAGCTTCTTCATCTGTTCGGTAGCATTCTTCCACTCGGTAGATTCCATAAGGGCCTCCGCTTCGATACAAAGTTGCGTCTTGCGTTCGAGGTTCTCCGTTTGTCTGTCTTTCAAGCCAGCGAAGAACTCCTTCTTCTTAGCAAAGAAGGCATCCATGCTGCCGCGGAAACGTTGCCAGATCTCTTCATTGTCCTTCTTGCTAGCGGGACCGACGGTCTTCCAAACGCCGAAGATCTCAGAGAGTTCCGTAGACTTCTTTTGCCAAGCGTTCACGCTGGTGTAGTCCTCTGCGACAAGTTCTTCCGCCTTTTCGCACAAAGCTTTCTTGGCTTCGAGGTTAGCGGTTTGCTCTTCCTCAATCTTGGCATAGTGCTCGCGACGAATAGCGTTGATCTTGTCAGTAGCAGCCTTAAAGCGCTCCCAGATTTCATCTTTCTTGTCTTGAGGGACGGGACCGACTTCTTTCCAATCCTCATGCAGTTTCTGCAAAGCCTTAAAAGCCTTGGTGATGGACTTCTCATCAAGGAGTTCCTCTGCCTTCTCACAAAGATCGATCTTGGCGTCAAGGTTCTTCTTCATGTCAAGGTCACGGAGTTCACGGCCGATACGTACCTTGTCAAAGAACTTCTCAACGAGGAAATGGTAGTTGTTCCAAAGGTTGGAGTTCTCCGCCGGCGGAACGGGGCCGATTTCCTTCCAACGGTCCTGCAAGGCGCGGAAGTCGTCGTAAGTCTTTTTCAAGGAGTCGTCGGTAGCAATGATCTCCTTCAGCTCTTCGAGGATGGCTTGTTTCTTGGCGAGGTTCTCGACCTTTTGTTTTTCCAAATCCTCGTTTTGCTTGGCGCGATTGGCCTTGAAGATGCCGAATGCCGCGTTGAAGCGTTGCTCGACAGGGTCTTCAACATGTTGGAAACTTTCAGCCTCACCGCCACCTTGGAGGAACTGGCTGAGTTCGTTGTCCATGTCTTCCTTGTTCAACTTATTGAAATGGAGACGAACGGCTGCGACCTTATCCTTGATCTTCTGGACGTCGGAGTCTTGCACGAGCTCTTCGAGCATCTCCACCAGTTGCAGTTTATTAAGGCCGTCCAAGTCGGCATTGTCTTCAACCAATTCTTCCTCATCCATTTCGGGTGCTTCCATCATCTCGGGCATCACTTCGTCGACCACAGGGGCCTGCTCTGCTGTTGCCTCGGCAACGAGGGTATTCACCTCGATTCTCACCTTACCAGGCAGGATGCTGGGTTGGATCAGTTTGACAATTTTCTTTTTCTCATTACCGTCAATGGCCTTTTTCGAGGTCTTTGACGTCGTCGTTTCATTCTCAACACTCGCTTCAATGGCGGGATTTTGAGTCAGTTGTTCGTTATTTTCCATTTCGATTCGTTTTATGATCAAGGAACGCCTTGACCCTATGATACATAATAAGCGTGCAAATATAGTAATAAAATTGAAAGGAGCAATTTTTTTCGTTATTTTTCTATCAATGTCGATACTGGTTTTTGGTGACACTTTTTATGATAAGCATAAATCAATCCATCTATCATACTGTATTTCAATAGATAACAAATTAATTTCAAAAAAAATGGCAAAAACGATTGTAGATAATGGAAAAAAGCCTATTTTTGCACCGCAATTCACAGCCGAGGAGAGGTGGGTGAGTGGCTGAAACCAACAGTTTGCTAAACTGTCGTATCCAGCAATGGGTACCGGGGGTTCGAAAGAAAGAAGACGATGGTTGCATCGTCTTTTTTTTCGGGGTATGGCGCAGTCCGGCTAGCGCACCTGCTTTGGGAGCAGGGGGTCGAAGGTTCGAATCCTTTTGCCCCGACGGTTGAAAATCAAGGAGTTACAAGGATTTGTGACTCCTGATTTTTTGCCCATTTTGAAAATTTGCACTCGATTTGCACGCAAACTTTCAGAAATGGGCACAAAAAGTGAATCACGAAACCAATGACAAGTCAAAATCCGGAATTTGGAAAGATAACTCGTGAATTTGCAAAATTTTTACAAATTTGGCAGTTTTCTTTCGGGTTTTGGAAAGATAACTGGAAAATAGAGATTGACGGTTAGAGGCATCATTGTCCGGTAGTATTTGTCGTAAAAATTGTATGTTTTTGCGACAAGATTAAGCGCAAATGGACAACCAAATTATTGAAAACAAGACATTTGAAGGCATTAAGAAATGCGGAAGGGGTAAACGAGTTCAAGCAATATCCGATATTTGTGTCACATGTGACAAATTTGTCGGATAAAAAGCTGTATTTAGAAATTTAAGGATCGGGGCAACAGCCAATAAATTCCGCAATTCGGTCAAAGAATTAGATAGCGTTTTTTTTGTATCTTTGCCGCAAATCAAACTATGGATTATATGAAAAACAACTCGAACGAACAAAAAGAAGCGGTCGTTTACTTGACCAAAGAAATAACACCAGAATCGCTGGTGAGAATCTACAAAGCACTGAGCGTTCCAGCCAAAGGGCGCGTGGCCATCAAAATGAGCACTGGCGAGGGCAGCAACCCTAACTACCTGAAGCCTGAACTGATCAAGAACTTGGTCTTCGAGGTGGACGGCACTATCGTGGAATGCAACACCGCTTACGGCAACGGTCCTGGCGACGAGCAAGACAACCGCGACACGTCGGCCAACCATTGGAAGGTCATCGCTCGGCACGGCTTCACTCCCCTATTCAAGGTGGACATCATGGACGAAGAGGGCGAGATGCGCATCCCCGTACAGGACCCAAAACACCTTAAATATGATTTAGTGGGCGACCACATGGCCAACTACGACTTCATGATTGCCCTCAACCATTTTAAAGGTCACCCGATGGGCGGCTACGGCGGCGCGCTGAAGAATCTCAGCATCGGCTGCGCCAGCGCCAACGGCAAGGCCTACATCCACTCGTCGGGCAAGATGGAAGTGCTCGACATGGCAAAGCTTTGGACGAAAGAATACATCGGCAACCAGGACGGCTTCCTTGAAAGCATGGCTGCAGCAGCGCAGGCCGTGGTGGACTACTTCCAGAAGAAGGACGGCATCATCTACATCAACGTGATGAACAACATGAGTATCGACTGCGACTGCGTGGACCATCCCGCCCCCGTGAAGCTAGAAGACTATGGCATCCTCGCCTCTACCGACCCCGTGGCTCTCGACCAGGCCTGCGTCGATATCATCAACAACCAGCAGGTGACGGCCACCAACGACCCCACCGACCTCCTCAACCGCATCGACAAGCAGCATGGTGTCCACACCATCGAGCACGCCGAAGCCATTGGGCTGGGTAGCCGCAAATACACGATTGTAAACATTGACAAATAACACATCATGAAACGCATCACATTAATTATTGCCGCTTGCTGCCTGATGTTAGGCGTCGGCATCGCCAAGGCGCAAGGAGTCTACACCATGTTGGGCGCCCTCCATGATGGTGGCACCAGCTATGATCCGACCTGCCTGTTTATGACTTATGGTTCCAACCCATCGGAATTCACAGCCGGTGACTTAATCTATCGTGTGAATGACGACAACGTTTCCGTAACGGTAATAGGTCATGTTGACAGTTACAATGCACAAGGGGCGTTGAACATTCCTGAATCAGTGAGTTTCGAGGGCCATGACTATGCTGTGACCGTCATTGGAAACACCGCGTTTATGTATTGTTTCTATCTGACCAGCTTGACCATACCGAATTCCGTGACCACCATCGAAGAGGGCGCATTTGCCTATTGCTCGGGCTTCACTGGCGATTTGGTGATTCCCAATTCTGTGGTTACCATTGAGCCCAGCGCATTCTTTACTTGCTATGCTTTTGACGGCGATTTGGTCATAGGCAACGCGGTCACAACTATCGGCGACTATGCTTTTGATGATTGCAACGGTCTGCATGGTATGCTCAACATCCCAAGCAACGTGACGTCAATTGGCATAGATGCTTTCAGATATTGCGCGTTTAGCGGCATCACCGTCGACCCGGAAAACCCTGTTTTCGATTCAAGAGACAACTGCAATGCCATCATCACGACAAGCACAAACGAGCTGCTTATAGGATGCGTAAACACTGTAATCCCTAACACCGTCACTGCAATTGGTGAAAACGCATTCAGTGGCCTGGACGGACTGACTTCGATTGACATTCCGAATTCGGTAACTTCCATCGGAGCAGGTGCCTTTGCTTTTTGTTTTGACCTGACAGGCGATTTGACCATTCCCAATTCAGTAACCACCATCGGTTCTGGTGCATTTTTCCAGTGCTCAGGCTTTAATGGCACGCTGACCATTGGCGAGTCGGTGACTTTTATCGGCGACTATGCGTTTAGGCAATGCTCAGGTTTTACGGGGGCCGTTTCTTTGGCATCCACACCTCCTGAACTGGGCAATGAGCCTGGTTGGGAATGCGTCGTGTTCCAGTATTTTGGCTATCCAATCCTTACCGTTCCTTACGGATGCGCCGAAGTTTACCGCAACTCGAATTGGTATGACCCAACAGGGTTGAATGGTTTCTACGAGTTTATAGAAGCTGAGCCTACCGCGGTTGCAGAAGCCGAAAACACTGTTTCTGCGGTTTATCCCAACCCGACCAAGGAAATCGCTAGAATCGAAGCTGAAGACATGAAAAACATCACCATTTTCAATAGCCTTGGCGCAAAAATCTTTGAGACTTCCGTTAGCTGCGATGCTTTTGAATATGATTTCAGCCATCAAGCAGCCGGCACGTATTTCATCAAGGTGGAGACAACGAAAGGCGTTGAAACAAAACGTGTAACGGTTTTGTAGACCACTAAATAACACAACGAATCCAGCCGTGGCCTTTGGGCTACGGCTTTTTTGTACTTTTGCAGCCATGAACATTGAAACCTTTCGTGAATACTGCCTTGCATTGGGCGATGTCGAGGAAAAGCTGCCCTTCGCCAAGATGGCTGGAGGCGACACGGTGCTGGCCTTCTACGTCAACGGCCGCACGTTTTGCTATTGCGATATCGACGATTTTAGGACCGTCATCGTGAAATGCCAACCAGAGCGCATTCCCAAGCTTTTGGAGAACACCGAAGGGATTTGCCCGCCCGACAACCATTTCAACGCCAAGTATTGGATAGGCTTGGAAGTGCAGGTCATTGAAGCCGAACTGTTGAAAGCGTTGGTCGCCAATTCCTACGAGATTGTGCGGGCAAAATACAAAAAGTAGTAAACGATAACACTTGATAATCAGCTTACACCAAGAAAGGATACTTTTTCTTGATGTTGTCAGCGAGGAACTGAGCCACGAGATCGGTGGGGAACTGTGTAATGTTGAACACGAAATCGTAGTTGCGTGCATCGTAACGCGACAAGCCAGTGACGGTCTTGGTATAGGTGTCACGGGCGTCGTCGATTTTGTCAATACGCATGCTGGCGGCATCCTCGTCCAAGGCAAACTTTTCCATGACACGTTTCACGCGGGCCTTTCTGTCGGCGATAAAAAATATCTTCATCGCATAAGGGTGGTTCCTGAAGATATGGAAGCCGGAGCGCCCAAGGATGACACACGACTCCTGCGCGGCCAGGTCACGTAGGATCTGCGACTCGGCAAGATAAATCTGTTGCGATGTCACTTCACGATCTTCCGTCGGCGTGTAGCCTCCCCGTCCTTCGGTGCCGAACTGTTGGTAGAAGCGGCAGAAGTCGTTCCACCAACCAGGTTTGGTTGCTTTAATGCGTTCCATTTCTTCAACAGTCAGATTGTATTTGGAGGTCAAAGTGTCAAGGATGACTTTGTCGTACACATTGACACCAAGTAGTTCGCCAAGTTTGCAAGCGATTTCCCTGCCTCCTGAGCCGAACTCACGGTTAATGGCGATAACGAATTTCGGATTTTCCATCTTTGTATGTATTGACGGGACAAAGGTACAAAAATGAATTGAAAACCAACTGTGTTTTTTGTCTTTCACGAATCTACCACATTTTGATACGTGTATTTCCTTAACACGTTGATTATTTCAATTACAGGGAACTTAGAGGTTGCGTTTTTTTGTAGTTTTGCAGCCATGAAAAACGCAACACATTGAGACATGAAAAAATCAGCCCTCATACTATTGTTGCTCACCATGGCTATCAGCGCTCTTGCCCAAGAGGAGCCCAAATCGTCTGCTTCTTTTCTTCAAAGACTGGATTCCCGCATGTACAAAAAACAACACAAATTAGTAGTGGACTCCTCATACATCTACATCCCAGAGCAGCGATGGACGCTCAAAACCTCCTCCAATATTACATGGAACATATTGGGAATCAAGCATCAGATTGAGGATATTGGTTTTTCCACAAACCTACAGTCGGATCCCACCTATTCCCAGGGTATTTCTGTGGCCTGGCGATGGCTGGAATTAGGTTTTTCCATCAATCCCGCTTGGTTCATCCCCAGCCTCAAAAACTCGGATCAGTCCTATTCCATTTCTGTTTATGGGAATAAATTTGGCATGTCGGCCACATTCCGTGTAGCCAACTCCTACAAAGGGACGCTCTTGTCCCTGCCCGATTCTACCTCAGTGATCATTCCAAAAGGGGACATCACCGCCGATATCTCTGGAGACTTTGATGCATGGTATGTATTCAACGGAAAAAAGTTTTCTTATTGTGCGCCTTTTACCATGATGCAAATTCAGAAGCGCAGCGCCGGAAGTGCCATTCTGGGGCTATCGGTCCGAAACGGTTTTTCGGTGTTTGAAGGTATCAGTTACAATGATCAGGAGAAGATGTCGCTCATGACCAACATCCTGGCTCTGGGTGGTGGATATGCCCATAATTTTATCACGCCTCACCACTGGCTCATTCATGTGTCAGCCATAGGAAACCTTTCTGTACTGAGCTATAATGTCCTGAAAACCTCCACCGAAAAAATCAGGATGAAGAACACTTTCCCAGACTGGGTTGGCACATTCCAATTCTCAGTCCTACATTGGACCGAACGATGGTTCTACGGTTTTAATTTCTCTTTGAGAGGTGCCATATATGGAACCATGGACAACCTGGAATTCACCAATGCACGCACCGAAGGGCACCTTGTTGTAGGATGTCGTTTATGAAGAATAATCTCATGGGTATTAACATCCGTAACACAGGCGGAGGCTTGAGGTTGATTTTTTTTTGTAGTTTTGCCAAACGTTTAATCATCCAAATCTACTACAATGGAAGCAAAAGAACAAGTATTGCAAGCTATGCGTGAGGCCGGAGCGCCTGTGAACGCTGGCAAAGTGGCCGAAATGACTGGCCTCGACCGTAAAATCGTCGACAAGGCTTTTGATGCCTTGAAGAAAGAAGGTGCCATCGTGTCGCCTGTTCGCTGCAAGTGGGAGCCAGCGAAATAGGATGGGAACGCCGTGCTACATCATCGGTATCCGGAAAGACATCCGCAAACAGATTGGCAAGAGTTTCGGCGACCCGGTGCATGTGACGTTATGCGAAAGATAAGCATTTTACCCAATAGGCACCGTCAGCCGAAACACCACATTTCGTCCCATGTTGAAGACCCCCTGTCGGCCTGTCACCACGTTCCAGTCGGCGTATTTCAGGCGGCTCAAATGGTCTTGATAGCACACATCTGTAAGGTTGTCGACAATCATCGTCAATTCGGCGACTTTCTTACCTTTCACCAAAATGTCCGTTCCCGCTGAGAGTCCGAACAACAAATATGAAGGTGTCGGCGTCTCCGTGTCATAGGCAGCATAATAGTGGTCCTGCTTCAGGCACCAATCCATGCGGGCGGCAACATAGGCGTTATCGAACACCTTGCCGTCGTGGGTGAGCTCGTATTTCAAATCCACTGAAAGACGCGGCGCTGGTGTCATCGGGAGCCATTTCATATCCTCAGGTTGATTTAAGAGTTGGGCATTGACGTAAGAGAACGACGATCCGATATGCAAGGCATGGAACGGATGAATGTCGGCACCCGCTTCGAAGCCCATCAGCATGGCGTCGCCATGGGCGTAGACAAAGGTCATCAGCTCGGGATCGACGATGCTGTCGATGCGGTGCAGATAGATATAATTGCTGATGCGGTTGGCGAAGGCAGAGCCATACAACTCGAAATAGCGCGTGGTGTAGTCGAAGCCCAAGTCGGCCTGCAGGCTGTATTCCGGTTTGAAATGGTGATTGCCGATCTCGTACCTCAACGAGCCTTCATGTTCGCCGTTGGAGGCCAGTTCGCTGATGTTCGGCGCACGGAAGCCTCGGGCGAGGTTGATCTTCAAATCCAGGCCTTCAGCCACCTCACAAGTAGCACCTAAACTTCCCGTGACCCCATAGAAATTCCTTGTAAAATCCTCAAAACGCACCTCATCGTCCTCCATCAGACCTTTGGCGTCCAGATAGCGGTAGTCGAAACGCAATCCGCCACTAAGATTCCATCGGTTCAAGGTCTTTGAAGCCGTTGCATAGACTCCTGCATCAAACAAGTCGTAATCGGGAATGAGGTATTCCTCTCCCAAATTGAGCGATTTCTGTCCCATGCCGTTCATGCCGGTCGAGAACTTCCACCCTGCCCTTTCCTCCGAGACGTAACGGACGTCGTAGTTCAGCGTATGCAGCTGCATGTAGAGCCCATATTCATCAGCCGACTCCTCAAACTCCTGGCGGCGGTTCTGCTGATAGCCTGCAATTATCTTCAAGTAGCCCGACGACAGGTTGATGAAACTCTCCGACACCGCTTTGTAATGATACACCTTCTGATAGGGCAATCCATGTTGGTACGACAGCAGGTCACCCTCTGAGACCAGATTGCCTGTCACCGTGTCGCGTTCGCCTTCCACAATGCTCGGGATGAGGTTGTAGTAACTGAACTTCAGATTCGAAAAGCCCCAATTGCGCATCAGTCCCGCTTTCAAAGAAAAAGCTCGCTCACCGAATTGGGAATTCGGCACATAGCCGTCATATCGGTTATGATAGGCATGGGCGTGTTTCTCGCTATAGCGTGCGTCCCAGGTGAAGCCATTTTGGTTTCCGGCGAGGTTGAATGAGCCTCCAAACAAGCCGTTGTTAGTTTGGTATTCTGCATTCGCGCTACCTTTTATGGATCCTTCTGGAGGAGTAGGAGTTCCTTTAAACACCAGCACGCCGCCCATGGCGTCGGAGCCATACATCAAACTAGCGGGGCCTTTCAGGATTTCAATCGTCCCCACTTCGTTGGCGTCGATTTCCACGCCATGCTCGTCGCCCCATTGCTGTCCTTCCTGTCGGATGCCGTCGTTGACGACCACGATGCGGTTGTATCCCAGTCCGCGAATCACAGGCTTGGAAATGCCGCCGCCCGAGGTGATTTGTGACATTCCTGGCTGTTTGGCAATGGCGTCAATCAAGTTGGTTGAAGGCAATTGTTTCAGTTCTTTGGCTGGTAACACTACGATCGGCATGGGCGTCTCTTTCATCTTCATGTCGCCCATAGCTCCCGTCACCATCACTTCCTTTAATTCCAAATGCCTGAAAAAGATATCGGTAGAGTCAGGCAAACTCTGTGCCCTCATCGGCAATACAAAAGCCAATGACAAGGCTAATAAAAACAGTTTTTTCATTTTAGTCTTGTTGTTAAATTGTAAATGTAGTAAATTGATTTTCTTGTATTTACAACAAGACAGGCGGAGCACGTGATGAAAGGGTGTATTTGAAAGCCTGAACAGTGGCCTCAACCGCCACCTCGTCCTCCACTTCGATTTCCACTCTGTTGACTACAAAGACCACTTGCGGGGTTTCGTCATAGACAAGTTGCTGGAACTGGCAAAGCAAGCAACCGTCTTCGTCCACTTCAGAGGAATGGTGCTCACATGCCACATCATGGTCTATCGAATCGTGGGCATGGACATGAAACGATGACAATAGCCATACCGGCAAGTAAACTGTCAATATGAAACAAGCCAATATGGTTCTATATCGTTTCATTTTTTCGTTCTTTCGAGGGCGCAAAAATACAGCTTTTTTCGTATTTTTGCAGCCATGAACTGGACAATAATAATAATCGAAACCATCATTCTAACCCTCGCCTTCACGGCGATGATTCTGATTCCGCTGGTCAAAAACCCCGTGTGGTGGATTGCCGACTACCCCGAGGACATTCAGGAAGAGTATTTCAAGACGCACGAGCGTATCCCTTCCAAATTCTTCTCGCCGACCGTGTTGCTGAAAAAAGGCATGGCGCTACTCATAGCCCTTGCCCTATTGCTCGTAGTGGTCAAGCTGGCTGGAGCCTACGATTTCTGGTCGGCTTTGGGAGTGGGCTATGGCATTTGGCTCTTCATCGACTGGTACGACTGCTTCTTCCTGGACTGGGTGCTGTTCGCCAACATGAAGAAGGTTCGTTTGCCACCGAGCACATGGACGAGGCCTATCACCAGAAGAAATACCACTTCGTGCAATCCTGCTGGGGCATGCTCATCGGCCTCATCCCTTGCCTTATCGGGGCGGGACTTTACTCATGGTTGTTGTGCTAAAAACAGTATTATGACGATTGACACGACCAATATGTGCTCGCATTTGCAGAAGAAGCTATTCGAGGAGGATGGCATTTATCATCGTATTTGGATAGCATTGCAGAATGACCCAGAATTGACAGCCGTGGTTCGTTCACGCCAGCTTCACATTTACCGCAACGGCAAGATAGTACTGGTTTTGGCCGGAAAGTCGGCACCGAAAGTAATTAGAGAAGACAGCGTCAACGAGTTGTTACTTGGATCGACGAGTTAGTTATTGCCTTTGGGCTGCGGCTTTTTTTGTACTTTTGCAGCAATCTATTGTCAGAAATGAAGAAATTGTTGCTTGCAGTATTCCTTTCGTGCTCGTTTTGCCTTTTCGGTCAAAGCTTCGACACGCTTTCGATACGCGCCACGATTGAACACCAATTGACGGCCTATCCAGAATCGACTTTACAGGACGTTTACAAGAGTTTTTATCAAGACCGTTTCGGTCCGGGTCACATGATCAGCGACACGGCTTCAGCTCGAAGCTATCTGATGCGGGAGCTTTCGGAGATGACTGATGCTTCGACGGTCTATTATGAACCGACAGGAAACGAAGGAAGGTTTGTCCGGGTCTACCTGTCCGCTGTGGTTGACGGACTCATCACAGCCGAGCAGTTGCTTGATGCCTTTGTGCGCAGCGCGAACATGGTGAAAGCGGAAACGGATTGGGAGGCGGAATGGAAGGCTGTCGTTGCCACCATCACAAAATATGGCATTCTGGTGCAGGGCTTTGAAGATGCGTCGTTGCTCGATGAAGCGAGCCAAGACCGACAAGCGGTCCATCATAGCCGAGCCTACAACGCCGCCTATCATCCTCACTATCGAATCGTGGAACGTAGTGTTTTTGAGGAGGAATTGATGCCTTTGATAAACCAAGGCAGTTTCCATAAGCGTTATACCTTGAAACAAGTCGTGGTGCTGAGCCGCCACAACATCCGCTCTCCCCTATCGGGACGACAATCAGCCTTGCAACGCATCACGCCTCACGAATGGCACCATTTGTCATCAGCACCTAGCGAGTTGTCGATGCGCGGCGGTGCGCTGGAAACGATGATGGGCCAATATTTCCGCAAATGGCTCGTCAGCGAAGGACTGATGCAGGAAAACGAAATCCCTGCCGAGGGCACGATGCGCTTCTATGCCAACTCCTTGCAACGCACCATCGCCACGGCACAATATTTCTCTTCAGGGTTGTTGCCCGTGGCCAACGTCCGTATCGAACACCATTGCGAAGTGGGCAAGATGGATTCGGTGTTCGCCCCGCAGATCACCGACGACAGCGAGACCTTCAAGGCCATTGCCCAACAACAGATTGTTGCCATGGGCGGTGAAAAAGGCTTGGTTGGCATTGGCGAGAAAATGGCGGACAACTACAAGGTGCTGGAGCGTGTGCTTGACATGGATCAAAGCAAGGCCTGCCTTGAAGGCGACACCTGCCATTTCCGCACCGACGACGTGCATGTGTATCTCGTCAAACACCGCGAGCCCGGCATGGGCGGCTCGTTGCGTCTCGCCTGTCAGGCTGCCGACGCACTCGTCTTGCAATACTATGAGGAACCTGATGCAGTAAAGGCCGCCTTCGGCGACACCATTAGCTGGGAGGAATGGGAGCGCATTTCCGCCATCAAGGACTGGTATGGCGACGTGCTGTTCACAGCACCCGCTGTGGCTTGTCAAGTGGCCCGGCCGCTCTTGCGAACGATACTCGAGGAGCTTCGGAATGACGAGCGAAAGTTCACCTTCCTTTGCGGTCACGACTCCAACATCGGCAGCGTGTTGGCCGCTTTGGAAGCGGAGGAATACAGCTTACCGCAGACCATTGAAAAGAAGACTCCCATCGGATGCAAGTTGGTCATCGAGAAATGGGAAAATGCCGAAGGGCAATTGTACGTTTCGCTCAACCTGGTTTACCAAAGCACCGAGCAACTGCGTAATATGACTTTGCTGGACTTGGAAAACCCGCCGATGGTGTTCCCCTTCCATCTCAAAGGAATGAACGCCAATAGTGACGGTCTTTATCCATACGAGGCTTTGGTGGAGCGGTTTGTAGAAAACCTTTAGTTGTCGTCAAGGTTATTTCAACACCTCAGTCTGCTTTTTCAATGCCCGCTCCGCAAGCCGCATGGCGAGGATGGCGACGGGAACGGTCAATACGATGGCGACAACCAGAATGGGGATGTTGTCGATGACGGGCTTCATCAGTTCGTCGTAACCAGGACGCATTTCAGCCACGGCTGCTGCCAGCGAGCCTTCGGTGTCAGTCCACCAGTGGAGTGTGTAAGGGAAGAACGAGAGGGCGAAGGGAACAAAGCTCCAACGGATGCCTTTCAGTGTGTCGTACTTGAAGAAGTATCGGATGAGTTCGGCAAGTGCGGTCAATGCAACGATGCCAATGATGAAGGTGGTGTCTGCTTCACCTGCAATCAGAAAGAGGACAAGGATGAAGCCATTGAGGAAGGTTGCCGCACCAAAACTGCGGATGGTGGTCGCCGTTGTGAGATACACAAAAGCGGACAGCAGCGGCAGCAAGGCGCCGATGTAGGCATAGCATGCAGGGTGAATGGCGCCGCTGGCGGCACCCAGGATGAAGATGGCCAGATAGGTGACGGCCATCAGTAGGAGTTTGAATATTGTTTTCATACCAATTAGTTGTTTAGATTTTTTGCAAAAGTAAGGACTTCGGAAGCCGTCAAAAATCACTATTTGTAGGGATTTTCGGAGGGTTGTATCACCAGTTTTCACAGTTAAGGCGAAGGCTTGAGTTGCGGATTTTTTTTGGTCTTTGAAATACTAAAACACAAGGATTTGGAGTTGCATCATCATTAACCTTAATTTGAATTTTTTATGAAACGGCTTTTGGATTTCTTGTTGTTGGTCTCATTGGCTTTGTTGTTAGGTTGTGCCAAGGACAATATCGTCCTTATCGACCCGATTGAGACCGACGACAGCGAAGACTTCATCGTTAACACTGTGTTCGCGCAAACGGTGAGTGTGGTATTCTCAACAGACGGAAACGCCACTGTCACTGGAGATAGCGAAGACTTTTCGGTGACCGTCAGCGGCAACGATGTGACTATCGTTTATTCCGGTGAAGAATATGTAATGTATGAACTTTCGGGGACTGCCAACGATGGCTTTTTTAAACTTTATAGCGCGAAGAAACAAGGCATTACACTAAACAATGTGAGCATCACCAACCCTAACGGTGCTGCCATCAACGTGCAAGGACCGCAGGCGGAACCGAACAAGGGCAAACGTACTTTCATCGTATTGAAAGGCGAAAACAGCCTTGCGGACGGCACTTCTTATTCGGATACGCCTGACGAGGAAGACGAGAAAGCAGCGCTATTCGGCGAAGGACAGTTTGTTTTCAGCGGCACAGGCAGTCTCACCGTGATAGCAACGGGCAAGTCGGGCATCGTTTCCGACGACTATGTGCATTTCCTAGGGGGCGACATCACCGTGAAAATGACAAGCGCCGTAGCGGTCAGCGGCAGCGACACCCTTAAACCCGCCTGCATCAGGGGTAAGGACTACGTAAAGATGACCAATGGCACATTGAACCTCACCAGCAGCGGGACAGGTGGCAAGGGCATCAGCAGCGATGGAAACGGCTACTTCTATGGCGGCACCGTCAATGTCACCGTCACGGGCAGTAATTTCGGCTCCAGCGGTGGCAGTGGTGGTTTTCCAGGTGGAGGTGGCAACAACAACTCCAATGGTGTTTCGGCCAAAGGCCTCAAATTCGACGGAAACTTAATCTTTAAAGGCAGCAATGTCATAGTGAATTGTACCGCTCACGAAGGTATCGAGGCAAAAGGTACTCTTTCCATCTCCGCTGGCGAGGTGTATAGTCACTCCCAATCGGACGACGCCATCAACTCGGGCGGCAACCTCACCATTTCAGGAGGGTTGGTCTGCGCCTATAGCCAAGGTAACGACGGTCTCGATGCCAACGGCAACTGCTACATCAAAGGTGGTGTAGTCTATGCCATTGGCTCAACATCGCCCGAAGTGGCCGTGGATGCCAATAGTGAAGGCGGCTATCAGCTTTACCTCACAGGCGGCACTTTAGTGGCCATCGGCGGATTGGAAAGTGGGTCGTCGCTCTCACAGAGTTGCTATTCAGCCTCTTCTTGGTCGCAAAACACTTGGTACGGATTGACCGTAGGTTCCACGACCTACGCCTTTATGACTCCTTCGAGCGGTGGGACTCCATTGGTAGTCTCGAGTAGCTCAACCCCTACCTTGCAATCAGGCGTGAGCGTTTCGGGCGGAACGGCTTGTTTCGAGGGAATGTTCTATACCGATGCCTCGTTCAGTGGCGGCTCTTCAGTTGGCCTTTCGTCCTATTCAGGTGGCAATGGTGGAGGCCCGGGCGGAGGTGGAGGTCCTGGTGGAGGCGGTCATGGACCGTTTTAGTTAATTGATAGTTGTCAGTTGTTCAGTTAATAGTTTTGAGTTATGAAGAACAAACAGATTGTCATATTGATGCTGGGGCTGTTTTTCCCCATGATGTCATTTTCACAGACTGATGTCGCCCTTGATCCTGAGTTTGGCGGTAGAGTATCCGCAAGTGTTGACAAGAAAATCACTAAAGGTCTGCATGTCTCTTTGGAAGAAGAGGTGCGTTTCGACAACAACTTCGGGAGCCTTGACCGTTTGCAGACCACGCTGTCGTTGAGCTATAAGGTGCATCCGAACATCAAGTTGGGCTTGGGTTATGCCCTCATCAACGGCTATGGGACCAATTCCGAATCGTTCAAGAATCCGCGCCACAGGCTGATGGCCGATGTTACGGGCACCCTTCATTATGGTGCATGGAATTTCTCACTGAAGGAACGTTTCCAAGTGACACACCGCACAGGTGACTTCAACGTGTACCAGAATCCCCAAAACGCGCTGACGCTGAAGAGCCGCCTGAAGGCCCAATACAAGGGTTTCGGCATGGTGCAACCCTATGCCTATTTCGAGGTACGCAATTATTTGAACGCACCTGTCATCGAAGCTGCTTACGACGGCAGCGTTTACGTCACCTTGGACGAATATTCCGAGGAAGGCGAACCGGGTTGGTTCCTCACGGGCTTCAACGGCGGCTATGTCAACCGCTTAAGAGGCTCGCTCGGCGTAGATATCAGGTTGGACAAGCGCAACACACTGAATGTCTATTTCCTGGGCGATTACCTTATGGACAAGGTGGTGGACGCCAATGCCGAAGGTACCAAGTTGAAGTCCTACACCAAGGAGACCGGTTTCAGAGGCTGGATTGGCGCGGGATATGAGTTTGCGTTTTGATGAATGAATCCGCAACTCGGGCGCAGGCTTGGGGTGCGGAGTTTTTGTACCTTTGCTTGAATTAATCATCTACCGATTATCAGTCCTAATATATGATGAAGCAATCATGCCAAAATACCCATCAATGGGGATTTCACGGTTTAGGGAAAGGCCGTTACTTTGCAGCAGATTTTTGTCATACTGTACAAAGGATGAATTTTGAGTTAGTTTTCGGATGATGGGACAACACAACGGCTTTGTTCCAGCATCTTTTTTTACTTTTGTGCCACCTTACACTAAACCACCGATGGACAAAGACCTATATCGTGAGTTGGGAACCTTAACCAAAAAGAATGAAGATTGGAACAATAATATACCCTATGTAGGGTCATTGCTTGAAAACCAATCGACAAGAATTACAGCGAAGGCATTGTGGTTGCTTGGCGAGATGGGGTTGCAATATCCCAAAGAGATAGAACCATACGTTGCCAGCATAGCCACTTTTCTGGATTCACAAGACGACCTATTGCGGGAACGTTCCTTGAATGCATTAGGTAGAATCGGGCGTACAAGGTTTGAAACTGTCAAGCCCTATTGGGAAAAGATGTTTGGGCTGGCCACGGATAGAAATCCAAGAGTCAGATTGAGCTTCATCTGGGCATCAGAGAATATCGCAACCAATACCCCAGACCCTTATCAAGATTACATGCCGCTGTATGCGGAGCTGTTACACGACAGCGATGACAGAGTCAGGATGGAGGCACCTGAAATGTTTCGCGTCGTCGGCAAAAGTAGGCCGCATTTCGTCAAGCCCTATTTGGAGTTGTTGCAGCATATCTCCGAAAACGACGGCAATCGCGTGGTCAGGATTCATTGCTTGGGTGCTATCAAAGCAGCTGGTGGCGAAAATTTTAATGAAGCGTTTTGTTGAAAAGCTATTATTATTTCTTTGCCGTGACCATCAGCCAGTGTTTGGCTTCGTTTCTCTGAACGATGATGTCGTTGAAGCCTGTGTTGGCTAGGTGTAGCCTGATTTCCTGAGGATTGTAGGTGTGCATCCCCTCAATCAACTTTTCCCATTTCTCGTTGTTGCCCGAGAGTCCGTCGTCTTCGTTGACGATGACGAACATGCCGCCAGGCTTCAGCACTTTTTTGACTTCGTTGAAGCAATGTTCGATGTCGGGCCAGAAATAGATGGTCTCGAAGGCGGTGACCATGTCGAAAGCATTCTCCTCGAACGGAAGCACAGCCACCGATCCTTCCACAACCTTGCAGCGGCCATCTTGGATGGCTTGCGCGTTGACTTTCTTCGATTTCTCGACAGAAACAGAAGAATAATCGATGCCTGCCACGGTACCGTTCGGACAGCGTTTGAGCAGGCGGGCGATGTTGCCTCCGCCACCGCAGCCGATGTCAAGGATTTGACCGTCTTTCTTAATTTGCAGCGATGACAAGGCCCAGTTGGCCATGGCCGCATGGCCGCCGCCGTTCATGCCGTTGACCATCAGTTTGCCGAAGAAACCTTCAGGCTTTTTCGTATTGCTAAAGATTTTGCATTGCTGTCCACTAAAAAAACGATATAGTTCTTTGAAATAGTTGTAAAATCAGGTGATTCGAGAGATTTTTTGAGTCAACGGATTTGGATTTATCTTTGCCGAAACAACCGGCGAGATGAAAAAAGACAGATTCGTTTTTGCTCAGCTAACAGACTTTCTGGATAGGAATCACTTCAACTACCTTGTCCGCAAATACGACGGTGACAAGTATGTCAAGCACTTCACGTGCTGGAACCAACTGCTCGTCCTGATGTTTGGCCAACTGTCCAATCGCGAGAGCTTGCGAGACTTGATTGTCGCGTTGGAAGCTCATCACGAGAAATGTTACCGGCTCGGTCTCGGAAAGCAGGCCACAAGAAGCAACCTGGCCAAGGCCAACGAGAACAGGGGCTTCCGCATCTTCGAGGACTTCGCTTACCGTATGATAGACGAAGCGAGGCGGAGAAGGGTCACCGACATCTTCAAGCTTGACGGCAACGTCTATGCGTTCGACTCGACCACAATCGACCTGTGCCTGAGCGTGTTCGAATGGGCGAAATTCCGCACCACCAAAGGCGGCGTCAAGGTCCACACGATGTACGAAGTCGAGACCCAGATTCCGGCCTTCGTCCACATCACTCCAGCTGCGGTACACGACGTGAAGGCGATGGACGTGATACCCTACGAGCCGGGATCGTTCTACATCTTCGACCGAGGCTACAACGACTTCAAGCGACTCTACCGCATCAACGTTCTCAAGTCGTTCTTCGTCATCCGCGCCAAAGGCAACCTCAAGTACAAAGTAGTCAAGTGGAAACGCCGGCTGCCCAAGAACGTCCTCTCGGATGCGGAGATAGTCCTGACGGGTTATTATCCCTCGAAGAACTATCCGGAGCGGCTGAGACTCATCAGATACTGGGACGAGGAACAGGGGCGTGAGTTCATGTTCCTGACCAACGCCATCGGGCTGAAGGCCTTGCTGGTTGCCGAGCTCTACAAGAACCGCTGGAAGATAGAGCTGTTCTTCAAGTGGTTGAAACAGCACCTCAAAATCAAGAAGTTCTGGGGCACTTCGGAGAACGCGGTGAAGACACAAATCTATGTGGCAATCATCACCTACTGCCTGGTGGCCGTTGTCCAACACGACATGCAACTTGAGCGGTCAACCTACGAAGTCCTTCAGATACTGAGCATCTCGTTAACCGACAAAACTCCGCTTAGAAACCTCTTCGATAAAACTGATTACAACGATGTCAAAGAACGAATTGATAATAGTGAACTGTTGTTATTTTAAAGTTAAACATTCAATTTTTATTCGTCCAAATTTTTAGTGGACACTAGTGA
>CAJOIS010000004.1 GCA_905234645.1 uncultured Bacteroidales bacterium | reverse complement strand
GTTGTCGGGCAGGGAATGGCCTCTCATTCGTAGTTCTATTTCTTTTGGGATGGACTGGGATGCAAACACATAAGAATGAAACATCACCGTGTCTTCGGCATTGTCGTATGTCTTTGGAGGGGTGTCGACGGTTTTTTCCTCTATCTGAGGCATCGGTTCTTCAACGATGGTGGGAGTTGGAGGCTCGTGTACAGGAGGGTTGCCGTTGCCGCATGAAGTCAACAGCCAACCCAAACCCAAGAGTGCCGCAGCCAATAATGTTTGTTTCATTCTCCTCTCACTGTTCGATTCAGCCATTGGCAAAAATCTTTTGTCTTCTCGAATTCTGATACCACCCAGTCGACGAGATGCGGGTCAGAGAGGCGCTTCTCGGGCAGGTCTTGCACCATGAGCCAGTCGCGTTGTTTGAAAAGCTCGGCGTATGGGTGGTCCTTAGGATAACCGTTGGGCACACGTTTCATGGCGTTGCTGGTGTCCAAAGCGAAAGTGTCGGCCTTATTGATGCTCTCCACCAGCGGCTCGCCGTCGAAGAGGATTTCGTTGCGGATGGTCTTCAGCATGGCTGTGTCGGGCATGTACATTCCCGTGCAGAGCATGTTGTGGCCCAAGTATTCCGACTCCTTGGCTTCCAAATGGAAGTAATAGCCCGCCAACATCGACTTCTTTCCTTCGGGACAAACGAATACGCCGAAATGGGTCTTGTATGGCCGCTTGTCAGGCGAGAAGCGCGTGTCGCGGTAGAAACGATAGGTGCAGTCCTTTAAAGTCAGGCCCTTGCAGTTGTCATCGAATTTCTGAACACCGGCAATGATTTGCTCGGCTAGGGCATTGAAGTTGGCCTGCGCCGTTTGGTATTGTTTCTTGTGCTCCTGGAACCAAGGGCGGTTGTTATTGTGGAGGACGTCGTCGAGGAATGAGAGAATTTCTTCCATAGGTCAAATTTTGGGCAAAAATACGGATTTATTCTGCTCCCAACACCGCCTTTTTCGCCATCAACGTCATCGACAGACCTCGTGCCACCATGAACATCAGGAAGGCAATCCATAGACCATGGTTACCGAAGAAGTGCATCAGGATGAGCGAAGCGGGTAGGAATACGCCGACAGCAGAAATCAGCATCGTGTTGCGAATGGCACGTGCTGCCGTGGCTCCGATGTAGATGCCGTCCCAGAGGAAGGCGGCAAAGGTGATAAGCGGGATGAGAATCATGTAGATATGGTAGGGCTTGGCCTGTGTTACGACTTCAGATTTGTCGGAGATGAGGCCGATGAACCAGTCAGGGAAAAGGGCATAGAGCACCGTAAATGGCAAGGCGATAACGAACCCCCAAATCAGCAGCAGTTTCACGGTCTGGCGCAGTTGTTTCCCGTCGTGGGCGCCCGTGAAACGTCCCACCAATGCCTCACCAGCGTATGCAAAGCCGTCGGTGAAGTAGGAGAAGATATAGAAGAACTGCATCAAAATCATGTTGACCGCCAGCATGTCGTCGCCGAGCTTGGCTGACTGGTTGTTGAAGTAGGCGATGCTCAGCACTAGGAGGATGCTGCGGATCATGAAATCGGCGTTTACTTGGAAGAAACGCTTCAGCTTGTCGCTTTGCAACAGGATGACACGCCTAATGGGGATGAGATGATAGCGGAACTTGGCGAAGAGGAAAATGATAGCTGTTAGCAGCCCGCAATACTGTGCGATGACCGTACCCAAGGCCACGCCAGTGACGCCCATGCCCATTACATTGACGAAAATGATACTCAAAATAATATTCACCACGTTGGTGAGAATGGCGATAATCATGGGAATGGTGGTGTTTTGCATCCCGATGAACCATCCGTTGAAGGCATAGAGGCAGAGCACCGCCGGTGCTGCCCAGATGCGCACGCGGAAATAAGTGGCGGTGTAAGCCAACACCTCATCGCTGCCGTGCAATAGCTTCATGCTGAGCCATTCCACCGGACCTTGTAGCGACAATACCAATACGGTGGCTATCAGTGCAATGCAAAGAGAGCGGTATAAGGAATAAGCGATTTCTGCTCGGTTGTTGGCACCGTAAGCTTGTGCCGTGAAGCCCGTGGTGCCCGCCCGCATGAAGCTGAAAATGGAATACATCACGCTGAAGATGGTGCCGCCCAAGCCGATGGCTCCGATATAGGCGATGCTGTCTTGATGCCCCATCAGCACCATATCCACCAAACCCAGCAGCGGCACAGTAATGTTGCTGATGATGTTCGGGATGGCCAAACGTAGTATGGAACGGTTCAGGGAGTCTTTCATGGGCTGTACTTTCAACTTGCAAAAGTACGACATTCTGCCTATTTTTGCGGCATCAAATCCATTTGCTATGATATTTTACTTCAGCGGCTGCGGCAACAGCAAACATGTGGCAGAGACTATCGCGGCAGGTCTCAACGATACATTGGTTTTTATTCCCGATGCGGTTCGCGAAAACCGTTACGAATACGAATTGGCCGAAGGCGAACGCCTTGGTTTTGTGTTTCCCGTTTATTCTTGGGCACCACCCAAACTGGTGCTTGATTTTGTGGAAAAAATGACAGTTAAGGTCGGCCCTTCGACAGGCTCAGGGACCTTGCCTTATACTTATTTCGCCTGCACCTGCGGTGACAATTGTGGCCACACCGAAAAAGTCTTTCGTAAGGCCGTGGAAGATATAGGCTGGTCATTGTCGGCTTGTTTTAGTGTGCAAATGCCTGAGACTTATATCGGCATGGCGGGTTTCAAACTCGATACCGAAAAGAATGCCCAGCTAAAAATTGAAAGAGCAGATGGCGTTTTAACGCGTAACATCCCTCGACTACTTAATAAGGAATGTTTTTCTGAAATTGTAAAAGGTAGTCTGCCTTGGCTAAAGACTTATTTGGTCAATCCAGGCTTCAATAGCTATGCCACTGACGACAAGAAATACATTTCAACCGATAAGTGTATCAGTTGCGGCAAGTGTGTGGAGGTCTGTCCTTTGCAGAATGTCACCCTTGAAGATGGTCACCCGAAATGGAACGGCAACTGCACCATGTGCATGGCCTGTTACCACCATTGCCCCGTCAACGCCATCCAATACGGTAAAGGCACGGTAGGAAAAGGTCAGTATTACTTTAAAGGTTAAGAATACAAGAACCTTCTGATGCTGCGCTTGGGTGTCTTCTCAAACTCCTTGTCGACGAGGACGATGCTCGACACCTTTGAATAGGCGGGCAGCATTGCGTTCAGCTTGGCGAGGTTTTCGTTCATCAATTCATCCATGCTCTGGTTCTGCAGGTCGTATTTCTCATCGGGATAGACCAATGCGACAATCTTGCCTTGTCGACCCACGATGAGCGACTCGACCACACCCGGCAGGTTGTTCACCTTGTCCTCAATCTCTTCAGGATAGATGTTCTGGCCGTTGGAACTCAAAATCATGGCCTTAGAACGTCCCTTGATAAACAGCAATCCTTTCTTGTTGATGGTGCCGAGGTCGCCGGTGTGTAGCCAGCCTTCTTCGTCGATGGCGTTCTTTGTGGCTTCTTCGTTCTTGTAATAGCCCATCATCACGTGCTCGCCGCGGAACAGGATTTCGCCGACTACATTCTCTGGGTCGGGTGAGTCAATCTTCAGTTCGTTGCGAGTGACGCAGGAGCCGCAGCAACCGAGTACCTCGTTATACCAATGCTCGTAGCAGATGAGCGGTCCAGCCTCAGTCATGCCATAACCCACCACGAAGGGGAACTTGATGCGGCGGAACACCTTCTCCACCTCAGCGTTGATGGCGGCGCCACCGGTAATGAGCCAGATGAGGTTGCCACCGAAGGCCTCCATCAACTGCTTGTAGATGGTCTTTTCCACGATCTTGCAGAGCAGCGGCGTGTGCCACATGAACTTCACGAAAGGCTTGTTCAGGGCGGGGAAAATCTTTGCTTTGAAGATTTTCTCCAGCACGAGCGGCACGGTGAGGATCATATAAGGTTTTGTCTCTTTGTAGGCCTTCAACAAAACTGTCGGCGAAGGAGTCTTGCTCAAGAAATAGACATGGCAGCCGCCCGCTATTTGGTAAAGGAACTCAATAGTCATGCCGAACATATGGGATAGGGGCAGCATGCACACTTCAGTCCAGCCGGCATGGTTGGGGATGGTCTCTTGGCTGTATTGCACATTGGCTGAGATGGCGCGATACGACAGCATGACACCCTTCGGTGCGCTCGTGGTTCCTGATGTGTAGTTGATGATCATCAGCTCGTCGAGGTTGTCGGTGGGCAGGTTGACATCAGTTTTGGTGAAGCCATTGGGGTATCTTTCGTTGAAAAGCTTTTCTGCATCCTCTTTCACCGTGTTTAGTTGCTCGTCTTTGGTATAGAGCACACGGAACTGCTCCGTTCCGATGGCGATTTGTATGTTGGGCATCTTGTCGGGGTGGAGACGCTTCCAGACGGCGGGTCCGACGAAGATAGCCTTGGCGTCGGAGTGCGTGACAAGGTTCTCGATGTCGCTTTCGACGAAGGCATCCATGATCGACACCACCACGCCACGGTTGGCGGCGATGGCGAGGAAGGCGATGGCCCAGTTGGCGCAGTTTTTCGAGCAGATGGCGATTTTATCGCCCGCCTTCAGTCCAGCGACCTCAAGCATGGCTTGCACCTGCATCATCTTGGCCCCCATCTCGCCGTATGTATAGCTTGTGACGTCGTCGTAATCCGTCAGCGCGGGTTCGTCCCAGTTCTTGGGTAAGTTCTCGTTGAAGTATTCAAAAAAGTGTTTGGTAGGTTCTAGAGGTTTCGTTGCTTTCATAAGATGTGAAGTATGATAATTGAAAATTTGAAGTGGCAAAGATAAGAAATGTTTTGTTTTGGTGAAGAAAGTATTGTGTTTTGTTGTACGAAATGCTACTTTTGTCCAGAAATACAAAAGCAAATGAAACACACTTACTTTCTGGCAGTCCTCCTGCTGCTGCCCCTATTCCTAAGCGCCCAAAACGCAAACGACTACACCCTTTATGTCAATCCTTTCATCGGCACGCAGACCGACGAAACGGGTGCCCTCAGCGGCAGCACCTTCCCGGGTGCCACGATGCCGCAAGGCATGGTGCAACTGAGTCCCGAGACGGAGCAAATGGTCACTTGGGATCCTTGCTCGGGCTATGACTACAACAAGGACATCATCTATGGCTTCACGCATACCCACCTCAGTGGTACGGGCTGCACCGACCTCATTGATGTGAGCTTGATGCCTCTTTGTGCTGCTGTGACACCCGAACAACTCAAAGCCGCCGATTTTGGTCAGCATTATAGCCATGACAAGGAATCGGCTCGTCCGGGATACTATCAGGTGTTGTTGCAGGAAAGCGGTGTGAATGTGGAACTCTCTGCGACCACGCGGACGGGCATCCATCGCTATACCTTCCCCCAAGGGAAATCCCAGGTTGTTGTCCTTGACCTCGACAGAATGACTTATCGCGGCGATGCGTATTATTCAGGTCGCCGTTATTATGATATCATCCAGGCTCAAATCCGCCTTGTTGACGAACACACCATCGAAGGCTATCGTGTTGTTTGCGGTTGGGCAAAACTCCGCAAGGTGTATTTCCGCGCCGAGTTTTCGAGGCCGTTCAACCAACATCTGCTGATGAATGGTGGCCTCAATGTAGGCGACAGCGATGTGGTTAACGGTCGCACGCTGCGTGCGGCACTGAGTTTTGATCCTGCTGATGGTCAAGAACTGATTGTAAAGGTCGCTATTTCACCTGTCGACAATGAAGGAGCAAGGCAGAATATGCAAGCCGAGGCCAAGAGTTGGCATTTCGATGACTATGTGAAGGCTGCCCACGATGCTTGGCAACGTGAATTGAGCCGCATCGATGTCGAAGGTACCGATGAGCAGAAGACCATTTTCTATACTGGCCTTTACCACGTTTTGATGCAACCCAACACGATGAGCGATGTGGATGGTCGTTATATGACTACCAACTTCGAAATCAAGCAGATGCCTAAAGGACAGATTTACCACAGCACCTTTAGCTTGTGGGACACCTTCCGTGCTGCGCATCCACTTTACACGCTCATCGCGCCCGACATCGCCGCACAGTTTGTCCGCGACATGGTTTTGCACCACCAGACCTACGGCTACCTACCCATCTGGGACCTCTGGGGACAGGACAACTACTGTATGATTGGCAACCACGCCATCCCCGTGCTCGCCGATGCCATCCTCGCAGAGATTCCAGGCATCGATGTTGAAGAAACCTATAAAGCGATGGTGGAGAGTAGCACGCGAAGCCACTACAACTCGCCTTTTGAGATATGGGAGCAGTACGGCTACCTGCCCCAGACTTTGCAAGACGAGAGCGTCAGCATCACTATGGAGCAAAGTTTTGACGATGCTTGTGTGGCGTTAGTAGCCAAGAAATTGGGCAAAACCGAAGACTACGAGCGTTTCTATCGTCGCAGCATGTTCTACAAGAACCTCTTTGACCCTGAGACGGGCTTCTTCCGTCCGAAGGACGAAAACGGAAACTGGATGGAAGGCTTTGACCCACTATCATACGAACAACCCTGTTTTGTGGAAGGGAACGCTTGGCAGTACATGTGGTTTGTGCCACAAGACCCACAGGGGCTCATCGACCTCTTTGGCGGCAAGAAAGGCTTCCTCAAGAAACTCGACGAGAACTTCAGCCTCACTGCTACCAGCGGCGAGGTTAATGGTAACGCCAGTGGTTTCATTGGTCAATATGCACACGGCAACGAGCCCAGCCACCACACTGTTTATTTTTACAACTTTGCAGGCAAACCCGAGCGTACCCAAGAGCTAGTGGAGCAGGTGAGGAGCGAGTTCTACCGCGCCACGCCTTGCGGCTATGCCGGCAACGACGACTGCGGCCAAATGTCGGCTTGGTACATCTTCTCTGCTTTGGGCTTCTATCCTTTCCATGCCGGCAGTGCAGAATATGTCATCGGTACGCCCTTGTTCACCAAAGCTACTTTGCATCTTGAGAACGGCAAGAACTTTGTCATTAGCGCGCCCAACAAAACGCCTGAGCGCATTTATGTCAAGAGCGTGAAGCTGAACGGCAAACCTGTTAAAGACTATACCATCACCCATCAACAAATCATGGAAGGTGGAACGATAGAATTTATTATGAAATAAAACTCCAAAAAAAATGCAACATAAAACTAAAACGGCAAGCATCGCCATCATCGCCATCGTTTATCTGATTGCAGTTTTCGTTGGTTACATGGTATTCAATAGTCTGAAAGGTGCTATGTATGAGCTTGGGGCATTGTTTGTCGCAGATGTGGTAGCCACCGTCGTTGTGTGGTTCTTCGGGCTCGTTTTCAGGAACGTGTCGGTTTATGATCCTTATTGGAGTGTGGCGCCCCCTATCATGTTTACTATCTGGGCTATTTACAAGTCGGTTTTTACTTTACCCGTCATCTTGTTGCTCATCGCCATTTGGTATTGGGGCATTCGTTTGACTGTCAATTGGGCATACACGTTTAAAGGATTATCTCACGAAGATTGGCGTTACACCCGTTATCGTGAAACACAATCGTCATTTCTATTCCACATTACCAACTTCTTTGGTTTGAACATGATGCCGACCGTTTTAGTGTTTGTAGCCATGCTGCCTGGATTCGGTTTGTTTGAAGGGACTGCTTCTGTCAATATTATTACATGGCTCGGGTTTGCCATTTGCCTTACAGCGGCTACCATCCAGCTGGTTGCCGACACACAAATACATCGTTTCCGTGAATCACATCCCGGGCAGTATTGCGACACTGGCCTATGGAAACATGGTCGCCATCCCAACTATTTCGGCGAGATTACGATGTGGTGGGGTGTATGGATGCTATACGCCTCATTGCGAGGCATTGACTGGCTCATGTTGGGCCCTGTGGCTATGACCGTGCTCTTTCTTTTCGTCAGCATTCCCATGATGGAACGGCGTCAGCTCCAGAATAAGCCTGGTTATGCAGAATATAAGAAAAAGACTCGGATGCTGATCTAAGGACTTATTGTTGTCAGAAATGTGTTTCCGCTGCCATCGGCAAGTCATGCTCTTGCACATATGGCACCATCTTCGGTTGGTGCAAGGCTAGGAAATGCTCGTTGAGCAGCAGTTCCACGCGGAGCATCGTCTCCTCAATCAGTTTGGGCGTCAATTGGCACTCCCATATCACGATAACCTGCCAGCCGTTGTCGTGCAGCACCTGATAGTTCTGCTGGTCGCGTTCTTGGTTTCTTTTGATTTTGTTCACCCAAAAATCCCGATTCGTCTGCGGAATCTTACAGCATGATGAATTGACAATCTGTAAAGATGCAATATTTTGCGTTTCTACATGATGACCGTGCCAGAAACACCCATTGACGAAAATGGCCGTGCGATACCGCCGCATGACGATGTCGGGCTTGCCCGGCACGCTCTTCACGTTGAGGCGGTAGCGATAGCCGTGCTGCCACAGCCATTGTCGCACCTTCAGCTCGGGCTTGGTGCCTTTGCCGTGGATGCGCGACATCACGCGGTGACGTTGTTCGGGTGTGAGGCGGTCGGTCATAGTGATTGAAATCAAATACAAAGATACGGTATTTCTATTTTGAGAGCCCATTTTTTGTATTTTTGCTCCATCAACCAAACCTATTGACGTATGAAAAAATGTTTGGCATCCTTTGTCTGATGCTGTTTTCCTGCAAGGAAAGCGACAAGCCCATCATGACGATTGACCAGGTGAACGCGTCGTGGCAGACCGCGCCCATCAAAGGGGTGAAAAACGCGGAGGTCAAGGACATGGTCATGGCTTTTCAAAAACAATGGCCGACCAACTCCGTCGCGATGCTGCTGAAGGATTTGGAACTCCCTGAAGACCAACAGCAATACATTTCCATCTATGACCAGGGAAACAACTATATGAGCTTTGCCGAGGGTAGCGACGACCGCGATGCGGAGAGCATGTCGGCCCACGTGTGGCAGCGTTCCGACAGCCATCAGCTTTTTGGCATCACTTTCTCCCAACCCTCTTCTGCCGTGAAGTCGTTCTTGGCTTTCTACGACTACGACCCCTCGAAGGGTACGTTGACGCCTGAGGCTGGCTTGGCCAACCTGTTCACTCCTTCGTTTAAGAATGTGGAGGTGGATTACACCCTTCCTCAAGAAGGCGATGAATTGATTGTGAATGAATATTTCTTTAATTGGTGGGAGGCGCTGCGGCATGTGTACAGTTGGGACGGCATGAAGCCATGTAATCCTAAGACCGAGTTCAGTGGGCTGGATGGGGTCATGGAAACGTTCAACGATAACTATATGACCTATGAAATGGGTGATTTCAGCAAATATGCCTTGATCGATATCGACGAGGACGGCGAGCCGGAGCTGTGGCTGAGCACAGATGATGAGGAGTATCAAGCCGTGCTGTCTATAGTGGAAGGCGGGGTTACCCTCGCTGCGGGCAAGGACTTTAAGCGTCACTTGATATTTTACAAAGGCGTTGTTGGCGATGCCGGTGGCTGTGGGACAGGTTGTTTCTACGCTCGTTATACCAAGCTGAAGAATAGCGCTCCTGAATTGGAGTTTGCTGACATGCGAAACTACGATTTCGAGCTGGAAGACATGGTGGACAGCTATTCCATGAATGAGGAACCGCTCACCGAGGAGGAAGGCCAGACCATCCTTGATTCGTTTGGTGACTCATACGATCCCGTAGTGGAATGGCGCCCGTTAAAGGTGGCTCATTAATTCGGTCAGGAGTGGAGCATTTTCAGCAGTTCGTCGGCTGAATTTGCGACGTTCAATCCAATGACTTCATTCATATTACGATACCCCCATCCGACGGCGATGCCTTCGATGCCGCCGTTGGCGGCGGTCTCCATATCGGTGTCAGAGTCGCCGACCATGACAGCTTCTTCTTTCTTGACACCTGCTTTGCGTAGCACCTTTCCGACAATCTCCGAGCTGGGTTTGAGCGGGCAGTTGGGACGATTGCCCAAGACTGCCACAAAGGTGATGTTTGGGAAGAACTCTTTAATAAGGTGTTCCGTTCCCTCTTGGAACTTATTGGAGGCCACGGCCAGCATCACGCCTTCTTGATGTAGTGTGGTCATGAGGTCTTGTATCCCGGGGAAGGGTTGGGTGTGTACGTCGATATGGTCGGTGTAGTAAGCCTTGAAGTCGTTATAGGCGGCCTCCACCATGTCGTCGTCTTTATGGCCTTCGGGCAGGGCCTGTCGCATGAGATTGCGGGCGCCGTGGCCGACCATCCTCATGTATTCGTCGCGGTTATGCAGTGGGAAGCCTCTCAGCTGCATGGCGTGGTTTACTGCCGCGCCGAGGTCGTCGATGGTGTCGAGCAGGGTGCCGTCGAGGTCGAAGATGACGAGTTTGGGGTTCATGGCTTCAAGAAACAATGCTTTACACCGCAAATGTACAAATATTCCATTCATTGACCATTTGTTCTATACAATAAAGCACAAAAATCAGTGTTATCTGTTTATGAGACAATTTGTTAATTATTTATTTCTGACAATACTTGGCTTGGCGTTTCTGACTGGTTGCCAAGCACAAAAAACTATCATTCGCGGCCCTGAAGGTAAGATTGCCTATAAAATCACCTTGCCCGAAGGATTTGACACGACGACCAACCAGTGTCCGATGGTGATCCTGATGCATGGCATCTTTTCCAGCAAGGATTATGGCCCTATGCCGCAGCTTGCAAAAGGTCTTGCCGAAGCGGGCATTGCCTCCATCCGTTTCGACTTCGACGGACACGGCAAAAGCGATGGCCGCAAGCAGGACATGACCATCGAGAAAGAACTGGCTGATGCGCGCGCTGTTTGGGACTATGTGCAGGGTTTGTCGTATGTGAATGGCGTGGGTTTGTTGGGCCACTCGCAAGGTGGTGTCATCGCCTCGATGGCAGCGGGACGTCTGGCTAATGAAAGCACGGTTCCGTCAGGAGTGGTGTTGATTGCTCCGGGATCTGTCATTAAAGAAGCCTGTCAAGGAGGTAAGTTCTTTAATGCAACATTCGACCCCAAGGACCCGCCGGAATACATCCGCTGTTGGGGTATCTATAAGTTGGGGCGTGAGTATCTCGTCACCACGCAGCAGCTCGACATCTATGGCACTGCGGCAGCCTACCAAGGTCCTGTGCTCCTCCTCCACGGCGACCGCGACGGCATCGTCCCGATGTGGTGCAGCGAACGCTACCTTGAGGCATACGGCTCCCATGCCACCCTGAAAGTGGTGGAGGGCGAAAACCACACCATCACCCGTCGCCGCAAGCAAGTCGTTGCCGGGACGGTGGAGTTTTTCAAAAAAGTGTTTGGTAAGTGATGTTTAATGGATAGCCAACGCGAAATGAGGAAGGTAACTGCTGGGATGGATTGGAGGTGAGACATGAGGCAATTATGGTTAGTTGTGGATAACATATTTCATCAGTTCAACCATAGAAATACCTTTTGGCTCAGCACTTGAACGGCCTTTGCCAAGAACTCCATCACTGATCATTTGTTTAATGTCCCATTTGACATTTTTAAATTCATCTTCCGTTCCCATTACATCCAAATCGAATACCACATAATAGGGTAAAGAAGGCGAATACAAATGGCGGTATGGTTTCTCCTCCAAATCCTCTTTTGGCATCATCCTTGGTCCTTGGTCGCTCAATTTGATGAAGAGTTGCTTGTCGCCTTTATGCAATAATAAGTATTTTGCAGAGGTGATTTCTTGTTTCAAGTGTACAGAGCCGTTTTTGGTGCCTGTACGCAAATTGTAAATGCCATTGTTGAGTATCCATTGAAGATGATTCTCGTCTTTGTATGAACCCAATAACACAAAGGTCTCTTCCGGTATCAAATCGCGTTTTTCCCCATAAGGTTCAGGCAAGGATTCACGTACTACAAGTGGTTCATTCTTGTAAGTTTCGTATGTGTGATATGCGATCCTTTCTCGCTGAGAGGTTCTGTTGAGCATGTGTTCAACAATGTCTTGCAAGAACGACTCCAATTCCTTCGAGTCGTTTTCAACGCTATTGGGATTGAGGCAAAATGCTCCTAATCCAGGCAGAATCTCATGGAAACCTTTTAACTTTTTATGTTCAGTCCCGGGATAAATAATGTATGCTCCGCTGGTTCGTCGGATGGCATCCTTATAAGCATGCATTTTCAACAAGTCCACACGTTTGTAAATGCCTTTTTCTTCCTCGGCTTTTTCTTGGTTCATCAACATCTCTTCTTCGGAAAGAGCGTCATCATCCTCGTAATCAAAATGTTCCTCGGCTTTTTGTTCGTCAAGGATGATTTTGTGCAGCTTGTATTTGGCATCAAAGTGAATATGGATAATCAAATCTTGCTCCTCAGCTTCTTTTTCTTCGATGTTTCCTGGCCATATTGACAAAGTGTAATCTGGACGCATGGCCGTCGTCCACGAACCGCTTTCTTCGATGGCTTTCGACTTGCTGAAAGTCCTGTTGTAATACAATCGCACCTTTAATGTTCGTGTGGGAGTTCTGTAAACCCCACCTATCATTTTCATGTGTCCTTGCCGCAAGTCCAAGTTGATGTTGTCCTTGTCGGTTTTGACAAGTTTTTCTTCGGCCGATTTGGGCTGCTCAAGTTGGAAGGTGTTTTTAACGATATCCAATAGCTTGAAAAACACCCAATACTCGTATAATGCCGCGACATTTCTTTTTCCAACGTTATACACGTTATCGCCACCTTTCCAAGTGATCTGTGCAGCCAGTTTTGACATCATCCATGCTTGCAGTACTTCCCGGTAACCTTCTTTGCGTTGTAAAGCTGGACTGTTGAGCGAGGCTATCTGTAGATTGGAGATTTCACGGAAAAAGTTGTTGTTTAAGAGGGCAGCCAATTTGTTGTTTGTCAGTTCGGCTTCGTTTTTCAGTCTTTGGGTTGCGTTTTTGCATTGCTGTATGACACTGCAAAATGATGAGAATGAAAGCAGAACGAACTTTACGAATTGGTTTTCGGCAACATCAACGGTGTCTTTTTTATAGGGAATAGTGATTCTCCTCGGTACACTTGGCAGGTTTACATCAATGCGGCTTCTCTCATCCAATGGTATCCTGTTATTGCTTGAAGCAACCTGCCTCAACTCATGTCTCCCTAATCGTTTAACGGAACAAATGTCTTTTTCTATCATTGTGCCCGTCCATTTACGGATGGGATTGTACAGGATTTTGTTCAAGGCGTCTTCAAATTCTTCACTGTCAATCAACGATTTCATGAAAGCAAACTGTTGGTAGAGTGTACGGCTGTCTTCATCGGGATTGACTTCAAATCGTTGGGTTACTGGAGCACCTTGCATCATCACCAACTCCGTAAAATGACGGGTAATGTCGTGAAGCATGGTCTTATAATCGGTTCTGTAGTCCACTTTTACGGAACGAACCTCAAATTCGACTTCGCCGATTTCGTTTTTTGCGGCATCAACGATCTTTAATGTCACACAACCAATATAAACACCTGTTTTTATTAGACCTCTTGATGCGTTGCTTTTTGAAGGGTTGACAAGTTCGTGCTCTTTAAAAGCATAACCGTTTGGGGTAAATTCATATTCGTATTCTTCTCCCTCCACCAATTGCCATCTCGATTCACCAGAAGACAGGTCGTTTTCCTCAAAGACTTTGGCTTTTGAGGATTGCGGATATACGATCAGTGTTAGATCGTTCTTTCCATTAGCAACTTGTATTTCGAGATAATCCGCCATTTTAATATGCTGTTTTTGTGTTGGATTTACCTAAAACTCGCCAAATCGAGCCAAAATCCGTCTAAATCATACCTAATACCTAAATTATGTCCGTTTTATGTTCAATCGAACTTATTTATATGATTCTTAAATGATTACAATTAAAATCGAGCCAAAATCGAGCCAAAATCGAGCCAAAATCGAGCCAAAATCCACCTAACTCTATATGCTTTCTTTCTTTGCTTTCCATTTCAATCCATCGAGGTAGACAATGTCTGATTCTTTGAGAAGGTGGAGCAAATAGCGTAAACGCCTTTTCTTTGCTTCCATCGTTTTGTCGGAAGACAATGTCTCTTGCATATACTCATAAATCTCATTCAGCATAATGCCTGCATCACCAGCATCTTCAACGACCTGTTGAAGCATATTCAATAGTTTGTTCTTGTCTAACCCTTTCCGTTTGGTATATTCTGGCACTTGATGGGTCTTTTGGGCAACTGCTTGAGAGATAATGTAGTTGGGCTTGTGCCATTCTATAAGTTTTTTGCCCTTCAATATTCTTAATGCTTCCTCTGTGATGGGGCGTTTCTTTTGTATGGCATCCAACCAAATGCATTCTTTTAGAGATAGCGAAGCATCCCGCTTAAGCAAATCCACATATTGTTCATCAATAATCCTTCCGTAAATCTTTACATTCACCTCTGGAGCATTCTCGTTGATTTCATAATCGGGCATGGGGAAATGACGTTCCTTCTGTTTGTAAAATATAGTTTGGATGCCGCTACTCACAGTATCTATCATGTTGTAGCTCACCATGCCTTTGCACAGACATTCATTCCGATAGAACTTTTGCTGTTTCAATGTGTCAAGGGCATTCTCTATCGTTCCCGGGTAGAACGTGCCCGCATTGGAGTAATACAAAAAGTCTGGCCCTTCAATGAAATTGATCCGCTGGCAAAGTGTATAGTCCTGATGTGCGATGGCGTTATGCAACACTTCTCTGATAATGAAGTCATCGTATTGCATGAGCTTTTCCGGGAACAACGTTCCACCAGGCATCTCCCGCATGGTAAGATTGCGTATTTTACCCAGCACTTCATCTACGGTTAGGATAAATGGGATGGTAAAATGCTGGTAGTTGATTTTACGTCCCTCCTCGTTTACCAAAGTCCATGTGATTTGCGGTATGGCAGGAGAAAGCTTGTACGCCATTTCGGGCTTGCCAAGAAGAAGTAGCGCCCCTCGTGTCAACTTGCCATTGTTGAGCAAGCCACTATGTCTGAGAAATTCTTCTGGTGTCCAGCTGTCAATCATTTCAGGTGGCAGTTTGTCATACACTTTCTTGAACTCAATACGAGCCTTGGCCAGTGCCAATTCGTCCAAATCATTCTTGACAGAGGCATCTTCTATCACATGGGCCGACCAATCGTCAACGGGACGCTGTTGGCGTATCGCATCATACTTGTCTTGCGACAATGGCACTAGGCTTTCACCATCCCTCCCGTAGGCAATTCCCTTCCATTTCGTCACGATATTCCTTGGCGCTGCCGGTATTTGAAACATCAGGACCCGTTTTCCATCCACCTCGATGGGTACAATATCACGAAATGTCAATCCGCCCGTGGTATTGGCAGCAATGTCATGCTTAAGCAATTGCCTTTTGGTATCGTCCATCAAAAATTGAGTTCCAACCATTTGACGATTGTTGTTGACTCCCATCACAATCCATGCAAAAGCCACGGCACGTAAGTTGGCTTCGTTGCTTAAGGCAGAGAAATACTTGCCAAGTTTGTCCCTGTCGTACTGATTCTCGGCCGTCTTGAACTCTATTACTTCATGCTCTACATTGGTAATGAGCCTTTGAAATAATGCTTTGTAGTCTTCCATCAACTTTTAACGCTTAACGATCCTCTATGCCTCCGCAAAACTAGTGAATCCGTTGTCAATTACGGCATCGTACATCCGTTTGATTTTCTCGGCTGATTCTGGATACTTGAAACCGTCTTGAAAATTGAGTTTCTCTGTTTCTGTATTTATCTTTGTAGCATTGCCATTGTTTAAGCAAATATCCCACAAGGCGGTCAATGTAGGAACGAGTTTCTTGCGGGAGCCGTGCAGTTTAGGCAGCAGCTTTTGCAGGATGGCAGTGTCTATAGCTGAATCAGCAGTCAATTCTCCATCGGAGAAATGTAGGTAACGGCTGATTTCGTTCACCGTGCGGTAACCAAATTCGGCGTTGACCTTTTTCAGTTCTGTGAAGAATGAGAGCAAAACATCTTTGTTTTTCTCGTCCTTTTCAACCTGGCTTTTGGCTTTAGTGACGAAATCGACAGCCATATCTGCGCACGCTGAATAGGCACTTTCAAGGTTGATATTGACTTTTTTGCCCAAATAATCATCCATCTCATCAGCGGCAATCTTGAACTCAATCACATTGGCACGGTCGAGCACCTTGGGGCTGAACATATAGGTGGTTTCGTCCACGTTGATGGTGCCGATGATGAAGACATTCTTGGGCAAGTGTATTTCTGCGGGAACATCGTTATTCCCATCCCAAAGTTTGATGGGCTCTCCCGATTCCATAGCACTGAGGAAATCGGCGAAATAGCGTTCCACCACACTGAGATTCATTTCATCGAGAATCAGGAAATAGGGTTTGGACGGGTCTTCGTTGGCTCGCGTCAAAAGTTGCAGCACACCGCTATCGGGCAGCACATATTCGTTTTCCTTCAAAGCGTTTGGGTAGCCCAGCAATGGCTCCCTGTTGGTCCAATCCGCCCCGATGGAAACCGTGCAAACCTGCTCCTTGATATTCTCGCTCAAACATTTGGCAAAAGCCAACGCCAGTTGCGTCTTTCCCGAACCCGCCAGACCGCTGAGGATAACGAAAGGCTTGGCCATCAGCGAATAGGCAAGGCGCTTGATGAGGGAGGGGGAATAGATGAGGCCGGTGGAGAGGATAACTTTAACTATAGAGGGAACGTCAAACTGTTGCGCACTGGTTAAATTGCTTGAAAAGTGGATTTTACTAGAATCTGCTTCAAAATTGGTCAGATTGTCAAATCCTATTAACCAAAACGCAGCATATTCGTTGTTTCTGTTCTTGAACAAAGAAATCTTATATGAAGAATTTGGAAGCAGTATTCTTCTAATGACTTTAGTAAACACTCCGTCACTGTCAAACTGTTTAAAATAAGGCCTTAATTTATTAGATCCAGTTGACAATTTAAAAAGTGAGTGGGTGGTCATTAATCCATTTTCTGTTTTAGTTGTGGCTAAATATGGTAAAACAGATTTGATTTGGTCATTGACATTTTCATTATGTTCATAACAATACTGACAAATATAACCCAGCATGCTTATGACATTACTTTTAAGAAAAAAATGTTTAATATTGACTGCATGGATAGAAGGGTCTTCTCCGTTTTCAACTGCAGAATAGTACTGAGTAAATTCTTTACGGAGATCTTTGTCTGCGGCACCAAGAAAGACGTGAATTGTACCATTTCCTGAGCCTGTTTTTCGTTCTGAAATTAGTATTTCATCTTTTACATTTTCCCAATCAATAAATATGTCACATACAAGTTGGTCATAACCCAAGTGTTGCATTGTTTGTTCGTATAAATAATCCATAACTCTTACACTTACTTAAAAACGTTTTCTCTATGATATTTCATGTATTTTCGTCTCTGCGCATTGAGATTTAAGTCCATAGGAGAATAATCAAAAGATATAAGCTCTTGGTTTTTGGGAGATAACCACTCTGATATTAAAATGTGACCATTATCGTCAAATGATATGAATCCTTTGTCAAAAAGTTTATCATATAAGGGCGAAAGCATTAAACCATTGTTGGAATCCGATTGCTCCTTTTTTGTTGAAACAGCATATGGTTTAATATGACTAGCAACCAAAAGGCGAAATTCATCAATTTGAGTAAAAGGACAATGATGAAATTCATTATACAATTCTTCGCGATATTTGAGTTGGCTCTTTCTATGCTGAGTATTGTCTTTTTTCCCTCTGCCATAATTCTGTGCAGCGTATTGCATTGAAGCCATTTGGGTAAAATCAGCAAAAGGTCGCCAATAATAACTCACTTCTTGTGTTTGGATTTCTTGCACTTTCATCACAGAGATATAAGAAACGAAGGGTAAAGCCATTGTTCTTATCAAATCATATCCTTTGCGGTTTCGGGTAGAATTGACATATCCTCTTGGCCCAATAATCTGTTGTTGATCTTTGACTACAAATGAAATTTTGTTGGGTAATGTCCCAGCATATTCCATACGAGATTTCCACAATTTCAACATGTTTTTACCTTCTCCAATCCCTCTATATTTTATTGATGGATATTGATATTCATGTTTTATTGTTTTTAAAAGGGAAATTAAATCTCGTTTCAACACAAAACAATTTACAGTAAAACCTGCTTCGTTTGGATTGCCCGCATAGAAATTACGCATGGAATCTTTTGATCCCATATATAATTTAGCTTCTCCATGACCTTTTCCGGTCTTGTTTTCATTTATGACGAAAGAATCAGGAACGGTTATGGATTGGTCATAAACATCAATAATTCTATATTCTATACCACCTATTATCATTGTACACCGTATTTGGTTATATCCATTTGTTTTAATAAAGCAATCAGCACATCAACGACAATGCTGTTTCCTGCTTGTTGATACATAGCCGTATCTGAAACAACTATTTTAAAAGAATCTTTAAAACCCATTAGGCGCAAACATTCTCGTGGGGTGAGTTTTCGAATTCGTCCTTTATGAGTTACATAGTTGTCAACACCTGCTCTATGCATTTTATGCATTGATTGTAATAAAGGTCTAGCAATATCCAAGTCTGTTTCGGTCGAGGTTTTGAAATTTTTTGTTCCTCCTGCTAAAACATATTTTGCTACTTTCTCAGATAAATAATATTTCTCTTCCACATCTTTAACGTCAAAGATGAATTCGTCAAATTTTTCATTAGGGATTTCGTCTAATGCTTGTGGATGAAAAACAAAATCACCATGCCAATTGAATTGTTGATTCCTTTTTTGGCAAAGTTGAATATCGCCATTTATTTGAGTGTAGCTTTTTTCTCTATTTTTATGGCTGGTGACGAATTTCACGCCTTTTTCTTTCAAGAAGTACTTGCTGTATGTATAATCTTCAAGAAAATCATACATAACGTATTCTAATGCAATCGGAGCGGGATATTTGAAATCTGTTTTTTTCTTAAATCCCAAGCAATACACACGCTCGCGGTGTTGTGGAATTCCATAATCACAACTATTAAGAACCCTATACTTCACATCATACCCCAACTCTTCAAAAATATCATGAATCACATGCCAGGTTCTCCCTTTATCATGGTTTAATAAGCCACGAACATTCTCAAACAAAAACACTTTTGGCTTAGTTTCCTTTACTATTCTTGCGAATTCATAAAACAAGGTTCCTCTAGCATCTTCAAACCCCAAACGGTGTCCTACCATTGAAAAAGCTTGACAGGGTGCTCCTCCAACAAGAAAATCCACCTTGCCTTTGTATGGGCGAGCATCAAAATCTCTAATATCATTAAACCAATTTTCTTCTTTAATATCATAATTTGCAAAATAGCTCTTCTTGCAATTAGGTTCAATATCACCAGCAAAGACAATTTCATGTTTTAGTCCAAGTCTTTGAAAAGCATGTTCTATTGCTCCAATTCCACTAAAAACGGTTGCTAATCGAATTATATTCTCGGGATGAGAAAACTCCAAATCTTTCCAATTTTCACCTTCAGAGATAGGAGTTTCTTCAATTTCTTTATATTCAAGATTGTCAACACGTTTTTTTACAAGGCGTTTGACCTTTGTTATCTTGTCAGAAATTTCGTTTATATCTTTTTCTACTGTTGCCATATTGGTTTTTCAGATATTATTAATAATCACTTTTTTTCATCGGAGTTCCACATCATTCTCACAAGCCTCATGCAATCCGTTGTAGGTCAGTTTATAAGCCTGATGCCCTTTCAGTTTGGTATTTTCAATCGTATAGAGCCGCAACGCATCTTGATACTCCGAATGATTTTCAAGCATCTCGTTCAATCGGTAAAGCGTTTCCTTGCTGTGGGTGGTCACAAACACCTGCTTGTTGGTGTCAGTAGCCAAGGCGAAGATGGCCTCCCAAAGTTTTTTGTAGGCGGAATAATGCAAGCCGTTGTCGATTTCGTCAATCAAGATGATGTTGTTCATTGGATTGGCTGATGCAGCCACGAAGTTTAGGTAGCGGCGCATACCGTCGCCCATCATGTTTACCATCATCAACTGGTCTATACCATCCAGACCGATATATGCCACGTTGTTTAAAATTTCCCATGTGGTGATATGGCTGTCAAAATTCGACAGGTATTTCGTGATGACCTCCTTTTTCTTTCGTTTGGCGAGTTCAACCAAATCGTTAGTTGGTACTCCCAAAGCAATGTCGGCTGGCAAAAACGCCACTGTGTTCTTTTCCAGATACCCTTCGGCAATCTTTTTACCTGAGACTTGATTCATCTGATTAAAAGTAACACTGCTCTCATAGTTGCTTTTCTTTTGATTAGCTTCGATTTCGAACAGCATCTTCAAGGTGTTCAAGAAGGTTTTTGTTTCCGAGGTGGGAATATGTCCTTGGGGTAGATCAACTTGAGCCTTTTCGTCGAAGGTGTATGTCATTTCCAATGCCAAATGACGCTTGGATCCATCAAACATTTCAGAGGAAAACTCAGGACTTACCTTTAGATTGCCATTGTGGAACATATATCCCAAATCCGCGAAACCGCTATAGCCTCGAGACCTAATATAATTGATACTTTGAGGTAGGTCGGGGTTTGACATTCCCATCAACAATAAAAGACTTTCCAACACGGAACTTTTTCCCGAACTGTTTTGTCCAAGAAAAACATTCACACGCGACAAATCGTCAACCGTCAAATGCTCGATTCCTCTAAAGTTGTTGATTTCCAAGTTTTTGAATCCGTCCATAATAGGATATTTGATGTTTAACTTGCAAATATACACAATTCTATCAAATCAGCCTCAATTTGTCGGCCTTTTCTTTTTGCCCATCACATTTTTCCCCGCAGTGCCTCCGTCCCAATCTCCATCCGACTAAAGGCGAACCATTTCTTGCCCAAGTCCTTCAGCGAGGCACCGATATGATACACCGTGTCGTCAATACAGAAAAAACGGTCAATTTAACAACAAAACTGGGTTGAGCAGCAGGGCATCAACAATGGGGTGATATACCTGTCGGTCGGTTACTTCGGTGATAGTGGTTACCTTGTTTCCTGCGTCCTTTGAGGAAGCTCCGCAATGGTATATCCTTTCCATGCTTGTGTTGTAATCAACCACAATGTAACGGTCGTGATAGATGCCGCAGGTCTTCCGGAAGCTCAATTCGATGGAGGGGTATTGGTTGTGGAAGTCGTGGAAGTCGCTTTGGTGCAGACCGCGTCCAATGTTGTCGCTGAAGATGGTAATCTGCACGGAGGGGGAGGCCTCTTTAAGCAAAACGAGGGTTTTCAGCCCAATGTAGTTGTCGATGACAAAGATGCTTTTCTTGGCGGCCTTGTAAATTCCCGAATAGGCGATGTTGGCTTCAACCGATTCGCCGTTCAGAATCAGGTATTCGCGGCGAGTATTCGGGTCGGTGAAGTCTTGCACTACCTTGGCTAAATCTGCCTTGGTGACCATATTGTCTTTGATTTCGGCAATGTCGGTTGTGTTTTGTGTGGTCTGTACCGAAAGCTGCAGCAATTCGCGTTGCCCGATAAGCGTGGTGTTGTCAACTACAAAGTCCTTCAACGCTTTAAAGGCGCGAATCAAAGCTTTACTCTGCTGCGTGGCCAATTCGCCTTTCAGCACGGTCATCAGCATATAGACGCCTTGCTCGGTGAAAACGTAAGGGAGGTATTTCGAGAATTTTCCTTGCCCCAATTCTATGGTCAAATTTTTTGACCTTAGCATCTCATCTGATTCGTATTTGTCTGAATTTGAACTATCTACCAAATATTTTGAGGTCAAAATTTTTGACTTCAAAACGTGTTGATACTCTTCCTTGGTAAGTTGGAACCTGAAATCGGCATCAAATTTTTCGATGTTGTTTTTAACCTGCTGATTGAATGCTTTGGTCGAATAGCCATAGATTTCGGCAAGGTCAGCATCAAGCATGACTTTCACACCACGGATGGTATAGATTGCATTCTTGATAAAGTCGATAGCCTCAGTTTTGAGAGGGCGAGGCGTGTCACATTCTGCAACTACCTCGACATTGTCTATGGGATTCTTTTTCTTCTGCGTCATAAGTCTAATTAAATTGGATTCGTGCCGCAAAGGAAAAAGGTTTGTCAAGACAAAGCCGTTGATTAAACGTTTGTAGTCGACTATAATCGTTTGCTGTCGGGTATAGTGTTGAAAAAGAAGTGATTTAACAACCCCCTTACCGCTTAGGAGATCGCGGCTCGGGGGCCGCGATGAGGCCTAGCGGCGTGAATGTAGACCTCTGAGGCAGGGAACGCCTATGCTTGACTGGGTTGGGCGCGTGGGCCATGGCCAAAACGCGGGGAAGCGCTTGCAAAGGCGGACTAAACGCTTGACTTTCAGGGAGGGGCGTTTACGTTTGCCGACAGGCACTACCCGACTTGAAAGTCAGGCGTTTAGGCTGCTGTGTGGTGGGCCGATGGTTTTGGCCTTGATTCTTTGGCCCTTTCTCATCAAGGAGAAAGGGCAAGAGAATGAGTGTGTCCCAATAGCATAGGAGATCGCGGATCAAGTCCGCGATGACGACAAAGGGCAGGGTGATATCACATAGGTTGATGGACTGGATTGCTTCGTCGTTCCTCCTCGCAATGACGCGAAGCGACGTGGGTGCAAAGCCCTGAAGGGGCGACCAGAGCACACCCCGATATGCAATGTTGGGTCTAAATAATTACGGCCAAAACCGTCCCGTGCGGCGGCAATACGCCTCATACTCCTCGCCAAAATCCTTCCGAAGCCGCTTCTCCTCGCTGCGCACCTGCAGCAGCATGATAACGATAAACGCCACAAACACCACCAACGCCTGCCAAGTCCAAAGCCAAAGACAGACGCCAGCATAATAAACGAAGCTTCCCGTCAGCATGGGGTTGCGGCTCAGACGGTAGGGGCCCTCCGTCATCAGGTGCTTCGTGCGGGGCGCCACCTCGTGGCCGAAGGCATCCATGGGGTTGCCGTCGCCCTTGTGCCGCATATAGACGATGGACCACACGCTGAGCGACAGCCCTAGCACCGCCAACACGATGGCCACGATCAGTCTCGCCAAAGGAGCGTCCAATGGGTCGGGCATCTGCGAGGCTAGCCACATCAACGTCGGGATGATCAACACGAACAACAGGCCACCGAGGATATATCCGAGGAATTCTTTTTTCATTTTACATTCGAATTAATTATGCTTTATTGACTATTTAACGAAGGTAATGATCATTTTCGTTTGTGGAAATCAAATTATCTTTTTTTTGGAAACAAATCTTATATGAATCTATCATAAATGGATCGCTTCGTTCCTCGCGATGACGCGAAGCGGCAGTGGGGGCGAAGCCCAGAGAGGATCTAAAGAAAAGTTTCCGTGTGTGGGAACGCCAAACTTTGTTCGGGTTGGGCGCGTAGGCCACGGCCGACATGGGGGAGGGGCGCTCGCCTAGTGTGTTAGGCCCTTGATGTCGGCCTTGAACTTTTGGTCCTTTCCTGTCAAGAGGAAAGGACAGACAGTCTTTTATAATCCTCTAACACATTCCAAACCCCATCCTCACTCAGCACGCCGCGTTTGAGATCCTTCGGTAGTTTGCCGGCCTCGTCGGCTTCAAAGTCCTTGCGCCACTGCGGTGAGGTATAATAGGCCTCCAGTTCGGCGATGTCGGGTTGGAGGGCTGCGAAGTCCTCGATGGCCTGCTCCAAACGGGCAATGACTTCAGTGCTTTTGTCCAAAAGGCCTTCCATGTGGGTGATGCGTTCGATGCGTGTCATAATCAACGGTTTTATTGAGGCAAAAATAGTGAATTTTGTGAAAAATCCACTCCAAGTGTTCCACATTCAAATTAATTCCGTACTTTTGCAGCCCGATTTTTAGGCAGAATGGAAAAGAAGAACGAATTCCTGATTCCGGTCAGTGGCCTTGCCTTAGGGAGCCATTCCTTTGAGTATGAGATCGATAACGATTTCTTTGAAGGGATGGATTACTCCGAAGTCCAGCAAGGGAAGGTGTCGGTGAAGTTGGATATCGACCGTCAGGAAACCATGCTGACCCTGCACTTCGACCTCCAAGGGAGTGTGCGCGTGCCTTGCGACCGCTGCGCTGACGAGTTCGACCAGCCCATCGAGAGCCAGCAGGATTTCTTCCTCAAGTTGGGAACGGAGAATGCCCAAGAGTCGGATGACGTGGCTGTCGTTTCGCCCGAACTGAGCGAATACGACATCCGCCCATTGGTGTACGAGTACATCATCCTCGCCATCCCGATGCACCGCGTGCATCCCGAAGGCCAGTGCAACCCCGCCGTGATTGAGATGCTCAACCGCGAGGAGGCACCCGCCGAAAAGGAAGAGACCGACACCATCGACCCACGCTGGGCCGCTTTGAAAGACATAGATTTGAACGATAAATAAACACAAAGAAATGGCACATCCTAAAAGAAGACAGTCTCATACCAGAGGCGCTAAGAGAAGAACACATTACAAGGCTGAAACCCCGAACGTGACCATCGATCCTACCACTGGCACCATGCACGTGATGCACCGTGCTTACTACGTGGACGGCGACCTGTACTACAGAGGTCAGCTGGTCATGGCCGCCAAGCAGTGATTGCTGGCGCGTGAACGCGGCACCCGCGAGATCGGATAGGGCGAATTGTATCCCCGATAGCAAAAAAGTCGAGGAAAAAATTCAAAAAAAATCTCCAAAATGTGCCGTGCAAGAAAAAAATGCTTATCTTTGCATCAGAATTTGATGCGAGGGCATCAAAAAACCAAGTACGGATTTTTTTCATAATCTTTATATTGTTTTTCCCCACCTTCTTCCCCAAGAGGTGGGGTTTTTTGTGCTTGTCCAGCATTATTCGGGTGCTTGCCAGAAATAGTCGGCATCGTGTGTCTGGATCATCCATCCATTGGAGACCTTCTCGACATCCGATGGCACCAACTCCACATATTTTGACCCCGTATTTCTGTATCGGCTTTCAGGATTGAACCTATTCTCCGTGACACATTCAATGTAGTACAGGTTCTTAGCCATATAGTTGTCCAAATAGTATTCCTTGGTTTGCTTGTTCTTGTGATTCCAATTGGCATCGTCGTTAAGCACCAATGGACGGTCGTCAATAAGCCGCTCGCGCACTTCAGAGATACCTAACAAGGTGCCGTTTTCGTCCATCACATAGGCAAAGAACGTCGGGTCAACCCATATCCATTTTTTCAATTGGGACGACCACACCGCATTAATCACATGACAATCTTGGTCGTTGGGGTCTTTGGGCATGCAAGTTACATAACGCGAATAAAAACCCATGGACAGGTACATCTCATTTAAGGTGATGGCCAGATGCCTACAATTCACGCCCTTGCCAGTCGATTTGTGGTAATTGTAAATATCGATCGCATCAAACTCACAAAGTGCATAATTGCTACCATTGTGACGGATGGAATCGTGGACAAAACGGAGGATGTTGAGGATTTTTGAAATCTCGTCACCGTCGCCTGCAACCTCGTCCAATGAGAAAAACTCTCGGACATGTTCCAAATTAGTCTCATCCGCTGGTTGATAAACAAATCGAGGCAAAGAGTCTGTATCTTCATGCGAATATGGTGCGGTATTCTTTAAGACAAGCAGATGGTCGTATTGTTCTATTTGTTTCAGTAACGACTTGAATCTCTTTTCGTTGCGGATGAAATCAAAGTCCGAGTCGTTTTTCATGTTGGCATAGTCCTTATAGCCCAACGCAATGGCTTTGTCCAAGGCTGACAAAGCAGCTTTCTTTTGGTGAGAGAGGGAATAGTTGCAAGCCAAATTATAATAGGTGTTTGCCTTGTAGGAATCAAGAGAATGGTTGATCTGTTCGCGGGATTCATCGTATTGCGGACCGTTAAAAGCCGTTGTCGTGTCCAAAAAGTGAATCAAATCAGTCAGCGGTTGGATGGCCAAATCGTATTGTCCACCGTCATAATAGGTTTGGTATTGTCCTTCGTATTCCGATAGTTTTTCGTAGTACTTTTCCAGTGATTGGGCTTTGGCGAAAGTGGTCGCGAGAATAAACAAACCGATTGCCATGAGCCTGAAAATAGATTGTTTGGCGTTCATAATTGTTTGATTTTGTACATGAACAACGGAGAGGATATATTTTTATTATCTTTGCGGACAAATTCAAAACCATGAAATTCTCAAAAGACCAAAAGAACTTGATAAAAGGCAGTCTTGCCGCTTGGGCAGGCATGATTGTCGCCATGGCGCTATTTGCCATTTTCGGCAAACGTACTTGGAACGACACCCTTTGGCTCATTCTCGGCGTGACGATAGCCGAGATCATAGTCGGACTGTTTCTGACGATTGGGTCTAGAGTGCCGAAGGATAAGAAGGATGAAAATCAATAATTTATAATACATCAAATGAAAAAAGTTCTCTCATTAATTGCGGCGCTGGTGCTGACCTTCATGGTGGCGCGCGCCGACGAAGGCATGTGGCTGCCTTACGCACTCAACGGACAGAACCTCGCTGAGATGCAAGCCATGGGCTGCAAACTTACAGCCGAACAGATCTTCAGCTTCAACCAACCCAGCATCAAGGACGCCATCGTGCAATTCGGTGGCGGTTGCACGGGTGAGATCATCTCTCCCGAAGGCCTGTTGCTCACTAACCACCATTGTGGTTTGAGCTATGTGCAGAAGCACTCGTCCATCGAACATGACTACCTCACCGACGGCTTCTGGGCCAAGAGCAAAGGCGAGGAATTGCCTAATGCCGGTCTTTCCGTTCTCTTCTTGAATAAGGTGGAAGACGTGACCGATGCCGTGTTGAAAGGCGTCACCGCCGAGACTTCCGAGGCTGAGCGCGAAGAAATCATCGCTAAGAATTCCAAAGCACTCACCAAGGAACGCAAGGGCGACCGTAGCGTGCGCATCGAGATTGTGCCGTTCTATAGCGGCAACCAGTACATCCTATTTGAGTACGATGAATACAAGGACGTGCGCCTCGTGTGCTGCCCGCCTTGGGGCATCGGCAAGTTTGGCGCCGACACCGACAACTGGACCTGGCCGCGCCATAAGGGCGATTTCAACATCTTCCGCGTCTACACCGCCCCCGACGGCAGCCCTGCTGAGTATAGTGCCGATAACGTCCCGATGAAGAGCAAGTGGTACCTGCCTATCAATCTTAATGGCGTGAAGCCTGGCGATTATGCCATGATCCTTGGATATCCTGGCTCAACCGACCGTTATTCCACCTCCTACACGGTGAAGAATGTCATCTATGAAGAAGGCCCTTCCATCATCGACTGCCGTACCACCAAGCTCGAAAACTACCGTAAGCACATGGATGCCGACCAAGAGGTGTTCATCATGTATGCCTCTAAGCAGGCCAGCGTGTCGAACTACTGGAAATACTACATCGGTCAGGTGAAGCAGCTCAAGCGCAACCACGTCTATGAGCGTCGCCTCGCCCAAGAGGAGGACTTCATGAATTGGGTCAACGCCGATCCGCAGCGCAAGGCTGAATACGGCGACATTTTCAACGGCATCAAGGCCAAATGGGATATTCTCGATGAAATAGAGAAGTCGTTCACTTATCACCGCGAAGCGGGTTGGAACGGTGGCGAGGCCATCGCCTTCAGCCGCAGGTTCATGCGTATCAACAATATGTTTGAGGAAAAGGCCGACAAAGCCGACATCCAGGCCGCTGTCGAGAAGATGCAACCCCAAGTGGAGGCTTTCTTCAAAGACTACTCCATGCCGCTTGACCAGGATGTGACCGCAGCCTTGCTGGCCTTGTTCTACAAGAACAACCAAGCCAAACTTATGCCGAGCGAGATTCTGCGTATCGGCTTGGAGAATGGTGGCGATTTCAGTGAATATGTTGCCAAGGCCTTTGAGAGATCCGTCTTCACCGACAAAGAACGTTTGGAGAAGTGGATGCAGAAGCCCAAAGCCCTCGACAAGGATCCCATCTACGCCCTCGCGATGAACATTATCGACTCATATCAAGAGCTCTATGCCCGCTATGAGGAAGCCCAAAACCTCGGCAATCAAGGCGAGCGCCTCTATATGAAGGGCTTGATGGAGATGCAGAGCGACCGCAACTTCTATCCCGATGCCAACTTCACCATGCGCCTCACCTATGGCACGGTGGAGCCCTACAAGGCTGCCGATGCTGTCAACTACAACTACTACACCACCATGGACGGTGTGATGGCCAAGTATGTGCCAGGCAACTGGGAGTTCGACATCCCTCAGGATGTCCGCGACCTCGTGGCCAACAAAGACTATGGCCGTTATGCCAATGAAAACGGTGAGTTGGTCGTCAACTTTATCACCACCAACGACATCACGGGCGGCAACTCAGGCAGTCCCGTCATCGACGGCGAGGGTAACCTCATCGGCTTGGCCTTCGACGGCAACTGGGAAGCCATGAGCGGCGACCTCAGCTTTGAGAATAAGGTGCAGCGCACCATCTGCATGGACGCCCGCTACCTGCTCTGGTGCATTGAGAAGGTGGGTAAGTGCCAGAACATTATTGATGAGTTGGTGATTAAATAAGTAGAGATAAGCTATCAGCCATCAGCAGTCAGCTATCAGCTCGGTTGGAACGAGGCTGAAGGCTGACTGCTGATAGCTTATAGCCACGATATTGTACAATTTTTAGAGATACTACTCCATGAGCAGAGGCTTCATCAAAGAAGGCGATCAGGAAGAGATCCCGAGGGTGCCGATGCGGGCATACTTGCCCGAAGGCGTGCCCAACTATGTCACGAAAGAAGGGCTTGAGGCACTCAAAGAGGAGCTGAAGGACCTTGAGGCAGAGCGCGTCAAGGCAGGCGATAACTACATTATGGTCAATTTCCTTGACGCAACGATCAAGCAACTTGTTGACCGTATTAATAGCGCCGTGGAGGTCGACCTTTCCAAGTCCAACAAAGACACGGTGAGCTTTGGGGCTTGGGTGCGCTACAACGGACGTGTGGTGCGTATTGTGGGTGTGGACGAAGCCGATGTGAACAAAGGCCTTATCTCCTTCATCTCACCCATTGCCAAGATGTTGATAGGGAAGAAGGCGGGCGACATCATCGAGTTGAAAGGCTCGGAAAAGATAACTATCGAAGAGGTGTCGTTTGAACCGATGGAACTTACTCAGATTATTAATGACAAGCCCACTAGGACCTCGACCCCAACAGAAAAACGCCCCCGAAGAATCATCGAAGAGCAACCCGAGCCGATTGAACAGCCGCAGCCGATAGTAGAGGACAAAGCCATTGCCTCGCCCTCTAAAACAGAAGGTCCGCGTCGGTTTGTGCCCGAAGTGAATCCCATCGAGTTCCTGCCCATCGTCAACGAGCGGGGCAATATCGTTGGGCGGGCCATGTATGTGGAGTTGCACCAAGGCAACAAGATGCTGCACCCTGTCGCACATCTGCATGTCATCAATGGCAAAGGAGAGACCACAAGGCGTTATTGGTGGCATGTGGCGTTTGGTGACATGCCGGAGAAAACCCTCAAGCGCAAGATGGCGGAAACCTTGGGATTATCTGGAGCGAACCCGAAGTTGAAAAGGCAATATATTAGAGAGAGCAAGACCGAGAAAGAGCTTGTTTATGTCTTTACGGTTGTTTCCGAAGAAGATTTGCCTATCATGCCTGAAGGGAAAGAGTATATCGATTTTTTTTCAAAAGATTAGTGTCCGTTATAATTACAAGCCCGACATTCCATATCGGGGTGTGATAGGGTCGCCCCTTCAGGGCTATAGAAAAGTCGGGGAAGCAGAAGGCTTTCCCGACTTTTTCAAAAGAATTCTGCGTGTTCTGCGTGAGATAATTATTCTTTCACAAATTTCTGCACGGTTTTGCTGCCGTCAACAAAAGAAGCCTTTAATAGGTAGCAACCTTTGGCTAAAGAGCTGACATTGATGTTTTCCAAACCATTTTCAAGGTGCATCACTTGTCTGCCGTCCATGCTGAAGATTTCAACTTGCTGCAAGTCTTCAGCACTGAGATTCAGGGTTTCAGTGGTGGGGTTAGGCCAAAGGTTCAGCTGGCTTCCATGGACTTCATCCACAGCCGTAAGACCGGAATAATAAAGGTCGGTAACAAAAGTCCGGTCAATTTCGGCACCGTCGAAGGTGCTTTCTTCGACACGCACAAGTTTGTAGTTGATGTTGGCAACGCCACCGTTTACAAAGTCAAGACCAGTGTATCCTTCTTCCAAGAAATGAAGGCCGGCAATGTTGTCGATGTGTGCGGTCATGTCGTAGTAGAAATGGATTTGGCGGTCGACATACCAGCCGAACTGTTGCGTGCCGCTGTCATAATCATACACATACTCCATTTGGTATTCGCAATTGAAGTAGTCGTCGTAGGTGTAGGTGTAATACCTTTCATGAAGCCAATTCTCCTCGCCAAACGTGTAGTCATATTGCTCGGTGCAGTAGTTAAAGACATTGAAAGTGTATTCTGATTTTTTGTCGAATTTCCAGATGTAGGAATTAGAATCCCATTTATACTGAATGGCGAGCGTCGGGTTGCCGTTCTCATAGGTGTATTCCACTTTCTCATGATCATTCCAATCCCCACTATACTGTTGGTATTTAAATGTATGAGTGGACAGAAGTCTACCAGTATCTTCATACCCGTATACAGTTCTAAGGTCGTATACCCATCCATTATTGTTATAATCATACACCACCTCTTCAGCCAACCAACCGTGGTTATCGTAAGTGTATTCCGTTTTCGACCATAAAATACCATAATAAGTCAAGATAACACAAATAACGCGGTCTTGGTCATCATAGAAAAACTCCTCGTTCATGTTAAGAAGCCCGGTTCCTGTAAGAGTTGCTACATTGTAATGCTCGTCATATTGGAAAACGTAGGTGCTCATCATCTCGACTGACACCATGCTGTCGAGCTGCTGGGTGTAGTTTTGTTCATGCCGGTTGAGTAGTTCCACTTTTTTTAATCTCGAAATCAGTTGGGAATCCGACGGTTTTCTGATTTCGGTTTGTGCTTGTGACGAAATCATAAAGCACATGACTAGTGCAAATAGTAATACTCTCTTCATAATACATAGATGTTTTAATGGTTAATGATATCTATTGTTTGGCGTAGCAAAAGTATTGTTTTTTTGAGTCAAAAAAAAGAAAAATCGGGAAAAACATATCGCTCTCCCGATTTTTTGAATTCTTGTAGTTTTAATGTGTTCTGTCTGAGCCAATCACGGTATCAACATCAGTGAATGCTCCTTGTTTTTCACGGCAATAAGCCCGAATTGTTCACTGTAGTACCACAGATGCCACAACTCGCTGGTTTGTGTGTTGTAGTATTGGTTGACATGAACATTCTCGTAGGTCACGCCATTCACATCCACGGTCTCCGTCTCACCTTTGAGATCGATGTACGGTAGTGTTATTCCCATTTCATAGTTCCAATTGAAATACAGGAATTTTTCGGGAATCACTGTGAATATCAACTCAGGGTTGTTGCTATCGGAATCGCGGCGCAGTCCCACAGTTCGCGCATAACACCAAGGCTGGCGAATGATGGACATTTTAGAATCGTAGGGGTATTCCCAAAAGTCTTCCGAGAAGGGCTTGGTTTCATCATAGGTGACGGTGAAAGCCAAGGTGTCGCCATTTTCGTCCATGAAGTTGACCGTCTGTCCTGTATGATAAGGGATGGCGACAGCATCCTTAGCGGTAAGGCGACGAAGGATGGACGGCTCTTTCACACAAGAGGTCATCAATGTCACAAGGGCGATGCAAAATATCAAATGCTTTTTCATGGTGTTTACTCCTTATCTTTTAGTCCATAACGAAATCCGATGCTGATGATGCCTTCCATGCCGATGCCTACTTGCATGAATCCTGCACAGCGTTTGGTGCCGACCTCAACGCCGATGGGTGTGAATTGGTAGGCATAGCTTATCCTGTCGACAAAAGAATCGTAGGGCGACTGTATTTCATAAAGGTTTGGATAATACTCTTTTTGCTTGTAGGTGCAATAGCGAATGCCGATGGGCGCCACCTTGCTGTAGAGGTTCACGAATTTGGTATTCAGCCAGTTGATTTTCAGGTGCGGGAGGATCGAGATGCTGTTTTGACTCACTTTGCAGATGAGGGTACTCTCGCCATTCACGCGGTCGTGGTAGTTGAGGCGGATGGGGTCGAAGCAGGCTGTCACGCCGATGCCGAGGACTTTGTTGAGGCGGCGCGTGTAGGTGACATAAATGGCACCGATGTTGTCTGTTTCGGGATAAATCAAGCAGCCGGGATGGTAACGGAAACTGCTGGCGGGAAAATGTCCGTAGCCGAAGCTGAACTCGTTCTTGTTGCTTCGGATGGTGTCGCGCTGTGCGATGGCAGGTACCGCAAAGGCGATGAGCAAACCGAGTATAATCAATTTGGTTTTCATAAATTATTGAATTTTAAATCTTTAAATCTTGAATTTTGAATTTTGAATTTTGAATTTTGAATTTTGAATTTTGAATTTAATGCAGTCTAACTGCTACAATGCGGAAATCATTGAACCACCCTTCGGCCTCATCCGTGCCGTTGCTGATGACGAGGTGGTAGCGGCCCAAGGGTTGGTCGCCCATATAGAATCGCGTTCCTGTGTCGTATCCCGAAGTTACGGTGTCGCAAAAAATGACGTGGTCTTGTCTGTTGCTGATGCTGACGACACACTCACCCATATAATCGTGGAAGTACACATAAACGGTCTTTCCCCAATAACCCGCCTCGATATTTGGATGGCGCATGTCGCCATTGGAAAGCGAGCCCTTGATGTCGATTTTGTCTTTGTCGTCAATGAGGTTGCTCGGATTGTATGGCTTACTGCAAGAAGCCGTGATCAAGGTGACAAACAAGATAACGAAAAATGATAAGTGTTTGGCTTTCATGTTTTTTGTGGTTATGGTATCCTTGTCAATGAGAAATCGCCTTTTTGGAAATAGAGCAAGCCAAACTCCTCATTGTAATACCAGTCGTAAAGCAACTCGCCCGTGTGTTGGCTGTAAAGGATCTCGTGGTGAACCTGTTCGTAGTTGATGCCATTGATGGTACAGGTATCGTTGGATGGCAGGTACATGTCCAAGTTGAGTTCGCCTTCGCTGGAGAGGAAGCTGAATGAGAACTCCTTTCCTGGCTTCACGGTGAAGCTCAGTTGGTTTGCGTACGATTGGTCACGGAGGTTCACCGTACGGGCGTAGCACTCCACCGAATGATGGGCTGGGTGCATGACGTCTCCGCCATGGATGGCGTTGATGTATTGTTCGTAGTTATAGGGATAGGTTTCGTCGCGCTCGACTTGATACGTCACTGTGTCGCCGTTTTGGTCAAGGAATTTTACGGTTTGCCCTTGCTCGTAAGGGATGGCCGCTGCGTCCTCGTCGGACATCAGCATGTAAATGTCGGGGTGTTTCACGCAGGCGCTCATCATGAAGAGCGTCATGCCAATTATTATTATCTTTTTCATAGTGTGTTATTTATTGAATTTGTATCTGATTCCTAAACTATAGTTGCCTTCCATGCCAACTCCACATTGCAGGAATCCTGCAACGCGTTCGTTGCCAACCTCGATGCCAACAGCGGCTTGCCATGCGAAGCAGCAATGCTGGTCGGGGAGTTCAACAGCAAAATACTCTGGCTGGAATTCTTTGAGTTTGTAGCCCCAAAAGCAGATGCCCGCGTCAAACTTGGTGTATAGGACAAAATGCTTCTTGTTGATGCAATTGAGTTTCACATGACCCATCACGGAATGGGACGACTCATTGAGTGTGCAGATCAAGGGGTTATTGGTGACTAAGCCGTTGTAGGTGTAGTCGATGATTCTCGGGTCGAAGCAATAGGTGCCGCCTACGCCGACCACCTTGTTGAAGAAGTGAGTGTAAGAACCATAAATTGCTCCTACTTTGTCGATCCAGTAGTTGAAACGCATGGCGTCCATGCCGAAGTAATCGCCGCTCACTGGATGGAATCCGTAGCCGATGCTGATTTCATCGCTGACGTGACGTTCTTTTTCTTCCTCTTGCGCCAAGGCTGGCAGACAAAGAGCCAAAGCCAAGGCAATCATGATGTGTTTTTTCATATACTATTGAATTTTAATGATTTATTACTCTTCAAATAGGACTTTGATAGGGATGGGTGCGCGGTTAGGCGATTCTGCATTCTCGAAATGGAACCATGCCGAGGCTTCCTCCGTCTCGTTGGTGACGTAGAGTCGATATTCGCCTGTGGGTTCGTTTTCCATGTAGATGCGGATGGTGGCCGGATACTGTTTCTTCACGTTCCTGGCATACAAAACGTCTCCGTTTTCGGCGGAAAGGGTCAGCAGGCAGTCCTCTACGGTCTCGTTGAAATAGACGTAAACTGTCTTTCCCACCAATTCCGCGTAGATGTTGACATACCGCATGTCGGGTTTGATCATAGAGCCCTTCAGGTCGATTTTGTCTTTTTCGTTGCCCGAGACATATTCCATTGTGGGCTTGGAGTTTTCAAAAGGATTGAACTTCTTGCACGAAACCACCATTAAAATGATAGCGGTGAGAATGATAAAAGTCAAATTTCTGTATTTCATGGTTTTATGATTATTCCTTCATTTTATTGTTGAGGCTTGCGCGAACTTTATCCACATTATAGACGCTGCAACCGAGCACATCGGCATATTCCTGCCTCGATAGTTTGAAGTGCGAGAGCAAGCAATAGCGGAACTCTGTTTCGGTCAAGTCGTGATAATGCTCTTTGACCGAGGCGATGAAGCCAGGATGCACGCCCTCGAAGGCCGCTTCGAAACTTGCCCAATGGTCTTCGCCCTCAAAGAGAGACTTCTCTAAGTCCTTGAAAGCTATTGTGTTGTTGCGGTCGTGAGAAAGTACCTCGAAGCAGCGGATGATATGGCATTTTTGCAAATACTCGTCTTTCAATTTGCTATCGGTTTGCTTTTGCAGCTCTTCCAATTGCACTTTCATCTCGCTACGTTCTTGCTGCTGTTGCGCGTTGCGTTTCTTCAGTTCCAAGAGGTTCGTGCTGATTTCAGCCTCGATACGTTTCTTTTTCAAGGCGTTGAGAATCAATAGGGTGACCGCCACTAAAGCCGCAATCAAAATGATGGTGAGCAAGATGATGAGCCTTTGCCGTGAAAGCATCTGGCGGTTGTGTTGGTTGGCCTGCGCCTCGAAGTCGTATTTCTTTTGGATTTCAAGAACCGAACTCTGCGTTTGGTCAGAAAGGAGGTCGAGAGCCACTTGTTCGTGCTGTTTTTCAAACTGATAGGCACCTTCATAGTCGCCCACGGCCAGCGCGTCTTTAATGAGAAAGCCATACACCGCAGCCATGGTTTCGGGCTTGCACTCCACCGTTTCTATTGCGTTGAGCATCTGCGTCTTATAGTATTCCAAGGAGTCGCGCTCGTCCAAAGCCAGATACACCTTCGCCAAGTTGAGCAATGCGATGGGGCGGCGTTTTCCGTCCACTAAAGGCACCGTTTTCCGCAGACAATCCAAAGCGGTATCGTATTCGTCAAGCAGCTGATAGGCAACGGAATAGTTGTTCCAAACAGAAGCTTCTGTGACGTTGTCTTTTGAGGTTTGAGCCAAATGTAAGGCTTGGTCGAGATAGACAAACGCGCTGTCGTAGCCGTCGTTTATGATGTACATCAGAGCCACGGCGTTGAGGCACTTAGCCTTGCGCGAGAGGCTGTCGCCCCACAACTCTGCGGCAGCTTTGTAATTTGTGATAGCTTCTGCCTCATTGCCGCTGTCGTTGAGGAGGTCACCTATATAATATTGTGCGAAGGCCGTACTGACCGAGTCGCCGACCATGCGACCGTAGTAATCGGCTTCCTTGTAGCAATTCATCGCAGCCTCGTACTCCTTTTTGGCTTGCCGTACGCAACCACTATAAAGTGCGGCGGGTGCGGCGTTTTCGAAGTCTTTTTGCTTCACGAAGTAGTCGTAGGCCTCAAAGATTTGGTCCTCGTTGCTGATGTCTTCGTCTGCCTTGTATTTGGTCCGTACTTCATCCACAATGGCAGTCATGCGTTCCGTCTTGCTTTTGGTGCCGCAAGCGTGTAAGAGCAGAAACAGGCTGAAAACCAAGCCCAGCATTTTTTCAATCCGTTTTGTTTTGTCCAATGACATTTGGTGTTGTTTTAGCAACGCAAAAGTATTACAAAAAATGCTTGAAAAAAGCAATGGAAAGGGCCTTTACAAACTTTTTGGAAATTTATATATTGGTAATCAGTGTATTATGAAAACGGATTACAACATTTTCCAACGAAAAAACACGTTCTTCCCCCTTTCGGGATATTAAAAAAGTGTCTATTTTTGCGTCTCGATAACTCCATTCCGCAAGCGGAACAAAAAAACTTGAGAAAAATGGAAAACAAGAAACTGTATCGTTCAATGGTGAACAAGAAACTCTGCGGTGTTTGCGGAGGCTTAGGTGAATACTTTGATTTAGATCCCACTTTGATTCGTCTGCTGTGGGTTTGTGCTTCTTTGTTCACGGCTGGCTTCCCCGGCTTGTTGGCTTACATCGTTTGTGCCATCATTGTGCCGCAGCAAAACCAATTGCCTAATTCTTGAGTTCGGGCAATAAAAAATCTCTAACCGAACAGATCCGAACCGACTTGAAAGAATAGTCGAATGATTTCGGATTCATTCGGTTAGAGATTTATAGTACTTATTTATCGGTTGATAATCAGCTTGCTGCAATCATCTTGTGATTTCACAAAATACATTCCTTCAGGCAGTGACGAGACATCGATTCTGCCGGAGCCTTTCATCACGAGTTTGCCGCAGAGATCGTAGATGCTGACTTTCTCTTTGCCTACGTTAATGAAATCTTGGGCGGGGTTGGGATAAACGGTCAAAGTCTCGTTTGTTGTTTCGGCGACGTCCGTCACATCAATGGTATTGGTGAAGAACTTGACGATTTCCGTGTTATAGTCGATGTCGCTCTGTTCGCCAAAATACCAGTCGTGATTACCGTTGTAGACCTTGATGAAAGCGACGCGAGCATCGTTGGTACCATTGAGGTATTGGTACATTTCGAAAGTCATGCCGTCCTCATAGGTGTCGGGGTATTGCTCTACGATAGGCGTTTCGTCGCATTGGTTGAAAGCACGCCAGTATTCCACCGTCTGTTCGACGGGCAGACCCAAGTTGTAGGAACCTAAAGATTGCAGTGAAATCATGCCAGCATCGTATGAAATCATCTCGTCGGAGGTACCGAAGATCTGCAGCACATTGACGTTAGCGATGGGGGTGAGGTCAGTGAGGTCGTTGCCGATGACACCGCTGACGGCGGCAATGCTATTGATGATGTCACCATGGTTGATGGCCATGCGGTGGCTCATGAAGCCGCCCAGAGAGAAGCCGGCAAAGAAGATTTTGTCTTGGTCGACGTTGTATTCCGCTTTAGTGGCTTCCAATGCAGCCAGCAGGAAACCTTCGTCGTCCACGCCTTCACTGACGGTAACGTCAAAGTTGAAAGGCACGCCGTACATGTTGAATTCGACGGGGACGGTGCTGCCGACATTCCAGCAGGCGCCGAAATTCTGCGATCCTAACATGGGAATTGTATAGTTGAATTCCAAGGCTTGCGGGCAGACGACGATCCAGCCCTGTTCCTCGGCGACATTCTGAATACGTGTGGCAGCGAAGAAGTTGTTGATATCGTCGCCCATGCCGTGCAGCATGAACAAAACGGGTGCAGCCTCGGCATCAGAATATGAGGTGGGCACATATTCGAGGTATTGGCGTTCTTGACCGTCCCAGGTGATGGTTTTCATGATTTGCGCGTTGAGGCTGAAGGCCATCATCGCTAATAAGATGAGAATAAATGTTTTTTTCATAGTGTTTGGTTTTAATGATGTATGGCGCAAAAATAAGACTTTTTTAATGCGAGTAAAACAAAAAAATGTCTGTTTAAGGGTTTTCAGACATGAAACGTAATACAGTGTCGATGATTTCGTCTCCGAATTGTTTCACTTTTTTTACTCCCATGCCTTTAACGTCTTTCAATTCAGATAGCGTGATGGGCTTTGCTTGTGCAATGGCTTTCAAGGTTGTATTGTGCGCGATGGTAAAAGCGGGAACATCGGCATCTTGAGCCTTTTGCAGCCGCCATGCCACCAAAGCATTGTAGAGCGGATTCTTGTCCATCGTTTCGTCCTTGATTTCAATCTTCTTTTTCTTCCCCTTTTCCGCCTCAATCACCTTCACCGACTTGGTCTTTTGGTAAGCCATCACGCTGAAGCCGTCCTTGCAGGCTTCGAGGCAACAACCTTTGAGGTAGATGTCTTCTTTCAGCTGCTTCAAAGCTTCGGTAAGTTGCTCATTGACGACCTGATTGTCAGTTTTGAAAGGCAGGTCGAAGAGTCCGTCAGTGATGGCTTTCAAGTGATCGTCAAAATAGGCGATGCCTTTCTTCAAACGCTCTTGAAGCGATTGGTTCTGCTCACATGAAGGCGCTTCGGCATGTAGTCTTCGGATTTGGCTTTCGAATTTGATACCCACTTGGCACAATTCCTCATAAAGACGATTACGTCGTTGCGATAGTTCTTGAATCATCGAGCCTTCAAAGAGTGTATCGTTGCTATAAATCACCTTCATCAGCTTGCCGAAGTCCTTGTGGATGCCGTCGAAATCGATGAGTTCGAACATGGTGTCCAGCTCGTAGTCGTGGCGTAACGTGTCCACTTTCTCTTGTGTCGGCTCTTTTTCGGTCAGCGTTTCTACAAACTGATTGACCGAGAAGTCGTTGACCAAGGCATTGGAGGTGATGCGTGTCTTCAGCACGAGGCCTTCCAACGAAGTGCAACGGCTGAGGGCGACATATACCTGTCCATGGGCGAAGGCCTGTCCCGCGTCGACGATGACCTTGTCGAAGGTGAGACCTTGGCTTTTGTGGATGGTGACGGCCCATGCCAAGCGTAGTGGAATCTGTGTGAAACTGCCGATTTCTTTTTCCTCAATGTCTTGATTCTCGGCATTGATGGTGTATTCCATGTTCTGCCATTTCAGGCTTGGCACTATGATGTGTTCCCCATCGCTCTCAACGGTGACGGTGCCTTCTTTCTTGTCATAGTCGACCACTCGCCCAATTTTTCCGTTGTAAAAGGCTTTTTCGGGGGTCGGGTCGTTCTTCACGAACATCACCTGCGCCCCGATTTTCAGTTCCAATTCTTCCTTGGTGGGGTAGGTGTTCTCGGGGAAAGTGCCGTGGATGTCTGCCATGTAGATTAATGGAGATTCCTTGATGGCCTTCAGTTTCGACTCGTTGATTTGGTCGGCCTGGTAGTTGTGGGTGGTCAAGGTGATGTAGCCTTCGCTGTCCTTTGGCGCGAAGCTCGGCATGAAGCGGCTGTTGAGCAGGCGTACGCATTCCGCATCCATCTGGTTGTTGCGCACTTTGTTCAACAAGGTGATGAAGTCGTCGTCGTGTTGGCGGTAGATATGTTCCAGTTCCACGCAGATGTAGGGGGCTTTCTGCAGCACTTGGCTGCCGAAAAAATAGGGCGTGTCGTAGTAGGGCGACAACACTTCCCACTCCTCGGCTTTGGCTACGGGTGCGAGTTGGTGCACGTCGCCAATCATGAGGAGTTGCAGTCCTCCGAAGGGTTTCTGTGAGCGGCGCACACGGCGTAGCACAGCATCGATGGCATCCAAGACATCGGCGCGCACCATGCTGATTTCGTCAATGATGAGCAGGTCGAGGCTACGGATGAGGTTGAGCTTCTGCTTCTTCACGCGATGGAGTTGCGCCGTGATGGTTTTTGAGTCGGGTGGCAAAGGTCCAAAAGGCAGTTGGAAAAACGAGTGGATGGTCTGTCCGCCCGCATTGAGCGCAGCCACGCCCGTGGGGGCTACCACCGCCATGCGCTTGTAGGTTTTCAGCGGCAGGTTCTTCAGAAAGGTGGTCTTACCCGTGCCTGCTTTTCCCGTAAGGAAGATGTGCGAGTCGGTATAGAGCACCAATTCTTCGACGAATTCAAGTTTTTGGTTGACAAAGGTTTGCTGCGCCATGTTTTCAATTGCGTTCAATGTGCTAAAGTACGATTTATTTTTCATTTTTGTGATGGGGTATGAGATTTTGTTGTATTTTTGCGGTCAGAAATCAATAGGGGAACAGTCCGAAGACGTCCAAAATTTGGTGATGACCTTTCGAGTGAGCCAACCTGTCGATTTCTTTTTATGTTTGTATCGCAGTTATGCAATACTGCACTTTCTCTCCTGTCTTTTTCACTCCTACTATCATTTTCACTATACCGATACCTATCAACTCGTAGTGCATTTCTAGCATATAAGCAAATATTTTTTGATTGGCAACTCCTTTCTTCGGAGGTTTAGGCTTGCCATAAATCACAGAATACCGAAGTATGGTGTCCAGTTGAAGCAGTGCCAATGTTGAAGAATATGTCTTTGCGGCATGACGGACGGTTTCATTGATTGAAAGATAGCGTATGTTGATATAATCTTTCAACGAGCGGTTGTAAACTCTTTTATCTGGGTTTTCCTTAGTCCATTTGCGATACACTTGAGAGATGACTTCTTGTCGAAGGTTTAGATCTTTTTTGCTGTTCCCCATAGGAATCATCGCAAGGTTGTTGTCTTGTGCGTCCATAGTAATTCGAGTTATAATTCTGACGCAAAGAAAAACTATCCATCAAAACCTATCCGCTGAACAAACGTTTGTAGTCGACTGTAGTCGTTTGTTGTCGTTTGCTGTCGGATATATTTCTAAGAATCAATAAAATAAAAACAATTGAACGATTGATGGAGTCGAATTAAAAATTTCGGCACTTTCCAATTGAACATTTTACTATTTTTGTAGGCTCTAATAGAAGTATCATATTAAAACCATATCCTATGAAAAAAGTATTCACTGCAATTCTGGCTTTGGCTCTTGTCTTTACCTTCGGGAAAGCCAATGCCTGCACTAACTTCCTGATCACCAAGGGCGCCTCAACCGACGGCTCCTGCATGATTTCATACGCTGCCGACAGCCATGTGCTGTATGGCGAACTCTACCATTATCCCGCTGCCGATTGGCCAAAAGGCGCTATGCGCGATGTCTACGACTGGGACGGTGGCATGTTCCGCGGCCAAATTCCAGAAGTGGCACACACCTACAACGTGGTCGGCAACATGAACGAATACCAACTCGCCATCGGCGAAACGACTTACGGTGGCCTTGAGAGCCTTTGGGAGAGCCAAGGTATCATCGACTATGGCAGCCTGATATACATCACCTTGCAGCGTGCCAAGACTGCCCGCGAGGCCATCAAATGCATGGGCGAGTTGGTCTATAACTACGGCTATGTCAGCGAAGGCGAGTCGTTTTCTATTAGCGACACCGAAGAGTGCTGGATCCTCGAAATGATTGGCAAAGGCCCACAATACAAGGGTGCCGTGTGGGTGGCCCGTCGCATCCCCGACGGCTATGTTAGCGGTCACGCCAACCAAGCCCGCATCACCACCTTCCCCTTGGCCTCACGCAAGTGTAAGACCAGCATCACCTTCAAGAACATTGACAAGCTGCTGAAAGACCCGAACATCGACTGCGTCTATGCCGACGATGTCATCAGCTTTGCCAAGGACATGAAGCTTTACAAAGGTCCCGATGAGAAGTTCTCGTTCTCCGATGTCTATAACCCCGTCACTTTCGACGGCGCACGTTTCTGCGACCTGCGCGTGTGGGCCATGTTCAACAAGGTTACCGACAACATGAAAGACTATTGGGGCTATGCCACAGGTCGTGACATCAAACGTGCCCAGCCTTATAAGGAAGGCATGTGCCAGACCCCCGACAACTTCCCAACCAACCGTATGCCTTTATGGGTGAAGCCCAACAAGAAAGTCAGCGTGCTCGACATGATGGACTTTATGCGCGATCACCTCGAAGGTACCGAACTTGATATGTCTCAAGACGTGGGTGCAGGTCCTTTCCACTGCCCTTATCGCTGGCGCCCCATGGATTGGGATGTTGACGGCGTTCACTACATCCACGAGCGTACCACTGCTACCCAACAAACGGGCTTCTCCTTCGTGGCCCAAAGCCGTGGCAAGTACGATTGGCCTATTGGTGGTATCATTTGGTTTGGCGTCGACGACACCGACAACACTGTCTACTGCCCAATGTACACTTGCATGACTGAAATCCCTGAGAGCTTCCGCGAAGGCAACGGCTCGATGAGCGAATGGTCGGAGACCTCTGCCTTCTGGACTTTCAACCAGATGAGCAACTGGGCCTACACCAAGTACGACTACATTCACCCCGAAATCAGGAAACGTCAGCGTGAGTTGGAAGAAAGCTGGGTAAATAAGGAAATTCCGGCTTTGGATGAGCGTGTCAACACCATCAAGGGTAGAGAGGCACAGATAAAGGAACTCACCCAATTCTCCGTTATGACGGCCAACAAACTTGTCAAATCTTGGAAAGAATTATACCATCAACTGTTTATGAAATATGTGGACGGCAACCTGAATACTGCCCAACCCACCCAACCAGGCAGTAAATACACGCCCATCAAGAGCGAGCACCCGAAATACAGCGATGAATACTATCGTATCCTCATCGAGAAGACGGGCGACAAATACAAAGCCTACTAATTTTGAATTTTTGAATTTTAAATAGCAATATTATGTTTAGAACACATACCTGTGGCGAACTTCGTCTTGCCGACGTTGGCAAGGAAGTGACATTGGCCGGCTGGGTGCAGCGCACCCGCGACAAAGGCTCCCTCGTTTGGATAGACCTCCGCGACCGTTATGGCATCACCCAACTCTTCTTGGATGGCAGCAGCGACCCGAAACTCTTGGAACAAGCCCGCTCTTTCGGGCGTGAATTCGTGATTCAGGCCAAGGGCACTGTCATCGAGCGCGAGTCGAAGAACCCGAACATGCCGACGGGCGACATCGAACTGAAGGTGAGTTCCTTCCAACTGCTTAACAGCAGCAAGGTCCCGCCCTTCACCATCGAGGTTGTCAGCGACGGCGGAGACGACCTTCGCATGAAATACCGTTACCTTGACATCCGTCGCAACCCCGTGCGTCAAAACCTCGAGCTGCGTCACCGCATGGCTATGCTCGTGCGCAACTATCTGAGCGACCTCAACTTCCTTGAAATCGAGACCCCGATGCTCATTAAGAGCACGCCTGAGGGCGCCCGCGACTTCGTGGTGCCGAGTCGCATGAACCCTGGTGAGTTCTACGCCCTGCCGCAGAGTCCACAACAGTACAAGCAGTTGCTTATGGTGGCGGGCATGGACCGTTATTTCCAGATTGTGCGTTGCTTCCGTGACGAGGACCTTCGCGCCGACCGTCAGCCAGAGTTTACCCAAATTGACTGCGAGATGTCGTTTGTGGAGCAGGAAGACGTTTTGAACACCTTTGAAGGCCTGGCCAAGCACCTCTTCAAGGAGATGAAGGGTCTTGAATTCGACCAGTTCCCGCGTATGACCTGGCACGACGCCATGAAATATTACGGCTCCGACAAGCCCGACATCCGTTTTGGGATGAAATTCGTGGAACTCAACGACGTGGTGAAAGGCAAGGGCTTCGGCCTGTTCGACAACGCCGAATTGGTGGTTGGTATCTGCGCCGAGGGCTGCTCGGAATACACCCGTAAGCAACTCGACCAACTCACCGACTTCGTGAAGCGTCCGCAGGTGGGCGCCGGCGGCATGGTCTACATCAAATACAACACCGATGGCACTTTCAAATCGTCCGTGGACAAGTTCTACACGTCCGAAGACCTCAAGGTCATTGCCGACAAGTTCGGTGCCAAGCCTGGCGACCTCATGCTCATCCTTTGCGGTGAGGCCATGAAGACCCGCGTGCAGCTCAACGCCTTGCGTTTGGAAATGGGTAACCAACTCGGTCTGCGCAACCCCGATGTGTACGCACCTTTGTGGGTCATCGACTTCCCGCTGTTGGAATGGGATGAGGAGACGCAACGCTACTATGCCATGCACCATCCCTTCACCGCACCGAAGCCAGAGGACGAGGCTTTGCTCGACGACCCGAACAAGTGGGGTGACATCCGCGCCAATGCTTACGATATCGTGATGAACGGCGTCGAGGTCGGCGGCGGTTCCATCCGTATCCACGACCGCACCTTGCAGAACAAGATGTTCCACACCCTCGGCTTCACCGACGAGAAGGCCCAAGAGCAGTTCGGCTTCCTGATGGGTGCCTTCGAGTATGGTGCCCCGCCTCACGCTGGTCTGGCCTTTGGCTTCGACCGTCTCTGCTCGCTCTTCGGCGGTGCCGACAGCATTCGCGACTTCATCGCCTTCCCGAAGAACAACTCCGGTCGCGACGTGATGAGCGGCTCGCCTGCGCCGATTGCGCAGGAACAACTGGATGAGTTGCAGATTGCATTAAATTTGAAATAAAACAAATTGTAGGGCTGTCATAATATGGCAGCCCTATATAAATAATTGGATATGAAACGATTACTAGTCCTTACTGGTGGTGGCGACTGCCCAGGCCTGAACGCCGTGATTCGTGCCATTGTCAAGAGAGCCTCCCAAGAGAAAGATTGGGAAGTGCTCGGCAGCATACAAGCCTATAACGGCATCCTTTGGGAGCCTACCGAGGTCGTCAGGCTGACGCCAGAAGTGGTGCGTGGCATCCATTTCCGTGGCGGCACCATCATTGAGACCACCAACAAGGGTGGCCCGTTCAACTGGCCCGTGAAGAACGCCGACGGCACCTGGACCGCCGTTGACCGCAGCGACGAGATGCTGCGTAAGTTGCAGTATATGGGCATCGACGCCGTCATCAGCATCGGCGGCGACGGCTCGCAGCGTATCTCGCAGAAGCTCTACGAGAAGGGCTTGAACATCATCGGCGTGCCCAAGACCATCGACAATGACCTCTCGTCGACGGAATGCACCTTCGGCTTCCAGACCGCCGTGCAAATTGCAACAGAGGCTGTGGATAAACTGGTGACGACTGCCGCCAGTCATAACCGTGTCTTCGTCCTTGAAGTCATGGGTCGCGATGCCGGCTGGATTGCCTTGCATTCCGCCATCGCTGGCGGTGCCGAGGTGTGCCTCTTGCCCGAGTTTCCTTACGACATCAACGTGGTGAAAGCCCGTTTGGAGCAGCGCTTCGACCACGACCGTGGCTTCGCTGTGGTGGTAGCCTCTGAAGGTGCGCGCCCGAAGGATGGTCAGCAGGTGTTCGAGATAAGCAATGAGGTCGGCTATGAGAACAAGAAACTGGGCGGCATCGGTCGTCGTTTCATCGAGGAGATGAAGGCGGCGGGCTTTACCCACGACATGCGTGAGACCACCCTCGGTCACCTGCAGCGCGGCGGCGTGCCGATTGCCTACGACCGCGTGCTCTCCGCCGAATTTGGCGTGAAGGCCTTCGAGATGGTCCTCAATGGACAGTTCGGCCAGATGGTGGCCTACCATCATCCCGATTTGGTGGCCGTCTCGCTCAAGGAAGCCATCGCCAAGCCTAACCTCGTCACTATTGACAGCGATCTGGTGAACACGGCGAAAGGACTGAATATTTCCTTAGGTATTTAAACAAGTAGAGACGGTGCATGCACCGTCTCTACAAAGGGTATTACATGGTAGAGACGGTGTGCACACCGTCTCTACGTTTTTTATTTCTTCACAAACCTCCTAACCTCGGTGGCGCTTTGTGTCGTCATGTGAACGACATAAGTGCCAACGGGCAGGTCGGTCATGTTAATCTCAACCTTGTCGGCGCAGTTTTTCTGGCTGAAGACCATGGCTCCGGTGATGTTGAAGATCTCGATTTGGTCGATGGCTTCGGTGGCCTCAATGGTCAGTTTGTCGCTGACGGGATTGGGATAGAGGACGAAGTCAATCCCGGAATTTTCGCCAAGGCCATCAATGAGCTGGAGGTTGGCCACAAGGGTACGGTTGCCCGTCACCGTGAAGGAATACACCTCGGACTCTGAGACAATGATGCCGTTTTCAGTCCAGTTCTGGAAGATGTAGTTTTCATTGGGCACGACCTTCAAAGTCGCTTGTGCGCCGTATTCGTATGTTCCGGTGCCAAAGACAGCACCACCTTCGACTGGGTCAACAGTGGCGGTGATAGAGTAGGTCTCCACTGGGTCGGCAGAGAAAATGGCCACGAGGGTGCGGTCGCCCGTCACAGTGAAAGTGTAGTTGGTATTGGATGTGACCACGGTTCCGTTTTCCATCCAATTCTCAAAGGTATAGCTACTGTTGGCTGTGGCAGTCACGGTGCAACTCTGACCATAAGTGAATGTACCACCGCCCGATACGGTACCGCCATTGGTCGGACTAGCCGAAACAGAGATGGTGAAGGTAGGAATGGCCGCAAAGTGTGCCACAAGGGTGCGGTTGTCCGTCACCGTGAAGGTATAATTGGCATTGGTGGAAACCACACTACCATTCTCTGTCCATTTGTCGAAGGTGTAACCCGTGGCAGGTGTGGCAAGAACGGTGCAAGACTGTCCTTCCTGATAAGTGCCGACACCCATGACAGTACCACCATTGGTCGGGTTGGCCGATACGGTGATGGTGTAAATGGGTTGTGGGTTGGCAGTGAATTGGGCCACAAGGTTGCGGTTGGCGGTCACGGAGAAGGTATAGCTGGCGTCGGATGAGACAAAACTGTCGTTTTCCGTCCAATTGATGAAGGTGTAGCCGTCGGCAGCCGTGGCGGTGATGGTGCAGTTTTGTCCATAGGTGAAGGTGCCACTGCCCGTAACGGTGCCGCCATTGCTCGGGTTAGCCGAAACACTGACGGTATAGGTGTTTAGGGTGAAGTTGGCGACAAGGTTGTGGTTGTCAGTCACGGTGAACGTATAGCTGGCATCGTTTGAGACTATGTCACCGTTTTCTGTCCAGTTGTCAAAGGTGAAGCCGTCGTTAGCCGTTGCCGTGACGGTGCAGGATTGTCCTTGTTCAAAAGTGCCGTTTCCCGTGACGGTTCCGCCTTCAGCAGGATTGGCAGACACGCTTACCTCGTAGGTGGGTATAGGCTCGGCAGAGAAGTTGGCTACTAGGTCGCGATCATCACTTACCGTAAAGGTATAGTTGGCATTTGACGACACCACATCGCCGTTTTCGGTCCAGTTATCAAAGGTGTAGCCCTCGTTGGCCGTAGCACTCACGGTGCAGGACTGTCCCTCTTCGTAGGTGCCGCCACCCGAGGTGGCGCCTCCTTCAGTCGGGTTGGCCACGACGCTAATTGTATAGCTGCTTGTCGACGGGCAATCGCCTTCCTGGAAGAAAGTGATGTTGTTTGTGCTGTTTGTTCCTGTGTAGAACAAGCCGTTGTTATAGAACAGGTAATAAGTAGTGCTGCCGCCCCAGCCGCTGCTTGACGTTTGGGTGATGCCATCGTTGCTGATAGTCCAGCGGTTGTTGTTGCCTTGTGAAGTGCTCCAAGTGATGGCCTTGTTGCCCGATCCCCATCCACTGCTGCTTCTAGTGAGATAGTAACCGTTATAGGAAATGTAGTATTGTCCTGATGTTCCCGTCGAAGTCAAGGTAAAGGGCGAGTCAATCTCCCCTTGTTCAACGGAGTATCCTCCTTCTCCGTTGGGCGTCATGGTCACCGAACTCGTAGTGGACGAGCCGTTGCTGTTGGTGGGCATGATAAGGGTGTTTCCATTGAGGTGGCCCATGATATAGGATCCTGGCTCCGATAAGGTTACGTCGTAGTAGCAATCGACAGGGCAGCTTCCCGAAGGCGAGAGGTAGATCGTGAGGTCGACACGAGCACCATCGGCAATGTTGACATCGACGGTTTCTGAGCAATAGCCTTCCTTGGTGAACTTGAAGGTATAGCTCCCGCCTTTGATAGGACGGTGGAAGTCGCCGACGGCATGCGATGTCACCCATGAGCCCAAAGCATCGTGGTTTTGCACCGTGACAGTCACGCCTTCGATAGGTTGGTTGGTGTTGGCATCCATCACAACGCCGTGTACGCCTTTCAAGCATTCTTCCATATAGGTGAGCATGCTGTTATGGTTGTAATTCCAGAAGTTAGGCAGTTGCGAGGCATTAGGGGTCTTAGAGGAGGAACATTCCAGGGTGAGCTCGCGGCATTGGCCGTAATAGTTCATGTAATCTTGACGGCTGCCTGTGATGGTGTACCAAGCATAGCCGTTGGTGATGCCACTACTATATGTGTCGGTCATGTAAGAAGGTGAAACAGCTCTGGCATTGGTAACGTATTCCGTGCTAACATAACGCCACCAGTCATCATCGGGATGCACGGGCTGATAGGTGTCCCAAGGATAGTTGACCACTTCGGCGCCGCCGTGGTAGTTGGCACCCATGGTGAACAGGTACTGTTGGGCGAGGTCCATCATCCATTGTGCCTCATCTTGATAGTAGGAAGCCCCGTCTGGGTGTGCACCGTCGTCGAAATCGGGGAAGTGACGGTTAAGGTCAACATTGTTGCCGTTGGCACGGCGGGCACCGGTGACGGTGTTGTTGCCGCCATAGTAGGTGCCGTCAGGGTTGGTGCAAGGGAAGATGAAAATGTCGAGGCTGTTGACGAGGTTGACGATGCGTGAGTCGGTGCTGGTACAAAGCTCGTCGATGAGGCGGAGCATCAGGATCATGCCGGTTACCTCGTCGCCGTGCATGGTGGAAGTATAGAGGAACTTAGGCTTGCCGTCTGGTTGGCCGTTGTTGATGCGTACGCCGAGAATCCTGCGGTGGTTGTTGGTGGACAAGGTTCCTAGGTCGAGGAAGGTGCAGGTTCTGCCATCGGCAGCTGTTGCCGGGAAGCCTTCCATCATGTTGACAAACTGGGAATAGGTCAGGTATGTATCCCAGTCGTATATGCCGCGTTGGGGGTCGTACATCGTGGCTTCCTCACGCAGCGATGGCGGAGTCATAAGGAAAGGCTGGTAGCCTGCCGCCAAAAGGTTGTCGTATTGGTTTGTGTTGGCATAGCAAACGACAGTGTTGCCATTGGTGGCATCAACTGAACAAAGGCTGTTGATGGCTTGAATATCGGCGGGGTTCTGCACATTGAGGCTGAAATAATATTCGTCTCGCTGCATCATAAGTTCTGCCAATGATCTCTGGCTTTGTGCTTGGACGTTACCATAAAGCACAACGGCAACAATGAAAAACAAAAATCGACGTAAAAGCTTCATAATTATTGAGTTGAAAAAACAGATGCTGTTATTAATAAGGTCACAAAATTAGTTTTTTTTCATTTCTAAACGGTTATACTTCCAAAAATTTCTACTTTTGCGCCTATGTCGAAAAACAAGTTTTATGTCGTTTGGCAAGGTCGTACTCCAGGAGTTTACGACCGTTGGGACGCATGCAAGAAAGAGATCGAGGGCGTCAAGGGGGCTAAATACAAGGGCTTTCCCGACCGCACCAGTGCCGAAGAGGCTTTCAAGGAAGGCCCCGACAACTATTGGGGTAAGGATTCGGCTCCTGTGGTCGATCTTTCGCAAGCCAAAGAGCAGCCCGTCAGCCCTGCCATTGCCGTCGATGCCGCTTGTGCTGGCAACCCGGGAAAGATGGAGTATCAAGGCGTGTTCGTGGATTTCTGCACGCAGCCTGCCACGACGGTGAATCTCTTCAAAAGTCCTGTCTTTGAAAATGGGACTAACAACATCGGAGAGTTTCTGGCCATTGTCCATGCCTTGGCTTGGATGAAGCAGAAGCATGTGGCTTATCCCATTTATAGCGATTCGGTCAACGCCCAGCTATGGATCAAGCAAAAAAAATGCAAGACCAAGCTGCAGCCCAACGAAAAGAACGCCTATCTCTTCGAATTCATCGCCCGAGCCGAGAAATGGCTCAATGAGAATGCCATAGAGGTACCCGTGTTGAAGTGGAAGACCGAAATTTGGGGAGAAATCCCCGCTGATTTTGGTCGTAAATGAAAAATTGTCTACTTTTACCGCTCCAAATACAAGATATATTAGTTCGTCAAGCTCAATACAAGAATGCTGAAATACGATTCGTTTTATTTCCAATGCCCCCATTGCCAAGCTTGGCTCGAAGGTCGTCACCTGAAAGCCGAGATGGTGAATCAGGCTATCTTGTATTCCGATGGCAAGGTATTGAACGACAACTATATAACCACTCCACAAAAGATGATCATGTGCCCCTCGTGCGGCCATGCCTTTTGGATTGAGAATCCCGTGGAGCCTTTGATTACCTTCGACAAGCCTGATGCTGAAATCTATTCCTGGAACACATGGCGTTTCTTCGGTATTAGTTTTTCCGACAACAAGGGGAAGATGGCTTTGGTCAACCACTACAAAACCTTCTTGAAGAAGAGTCATTACGAGCCGAAGAAAGAGATTTATCTGCGCCGTTTCCTTTGGTGGGCCTATAACGATTTGCACCGCAACCACCAACATGTGAGGCTCAAGTACTTGCTCAATGGCTTTATGAGTTTCGGTGTGTGGCACTGCAATCGCAAGATGATCCTTGAGGGGGAGAAACTGTTCCTCAAGAACTATAAGGATTTTACGGACAATTTACAGCGTCTGTTGGCGTTGCTTGAGAAGCATCCCGAAGAGCAAATCGACCTTGAATTACCCGAGATTTACCGTGAGTTGCGACAGTTCGACAAGGCGAAGGAACTGCTCGAACAAGCGGGTAGCCGCACCCATTTCACCAACGAGATGCTGCGCCATTCCAAGTGGAAAGATGCCAGGGTGTTTATGGTATCAGGATAAAAAAAAGGACGGCAAAGCCGTCCCTTTCGTTTACGAATAACTTCGAATCAATCTTTTTCAAAGTCGATCAGGAACAAGTCCTTGACCAAGACTTCGGTGACGCTATGGCGCTGGCCTTTGTCGTCGGTCCATTCGTTGTTGCGGAGGCTGCCGTCGATGGCAATCCGCTTGCCTTTTTTCACGTTCTTTTCGACGCGGTCGGCAACGGGGCCCCAAGCCACGATGGGGAACCATTGGGTGTCGTTGACCCATTCTCCGTTGGCGTTCTTCTTGCTTTCCGTAACGGCAAGGCTGAAACGTGCTTTCTTGTTGTCGTTAAAATTCTTCACTTCAGGTTCTGCACCCGGGCGGCCAATCAGCATGACCGAATTTCTCATTGTACTCATGGTTTTGTGTGTTTTGTGGTTAATAATTGTGTTGTTTTTGACTTCGGGACACGGGACTCGAGACTTTTTTGTCCCGTGTCTCGCGTCTCGCAGTCTCGTGTCAGACTATTTTAGTTGTTTTCTTTTCCCCAGTCGAGGAGGATGAAGTTGTTCATGTGGATCTCGGTTGTCAGGTGACGTTGGCCGTTCTTGTCGGTCCATTCGTTGTTGCGCAGTGCGCCGTCGACGGCGATTCTTTTTCCTTTCTTCACCACCTGTGCGACGCGTTCGGCGGTCTTGTCCCAAGCCACCACAGTGAACCACTGCGTGTCTTTCACTTGTTGGTTGTTGGCGGTGTGGCGCGTGTCGTTCACGGCGAGGTTGAAGCGCGTGACGATGCGGTTGTCGTTGAAGGTTCTCGTTTCAGGTTCTGCACCCGGGCGGCCAATCAGCATGACCGAATTTCTCATTGTACTCATAGTTGTGTGTGTTTAAGAATTAATAAATAAGTTTTATTTGTTTTGTCGCTCCGAGGATGGCTGTTGACCGTTCCAATCGGTTTGACGATGCAAAGTAACAACACTTGTCAAGACTAAGCCGTTGAATAAACGTTTGTAGTCGACTGTAATCGTTTGTTGTCGTTTGCTGTCGGATATATTGTTAATTATCAATTAGTTAATTTTTAGCCAATAGAAAGCAACTTTTTACTATTTTTGCGAAAATAATTGAAATCATCGGGAAATGGCAAAGGATTTGAAACCTCATATCGGCATTTTCGGTCGCCGAAACAGTGGCAAAAGTAGCCTCATTAATCTCCTGACGGGACAAAATATCGCCATCGTGAGCGACACCGCGGGCACCACCACCGACCCCGTCAAGAAAAGCATCGAGATTTTCGGTGTCGGGCCTTGCGTGCTCATCGACACGGCCGGCACTGATGATGTGGGGGAGCTGGGACAGCAGCGTGTGGAGAAGACCATGAAAGTGTTGGAGGAAATTGATTGTGCCATTTTGGTCATCACGGGCAACCAATTTGACGAGACAGAAAAACAGCTTGTCAGCCGCATGAAAGAATTGGCGGTGCCGTTTTTTATCGTCCACAATAAGGCCGACGAGGAGCCGCTTCTTGCTGTCATGAAGGCTGTGATTGAGCAGAAATATGACGTTAAGGTTTTAGATTTCAGCGTTTCAAGAAACGACGACATCACTCCCATGGTTGAGATGCTGAAAAAGGCCATTCCTGAGAGTGCTTATCAGAAAGTGTCGTTGTTGGGCGGCATCATCAAGCCGAACGAGGTGGTGGTACTGGTCTGCCCTGTCGACTCCGAGGCGCCCGAAGGTCGCCTCATCCTGCCCCAGGTGATGGCCATTCGCGACGTGTTGGATAATGAGTGCATCTGCGTGGTGCTGAAGGAAACCAACCTGCAGCAATACCTTGAAACCATGCCCGCTCCTGCCTTGGTTGTCACCGACAGTCAGGTGTTTGGTTATGTCAGTAAAATCGTCCCGCCCGAGATCCCGCTCACCAGTTTCAGCATCGTCATGGCGCGCCTGCGTGGCGATTTCGACAACTATGTGAAGGGCACGCCGTACCTCTCACAATTGAAGGATGACGACACGGTATTGTTACTTGAGTCTTGCACCCATCATAGCACCTGTGAGGACATCGGAAGAGTGAAACTGCCTCGGATGATCTTGAAATACACGTGCAAGGACATCCATTTCGAATACGTTGCGGGTCTTGCCCCCATCGAACACCCCGAGAAATATGCCATGGCCATCCAGTGTGGTGGCTGCATGAGCACACGCAAACAACTCTTCAACCGTACCAATTTGTTTGTCAATCAAGGTATCCCGATTAGCAACTACGGGATGGCATTGGCTTATATGAATGGGGTTTTCGATCGGGTGATGGAGCCGTTCCGTTAAGCTTGCTTTTTGAGGTATTCCAACAGCCCCTCACACCCCTCCAACACATCCACCCAAGTGGCTTCAAAATCGCCCGTATACCACGGGTCGGCGACGTCACCAGGTCGATGGGTATAGTCCATCAAAAGACTGATTTTGTGGTCGGTATCCTCGCCGAACATCCGTCTCAGGTTACGCAGGTTGTTGCGGTCCATGGCGATGATGTAGTTGTAATAGTGATAGTCGTCACGCGTCATCTGACGGGCGGTCTTGCCCTCGCAGCCGATGCCGTGCTCGGCCAGCTTGCGCCGCGCCGGCGGGTAGACGGGATTGCCCAATTCTTCCGTTGAAGTCGCCGCAGATTGTATCTCGTATTGCTCGGCAAGACCAGCCTCTGCGACGAGGCGTTTCATCACAAACTCTGCCATGGGACTGCGGCAGATGTTGCCGTGACAGATGAAGAGGATTTTTTTCATGTTGTATGTTGTTAATTGACGCGGGACTTCGGGACGCGGGACTTTTTCCGTCCCGTGTCTCGTGTCACGCAGTCTCGTGTCCTATCATTATTCTATTTATTTGTTTAGTAAATCATTTATCACCACCGAGGCGCAGAAGATGCCGAAGGCGGCGGGGAGATAGGAGATGGTGCCCACGTTGGAGACTTTGTTTTGTTCATCAACGCCGTCCGTGATGATGGCCGAGGCGTCGACAGGCTCGGGCGAATAGACGGCCTTGATGCCGTCGAAGACGCCAAGGCGGTGCAGGCGTTTGCGAATATAGAACGCCAAGCGGCAGTGGTTGGATTTGGAGATGTCACAAATCTCGATCTTCTCGGGGTGGAACTTGCCACCCGCACCCATGCTGCTGACGATGCGCTGGTTGTTCGTCTTGGCATAATAGAGCAGAAATACCTTGGGCGCCACCGTGTCGATGGCATCCACCACATAGTCAAAGGGCTGCGCCATCAGGTCGATGATGGCTTGGTCTTTCAGGTATTGGTGAAGGACGGTCAACTCGATTTCGGGATTGATGTCGCGGAGGCGCTCCGCCATCACCTCGGCCTTCGGTCTGCCGACGGTGCTCTCCAAAGCCAAAAGCTGACGGTTGCGGTTGGTGACGTTCACCACATCGCCATCTACAATAGTCATACGGCCAATACCCGCGCGGGCCAGCTGCTCGGCGGCATAGGCGCCCACGCCACCCAGACCCACCACAAGCACGTGCTTGGATTTCAAGGTGTTGATGCCTTCTTCACCGATTAATAAGCGGGTTCTGTCTTGCCAGTGTTCCATAGGGCTTATATAGGTTTCTTGTCGTCGCTTTGCGTCACTGCGAGGAACGAAGCAGTCCAGGGATGAAGTCGGTTCTCTGGATTGCTTCGTCGTACCTCCTCGCAATGACGCGAAGCGTGTTCGATTATTCGCACAAAATTAGAAAAGATTCTCGTTTGCAAAGTCGATAAATCCACTTCCAGCAGTTTTGCTGCTGCTTCATAGATTTTTTCAATGCCGATTTTCGTCATATCGGTCTCCAAGAAAAGCATGTCCAACGGTGTTTTTTTCAGTGATTTGGTAATTTTTCTTTCCGAATACAATAGGCTTTCCCCAACCGAAAGATACAGTCCTTGACCGGTCAACTGTTGGATGTCCTGCTCCGTTCCGTTGAAGCCGTGCAGAATCCAAGGTTGCTTTGCCTTGTGTTTTTTTCGCAAAGCAAGGATTTCATTATGGCTTTTCACATCATGAAGAATCATCGGCTTTTGTAAGACTTCCGAAAGCTCGATTTGTCGCTCGAAAACGACAATTTGCTTCTCGAAAGTGTCCTTGTGCATTCTATCCAAACCCGTTTCACCGAGGGCAAGGACATTCTGCAATTGCAGTCTTTCTTCCAATAATTCTAACGCTTCTTCCAGTTGAAAACTAGCTTTATCCATCGCCCATGGATGAATGCCGTAACTATATAAGCCTTGCTCGGGACAGGGCTGGCCCAAGTTCAAATTGACGATTTGAATGAGATTGCAGTCAGACCTTGGTGTATGTGTGTGTATGTCGACGAAAGGGCTGTTCATGGCTGCAAAAATAGAAAAATTCCTATCTTTGTCGCATGGAACAGAACCTGCTGCAAACGAACATCGCGTACCTGAAGGGAGTCGGTCCGAAAAAAGCCGAAATCCTGAAGAAGGAACTGAACGTGTTCACGTATCAGGATATGCTCAACCAGTTTCCGTTCCGTTACATCGACCGCAGCCAGATCCAAAAGGTGGCCAACATCAACGACGATACAGTGTATTACCAGCTTGTCGGCACCATCTCCCATATCAAGCTCATCGGCGCACCTAGGGCCACTCGTGCCATAGGTCTCTTTAGTGATGAGTCGGGCAGCATCGAGGTGGTGTGGTTCCGTGGACTGAAATGGATCAAGGACCGCTTTAAGCCAGGCGTGAAATATGTCTTGTTCGGTAAGGCCTCCGAGTTCAACCACAACTTTAACTTCGTCCACCCCGAAATCGAGGAGTATGACCCCAAGGACCCGCTCATCGGTGAGGGATTGCAAGGCGTGTATAACACCACCGAGAAGATGAAAGACCACGGTCTCGGCACGCGTGCCATCGCCAAAATGCAGAAACAGATTTTGCAACAGGTCTATGAATACATTCCCGAGACACTGCCCAAGGCGCTCATCGAGGAAAACCAATTGATACCGCGCCGCTACGCCTATTACGAGATACACCTGCCCTCCAACAACATCGAAATCCAGCAGGCCACACGCCGACTGAAATACGAGGAGCATTTCTTCTTCCAACTGAAAATGCTGCGCAACAAGATGCACCGCGAGCAAACCATCAAAGGCCATGTCTTTGATGTGGTGGGTGACTATTTCAACGGCTTCTACAGAGACCACTTGCCCTTCCCATTGACCAACGCCCAAAAGCGCGTCATTAAGGAAATCCGTAAGGACTTGGGCTCGGGCCACCAGATGAACCGCCTGCTGCAAGGTGATGTGGGTAGCGGCAAGACCATCGTGGCATTGATGGTGATGCTTTTGGCCTTGGACAACGGTTTCCAGGCCTGCCTGATGGCACCCACGGAAATCCTGGCCACACAGCATTTCGCCACCTTGCAGGAACAGTTGAAAGACATGGACGTGAACTTCGCCCTGCTGACGGGTTCCACCAAAATCGCGGAACGAAGAAAGATTTATGCAGGTCTTGCCGACGGCACCATGCAAATCGTGGTGGGCACCCATGCGCTGATTGAGAGCAAAGTTGTGTTCAAGAACTTGGGTTTGGCCATCATTGACGAACAGCACCGCTTCGGGGTGGAGCAAAGGGCGAAATTCTACGAAAAAACAGAGATTCCGCCACACACCCTCGTGATGACCGCCACGCCCATCCCGCGCACCCTCGCTATGACACAATACGGCGACCTCGATGTCTCCAAAATCGATGAGCTGCCGCCTGGGAGAAAGCCCGTGCTGACCTATCATGTTTACAGCGACGACCGCTACCGCATCATGATGTTCATGAAGCAGCAGATTGCGCTCGGACGGCAAATTTATGTGGTCTATCCCTGCATCAAGGAGTCGGAAAACACGGATATGATTGCGCTTCAGGAGGGTTATGAGGCCTTGCTGCACGACTTCCCAGAGCCGCAGTACAAGCTTTGTGTCTGCCACGGTCGGTTGACAGCCGAGGACAAGGATTTCGAGATGCAACGCTTTATCAATAAGAATGCGCAAATCATGGTGGCCACAACCGTCATCGAGGTGGGTGTCAACATCCCTAACGCCACGGTGATGATCATCGAGAATGCCAACCGCTTTGGATTGTCGCAGCTGCATCAGTTAAGAGGTCGTGTGGGTCGTGGCGCTGACCAGTCGTATTGCATCCTCGTCACCGACCACAAACTAACCGCCGATGGTAAGACCCGCATGAAGACCATGTGTAGCACCAATGATGGCTTCGAGATTGCCGAAGTCGACCTTGAACTGCGCGGTCCGGGCGAAACGGGCGGCACGCGGCAATCTGGACAAATCGAAATGCTCATCGGCGATTTGCAAAAAGACGGCGCACTGATACCTCAAGTCCGCGAGGCTGCCATCAAGCTCTTGGCCGACGACCCGAAGCTCATCAAGCCCGAAAATAGAATGCTTCGCGAACATTACAAGGAATTGTTTGCGCAGACGTTTGATTGGAGTCAGATTGGGTAATTATTCCGCTTTCTTTTCTTTCCTAAACGAATAAAACTTATTCGTCAAGTAACTGAATGTCACGCAGATGATGGAGATGATGACATAGGAGATGGTCGGCCACCATTGGAACACCTCAACGAAGAGTTTCAGGCCGAAATAATTGATGAGGATGTTACCGATGGTCACAAGGAAATACCTGACAATCTGCGTCCTGCCACGCAAGGTGGAACCCGAGAAACTGATATGCCTCGCCATCCAGAAACCCGTGAGGAAAGTGATGGGGAACTTGAACACAAAAGCTGCAATATGGGGCGTGAAGGCGATGAAACCGAGGTCAAACACCTGCGCATGAAAGACAAAATGGTAGAAAACATAGTAAAGCACCCATTCCAACATGAGGTTCAAGCCACCGCAGGCGCCATAACGGAACAACTCAAGGCTCATCACCTTGCGGAAAGGCGGATAGAAGAAGTCGATGACCGTGGTCAAGGTGCGTTCTATCCAGGATTCTATGTTGCGGAGGGCTGACATCGGGCTGCAAAAATAGCATTTTAGAGCCAAATAACATCAAAACCGCCTCCCATAGATTGACTACGTCGAATGCTGGGCATTTCCCGCCATCCCTGTGTGCCCACGCTGGAATGACATGGGAGGCTTAATAATTCATTGGCCTTTTCCATATCGTCCGTGAAGCCCAAAACATAACCGCCACCGCCCGAGCCCGAGATTTTTACGCCGAAATTAAAGTCGAAATCGGTCGTAAATAAGGCCAAAGTGTTGTCGGTAATCATCAGGCGAAGGAATTCCAATTGACCTTTGGTAAGCTGCTTCAATGAATTGAAAAACAAATCATTATCACCAGAAATCATCGTATCAATACAAGTCTTGACACAAGGTAAGTATTCCGTTTGGAAGCGGTTCAAGAAGTCGGGATTCTCTCTCTGCTGCTTGAAATGGTTGACCAACGGCTTGGTGTTGCTTTTGATTTTCGTGTCGATTAGACAGATATGGATATCCTTGTTTAAAAACTCATCATTTAGGATTTCCAATCCCTTTGGCGTGATTTTGAAAGGCTGACCCATGTAGCATTGCAGGGGGTCTATGCCCGAACTGCTGCCATGGAAATAGCTCTCCATCTTGCCAAAGATTTCCTTAAGCTTCAAATAATCATCGGTTTTCTGCTTGGTATAGGCATCATAAACAGCAGCCACCAAGGTGCCCGAGCTTCCCAATCCGTAGCCCGAAGGCACATTGGAATCCAAAAAGAGATTGTGCTGCAAATCGTGGTCAAACCGCTGCAAATCAAAAAGGTTTATGATATCCAAAGTGGAAAGATAGTCCGAAAAACGTTGTAAACTAGCATTGGAAGCGGCCACACCTTGTATTGCCAACGACGAGGCAAACCGCCATTGCGCCGAGAACTGCTTCAAAGGCACCATTAAGGCAGTGCTGTCGAAAATCATCGAATACTCGCCGAAAAGGATAACTTTGCTATAGTAACGCTCTTTCATTACAGCAATGGTTTTGGTCCGTCGCCCACATGGTCGGCAATCCAACGGCCTTCGTTACAATAGGTCGCCAACGTATTCTTGATGAAGTCATCTACTTTTTCGGCTTCTTTCTCGGGATAGAGCAGGTGCACATTGGGACCTGCATCCAAAGTGAAACAAAGTGGGATTTTAGTTTCATTCCTGAAATTCCTAACTTCTTCGATAATACGCAAAGTATTAGGTTTCATCAAGATAAACGACGGATTGGAGCACAACATCAAAGCATGAAGTTGCAGAGCCTCCGATTCGGTGATATTAATAAAGGTGTCCAAGTCGCCGGATTTCAATGCAGCAAGCAGTTTATTGATATTCTGGTTGGCTTGCGCATAACGCGCTGGGGCATAAGGATTCCCTTCCATCAGTCCATGACCTGCACGACTGGAAACGGTTTTTTTTTCACCACTGACAATCAGAATGCTGTCGCGATAGGTCTTGAAGATCGGATGGATGTCGTTTTCCAATGGGACAGCGTATTCATCGGAACTGCCTTCGTATGCCTCCGTCGCACCCCATAATGCCATCTTGGGATATACTGAACGTGAGGCACTGCCCGAGGCCAAACGAGAGAAGTAAGATGCTTTTTGAAAATCAAATTGTTTTATAACAATTTGATTTTCAATATCCAACAAACACATCACAAAAGCACTCATCGATGAAGCTGAGGAAGCAATGCCCGATGAATGAGGGAAGGTGTTGCGGCTTTCCACATTCAAACTCAGTTGGTTGATAAATGGGAAAAACGCTTGATAGTCAAGCAAAAATTTCTCAATCTTGGCTCCAAAAGCGGGGTTTTCCTTGCCTTCAAAAAAGAACCTAAAGCCAAAGCTGTCGGCTTTTTCAAAGCCGATGAATGTCTCGGAGCGACATTTCGACAAGGTAAAGCTAATCGACGGATTCTGAGGAATCTGTTTGCCTTTTTTGCCCCAATATTTCACCAAAGCGATATTCGATGGGCTCTGCCAGCCCACTTTGCCTTGATAGTCGTTCGGTACCTCACCTCTATAGGCTTCGCTTTTGTAAAGGTTTTCCAAATCTTTCATGCTGCGAAGGTAGTGAATCTTTTCACAATACCAATTCTTTAAACCCGAAAATCACCTCCAAACCTTTTTCTTTGAAGTATTCTCTCACTTGATTCTTTGGCCACTCCGTCGCGGCCAAAATGAAATCACCGCCCCATGCCCCCAAAGACTTCAAGACGCCCTCAAAGTTGGGGAAGCGTTTTTGAACTGGCTCCTGCCCAATGCAACGGGCAATGATGCGCTCATGGCATTGCATCAAGAGGCCGAACTCGTCCAGACTTTCACATTTCGGCACGGCACGGCTGATTTCCGAAACGGCTTCTATGTCTTTTTGTAGATCAATAGGATTAGCTTTTTCCAAAAAAGCCTTGATTTCTTTGGAAGAGCTTTGCTTCTTGCCTTGGTAGATGAAGAAAAGGTGGTCAGCGAAAGAGGGATGGAAATCGATAGGTCGAACTATCGGGGTCGGCTCTTCGACAGGCTCAGGGACCTCGGTTTTTACTTGATAATAAATCGGTCCTTCCGCTGTGGCGCTGGCGATGTCGTAACCAGAGCCGCCGAAGGTCAGTCTCAACAATTCGTAAGGATTGACATTCGCCCATTGTGCAAGGTTGGCAATCAGGGTGGAGCTACTGCCGAGGCCCCAGTTGGGGTCAAAATCCAAACGGGTCTCAAAATGTAGGCCGTTTTTAAACGCAGTGGGATTCAGTTGTTTGACAGCCTTCAGAATTTGGGCCAGTTTTTCGGCCTTGGATGGATCGTTGCAATCAATGATTTCTAGTTTTTCTGGATTCAAGGTAACGGAAAACCAAAGACCGTCGGGTTGGTATGCATTCCATTGTAGAGACGCGCCATGGCACGTCTCTACCGACAATGTTTGCCCATATTTCAATGGCAATGCTAAAGCCAACGCCCCTTTTAGGACGAGGTATTCGCCAGTCAAAAGAAATTTGCCATGGGAAGAATAGCGGCTCATTTTTTTAGTGAGTCTAAGAATTGTTCTACCGCTGCATACGATACGGTCTTGTCCTTGAAGTATTCGCGTGCCTTTTTCTTGTCTTCCTCGTTGGCATTCAGCTGATTGAGGATGTTGTTCAAATGCATCTTCATGTGACCGGCTTGGATGCCTTTGGTGGTCAAGGAACGCACGGCAGAGAAGTTGTTGGCCAAACCCATGGTGGCGGCCACCATCATCAGCTCGGGAGCGGTGGGGTTACCCAAGAGTTCCAAGGTCTTTTTGGCCAGCGGGTGCAGGCTGGTTAGGCCACCAACCGTACCTAATGCCATCGGTACCTCCAACTCGAAATGGAAGATGCCATTTTCTATCGTCACTGACGACAGGCTTTCATAATGCCCGTTGCGCGAGGCGAAGGTGTGCCCAGCCGCCTCTACTGCACGGAAATCGTTGCCCGTGGCTAGGACCACGGCGTCGATGCCGTTGTAGATACCTTTGTTGTGCGTGGTGGCGCGGTCGGTGTCGATGTGGGCGATGTCGACGGCCTTCTTGAATTTCTTGGCGTATTCGGCACCAGAGAGGTGCTCGTCGATGCCGTCAAGCTGTTCCACAGGGCACTCCACCCACACCTTCACGCGACAGTCGGGTGTGTTGTTCGACAGGATGGTCATGATGATCTCCACCTTGCGGAGCTCTTCTGGCAGGTCTTGCTGTTCAGCGAAGTAGTCCTGAAGGCTATGGCCGAACTGCTCCAAGACGGAGTTGATGAAGTTGGCACCCATAGCATCACCAGTAGCAAATTCGACACGGATTTGGTAGTAGTCGGGAATTTGCGCGGTGTAATCAATAAGTTTCATCCCAAGGATGCCGCCGCCGCGTTTTCGCATCTTGGCGGTCATTTCATCGGTGTCGGCAAGCATGCGCTTCTCGATTTTCGGGAATAGGGCAAAGAGTTGTTCCTTGTCGCCGTTCCAGCCGAAATGCACCTGTCCGACCTTGCGGGTATCGATGACCTCGGCATGGAAGCCGCCGCGATCGCCCCAGAACTTGGCTGCCGCTGAGGCTGCCGCCACAACGGAGCTCTCTTCGATGACCATGGGCACGACATAGTCCTTGCCGTTGATGGTCACGTTGGGTGAGATGCCGTAAGGGATAAAGAAATTGGTGATGGTGTTCTCGCTGAACTCGTCAAAGAGCTGCTGTTGCTTCGAATCGGGGTGCCAATAGCTTTTCAGCAGGCTGATGACCTCGCCTGGGTTCTCAAAGTAGTTGGCAATAAGCTTCAGCTTCTCTTCCTTGAGAAGCTTGGAAAAGCCTTTTTTTATGCGTTCGCGAGTGGCCATAGAGTTTTACCATTCCTCTTCTTCAAAGACTTTTTCGGGAACGAGGGCTTTCTCAAATTGTTGTCCCCAGTCCTCAGCAAAAGCAGCGATTTGGTCGAGGTAACTTCCCCAGATGGGGTTATACAAAGGGTCTTCCTTGTTCAACCATTCTTCGCAAGGATGGTTCGATTGTGTCTTTTGCATGAAATCGGTGAGGGTGTAGCGCACACGGCCTTCGCGCACTTCGATGGTGAAATAATAGGTGACCCAAGGCCATTTCGATTTCACCGCATCGCCGTTGTCGAGCTGGAACTGATGCTTGCCTTTAAGGGTGCGTCCGTCATTCTGCTGAAGGATGGTGGAAGGGCTTTTGTAATACGTGTTCATAAACTGGCTGTATATGCGGTTGAACACATCATCTTGTGAGCCTACGGTTTGGATGACCTTGCGGAAGGTGATTTGCTCCGTCTTCGGGTCAATGGGCAATTTGGTTTGTTCTTCAGATTGGGCAAAAGTGACGGTCGCAAACAATACAGCGACAAATAACAATGCAATTCTTTTCATTGTGCTTGAATTTTGTGACAAAATTAGTAATAATTCTGTTGCTTCTGCGCAACGGGGCGGAAAATATCAAATACCAGGCCAAAATCAAAAGGGGATGAGCTGCGAGCCTATGGAGCAATCGACGTCTTTTTGCGGATGGCCCTTATAATATAAAGTGGAGGCCTCTTTTAAAGTACCGTTTAAATAGTCGGTGACATGAACTGTTGCTTCCGATGCGCCAGAGAGATCCACTTCCATGGTTTTGACCTCGGTTTCGACCATGTTCAACAAACTTGCATCGTCAAGATGAATGCTGACTTGGTTGGTCATACCGCCTTTGTTGATGAAGCGCGAGGCATCGGCCAGATAGATTTCTGCGGTTTCCGAGGCTGCAATTTCGCTATTGCATTGTGAGGCATCCTCCAAAACGACCGTGCAACTGTTTCCCGCGAATTGGAAACCGGTCATCACAGAGGCGCTTTCCATATTGATTTTGCAACTTTCACCGGAAAAGACGAGGCCATTGCATTTTGAAGCATCATTCAATGAAACCTTGATTTGTTGTCCAGAAAACGTTCCATTGCATTGCACTTGTGCGGCCTCGTCAATGTCCAATTCATCGATTTGTGGCGTGTGGACTGTGGCGCTGAAGACGGAATTGATGACAGGGTAAGTCGACCCTGTGAAGCCGATTTTGAGCGTATTGCCTTCCGTTGTAACTTTCAAGTTGTTCTCCAAATAGGCTGAATACTCTAATTCGACATATGTGTTGCTGTCAGCCACAACCGTAACTTGCCATGCATCTTCGATTTCGACTTGTCGGATGTCGGTGTTTTCAAAGACGGTCTTCTGCACAAGGGTCATGTCGACGTCTTTCTTGCAGGAAGTGGCGAGACAAAGTGCCACGCAAAGCATCAGGATGGTTTTTATTGTTTTCATAGGGTTTTGTTTGAATCGTAAACGAAAAGTGATCCGTTTTTATTATTGGTGATGATATGGCTCGCCCTTCAAAATCGTAAAAGCGCGGTAGAGTTGCTCGACGAAGATGAGGCGCACCATCTGGTGGCTGAAAGTCATAGGCGAGAGCGACATCTTGGCGTTGGCGCGGTCGTAGACTTCTTGTGCAAAACCATAAGGTCCGCCGATGATGAACACCAGCCGTTTGGCACCTGATGCCATCTGTTTTTCCAGGCTTTCGGCAAATTCAACCGAGGTGTATTGCTTGCCGTTTTCGTCCAAAAGTATGACTTGGTCACCTGGTTGTAGCTGTTGCAGAAGCAGAAAACTCTCGGCTTTCTTCTGCTGGTCTTCGCTGAGGGTCTTGCGGTTGCGTGGATCCGGGATTTCCTTCGTCTCAAACGAGGCATAATGTCCAATACGGCCTACGTATTTCTTGATACCTGTGATGAGGTAGTCTTCATCCGTTTTGCCGATGACAAGCAAGAGAATCTTCATGCTAGGATTTGCTTGGCTTTATCGCGGTCTTGTTTCAACTGGGCTTTCAGAGCATCCAAGCTGTTGTATTTCTCCTCATCGCGGATGCGGTCGATGAAGCGCACATGGATTTGCTTGCCATAAAGGTCGCCGTCAAAGTCGAACAGGTTGACCTCGATGATGGGGTTGTCCTCGCTGCGGTCGCCGATGGTGGGGCGGTGCCCGATGTTGGCCATGGCCTTGTAGGTCTTGCCGTCGTAGTCCACGAGACAGGCATAAACGCCACGGTTGTTGATGAGCATATATTCCTTCGGCAACTCGAGGTTGGCGGTAGGGAAGCCTAAGGTCCTCCCAATCTTATTGCCTTCAACGACCTCTGCGGTGACAGAATAGGTGTAGCCCAAGAGTCGGTTGGCGCTTTTCACATTGCCAACCGCAAGGGCGTTGCGTATCTTCGTGGAACTGATGGCGATATTCTCGACATCTTGTGCTTCAACCCGTTCCACTTTGAAGTTGTACTTCTTCATCAAATCGTTGAGCAGGTCAAAGTCGCCCATGCGGTTCTTGCCGAAGTGATGGTCGTAGCCCACCACGATATAGGCGGGATGAATGTTGTCGATGATATAGTCCTTGATGAACACCTCCGAGGGTGTACGCGAAAACTCTTTTGTGAAGTTGATGATGACCACATTGTCTATGCCCAGTTCATCAAATTTCTGAAGTTTCTCTTCAGGGGTGCAAAGGAAACGCAGGTTAGAACTGTCGATGTTGAGCACCTGTCGCGGATGGGGGTTGAAAGTGACCACAACAGTCTCTCCGCCAATACCTTGTGCCAGATCCTTCATCTTGTTGAAGATGGCTTGATGGCCAAGGTGGACACCATCAAAGGTGCCTATGGTGACCACGGCGTGAGGGATGTTGCGGGCCTCTATGATGTTATGAAAGACTTTCATTTGACAAAATGCTGACGAATAAGATACTGTGCAATCTGCACGGCATTGGTGGCGGCACCCTTGCGAATGTTGTCGCTGACAATCCAAAGGTTCATGCCGTTTTCGATGCTGAAGTCACGACGGATGCGACCCACAAAGACCTCGTCCTTGTCATACGAAGTGATGGCCATAGGGTAGAGGCTGGCACTCGGGTCGTCTTGTATGATAACGCCAGGCATGGCCTCCAATAGTTTGCGGACGTCATCGATCTCAAAAGGCTTTTCTGTTTCCACGTTGACAGATTCGCTATGGCCTCCTGTGACAGGAACGCGCGTAGCCGTGGCAGTGATGGCGATATGGTCGTCGCGCAGGATCTTACGGGTTTCGTTCACCAACTTTTCCTCCTCGGTGGTGTATCCGTTGTCAACGAAGTCGCCTGCCTGCGGAATAACATTGTAGTAAATTTGATGGGGATAGGCAGGGGGGAATTGAAAGCCAGCACCAGGAAGCGCACCTGGCATATTGCTATATGCTGAGCGCCGAGCGTCTTCTTCTCGATTGAGCTGATAAGCGCCCTTCACGCCGCTACCGGTCACGCTTTGGTAAGTGCTGATAACCAAACGTTTGATGCCATATGCCTTATGGATGGGTGCCAGGGCCATCACCATCTGGATGGTGGAACAGTTGGGGTTGGCGATGATGTGGGTCTTGGGTGTGATGGTGTCGGCGTTGATTTCGGGGACGACGAGAGGCACATCCTTCTCCATGCGCCAAGCCGAACTGTTGTCGACGACGAAGGTGCCATTGGCAGCAAACTTTGGCGCATACTGTTTCGATGCCGATGCCCCTGCCGAGAAGATGGCGATGTCGGGTCTTTTTTCGATAGCCTCGTCCACGCTGACGACTTTATAGGGTTTGCCTTGGAAGATGATTTCCTTGCCCACGGAGCGTTCCGAAGCGGCGACAATCAATTCGTTGATATGAACGTGCTGTTCGTCAAGCACTTGAAGCATCTTTGAGCCGACCAGTCCGGTGGCTCCCACCACTGCGATTTTCATTGCTTTGTCTTTTTGCTTGTTTGTGTGCAAACCACGGCCTTAGAGCGGGACTGGAATGCAAGTGCAAAAATAGGGATTTTTCTCTATTCGCGCCGTTTCGAGTCCATTATTATTGTCACGGGTCCGTCGTTGAGCAGTTTCACCTCCATCATGGCGCCAAACTCGCCACTTTGCACGGGGCGACATGACACTTCGGCGATGCGTTTCAAAAACAACTCATAGAGTGGAATGGCCACCTCAGGACGGGCGGCTTTGATGAAACTCGGACGGTTGCCTTTTTTGGTCAAGGCGTGGAGCGTGAATTGACTCACCACGAGGAAAGCGCCTTCCACTTGAGTGATGTCGAGGTTCATGGCATCATTTTCATCGCTGAAGATGCGGAGCTTTGACAGTTTGGCGCAAAGCCATTCGATGTCCTCTTCGGTGTCGGCTTCCTCGATGCCGAGAAGAATCAGCATACCGAGGCCAATCTCAGATTTCACCTTGCCACCGATGGTGACGGAAGCGTGCGTTACTCGTTGTGCTACAATGCGCATAGTTATTATGTATTCGGGCCCTTCGACAGGCTCAGAGGCCCTAAGGTTAATGCATTAGTTTGAAAATCATCTCTCTGTACAAGTCCTTCTCACTCACATCGCCGCTCTCATAACCCTTGGATTTCAGGTCGTACTCGCGGAGGATGGAGATGTTGCGTATGCAGGTTGCCGGAGGATAATTGCGGGCTGCCAGTTGATAGTCTTTCACGAAAAAGGGATTCACCCCTAACACGCTTGCCAGGTTGCTCTGTGATTTGTCCTGGGTGCAGTGCAGTTTCATGACCTTGGTGAAGAAACCGTATAAGTTGATGGCCGTGACCAACAATGGGTTGTCCTTGCCGTTGTCGCCGAAATAGTTGACGATGCGGTTGGCTTTCAGCACATTGCGGCTGCCAATGGCGTTTTGCAGTTCGAAGACGTTGTAATCCTTTGAGATGCCAATGTTACGCTCCACATCCGCATCATCGATGCTCTTGTTTTTAGGCTGGGTGATGGTGAGCTTTTTGATTTCATTGGCGATCTTGTGCAAGTCCGTTCCGAGATAGTCGGCCAGCATCTGTGTGGCTTTAGGTGTGATGGAATAGCCTTCGTCTTTCAGGTAACCCTGAATCCAACCAGGAATATTGTAATCGCGCAGGGCTTTCGATTCAAACCAAACGCCTTTCTTGTCGATTTTTTTGGCCAAGGCCTTACGCTTGTCGAACTTTTTGTATTTATATGCGAAGACGAGGAGCGTAGTATCGGGTATGGTATCGATGTAAGGCTCGAAATTCTCCAAGTTTTTCACGTCTTGCGCCTCTTTGACGATGACCACCATGCGGTCGCCCATCATCGGGAAACTGCGGGCGTGGTTGGCGATGGTTTCCACGTCCACGTCACGGCCATAGACCACGATCTGGTTGAAGGCGCGGTCGGCTTCGTCCAAGGCCTCGTTCTCGATGGTGTCCGAAATCATGTCGATGAAATAAGGCTCGTCACCCGTCAGGAAATAGATGGGCGCGAAGTTTTTCTTGTGGATCTCGGAAAGGATCTGTTCGTAGGTCATCGCCATATCATTGTACTTGATTAGAGTTATTTGTTATTGACGCGGGACACGGGACTGCGAGACGCGGGGAGGTGTCCATTGTCTCGTGTCTTTCGTCCCGAAGTCTCGTGTCAAAATTTTAGGTGCTTGACAGTGATGCCGTTATTGATGAGTTGACGCAATGAGTCGATGCCGATGCGCAAATGCTCGCCAACGTAGTTTTTGCTGACTTGCTTGTCGCTCTCCTCTGTCTTGACGCCTTCGGGCACCATGGGGTTGTCGGACACGAGCAGCAATGCGCCCGTGGGGATTTCATTGTGGAAGCCGACCGAGAAGATCGTGGCAGTCTCCATGTCGACGGCCATGCAGCGGATCTTGCGTAGGTAGTCCTTGAACTCGTCGTCGTGTTCCCAAACGCGGCGGTTGGTGGTGTAGACCGTACCCGTCCAATAGTCGCGTCCATAGTCACGGATGGTGGTGGAGATGGCTTTCTCAAGGCTGAATGCCGGTAGTGCAGGCACCTCAGGCGGGAAGTAGTCGTTCGATGTACCTTCGCCACGGATGGCGGCGATGGGCAGGATGAGGTCACCGACTTTGTTAATTTTCTTCACACCGCCACATTTGCCTAAAAACAGCACGGCTTTGGGTTTTATGGCACCCAACAGGTCCATAATGGTGGCGGCATTGGCGCTGCCCATGCTAAAATTAATGATGGTAATTTCACCGTCGGTGGCACAGGGCATCGAGCGGTCGCGCCCGACGACCTCCACGCCTTGCCATTCGGCAAAACGGTCGACATAATTCTGGAAATTGGTCAAAAGGATGTATTTCCCGAACTTCTCCAAAGGCAGGCCCGTATAGCGTGGCAGCCAGTTTTCTATGATTTCTTGCTTGGTTTTCATTTCGATGAATATTTTTGCAAAGATAGGAAAAGTATTGCAATTGTGTGTATTTTTGCAGCGAAATAGGAGTTAAATGACACGCTATCCTGTAAAAATACTAATGGCATTTGGCTGTACTTTCGAGCCGAGGGGTGATGAGTTTTCCGACTGGCTGATGCGCAACGGCTTTCCGGAATTATGCGCTTTGAGCCAAACCATACAAGGCGACATCAAGGCCAAGGACTGGCTTATGGAGCATGGATTTCCCCATCTTGCCGCCATCGACAGTGTCATCGACAAGGAAGAGAAAGCCGAGGAATGGCTCGTCAAAAACCATTTTGAGGTTGATCTGGCCTTTGCCAAAGCTATCAATCGTGACGATGACGCCTCGCTTTGGCTGGAAAAACACGACCTCCAGATTTTCATAGTCATTGCTGATAAAATACGCAAATATCTGGATGACAAATACTTAAACTTCCATAAAATCCATTTTTAAATTGAAACGTTTTTTTTTGTCCGACATAAGAGAAAAAATCCTAACTTTGCCGCCAATCCGATATAGAAATAATTAGAAAATCATACTACAATGAAAAAAGGATTATCAATTCTCATCAACATCCTGCTGTTTGCAGTTATTGTATTCTTAGCATGGCAAGTCGTAAAGAGCATTCAGGCTCCCATCAAGTTCAACCATGAACAGAAAGCCCGTGAGACCAAAGTCGTGGAGCGCCTCATCGACATCCGTAACGCCGAGGTGCTTTACAAGAATGCCACGAACAAGTACACGAACAGCTTTGATTCCCTGATCGCCTTCTGCCAGACCGCAGAAATCCCGATCGTGAAGATTGTTCCCGACCCGACCGACACCACCTTCACCCGCACAATCAACGACACTCTCGGTTTCGTTAAGGTGATGGACTCAATTCAAGGTGCAAGAGGAGATTTCAACATCAACGACCTCAAGTTCGTGCCTTTCGGAGCCAACCACGAGCAATTTGAACTTGAAGCTGGTACCATCAGCCGTAACGGTATCGAAATTCCTGTCTTCGAGGCCCGCACGCCTTACGAAGTCTACTTGGCCACTCCTGGCAACGCTTTCAGCGAGAAGGAATGGAACCAACGCCGCGACAACGCCAAGGCTGAGAAGGAAAGCATCAACCGTTACGCCGGTCTGAAGGTCGGTTCGATGGAGGAAGCCTCCACCGACGGTAACTGGGAGAAACTCTAAACCGTTAGGATGAATGACGGCATCGTTGAATCCTTATATCTCGCAATTCGGCGAGGAGTTTGATGCCGAGAAGTCATCGCAGTACAGAATGGCCATCCAATATGCATTGGGTGGTCTTTCTTATGCCTTTCTCGACACCGAGACATATACGCTTGTTGCTTTGGAATGTTACCAATCCAATCTGCTGGCTTCCAGCGACGACCTCTTCCGTACCTTGGAAAGGGCCTTGGAATCCAGAGGGCTGAACAACAAAGCCTTCCAGTCGGTAACATGCCTTGTCGACAACCGCATCTGTTCTCTCGTTCCCAAGCCCTTGTTCAACGAAGCCGACCAAGCCAAATACCTTGATTTCGCCTTCCAAGTACCAGAGGATTACGCCATTACCTCCGAGCCATTGGCAAAAATGCCTTCCATCAATGTCTTTGCCCCAACCAAGGCTTTTCAGGACAAAATGGCGTCAAAATGGAAGGATGTCAAAACCTCTCATTCAAGCACTGTCTTTATCAACAGCGCGATGGAAAGCGACGTCGAGACAGGCGTCTTTGTCCACGTCCGCAACCGCGATTTTGACGTGATGATCAAAAAAGGAGGCGCCTTGTCCTTCTTCAATAATTTTAGGTTCAACACCAAAGAGGATTTCGCATATTTCCTCCTGTTTGCGATGGAACAGAATGGGGTTTCTGGGCATGATACGCCCATTTGTTTCTCTGGACTCATTCGTCCCGCCTCCGAAATCATCGATCTTTGTGGTCGTTATGTGAAAGACATCCGCTTTGTAGGAGACCCGCATGCACTGAAGGTCAGTAAGGCTTTGGAGGAGGTTCCGTTCCAGTATTATTTCATCCATTATCAGGCATTAAGATGAGAATCATTAGGGGAAGATACCAACGCCGGCAAATCGTTGCGCCGAACAACCTGCCCGTGCGGCCCACCACCGACATGGCCAAGGAGAGTCTGTTCAATATCATAGAGAACCACTTCGACTTTGATGAGACCGAAGCGCTGGATTTGTTTGCCGGAACAGGCAACATCTCATACGAACTCGTCTCAAGAGGTTGCCCTAAGGTTGTTTCCGTCGACCAGGATTTCGGCTGCGTGAAGTTCATCCGTGAGACCGCAAACAAACTTGACATGAAAGAGTTGCTTGTCGTCCGATCCGATGTGTACCGTTTCTTGGGTAGCCACAAGATGCAATATGACCTCATCTTTGCCGATCCGCCCTACGATTGCGAACATTATGACACCTTGGTGCAGCTCATCTTCGATAACAACTTGCTTCGAGAAGGCGGTATGTTCGTTTTGGAGCACGACAAATACCAAAACTTTGAGGAACACCCGCATTTCATGGAACAGCGCCATTATGGCAAAGTGAACTTCACCTTCTTCGCACAGACCATTGAAGAAGAGTCGGAGGAATAATACCTTATATTATATTATTAGATATACCCGAAACGTTTTCTGACGATTTCCTTTTCTTCGTCGCTGCTGTCGCGGAAGAGCGGCATCACTTCGTCCTCTGGAAAGTCGGTGAAGGTGAGGAACAGCAGGCTGTCCAAGGTGTCGTTGAAGTTGGGATCGACATTGAAACAGAGGAACTTGGCATTTAGTTTAAGGTATTTTTTGAACAAGGTGGGCAAACGGTATTCGCCGTTGCTGATGCGGAACAGGAACTTGTCGAACTTGTCCACACCGCCATTCATGTTGTGTTCCAACAACACGTCGGGATCCACTTTGAGGTAGTCGGGGATAAAAGGTGTCTTGGGTGTCACCTTGCCTTTCAGCTCGTCTTCGATGGCATGGTTTTCCGAAACAAAACGGGCAATCAGGCTCATATAGAACTTGGGATACCATGAACTGATGCTCACTGGGCCGATGAAATGGCGGATTTCGGGATAACGCACCACCACATCCGACAAGCCTCTCAGCAGCAAGATCAACGGAAGCACTTCCTTCTGATAGTCAAGGGCGACAAACGAACGTCCCAATTCGATGGTATGGCTCAGTCTGTCGGAAAAAGACTCGTCGATGTTCACCAAGGTGCTGACATAGAAACCTTTGATGCCAAGTTTTGGGATAATCTCGCTGCCGATGCCTAGGCGATAGCAGCCCGCAATCTTTTGCTTCACAGTATCCCAAAGGATTAACTGTTTGAAATGTGGGTCAAACTCGTCTTGGTCGAGGTTCTTGCCTGTGCCCTCGCCAATGGCGCGGAACGTTTCTTCACGCAAGCGGGCAATCTCGTGCATCAAGTTGGGAATATCTTCATAGTCTGCCAGATAGCAGTCGAAGTCGGAGGAAGAATAAAGGAACGACTTTTCTCGAATGGCTTCCAACTCGGCCAACATGAGCGACAGCTCAGTCGGGGCGTCGATTTCTTCCATCTTTGTTTCCTCCTTTTCCATGGTTTTTGCCGGAATGTTGGCTTCGAGGGCGTAGGAGCGGCTGCGCAGATAGGCTGCCAATTCCTTGGGCTTTTCATACACAGCTATCTCGGAAGGCAGTATGGGCCTGCCGATTTGCAGGTTGAAGCAAGTGTCATGTTTGTTGATCAGTTCCTTGGTCAGGCGTGCCGTGCCAAGCATGGTATGGATTCTGTCTTCGGCATAGAACAGTCTCGAGTTGTTGCCTTTCCAGAACACAGGAATGACGGGCACTTTCGCGTTTTTGATAATGCGTGCTATGGAAGTGCTCCATGGCAAGTCTTCAGGATAATCGTGTCCATGATAACGAGAAACCTCTCCGGCGGGGAAAACGCCCAGGCCGTTGCCTGCCTCAATATGAAGCATGGCCCCTTTGATGCCTCCCACGCTACTCTTCCATTCGGGGTTTTTCTCGAAGGGGTTGACGGCGAAAAAGCTTTCCTTGAGGTTAGGGATATGCGAAAGGATGAAGTTGGCCATGATTTTGAAATCGGGGCGAACCTTGGCGATGGCGCTCAAGAGCATCACACCTTCGATGCCACCAAAGGGATGGTTGCTGACCACGACAAAGCCGCCTTCCTTTGGGATGTTCTCCAGCTGCTCGGGAGCAATGTCGATGGTGATGTTCATGTTTTCCAGCAAGTGGTCGGCAAACTCACGGCCTTGGTAGTCGGCGGCACCGTCAAACAAGCGGTTGATCTTACCCAAACGAAGCGCACCATAAGCCATTCCCGACACACAAGTGCCGAAGAAGCCTTTCAATCCTAAGGCTTGCTTGATATCCTTATTGGTAACTACTTTTCGCATTTCAAACGGCAAAGATAAGGATTTTTCAAAAAAGCGAGGGTTTTGGACGCAAAAATAGCCCCTTTGACATGTAAAAGCGTATTTTTGCCTGTGATTTGACCAAGTGATTGAACTATGGTGATACTTTTCAATAAGCCTTTCGGCGTCCTTAGCCAGTTTACTCCCGAAGCCGGTCATCGGGCGCTTGATGAATTCGGTTTTCCTGCAGGTGTGTATGCTGCGGGTCGTCTTGACCACGACAGCGAAGGAGCCTTGTTGCTCACTGACGATGGGAGGCTGATCAAGAAACTACTTGATCCGAAGTTTGAGCATCCGCGCACCTATCTCGCACAAGTTGACGGGCAGGTAACGCAAGAGGCCGTCGACCAGCTGATGAAAGGCGTCACCATCAAAGGCTACCGCACAAAACCCTGCCAGGCCGAGATTGTAGATGCGCCCGATAACCTTTGGGAGCGTGTGCCGCCCATCCGTTATCGTGCCAACATCCCGACCAGTTGGATTCGTCTTACCCTCATCGAAGGCAAGAACCGACAAGTGCGCCATATGACTGCTGCCGTGGGTTTTCCCACGCTGCGACTTATTCGTGTGAAGATTGGCAACATCTCACTCGGGGGATTACAGCCAGGCGAATGGAGGGTAGTCAACGAGCGAGTGATTTAAGCGATATTTTCCGAAGGGTATCCTGACTCGTTCCAAGCCAATGCGTAATGCTTTGAGAAGTATCGCTTTGCGTGGCGGTTGGCACGGATTTCGGTCCAAAAAACGCTATGGTCGCCTTTGCCGAGGGCGCTTATCAGGCTGGACAGCCCGATGACAGGAAGATAGGCCCATCCGAAGCGCTGGCTGTCTGCGGTGTGTCCGAATTCATGCATACAGATTTGGTTGCCGAGGATGAAGCCTTCCTTTTCGCCGCGCATCCAAGGTGCAGCCCATAAGTCGACAAAAGTACCCAGCGACACCCCCATGCCATATTCGCATCCTGATTTCGTCGCGAAGGTGATGCCACCTAAGGTCTCAACACGGTCAATCTGTCCGGTCATGGCGCGTCCCACCGAATAAAGCCATCCCACCAACGTTTGCGGCAATTCCCAGGTGAATCTTGAGAACAGTTGCCACACGCGGCCCAAGAATGTCCGTTTGGTGTCTGTCAAGAAGAGGCCTCGGGTGATTTGGGCGGCAAGTTGTAGCCTATGTAAAAAAGAGAGGTGCATCTGATGGGGTTATTAAAAAAGACTCCCAGAAAAGCATCTGGAAGCCTTTTATTAAACTGATTATCAGTTTATTAATACTCGTCCTCGTGGAAAAAGAAATCGTCCTTCGTAGGATAATCCGGCCAAAGGTCTTCGATGCGTTCGTATATTTCGCCTTCGTCCTCGATTTCCTGAAGGTTCTCAATGATTTCTTCCTGTGCGCCCGTACGCAAGGCCCAATCCAATAGCTCGTCGCGAGTGGCAGGCCATGGAGCGTCTTCCAATTTTGAGGCTAATTCAAGTGTCCAATACATAGTCTTTTTTCAGTTTATTTTTGAGGGCGCAAAAGTACAAGTTATTTTTGAACTGACAAGCGGTATTTTTGTAAAAATAAATAAATTATTATTTTGTTGATTCCCAGCTTGTTTCACTATTATTATCTAAATAGACAAAGAATCTCGCCAAGACGAAGAAGTAGTCGGAAAGACGATTGAGGTATTTCAAATCTAGCGAATCAATGGGATGCTGTGACGCCAAACGCCAACCCTGGCGCTCGGCACGACGGCATACCGTGCGGCACACATGGGCGTGACTTGCCTTCAGGTTGCCTCCTGGGATGACGAAACTCTTCAACTCAGGCAGTTGGGCGTTCATCACGTCGATTTCGTGCTCCAAATAAGCCACGTCTTCGGCGGTCAAAACGGGAATCATTTTCTTCACCTCCGAGTTCTCGTCCAGGGCGAAGTGCGATTCAATGGTGAATAGTTTGTTCTGAACGGCGTCCAACACTGTCCGCATCTCGGCGGTAACACCTTCTTGGTCATATAAAACGCCAATGAAAGCGCTCAATTCATCTACGGTGCCATAGGCTTCCACCCGGTCGTCGTATTTCGCGACGCGCAATCCACCAATCAGTGAGGTTTTGCCTTCATCGCCGGTTCGGGTATAAGTGATGTTTTTCATAGCAATTAGTATTTCAATACAAAATCCTGTTTTTCTATGCCTTCACGGAAAAAGACCATGCCAATGCAATACAAGTCGAAGGTGACAGAAACGTCTTCGTTGCCTTTGATCTCTTCCCATGCGTCCTCCATGGCTTTGTTATGATGGATGCCCTCAAAAACAAACACCGAGTCGGCGGTCTTGTAGTTCAGGCAGTCGGCGAGATAGTCCCAAGTGTCATCCTCAAATGAGCTTCGGCTGAAGAAGATGAAGCCTGTGTTGAGGCGTCTGAAACGCCCCGAATCGAATTCCTCGGGTTGAATCAGGTTGACATTGACGACACCCATCGAGTTGAGCACTTCCAGGAAGTTCTCCGATTGTTCCAGATAAACCTTGGTCTGCATGTGCCCCAAGGCCATTGAGGTGGCATTCAAGGCACTCATGTGCCCAAACGACACTACCGAGTCGGGCTCAAAATATCGCACCATACGGTAGAGCAGGCGGCTCTGTTTACGCAAGCTGTAATTGATGTGCTTTCGCTTATCAATGAGGCGTGCGATGCGGTAGATGGTGTCGTAGTCGCGGTTGGAGCCACTGTCGTTCAGCACCTTGCGCATGAACTCATACACAAAAGGCGAATGGATGCCGTATTCGCTCTTACGTCGCCATAAGTATTTTAGATAGCTTCCAATCATAACTCAATCATATTGAACCTTTTGCAGGTAATACACCGTTCGCCTTGGCTTGGGTTGGGTGCCGTTTTGGATGATTTGCGAACCATAGACGAGAAAACGGTTGCCATACCACGGGGCCATCTGCGCGAAATATTCGTCCTCCACATAGTCCGCGCCATGGATGGGAGCCAATTTCTCGTTTTGTTGGCCCATCAAGACTTGGCCTTCGGCATCAAAAGCGGTGTATCTCAAATTATTGTGGTAAGGAGAGGCAACAACAAGCTCATCGAAGCAAACGCCTTCGGAGGCATGGGGGAAGAGGTCGTAAGTGAGTTCGTTGTCAAACTTTACCGACTGTTGCCACTTCAGGTTGCCATCGGCGTCGAAGGCCAATAGCACTTCGCTAAAGAAGTCGTAACCGTCAAACACGGTGTAGGTGTAGGGATAACCGCCATAGTAGCCGTAATAGCCGTAGTTCATACGGGTCTCTGTGTGGTAATAAGGCATAAAGGCCTCGACGGCAAATATCGTGAGGTCACCAAAATCGGTGATGCGAGGCGACAAGAACTGAAAAGCGATTTCGCCTTTTTTTGGATCGTCCTTTTTTTGGTTTCTCAGCCGCTCTTCACGTACACGAACGCGGTCGGAGGCGGTCAAGGCGTGTTCAATCTCAGGCATGTCCTTAAATAGGAATACCTTGCTGTCGGGGGTGCTTGAAACGAAACGCATCCACACCACACCGACGCTTTCCTTGTCGAAGTCCTCAGTCACTCCTTGTAAGTTAACCTTTCTACCCGTTTCACGTTCCAAGGTGCCGATGACTACAAGGTCGTTGCTTTCGCCGAAACGGAAGCCCATCCTACCCAAAGCGGCGTTGGGGATGTTTTCGTATCGGTAGCTATCTTGCAGGACACCTGTTGTGGAATAAACCAAAAAAGAGGTCGACATAAAATGCTTGTTCTCATATTCTTTGGCAGCCACCACAAAGCAGTGCTGTTTCGGGAAGGCTTCGGTTTGAAACAGGACGAAGCTGCTCGATGATGCGGGTGTCACTGTCCGACAAGCATTGGAGGTCAAGTCGTAGAAATACAAGGCTCCATTGCCACTCTTGTTGTTGAGGGCCAGCAGCATTGTGCCATCGGCGACTTCAATTGAAAGGGGTACAGCCTTGTCAGGCCATTTGTTCCAGAAGGTCCTATAGGAGTTCTCTTCCCGATTGAAGCTCACCACAAAATAATCCAATGTGTCGGCGGCTTTTTTGTTACCGTCGTTGACGAAGAGGAAAGCGGCATAGTGCTCGTCGCTATCCGAGTCGAAAAACTTGAGCTTTTCGGGCAGCGGGATAAGGTCGCATCGGTTTTCGTAGAGGCTGCTGTCGACGCAGGCAAAGCTCCATAGCCGATGTTTCTCCTTGTCGGCCCGTTCGGTTTCGGAAACAATAAGACCGCCATTCACGCCAAACGACAGGAAATGGCAGTCCTGATCCTTGTTCCAACGGTCCACCTCATAGCGTACCGGTTCCACCTGCTGGGCCGATGCCGCGCAAGCAAGGAATAGTAACGCTATGAGAAAAATGTTTCTCAATGAATTGAGTGTGTTTTGAATCCCCTGCCCTTCGGGCACCCCCTTAAAAGGGGGAACTGGCTACACCTAAAAGTATGAGCCAGTTCCCCCTCATGAGGGGGGGGTAGGGGGAGTAAATTAGAACTTCACGAACTTCGAAATTGCCGTGCTGCCGTTGGCATAGCGGAAGTTGACGAAGTAAACGCCACTTTCGAGTTCGCTCACGTTGAGTTGGGTGTTGCCGGCGGCAACATTCATCGTGTTGACCTTGCGGCCCGTCATGTCAAAAATGCTGACTTCGGCATCGTTGTCGAGTACGAACGAAACCTGATCGCTGGCGGGATTGGGATAGAGGCTGACAGCCACAGTGTTGTTCTCATTGGCTGAAGCAGTAAACAGGCCAGACACCTTCACATAATCGATTTCCCATGAGGAAGCGGCCTCGTCACTGCTACCATAGATGAAAGCAACATACCAACTATTACCGCTGTTGGCAAATTCGCCGACTATATCGATGATGTTGACCTTGCCGGATTCAACCCAATCGTAGTCGCCCGATGAGTAATCGAAGGCATCGGTGATGTCGGTCCAAGTAAAGTCGCTGGGATCGCTTTGGCCGTCATAGTCGCCAGAAACCGAAACGCGGAGCGGGTCGCCATCGAACTTCATGGCCGTGCGGAATTCCAGGAAAATATCCGTGAACTGAACATCGGTTACTCCGGGCACTTCACCAATCAGCCAGTCTTCGTTTTGATGGGCGGCACCGGCAGCAAATCCGTTCATGTTGGCATAGGTCGTGCCTTGGTAGGCGCCTTGGTGCCAGCTTTGGTCGCCGTAGGCGTCATAAGCCGTGAATACGCCAAGGCTCTCGCTTTCGTTAAAGTCTTCGAAGAGCAGATAATTGATGCTTTCAGTTGTAACTTCAATGACAGGATAGTTGCCACTAGTCAAGTAGTCGATGTTGGAACCGCTGTTGGTGTAAGGGAAGATGGCGAACCTATAGGTTGTGCCGCCCTCCAAGCCGCTGAAGGTCGCGGTTTCAACGCCATAGTTCACGTTCATGAATATTTCGCTGTTGGCGACAGGAGTGCCGTCGACAGGAAGGGTGATCTCACCCGTCGTGGCCATCACCAAATACTTAGCAGGCAGTTGCTCGCCCGTGGCATCGGTCCAAGTGAGAGTGACATCCACTTCGTTCACCGTAGCGGAGAAGTTGGTGGGATAGTTGCTCGGCTCCGGGTCGGGAGTGGGAGGCGTGACGCTGCCGGACTTGAAGAAATAGACCTGAGCGATGACGCTCGACGATTCCTTGTAGCAACCGAATAAAGGTGTGCCAGTGCCGGAATTGTTGATGTTGAAACGCATATAGCATTGTTCAATAGCACCATTGCTCTTGGGAATGAAAGCGCCATTGTCGCCTTCAGTGATGGTCCAATAGCCATTGTCGGTCAGAGAGGACTGCGTCTTCAGATAGTTGCCACCGCCTGGAGCATAGAGGTAACCTTCGTTGAGGCCGTCGTAGAGTGTCCAAGCACCAGCGGCACCGTCGAGGGTGATTTCGAAAGGCTCCGTCTGTGACGATGCATCGGTGGCCACGGTAGCAGTGATAACGCCGTTTGCTTCATTGATGCTAATGGCGTGACGGTTGTTGGGTTTCTGGTAGCTCATGGCGTAGGCATTGCCGTCGTCATCGTAGCCAACCAACAGGTACGTAGCACCCGCCTCGAGATCCGAGGTCGAGGTGACCATGGTGTAAGTGGTTTGGGCAACGCCGCTGAACGAAAGGAGCAGCATAGCCATCAATGAGAATAAAGCTTTTTTCATTTTGTTGTGTTTTATGTTTGACATTGAGTTGATTATAATTCCAATGTTTCGGCCTGTTCCACCGCCTTGATTTCGGGGATGACTTTTTTCATCACGGCTTCAATGCCGTTTTTAAGGGTCGACCTGCTGTGAGGACAGTTTCCACAGGCACCTGTCAGTTCCACAATCACGACGTTATCGTCGGTGAACTCAACGAAGTTGACGTCACCACCATCCTGCTGGAGGTAGGGACGCACCTGCTCGAGAACGTTTTTGACTTTGCGTAATATCGTTTCCTTGTCCATTTTTCAATGTATTTTATTGGGTGGACACATAGGTCCGCCCCTACGGATTATCCTTTATTAATGATGGCTTGCGCGATTTTGTCGAAAGCCTTCGTCACGGGTGAATCGGCATCCAAGGCGAGGGGTGTTCCTGCATCGCCACATTCGGCAATCTTTTCCGTAATCGGGATTTGTCCCAAGAGCGGCACGCCGAGTTGGTCGGCAAACTGTTTCCCAGTTTCCTTGCCGAAGATGTAGTATTTCTTCTCGGGCATGTCGGAGGGCGTGAAATAGGCCATGTTTTCCACCAAGCCGTAAATCGGAATTTGCAGGGCTTCTTCCTTGAACATCATCGCAGCGCGAAGCACGTCGGCGAAAGCCACCTTTTGTGGAGTCGTCACAATGAGAGCACCCGACACGTTGTATTGTTGTGCTAAAGTCAGTTGGATGTCTCCTGTTCCAGGAGGCATGTCGACCACCATCCAGTCCAACTCGCCCCAAAGGGTGTCGTTCATCAGCTGGTTCAAGGCGCTGGTGGCCATAGGACCACGCCAAATGAGAGGACGGTCGGCGTCAACGAAATTGCCAATACTCATCAACTTGATGCTATAGCGTTCCAGAGGCACCATAACGGTTTTGCCGTCCTTTTCGAAGGCAGCAGGCTGTTCGTTGCCCGTGCCAAACATCATCGGAACGGAAGGGCCGTAGATGTCGGCATCGATCAAGCCCACGCGCTGGTTGGCGCGCGCCAAGGCGATGGCGAGGTTGGCTGCCACCGTCGACTTGCCGACGCCACCTTTACCTGAAGCCACAGCGATGATGTGCTTCACCTTCGAAAGAGCCGTTTTTTCTTCCACCACCTTGATTTCTATATCGATATCACCAAAAACCTCGGTCAACGTGCGCTTGGCACCGTTCACCACGATGTCGTTTTTCGGGTCGTTGGCATGTTCCATGACGAGGTCGAATCGAATGGCATTATCCTTGACCATAAGGTTTTCAACCATGTTCAAGGCAACGATATTGTCGCCTTTAGGGAAATAGATGACGTCCTTAAGGACTTCTATGACGTTTTCTTTATTTAGCATGATTTTAAATAATTACGCTGCAAAGGTAAGAAATAGTTTAGAGTTTAGGGTTTGTAGATTAAAGTTTTTTCTTAGCGTTCGATGGTAAGGTGTTTGGTGAAGGTTCCATGTGCTGTCGTGATATGCAGAAGGTATAACCCGGATGCGGCATCCTGCAGGTCAATCGTTGTTTGGTTATTGGAAACTTCTTTTTGCAAGATACACTGTCCCAAGGTGTTGTATACTGAGACAGATGCCAAGTCTTCGGCTTCTACTGTCACCACACCTTTTGTGGGGTTGGGGTAGATCTTCGCCTGGGCGTTATTATCTTGCACTCCAGTGGGTGAATAATAGGCATGAAGCTCAAATTCGTTGGGATGGTATTTCCTGTTGGCGGGTGCCGAGGTGCAGTCCAAGTCACGGTAATAGGCATAAAGGCGGTAGTAATAGTCTCCTTCTGTCGTTGCGGAGTTGTCGGTATAAGTGACAGCATTGGCTCCCAGTACCTTAATGCGGTGGTATTCGCCATCACCCTCCTTGCGGAAAATGTAATAGCCAGTAAAGCCATCGTGAGGCTCAGGAGTCTCCCATGTCAATTTGATTTTGTAGCTGTTGGTCAACTCGTAGTCCAAGTTACGAGGTGGGTAACAAGGCCCGAAAGTGGCACAGGACTCATTGGAATATTCGCCGTTCTCACCGCCTTCGCAAAGCACGGCTACACGGTAACAGTGTCCGCCCATGGCTACGTTATCGTCCAGGAAGGTCGTGCCTTCTTGAATGAGGCGATACAGCAGGCCGTCACGGTAGAGGTTGTAACCATAGGTTGTATGCTCGGAGGTATCCCAACTAAGGAAAACGCCTTCGTCCTCAAGGGTTGCCAGAAGGTTGGTGGGTGTGTCGCATGAGAGGTCGCCGCCACAAGTGTTGTTGGCATGGAAGAAAACACCTTCTTGTACATCGTTGGAGGAACCCGAGAAGGAGTAAATGGTCTGGTTTTCGGAATCTTTGATAACGAAAGACATTTGGTTGACGGCTTCTTCCGGGGCGGTCCAACCGAAAGACACCTGGCCGAGCGGCAAGGCGAACTCTGCAGATGTGGCTGCTGCCGATGTCATGGTGTAACGTCCCATTTCGTGTCCTGAGTTGTTGTAAACGGTGATATAGCCTCCACGCCATCCAAAGAAGGAGTTGGAAGTCATGATGATTCTCCATTCACACGATGGCCCAATAAGCACATTCATCACATTGGCGTGCTTGCCTACGCGACCGCCGGATACGACATACACCGAATAATGATACATGTCATAACGCGGCACATTGGCATCCACGACTTCCATGGTAGTGCCGGGAGTAACATCGGTCAAGGTTTGGATGGTTTCGTTGTCGCGCAATACTATGACTTGTTCAATTGTTGCCAAAGGTGTGCCGTCAAGAGTTGTGGTGGGATTGGTCCAATGCAGGGTTGTCTTCAAGTCTGTTTCGGAAACCGCAACCGCTGTGAAATCGGTAGGAGCCATAGGCGTGGCGTTGTATACGGGAGCCGGAACAAAGTTGAACATAGCATCGGCGGGATTCGTATAAGGAGCATCGTCGATGATATACCAGCCATCGGAGCCGCCGCCCCAGCCAAGGTTGAAGTGGAACATGTCGTGGTCGTCATAGCCATCGCAAATGAAAGCATGACAGCCATCATCGCAGCCACCATAATACATAGGCCAGCCCATGTCGAACTGTTCGCGCACCATGGTTTTCCATTCTTCCAAACCATAATCGTTGCGCCTAAGTTGGATGTTTGCCTCGCTATAGTTGAAATAGTCGTGCATGACTCCCGGAATGGGGCCTGAAGCACCACCACTGCCATCAGGGCCATAGCCCATGTCGATGGTGACGCCGCAATGGAAGCACAAGGTGCCTGTGGCGAGTTTTTCGGCTTCAGAAGAGTTGTTGTCTAGCACATTGGGCATGTTGTCCCAATCGTAGGTGGTATTGCCGAAGTCAGCACAAATTTGGCCGTAGTCGTCATGATAGTAGCAATGGTCGCCGATGCCTTGTGCAGGATAGGCCCAGAAACGCATCAGCTGCGACATCGCCGTGGCGAGGCAGCCTACATAGGTGTGTCCACCCGAGCCCGCAGGGTCTTCGGGGCAGCAGTAGTTATAGGGATAATCTTGGTTCCATTTGGTTTGGCAGAAATAGCCTGTGCCCCGACCACCGTTGTGAGAGATGAGCCTGCCATGGCTCAGCACGGAATTCCATTCTGCCGCCACCATGGGGGAAGCTATAGAGTTGCCTTTTGCGCGCAATCGCACGATACGCTCGGCGATACCCTCAAGATAATCCTGCAATGCAGGGGGGATATTGTTCGCATCGAACGCGGACTCGTTGGAATAGCCAATGATGGGACGATAGGCGTCGTCGCCAGCGATGATGACGAAACCGTGGTCGCCGATGTTATAGACAAAGAAGGCCTCGTTTTGGCCGGTGTAGGCCAAATCAAGTGTGGCGCGTTCCATGGCCAGCTGCGTGGTGGCGAATTTTTGTGCAGCAGCTTGGGCGATGGAAGTGTTGATGGGATTGGCTTGCAGGGTGATGGTACACAGAGCCAACGACAAAAGGAATAAATACTTTTTCATTTGCAGAAGGATTATTATTTGCCTGCAAATGTAGTATTATTTTTCAAAAAACGCTGCCACTACTTGATTAAACTCCAACGGGTTTTTATTTGCCACAAAATGGTCTCCTTTGACAAGCTCCAACTGCGCATTTGGCAAACTCTTGTAAATAAGTCTCGTGTGTGATTCCTTGATCATGTCTTTTGTGCCTGCGATGACCAAAACTGGCATGGTCAAGACGGCAAGTTCAGAGGGGGCAATATGTGGCTCGTTGACCATCAGGCCGAGGAGTTCGGCGTTGTGCTTGGCTTTCTCGTCTTTCTTTGCAAACAGCATGGCGATGCGGTAGCCGAGTTCGATGGGCCATTGGTAGCGGGGCTTCACGCCGCCTGGGAAGAGGTTGGCACCATTGAGGACGAGTCTTTCCACCCTCTCGGGATACTTCAGGGCAAAGGTCAGCGCGATGTTGCCTCCGTCGGAGAAACCGAGCAAGGTGGCTTGGGCTATGCCTTTCGCGTCCATGAAGTCGTGCAGGTCCTCAGCAAACTGCTTGATGGTGAAGGGCTTCTCGCCCCGAGGCGACTGCCCGTGTCCGCGCGTGTCGAGGGCAATGACGCGATACGCCTTTGAGAATCTGTCGATCTGATGCACGAAATAGGTGTGGTCTTCGCCGTTGCCGTGCAGGAGAATGAGGGGCAGGCCTTGGCCTTGTTCGATATAGTGGAGTTGGATATCCATAATTACATAAACCTTTTCCTGTCCTCTTCGGGGAACTTCTCAATCGCATAGCGCAGCATGGTGCGCGGCATCGTTGTATATCGCGTTGCCAGCCAGTCTTTCAGACGTTGCTCGTCGCGTTTGCCCGCCTCACGCAGGAGCCAGCCTACGGCCTTCTGCAGCAGGTCGTGGAGCGGCTTGGGCTTGGCCAAGAAGATGTCTGCGATGGCATAGGTGTCATCCAACTCATCGTGACGCAGGAACTGCATCGTACTCACCATCCCGATGCGCTGTTCCCAAATCGTATGGCCGTCGCGGGCGAGGTCGTAAAGCAGGTTGCGGTCCTTGTCCAAGAGCCAAGTGCCGAGCAGTTCGTAGCATGAGAGGTCGACCAGGTCCCAGTTGTTGATGTAGGGGGTGTAGGCAAGATAGAAGTCGATGCATCGCTGCTGCAAGGCCTTGTCCTTCTTGGCATGCTTGAAGATCTGCACCAAGGTGAGCAGGGCGGCCAGGCGGATCTCGTGGTATTCGGAGGCGATGCAGGTCTCCAGGTCGTCGAACGAGGTCTCCTGCCAGCATTGCTTCACCACTTCCCTTGTGACGGGCACCTTGATGCCCAAGAACCTGTCGCCTTCGCCGTATTGTCCCTTCCCCGTCTTGAAGAAGCGGGATAGGCCTTCGACCTGTGTGGGGTCTTGCTTGGCAAGAATAGCATCATATAAGGTGTTCATGACTTTTTCTCCTTTTTAATGCCCAACACGCACCAACGGATGAACGGTATCCTCTTGATGAGCTCATTCAGGGCGAAAGGAATGGTCATCACCGCAATGGTGAGGATGACGTACATCATCCACGGAGCCAACGAGGTGTATTGTTTCATCATGTAGCCCAACGCGCCAATCACCAAGTAATGCAGTATGTAAACACCGAAGCTGTTGCGGGTCATATAGCCGGCGAAAGCTCCCGTACGGTTGAAGCGGGCCTTGAACCAGGCCATCATCGCGAGACACATCAGCCAGCCGTAGAGGCAGTTAAGCGGACTGCCCATATACTTTGCCGAGGTGTTATCCTCACCAAAAGTGGTGACAATCAGCACCGTGCCAGCAACAGCGGCACAGGCTAGCAGCGGAATCCAGGCTTTCTCCAGCTTCTCCTGCACCGCATCGTGCGAGAACACGAAATAACCCATCAGGAAGGGAACGACGTAGAAGAGAGGCTTGTACAAGTTCCAGAGGCCGTCCAAGGACTCTGGGCGAGGATGCTTGACCAACGTCTGCTCCCCAGCCCAAAACAGCACCCCTAACAATATGATGACCACCAAGTTGGCTTTTCCGCACCAGTTCCAGAACCGGTCGTTTTTGTCAATTTCACGCACCAAAAGCAGCACGAGACACAGCAGCCACAATAGCTGGATGAACCATAGCGGCCCCGTACCGCTGACGGCCATCATCAAATACTTGGCAATAAGAGGCATACCGTCAAACACCCCTGTCCTTGCGGCCACAGCAGTGTTGAAATAACCCACCATCCAGTGGAATACAAAAAGTCCTATCGTACCAGGTACCAACAATTTCCGCGTACGTGCCTTGAACCATTCCTTGGCCGACTGCTTCTGTAGGGCATAACGCGAGCCGATGCCGGCTAGCAAAAAGAGAATCGGCATGAACCAAGGATAAAGAATGTACATTACGATATCTTGATACTGCGGACACTCAGGATACTCGCCGAACCCGCCGATGCCGCCGAAAACTCCTTTGTTATTATAGAAATAGATCACGTGGTAGAACAGCACCAGCAGCACCGTCACCCAACGCAGGTTATCCATCCAATGTTTGCGTTCCATGATCAGCCCTCCCCCAACATTTCATCGATCTTGTCCTGAAATACCTCTGTCTTCAGAACAGCCATACCTTTTGAGTCACCAAGCACGAGCAAGCTGTCGCCGGCTTTAATGCCGTAAACCTCTCGCGCTTCCTTCGGAATAACGACCTGTCCCCGGTCGCCCACTTTCACTACACCAAAGATGTACTTTCCTTTTTCTGCTTCCATAATAATTGATTTTTATGATTTGTATGAATTTTCATATTTCGTTGCAAAAGTATGAAAAGTATTTTGAATGATGGATACTTTTTTTTGAGAAAATTTTCTGCATTTCTGGTGCAAAACACCGAAACTCTCACATTTTTATTACTTTTGCGCCAACATTATCAATCATTTGTAAAATGAAAAAACTATCCTTACTCTTTGTTTTGGTCATGAGCGTGATGTTCGCTATGGCCCAAAACGGCCGCATCAACTTGCGCAGCACGACGAGCGCTGAAATCACCCATAGCGATTTCACATCGCTTCGTGCCACCTTTAGCTATGGCTCCATCGAGAGCATCGAAGTGAACACCTCCCGTGGCATCTTCTCCGAAATTGCCATAGAAGGCACTTACGCTTCGGGCGAAATCGGTACGCCCGAACTGCCTGCCACACACGAACTGCTGGCAGTGCCTTTCGGGGCTACGCCGCGCGTCAACGTGCTTAGCTATTCCACCACCGACTACCGTCTCTCCGACTACGGCATCGGCACGCTCGTTCCTCACCAGCCTTCTGTCCGCAAGGACCAGAGCATTGAGGAAGTTGAGTTTGTCTACAACGCAGCCGCCTATCAGACCCGCAGTCTCGCTACGGCTCCCGAAGCCAGCATCGAGGTGCAGGGCACGATGCGCGGCATCCGCGTCGGCTCGTTGGTCATCAACCCCGTCAGCTACAACCCCGCCTCCAACACCCTGCGTGTGTTCAACGACATTGAGGTGGAAGTCAGCTTCGACGGTGCCGACCGCGCCGAAACGGAACGTATGTTGTTGAATACCTACAGCCCGTATTTCGACATCGTCTACAAGCAGATGTTCAACTACCGCCAAATCATGGACGTCTACACCGACCACCCCGACCTGATGGCCTATCCTGTCCACATGATCGTGATTGCGCCTCAGAACTATCTCACTGCCCTTGAACCTTGGCTTAACTGGAAGACCCAGAAGGGCTTCTACGTGGATGTGTACACCACTTCGCAGACGGGTTCCACTTATAATGCCATCCAAAGTTATGTACAGAATCTCTACAACACGGGTGTCAACCAAGGCGCCACACCTACCTTCCTCGTACTGGTGGGCGACACGGGACAAATCCCGGGAAAAACCAGCGGTACTACCACTCAAAAAGTGACAGACCTGTATTATGGCTCCGTCGACAATGACTACTTCCCGGATATGTTCTACAGCCGTATGTCGGCAGAGAACACCAACCAGGTCACTGCTATCGTCAACAAGATCTTGCAATACGAGCAATACACCATGCCAGACCCGACCTATCTGAACAACGTGACCCTCATCGCCGGTTGGGACAGCTATTGGACCAATTACGTCGGCAAGCCCACCATTCAATATGCGATGCAGTATTACTACAACGCCGCACACGGTTTCACCAATGTTTACAATTGGTTAGGCAATCCCTATACGAACTGCTATGCCTCGTTGAGTTCGGGTACTGGTTTTGTCAACTACACTGCCCACGGCAGTGAAACCTCTTGGTCTGATCCTTCTTTCACTGTTTCTAATGTCAACGCTATGACCAATACCAACAAGTATTTTTTGGCTATGGGCAATTGCTGTCTCTCGGGCAACTATGGATACTCTTCCACGTGTTTTGGCGAGGCCATGATTCGTGCCGAGAACAAGGCGGCCTATAGCTACATTGGCTCTTGCCCATACACCTATTGGTATGAGGACTATTATTTTGGCGTTGGTGCCACCAACACCTTTGGAAGCATGCCCAACATCAACAACACGGCTACAGGTGTTTACGACGGCATTTGGATGGACGACACTTACAACACCGTTTCTTCCATCGTTTTCCTTGGCAATTTGGCTGTTTGTTATGCCCATGTCGGCAATTATCAAAGCAGTGTCAGCGATCTTTACTATTGGCAAGCTTATCATGTTCTCGGTGACGCTTCCATCATGCCTTTCCGCGTGAATCCCAGTCCCAACAACGTGAGCCATGCCTCCACCTTCCCTGCTGGAGCCACCACCTTCCAAGTGAGCGCCCAACCGGGTTCGTATGTAGCCATTTCCCAGAACAACGTACTGCTGGGCGTGGCCTTGGTGCCTGCTTCAGGTACGGTGACGGTTACTCTCTCTCAGGCTGTCAATTCGGGTACGGTGCATATCGTGGTGACCAAGCCGCAACGCCAGCCTTATATCCAAGACATTGAAGTAGGAGGCGCTCCGCAGAGTTATACCATTAGCGTGTCGGCAGATCCGACCAACGGTGGCACTGCCACGGGCGGTGGAACCTTCACCCAGGGTGCAAGCTGCACAGTTGTTGCCACAGCCAACAGTGGTTATGACTTCACCAACTGGACGGAAGCCGGTAATGTGGTCTCGACCCAAGCCAACTATACCTTCACAGTTACGGGCAACCGCACTTTGGTGGCCAATTTCACCGCACAGCCGCAGGAATTCAACATCAGTGTGTCAGCCAACCCGACCAATGGTGGCAACGTCACTGGTGGTGGAACTTTCACTGAAGGACAATCTTGCACGGTTTCGGCCTCGGCTAACGCAGGTTTCACTTTTACGAATTGGACAGAGAATGGCATAGTGGTTTCCACCAATGCCAACTACACCTTCACTGTGGATGCGAACCATACTCTTGTGGCCAACTTCACCGCCAACACCTATTCTATTAATGTGTCGGCCAACCCGACCAATGGCGGTACCGTATCAGGTGGCGGCACATTCACTTATGGTCAGAGCTGCACCGTGAACGCCACGGCTGCTACAGGCTATACCTTCACGAACTGGACAGAGGATGGCAATGTGGTTTCCACCAATGCCAGTTACACCTTTAGTGTTACTGCCAACCGTACTTTGGTGGCCCACTTTACCGCCAATACTTATACCGTTTCCGTTTCGGCCAACCCGTCCAACGGCGGTACCGTATCAGGTGGCGGCACATTCACTTATGGTCAGAGCTGCACCGTGAACGCCACGGCTGCTATAGGCTATACCTTCACGAACTGGACAGAGAATGGCAATGTGGTTTCCACCAATGCCAGTTACACCTTTAGTGTCACCACTAACCGCACCTTGGTAGCCCACTTCACCGCCAATACCTATACCGTTTCTGTTTCGGCTAGCCCGACCAATGGCGGTACCGTATCAGGTAGCGGCACATTCACTTATGGTCAGAGCTGCACCGTGAACGCCACGGCTGCTACAGGCTACACCTTCACGAACTGGACAGAGAACGGCAATGTGGTTTCCACCAATGCCAGTTACACCTTTAGTGTTACTGCCAACCGTACTTTGGTGGCCCACTTCACGCAGACCTCTTACAACGTCACTGTGTCAGCCAATCCGACCAATGGCGGTACCGTATCAGGTGGCGGCGCATTCACTTATGGTCAAAGCTGCACCGTGAACGCCACGGCTGCTACGGGCTACACTTTCACGAACTGGACAGAGAATGGCAATGTGGTCTCGTCCAACGCCAGCTATACCTTCAGTGTCACCACTAACCGCACCTTGGTGGCCCACTTTACCGCCAATACCTATACCATCTCTGTGTCGGCTAGCCCGACCAATGGCGGCACCGTATCGGGTGGTGGCACATGCACTTATGGTCAGAGCTGCACCGTGAACGCTACACCTGCTACCGGCTATTCCTTCATTGGTTGGACGGAGAACGGCAACACTGTTTCTAGCAACCCCCGCTATACCTTCACGGTTACGGGTAACCGCACCCTTGTCGCCAACTTCAAAGCTGAAACCTATACAATCGATGCCACAGTCAACCCGGCAAATGGCGGCGAAATCATCGGTGCAGGCACCTACGAGTATGGCGCACAAGCGACTCTGAAGGCCGTTCCCAATGAGGGCTACATCTTCGTGAACTGGACTGAAAACGGTACAGTTGTCTCGGAGTCTGAGCGGTACACCTTCACCGTGACGGGCGACCGCACCCTCGTCGCCAACCTCCAGTACGTTGAAGGCATGGACGAAAATGCAAAGAACGACTTCGTCCTCTATCCCAATCCTGTCAGCGACAAGTTGACCGTCGAGGCCGTCGAAACCATCGACCAAATCGAGATCTTCAACATCGCTGGAGCTCTGGTCTTCAGCCAGAAGAACTGCGCCGACAAGGTTGAAATCAATATGACTGACCTGCCCGTTGGCACTTACGTCATCCGTATGACGACGCAAAGCGCCACAGAAGTTAGAAGGTTCGTGAAAAAGTAAGAAAATAGGGGGAGACGCACGCAGTGCAACTCCCCCTTTTTTTCATGCTGCAGCCCGGCTTTGGTTGACAATCCAAACGCCAGTGAAGACCAGTACCATGGCCACAATTTTTTTCCACGTAAGGTGGTCCAATCCGATGATGATACTGATGAGTGTCGCGATAATAGGCTGCACATAATTGTACATGCTGACCAAGGTGGGGCGCAGCCGTTTCTGTCCGACGGGGATGAGGAAATAAGCGACAAAAGTGGCGAAAAACACAACGAAGGCCACTTGCCACAAAACTTTACTTTCCATCTGTCCAAAGGGGACATGAACAAGATGTCTGATGTTGAACGGTAGGGCCATCAACATCGAAAACAGGAACATCCATTTCATGAAGGTGACCACATTGTATTTCGTGATCAGCGGGCGGAAGATGCCGAGATAAAGGGCAAAAGTCAGGCCGTTGATGACCACTAAAACGATGCCCAAGGGTTTCGTTTCAGACGCGCCACCACCTAGTCCCACCGAATTGAAAATCAAGAATAATACGCCCGCCAGACTTACCAATACGCCAGCGATTTTCTTGAGGGTAATGGGCTCTTTCAAGGCCACAGCAGCCACCAGCATGGTCAAAATAGGCGTGCAGGTGTTGGTAATGCTCGTGTCGATGGAGGTCGTCATGGTGATGGCCTTCAGGAAACTGATTTGCGTGAGATACAAGCCCAGCATGGAAGCCACGAAGATTTTCGGCAAATCCTTCAATGCCACCTTCTCCTTGGGCATGAAGAGAGACAACAGCCAAAACAAGGCTGTGGCTCCTGTCGCCCGCAAACAAAACAAATCCATGGGTGTCAACACCTGTGCATTGGAGATGTTCTTGCAGCAGACGATGTTGAACCCAAAGATGCAATAGGCGCCAAAGCACGCCAAATGCCCGATAAGTGTGGAAGACTTATTCAATCCAATAAACGTAATTGTCCTTGCGCGGCTTGGCTTCAGGATAGTCGCCGTTCACATAGCCGAGGATGCAATTGCCAATGCCGACATACTTGTCCGTATCGATACCGAGACCGGCGAGGATAGCCTTGCCTTCTTCGGTCTCAAAGACCTCTTTGGCACGATGGATCCAGCAGGAGCCAAGGCCTTTGGCATGGGCGGCGTTAAGCAGGTTACCCATAACGAGCGAGCCGTCTTCTTGCCAGGTCATGGCAGCAGTGGTATCGGCCAAGACCACAAGTACCACGGGGGCACCATAGAAAGGATCCATGTCATTGTCTTTTCCGAACACTGCGGCGTTGAGGCGGCTAAGTTGGTCGCGCACCTCGCGGTTGGTGACGGCGATGATGATGGGGGATTGACGGTTCATGCCCGTTGGGGCGTAAGTGCCCGCCTCACAGATTTCTTCGATGACTTCGTGCGGAGGCACTTCGTCGGTGTAGCTGCGGATGCTGCGGCGCGTCAGTAAGTCGTTCATAGTAGTATTCATGGTTGTTTCTTCTGTCTTGTTTTCGTTAGTGGATGCTGAGCTTGTCGAAGCATCTTTGTTACAGCAGCCGCTGACAAGCAGGGCGAGAGCGATGACAAATAAAGCGTATTTCTTCATAGATTATTTGTTTTGGGCGGCAAAGATACGGATAAATTTCGCAATTTTGCAGCCAATTTGAAGAATTAGGCTGTTGAGCTTCTCGAAATAATGCAAAAAATCAAGAGTTATGTCCTGCCCATAGCCATCGTGCTAGGACTATTGCTGCACGACTATTGTGCAGCTTTCAGTGTGGTGGTGCCCTATATCATCTTTACCATACTCTTGCTGACCTTCACCGCCGTCGATATCCGAAAACTGCGTTTCAAGCCTATGTTTATCTGGATCATTCTCTTTCAAGTAGGGGTAAGTCTGGGTGGTTATGCCTTGCTTAAACTTTTGAATGTCAACGAAATCATCGCTGAAGGTGTACTTGTTGGAGTGTTGTGTCCCGTGGCGGCGTCGGTGGCCGTGGTTAGCACTATGTTGGGTGCCGACCGCAACACTGTGACCTCCTATTCCATCATCGGCAATTTGGTTGTTTCCTTTGTGGCACCGATCTATTTCTCGTTCATTGGTGTTAACCAGGCTATGCCTTTCCTTGATTCGTTTTTGCTGATTTTGAGGCGCATCGGCACCATCATCGGGCTGCCTTTTCTTGTGGCCTTTGCCCTGCAAATTTGGTGGCCTAAAGCCAATAAAGCCATTAGCCGCTATAAAGGCCTGGCTTTTTATTTATGGGCTGTCGCCTTATTTCTCACTTTAGGTCAGACCATACATTTCATCTTCCTCAATGGCAAAGGCAACTGGAGCAGCATCATCTGGTTGGGCGTTTCGGCCTTGCTGTTTTGCATCATCCAGTTTGGATTGGGTAAATGGGTTGGACATAAATACGGTGATACCATTGCCGGTGGGCAGCTGTTGGGACAAAAGAACTCCGCCATGGGCATCTGGATGGCCAACCATTATCTTTTGCCGTTGGCCTCGGTTTATTTGGCTTTCTATTCGGTTTTCCAGAATGTGTTCAACAGCTGGCAGATTTGGTATCAAGGACGGAGGACTAATGACGGAGGACTAAAAACAAAGGACGGGAGACTGGAAGTCCCTCGTCCTTAGTCCTAGGTCCTGCGTCAATCAATTACAGCGAGCTGTATGCAGGTGAGAAGGTGTCGCCGAGGTTGATGTCGCCAGTGGTGAGGCCTTTCTTCAGCCAACGTGAACGTTGTGCGGAAGTGCCATGGTTGAAGGTCTCAGGCATGGTGCGGCCGTAGGCTTGCTTCTGCAAGTAGTCGTCGCCGATCTTTGCAGCTGCGTTGAGGGCTTCTTCGATGTCGCCGTCTTCGAGCGATCCAAACATCTTGTTGTCGTTGTAAGCCCATACGCCGGCGAAGAAGTCGGCTTGCAACTCAAGACGCACGCTGGTCTGGTTGTATTCTGTCGAGTTTTTGCCCGCGCGTGCCATCTTTTCGTGGGCTTGGCTGAGGATGCCGAGTTGGTTCTGCACATGGTGCCCCACCTCGTGGGCGATGACGTAGGCATAGGCGAAGTCGCCATCGGCGCCGATTTCCTTTTTCATGTTCTTGAAGAACTCCAGGTCGAGATAGACGGTTTCATCAGCAGAGCAATAGAATGGTCCGCTGGCCGATGTGGCATTACCGCAACCCGAATTGACAGCATCACTGAAGATGACCATCTTGGGAGGCTGATAGGTACGTCCCAATTTCTTGAATTCCTTGTCCCACACGTCCTCAGTGCCGGCAAGGATGCGCTTGCAGAACGTCATGAGTTCAACATCAACTTGGCTGTAATCTGTGTCTTCGTCGACGTACTCGGTGGTGTTGCCCTGCTGCAATTGTTCCGTCAATTGGCTAGGGTCGCCTCCCATTAACATAATAATCAAGGCAATAATAATACCGCCGATACCAAGGCCTCCGGCAGCAGCTACTGTTTTCTTCCCTCTGCGGTCCTCCACATTGGTACTTTCTCTTCTTCCTTCTAATTTCATAATAGTTTCGTTTTTAGGATTAAATTGATGCAAAAATAATGAAAAAGTGAAAAGTGAATCCAATTAATGGAAAAAACAGTAATTTTGCCCTCAAATTAAATCAGTAATATCAATATTATGAAAGCATTTGTCAATGACACAGAAGTGCGCACCTACTATGGCGCAAAAGTGAAATCGGTAGTGCTCGCCTATTGCAGAGCCAACAACCTGCCTCTCAATCTGGAAGGCATAGAAGTAAGAGACGCTTACGGCAATATCGTCGGCCTTGATGGCTCGTTGCGCGCCAATTCGAGAATCTATATCAAACTATGAATACCATGAAAAGATTTAGTACAATCATGATGGCAACTTTTGTTGTCATGCTTTTTCTCACGGCCTGTGAGACGAAACCTAAAGAACAAAAGGTGTACATCGTTAGCACCAATGACATGCACGCCAACATCGACAACTTCCCGAAGCTAGCTGCGTTAATAGACAGCTTGCGTAGCGTCCATCCCGATCTGTTGCTCTTCAGTGCGGGTGACAACCGCTCAGGCAACCCCATCAACGACCGTTGCGCCGAGCCTGCCAAGCCCATGTACGAGTTGATGAACGCCGTCAAATTCGACCTTTCCACCTTCGGCAACCACGAGTGGGACAACGGTCCCCTCGCCTTGCGCAGCGCGCTCGGTTGGGCCAACTTCCCCTTTGTGTGCGCCAATGTCCAATTTGACGACACACTTCAAATGCCCAATGTTTCACCTTACATCGTCTTTGAACGTGACGGATTGAAGATTGGCGTGATTGGCGGTATCCAAGTGGGCGAGAACGGCCTTCCCGATTTCCACCCCAAACACTCTAACGGTTCTCACTTCGTCAACCTTTACGAGGTGCTGCCAAAATATATCGAAGAGCTCAGCGACTGCAATGCCATTTTCCTGCTCACACACTGCGGTTATGAGGAAGACCTCGAGACTGCTGCAAAGTTCCCGCAGGTGGCCGCTATCTTCGGCGGACATTCCCACACCCTCGTGGCCGAGAAACAACTCGTCGGTGACGTCATGGTCACCCAAGCCGATAGCCGTGCCACTTATGTGACTCTCAGTACCTTCACTTTTGTTGATGGTAAGCTCACTGGCAAAGACATGCAGCTGCTTTCGGTGAAGGACTTCCCCAAGCGTGATGAGAAAGTGCAAGCCATGGTGAATAATTTCAACAACAACGACTATTTCAACACAGTCGTGTGCACCAACATGACGCCTATTGACCGCAATGAGGCTTTGGGCTGCCTGATGACGGATGCTATCCGTATACCTTTGGGTGCTGATTTGGCTTTCCAAAACCCAGGTGGTGTGCGCTTTGACACGCTTTCGGCGCGTCCTGTGACCATCAAGGACATCTTTGCCCTCGATCCTTTCGACAACGAGATTGTCCGCTACACGTTGACGGGAGAGGAGATTATTCGCTTGATGGAGCTCAGTCCCATCGTCGACAAAGGCCCCATCTACTGCTCAGGCTGCACATATACTTACAAAAAAGTGGACGACAAACATGTGTCGGATATCCAGGTGACATTGGATAACGGTAAACCTCTGGATATGAAAGCCAAATATGATGTCGTGATGAACAGCTACATGTCCTCGGTGTTCGATTTCGAGCATGAGGATGATGGTCAATCCACTTTCCGCAGTTCCAATGACTTGATGATGGAATTTCTGTCTCAGCATCCTGAGATCGACTATGGTAAAGTTTCCCGTTTGACGGAGAAATAACCCATCCCCTTTTGGGTACAGATTTGTAGGGCTGCCATACATTTGGCGGCCCTACAATTGTTTTGGCACGGTTTTGGTAGTTATGAGGGTTGAACGCTAAAAGCAAACAGAAGTCAAACCCTTAAAACAATCGCAACTATGAAAGCCAAGAACATCCTGATGACCCTCCTGCTGGCAGTAGGAGCCATCGCAGCAAAAGCAAGTGGTTTTCCACCTGAACTCGCCTTGGTATCACAGCCGGTGATGGTGTACAACCACAGCTCAATCACGGTCTACTACGACGTGGAGAATATCGGAGACTACACCTATAGGGGTTATGTCTCTCTCTTCCTCGACCCTGATTACGGCTACAGCTACGCCGAAAAATACGTGAAAGTTCGTCCTGGTCGCATCAAGAGAATCGCGATGAACATCCCGCTTCGCCTTATCGACAGAAGATACACTTTCACCATCATGCCTTACTACGAGTTGGGCGATGAGCTCTACAGCTTCACCACTTTCGAGTACTTCGACCCCATTCGCTTCTACTGGGACGGGCCGCGTTCCGACCACTGGGTAGTCATTACGGTGCCGCCTCGCATCCGCTACTACCACCGCCCCGGCAGCTACCGCTACTACTATGACGGCTTCCGTCCGCCGATGCCTCCCGCCGGCCACGAACCCCGTCCGATGGATCCGATGCACCACACCTATGGTTATCATCACAACAACGGCGGCTATCCTGCCAACCACTTCAACGAAAGTCATGGCAACCACTTCAATGAAGGCACGACTCCGCCTGTCCCTGCTGCCAGCAACAACAACGAGGCTCCTAACGCTTCGGTGAGGCCGAACGCTAACACGGGCAGCATGAGCGCCAGCAGCTCCAGCGGCAACAGCACCTCGTCTGCTTCCAACAGCGTCAACTCGAGCAGCAGCACCCGCCCCAGCAGCGCTTCACGCCCCTCTGCTAGCACCAGCGCCACGACTCGCCCCTCCAGCAGTGCAAGCTCGAGCAGCAGCGCCAGCCGTCCTTCCAGCAGCACTAGCAGCAATGTCAGCCGTCCGAGCAGTGCCAGCAGCAGCGCCACGACTCGTCCCTCCGGCAGCGCAAGCTCCAGCAGCAACGTCAGCCGCCCCTCCACCAGCTCTAGCAGCACCGCACGCCCGAGCAGCACCAGCAGCACCAGCAGAAGCGCAAGCTCCAGCAACAATGTCAGCCGCCCTAGCAGCTCCAGCAGCAGCGCCTCGAACCGCACCTCCAGCAGCGCAAGTTCTAGCAGCAGCTCGAGAAGTGCAAGTTCTAGCAGCAGCCGTGGCAGCGCCAACACCGGACGCAGATAACACCAAGCCATATATGAAAAATCGAGGGTGACTTTCGGGTCACCCCCGATTTTTTTATACCTTTGCAGAAATCTTTTTCGCGTCATGAACATCATCAATTTCGCAGCAAGCAACAGCATCGTCAACCAATATGTGGCTGAGTTGAGAGACATCAAGGTACAAGCCGACCGCAACACTTTTCGCCATAACCTGCAGCGCATCGGACAGATGATGGCCTATGAAGTCAGCAAGACTTTGCATTACTCAGAAAAAAGCATCCAAACGCCGCTGGCCGAAGCTAAAGCAAATACTCCCGATGATGAGGTGGTGCTCGCCACCGTTTTTCGCGCGGGCTTGCCCTTCCACCAAGGCTTCCTGGACATATTCGACCATGCAGGCAATGCCTTCGTGTCGGCTTACCGTTATTATTTGGACGAAAAGCATGAAAACGTGGGCATCAAGGTGGAATACCTCGCTGCGCCTGATTTGACGGACAAAACCCTTATCATCGCCGACCCGATGCTGGCCACAGGTGGTAGCCTTGAACTAGCCTACCAAGCCCTATGCACCAAAGGCATTCCGAAGCAATTGCATCTGTGCTGTGTCATTGCCGCCCAAGCCGGTATTGACAACCTGATGAAACTCTTCAGGCCATTGGACAATGTCACGTTGTGGTGTGCCGCCATCGATCCCGTCTTGAACGAACACAAGTATATCGTCCCCGGCCTCGGTGATGCAGGGGATTTGGCATATGGCGACAAGATCTGATCTTATTTGTGTGTTTTATCCTCCAAGGTTTCAACGATGGCCTCAATAAGGTTATAGGCACCGTCATAGACATCTTTTAATGTAGCGTCAAGCATGTAGGCAGGTGTGGAGAACACCAATAGTTCATTGTCGGCACATACGTCGCCATGTTCGGTTTGTACATGGTAAGCTCCCATCTTGCGGATGTTGTCGGCATCGGGCGTGCCTTCGTTGCCCAAGGTGACGCATACGCCAGGCAACAGCTTGGCGAACATTACGGGCGCGATACACATACCACCAATGGGTTTGTTGGCTTCACGTGTTTCGACAATGGCACGGGCCACGTCGGGTTCCACCTCCATGTCGGCACCTTTGTAGGCGTAGTCGCACAGGTTTTTAGCCACACCATAGCCGCCGCTGAAGAGCAAACCGTCATAGTCGGCAGCTTTGTATTCTTCGATGGGAAGGATTTTACTGCGAGCAAGTCGCGCAGCCTCGGTAAGGATGTTGCGTTTGGCGTTGGTGACCTTCTTTTCTGTCAGGTGGTCAATGACCTCTGTCTGCGGGCGGTCGGGGGCGAAGCATTGGTATTCGCAATGGTGCTGCTCAATGGAGAGCAAAAGTGTTATGGCTTCGTTGATTTCACTGCCATCCTTACGACCGCAGCCGGCCAGGATTACTGCAAATTTCTTCATAGTATAGTTGTTTTGATTATTTGTCCCATTCGGGTTTACGCTTTTCGAAAAACGCTGCCATGCCTTCCTGCCCGGCCTTGGAGATGCGTTGGTTGGCGATGGCCATTGAAGTCTGCATGAAAACAGGGTTGAAGGGGTCGCCGGTGCCGCTTACCACGCGGAGCAGGTTCTTGCACTCGGCGATGGCACCGGGCGAGGCATGCAGGAAATGTTCAATGTATTGGCGCTCGGTGTCGATCATCTCAGTTTCGTCGACGACAGCGTTCACCAGACGGAAGTCTTTGGCTTCATCGGCGGTGAAACGACGTCCCGTGAGCATCAACTCCTTGGCGGCGGTGTTGCCGATTTTGGCCAACACAAAAGGCGAGATGGTGGCTGGCGTGATGCCGAGACGCACCTCCGAAAAGGCGAATTTCGTTTCCTTCTCGGCGATCACAATGTCGGCGGCAGCGATGATGCCGTTGGCTCCACCGATACAGGCGCCGTGCACGTCGACGATGACGGCCTTGTTACAGAAATAGACGGTCTGAAACAACTTGGAGAGTCTTTGTGCATCGTCGAGATTCTGGGGATAGCTATATTTGGCCATCGCTTTCATGTAATCTAGGTCGGCGCCGGCACAAAAAGCCTTGCCGTTACCTTTCAGGATGATGACACGGATGTCGTCGCGGCTGTTGAGCCAGTCGAAGACCTCGGTAAGCTCGCGTATCAATTCGGCATTCAAGGCGTTGCGCACTTCGGGACGGTCGAGGTTGATCCAAGCCATGCTTTCACCTAGTTGTACCTTTATCGTGTTGAATTCCATGGTCGTCTTATGTTTGAAACTGCAATAATCGCAAAAAAATGTCAATTTGGCGCAATCCTTACGCAAAAAAAGCGTTTCTTTGCAGGCGGAATGGTTTTTGATGATGTCAACTACCTAATTCCAATTACAAAGATGGACGACAACAACTTAAATAACGGACTCGACGACCTCTTGAACATGTTCAAGAAGATGATGGAAAACCAGGACCTCGACGCCATTCCTGGCATCAACGAGGAACAGAAGGAACAGCTGAAGATGTTTTTGGAGGATTTCGATGAGCTGAAGGACGACATGAAAGTCGAAATCTACAAGCTTGATCCTTTCTCCAAGCAGATGGTGAACATGGTCATGGGTCAGTTGAAGAACTTCGGTGGTGGACAGATTGCCGACAATCAAACCGTTACTCCTCAAGAGCCTCCTGTCAATAAAGAGAAACAACTGACAGATATCCCTGGTACCACGGAGAATCTGGAAGCCCAATTGGCTGCCATCGACAAGCAATTGCGTAACCCGGAGCTCACAGAGGATGAGATCAACCGCCTATTGGACGAACGCTCTGAGATTACAGAGAATCATTAAGCGAATAACAAAACAACGATAATCAAATGAAGAAAGCACTTTTCACCCTCATCGCATTGGTCATTTCGGCGACAAGTTTCGCCCAACTCATTGCCAATAAAACCGACAACAGAGTCACCTTTAGCTTAGACCTGTTCAACGACTTCCAACTTGCCCCCAGCGACAATTGGGACCCACGTATGGTCAATCAAGGTGTGGGTTGTGCGCTTACTTATAATTTCCCTTTAGGTGAAAGCTCGAAGCATACGGTTTCCATTGGCTTGGGCGTGTCATCGCACAACTATTTCTCCTACACCCGCATCATGAATCCATATACGAATGGAGATTTGGTGCTGAAAAACTACCGCGATGTGGAAGGCTTCAAGCGCTATAAAGTCAACCCTACCTATGGCGAGGTGCCGCTGTTGATCAATTTCCGCATCAAGGATCAGGTGAAGATCAGTGCGGGCTTCAAGGTGGGTGTGATGATTGGCACGAAGACCCGTTATGTCGGTCCCGACGAAGACGGTGTCCTTACGGATGAAAGCGGTGTCACCATCCATGAGAAGTATGTCTATATCAACAACGTAGAACGCATGGCCTATTCCGCTACCTTGCGCATAGGCTGGAAATGGGTGAGTGCTTATGCCGCCTATCAGTTCAACCCGGTGTTTTCGGTGGGCCACAATGCTCCTGAGTTCCATCCGCTTTCGGTGGGTGTGACCTTTGCCCCGTTCTGATGGACGCCTCGTGGATTGTCGCCGAAGCCGAGCGCATGGGCTTTGATGCCTGTGGCATTGCCAATGCAACGGCGTTGGACACTGAGTCGGTGCATGTGGAGCAGTGGCTTGAAGGCGGCCGTGAGGGCGAGATGGGCTACTTGACGCGCAACAAGGAAAAACGCTATGACCCCCGCCTGCTTGTGGAAGGCACGAAAAGCATCGTCACAGTCCTATACAATTACTTTCCCAAACAACAAATCGGCGATGGCGACAAGTTCAAAATCGCCAAATACGCCTATGGCGCCGATTACCACGAGGTGTTGAAGAACAAGATGCGTCACCTGTTGGAACGCATAGAGAGTCAGACAGGGAAACTGGAAAACACTCGCGTCTTTGTTGACTCGGCTCCTGTCCTCGACCGTGCCTGGGCTGTACGTTGTGGCTTGGGTTTCATTGGCAAAAACACCACATTGATCCATCCCAAGAGGGGCTCTTTTTTCTTTATCGGGCATTTGTTTTTGCCTATTGAATTGGAAGAAACAGGCCAAGCATTGGGTAACCGTTGCGGCCGTTGCACCAAGTGCATCGATGCTTGTCCCACTGGCGCCTTGGAAGCTCCATTCCATATTGACGCCCGCAAGTGCATCTCTTATCTGACCATCGAATACAAAGGCGACCTTGCACACCTCGACCCCAAAGTTTTCAATGGCTGGATGTATGGCTGCGACATCTGCCAGGATGTGTGTCCCTACAACAAATTCTCGCTACCCAACAGAGAACCCGAATTTCAGCCTTCGGAAAGGCTGCTTTCCATGCGTGAAGAAGATTGGAAAAACCTGACCAAAGCCGATTTTGACACGATGTTCAAGCACTCCGCCATGCAGCGTGCCGGTTACGAAGGCCTGAAACGGAACATCGACTTTATCGCAGGGGAGAGTTGATGTTGTAGGTCAGGGTAAACTGAACCACCTTGTTGTAGTATTGGTTATAAAACCATCCCGGATAACCCGAAAAACGGCATGGCACCACGGAATACATGAAGCGTGCGCCTATGCCGAAATGCTTGTTGATGGCGACATGCGCGCCAGCATTGGCTGTAGCGGTGAAAAAGTTCCATCGCCCCGTTGTCACCTGATAGTCGCCGTCGGCATCCTCAGTGGCACGAAGCCGGAAGTCGAGGCTGGCACCAGCTTCCAAGGTGATGAAGTTCAAACGGAAAGCCCCAAGGTTGCAACGGAGCATCAAGGGAATTTCAGCATAGTGAAGGCGCAGGCTATAGGGTGGGTAAGCATACTCGTTTATCTCTTTGTCGGAAGAATGAGCGCCGAAAAGCGAGTATTTCAGTTCCATTTGTGCCGACCAATACTCGTCAAAGGGCAGGTTGGCGAAAAAGCCGGCTGTAAATCCCAGTTGGTGGAAGCCTTGATACACTTCATCCGGGGCATCCACTTGGGAAAAGACAGCTCCTGCTATGACGCCGGCGTTGAACTTTTGGGCATGAACAGATGCGTTAAAAAAGAGGGGCAGGGCTATGATTAATGTGAATAATGCTTTTTTCATATGATGGTATCATTATAAAGGTCCTTCGACGGGTTCAGGAACCCTTGTCAATTGTATGTTGCTTGGTATTGGTAGAAACGGTCGAGTACTTCTTCCACGAAACGGTAGGTCTCGGTGCCGCGTAAGTAGCCTGCACGGCAGCAGGTGTCGTTGTAATATTGTTTCTTTGATTTGTTGAGAATGAAATAGTCCACATTGTTGTCCCAAATGTCGGGGTATTTGCCGTATTTCTGGGCGAGTCGTTGGGCGTCGTACACATGACCGAGCCCGGAGTTATAGGCAGCCAACACAAACTTCACCCTTTCGACGCTGTCGGTTACCTTGTTCTTGAGGCAGTCGTCAAGGAAACTGATGAGTTGTCCGCCAGCGTTGAGTTGCTCCTCGGGCGTGGCGTCGTAGTCGATTTCGTACCGTTCCATCACAACAGGCATGAGTTGCATGAGGCCGAAAGCACCTTTTTCGCTTTCGAGGTCCTTCCTAAAACGTGACTCCTGATAGATAAGCGATGCCAGCAGACGCCAGTCCCAACCGATGTTCTTGGCGGTTTTCTTGATGATGTCGTCAAACTCCGACAGCGCTCCACTTGCGGGTTTGTGTTTGGAGAAGACATTGCCTTTGTTGACATATTTCGCCAAGATGCGGTTGAGGTTGCGTTGCTCGAAGCCATCGATCCAGCTGTTGAGGGCATAAAGCAAAGATGAGTCGCCTTCATGGTTGCTGATGGCCCAGCCCAGAGGCTGTTCCACACTGACATTCAACTTGGTGTCGAGGCCTTTCAAGTCCAATGACGCCATGCGTGCCATATATTCCTCCACCACGGTGTAGTCGATTTCTCCCGAAGAAACCGCTTTCACCAAGTCAACGCTGTTGAGGCTGTCACATTCCTTGATATAGATGGTGTCGCCAATTTGGTCGGAGAGGTGTTCCAGCAATTTGACCTCGTGGCTGCCTTTGGGCAGGTAAATGGTCTTGCCTGCCAAGTCAACAGAAGAGCGAAGCAGTTGGTTTTCAACTTCATTGGCTGTTGACATTTTGTTCCAGTCTTTTGGGAGGCGCTGCACCAACACACTCCGCTGCATGAGGATTGGGTTGGTCAGCAGGAAGCGCCGTTTCATGTCTTTGTTGGAACCGACCCCCACAGCCACTATGTCCACCTTACAGGAATCGAGCAGCATATAACAGGAGTCGAGGTTTTCGTTAACCAGCATCTCCAGCTCTAGCCCATTGTCTTTGCAGAAGTCGCTCAACAACTCATATTCGAATCCGGATGGAGTGCTTTTTTCCGTATTGTAATTGATTATTTCGCAGTTTGTCACGGCTCTCAAAACGCCTCTTTTCTGCACATGTTGCAATATGGTGAGGGTATCAACGATGGCGTCGTTATCGTCAGGTGTTTGAGGCTCGTTGTGGCAAGAAGTCAATGTCCAACAAAAGAACAATAATCCAAGGATGACAGGTGTTTTTATCTTCATTTCGTTCATCATTGAGGCCGTAAAAATAGTAAATTTTATGGTTTGACAGAAAAACAGGGTTGTGTTTGGGATAAATATGTACTTTTGTACACCTATTTTCGACTCTGAAATGGCCAAGAAAATCCAAGATCCAGACTATTTATATTCCTTTTTGTTGCCGTTTGTCAACTGGAACACTAGGCGCTCATACCGTAGGTTTGAGGTGCACGGCAAAGAAAACCTTCCGAAAGAGGGAGGACTGATTTTTGGCGTTAACCACAGCAATACGTTGATGGATGCCTTGGTGCTGTTGTCATCGAACAACATCCGCAAGGTTTTCATCGCACGTGGTGATATCTTCAAGAATCCCACCGTGGCGAAGGTGTTGACATTTTTGCGTATCCTGCCTATTTTCCGCATCCGCAATGGCGTGGCGGCGGTGCGTAACAACGACGAATCACTCAACAAGGCCGTCGATGTCGTTCACGACCAGGTTGACCTCTACCTCTTCCCCGAAGGCACGCATCGTACCAAGCACTCGCTGATGCGCATGGGCAAGGGTTTGTTCCATATCGCTCTCGACGCCAACAAGCAGTTTGGCGAAAAAAGCCCTGTCTATATCATCCCCACCGCCATCGAATACGGCGACTATTTCCGTTTTCGCAGCACGGCGATGATCAACTTCGGCCAGCCCATCAACGTGACCGAGTTCATAAAGAACAGCACCGAGGAGAACGAGGCCGTCAACATCAATATACTGAAAGACCAGCTCCACGTGGAGATTTCCAAACTATTCACTTTTATCCCTGATGACGAGGACTACGACGCCATCTGGGAAATCGTGAAGATGAAAAACGAAAAGCGTGCGGGAGGCCTTTACAAGAAGATGCTCCGCAACCGCGACACTGTCACAAAGGTGCTGAAATACAAGGAAGAAAAGCCTGAAGAATGCAAGAACCTCTTTGAGCGTGTGCTTGACTTTGCCAAGGAGCGCAGACGTCAGAAGATCTCCGTCATGTCGACAGCGAAGAAATACCCGTTGCTCAACTCATTATGGAAGTTTATCGTCCTGCTTGTGGGTCTGCCGTACTTTGTGGCCTCGGCTGCGGTGAACTTGCCTGTATGGCTTACTACGTTGGTTATCAGAGGAAAGCTAAAGGACAAAGCCTTCAGTAACACGGTGAGTTATGGTGTCAAGCTTGTGCTTTTCCCGATTGTCTTCATTATTGGCACCGTGTTGCTATTCTGTTTCTTGCCTTGGATGTGGGCATTGGCCGGCACCGTGCTGCTGTTCTTTTCTTACTCCGTCTTTGTGGATTACTGCGAGTTGTGCCGCCGCTGGATCTCCGATGTGCGTTGGACATTCAAGACCAAGCTTAGAAGACAATACGAATCACTCAACCTCAATAATCTATTCTGATGTCGCAACGCTGGATCATCCCCGACATACATGGCTGTGCCAAGACTTTGAAGGTGTTGCTCGAAAACATGCTCAAGGTCACGAAGCACGACCAACTCTATTTCCTCGGCGATTACATTGACCGTGGCCCCGATGGCAAGGGTGTCATTGATTACCTGATGCACCTTCAAGAGGAGGAATATGAGGTGCATTTCATCAAGGGTAACCACGAGGATATGTGTGTGAAGGCCTTCGAGGCCGACCAGAAGAAACGCCTCTTCGGCAAACATCCCGAGCAGAAGGAATGGGAAGCCGTAGGAGCCAAGACCACCTTGGAGAGTTTCGGCGTGAAGCATCCGCGCGAGATACCCCAGAAATACATCGATTGGATGAATGCTTGCCTGCCATACATCGAGTTGGAGGAATACATCCTCGTCCATGCCGGCATGAATTTCAACATTGACGATCCTTTCGAGGATGAGCGCAGCATGATGTGGACGCGCCGTTTCAGAGTCGATTACAACAAGTCGCACGGCAAGAAGATCATCCACGGTCACATCCCTGTCGACTACAGCTTTATCAACCACGTCATCGAAAACAACAAAGATCACGACTTCATCGTCTTGGACAACGGCGTTTATGTGACCGAGCAGCCCGGTTTGGGCAATCTCACCGCTTTTAATCCTGATACCAAGGAGATTCTGGCGCAATCTAATATGGATTTTTGATCAGCGAGTCCCAACAACAGTAGCATTCTTAAACTGCTTTACTTTACCGTCAAAATTGAATACCTCCGTGACGACGACATAAACACCAATGGGGACGCGGTTGCCGTTTTCGTCCAGGCCGTTCCATAAGGCGCTGCCTTCCTGTCCCACCAGCTCGCCTTTCACCAGATGACGAATCAACTGTCCCGCCACATTGAAGATGTAGGTGTTCATCGTATAGCCCGCCTCATCGAAATGGTAGTTGATGAAACAAGCATCGTCGAAGCCGTCACCGTCGGGTGAGAAGACATCAGGGTTGATGGTGATTTCATCTTCCGAAGGCTCCGCCGTTTGTAACATCGAGTTTTCGTAGCCCGGCGTGCCGAAATGCACCCTTTCAGCGGCAGAATGCCAGTTGTTGGCATCCATGGAAGGCTGGTCGAAGGCCACACGCTCCAACGACACGCCCTTGGTGATCTTGAGCAGTGGATAGTGCATCTTCTCGGAGTAATACATTTGGTCCACCATGGTGCCGTCCTTGCCCACGAGGATAGCGGTGCCGCCAGCGTTGGCATAGCTCGGAAACGAAGCCATCTGCACGAAGTTGTCCGTCGGGCATTCGTACTGCTGCCCCACAATCTCGCTGTTGGTGGAGAGCAAAACGTATGTATTCGGCAGAAACAAACGGCTCTCGGTGACGATTTCCTTCAGAGTTGTGTCGGCAGGATTAGGAAAACTCTCTTTGATGACGCCAAGCATCAGCGTGCTGAGGTCGAAGGTTTTGTCGGTGTTGTTGTAAAGCTCCACATAGTCCACGCCAGGAGAAATGGGGTCGAAGAGGATTTCATTGATCAGGATGTCGCCTTCGGCTACCTCGTTCGGGATGCCGAATGGCACTTGAGTGTCGGGCTCGATGGCCGTTCCCACGCAGTTGGTGACGCCATCGATGACCAAGGTATAAACCATGCCCACCACGAAGCCGTGGTCGAAGACGAGACCCACATAGTGAGGATCAATAGGATTGGTCTCTATATCTTGTGGGTGCTCGCCCAATTCTTCTACAAGGAAATGCTGTAAATCCATCAAACTAGCTGCATCCATCTGTTGATCGAACCATAGCTGTACAAGGAAGTTGGAGAACATGCTCACACGCTCCACCTGTGGTGCCACGTTGTTCTCGCCATTCACCGAATTGAGTCGGCCCGGCGTGCCACCCGAGGCATCCATCGAGGCTGTCCAATTGGACGCTCCTGCGCAGGGATTCAGCGGGTCGATTTGCTCCACCGACCAGCCACCATTGTCCTTGTCGGGGTCGTGGTACCAGGTGTTGCTGAAGTTGACCATCGAAATCAATATGCCTTCCTTGTTATAGAGATACATCGCCGACGAGGTGTTGCCCACAGAGAAAGAACTGAAGCCGATGCAGTCACCGTATTCTCTCAACTCGGTCACGGCATCCCTATGACATAGGATGACATAGCCATGCGGGGCGAGGACATAATTCTCAAAGGTGTTGTCGTTGCTGCCGATCTCGATACGCCAGTCCTTCAAGTCGATGCCAAACTCCGTGGTGTTGTAGAGTTCCACATACTCCCATTCAGGCAGACCCACCACAGGATTCGGGTCGGCCATGATTTCGTTGATGACGATGTCGAACTCCGAGGCTTCGTAAATCGAGAATGCCATAGTCGCTGTCTCCATCATGTTGTTCCACATGTCTTTGACACGGCTGACGGTGAGGGTGTAATTGATGCCATTGCCGATTTCACGCTCGAATTCCAGCACCACGGTGGCGGGGTTCTCGCCAAAAACTACCGAAGCAGGACAGCCCATGCCGTTGTCGATGGAATAATTGGATGGATTAAGCGCTGAAGTTTCGTCGAGAGCCTCGTTAAACGCCAGTTTCAGATGGGTGAGGTCAAGCACCTCGCATGTCAAGAGTTGTGGAGGCTCGTGGTCAGCGATGAATGGCCCGATATAGACGTTGTCGAAATAGATCTTCTTGGCGTTGCTTGAGGTGAACTTGGACCAAAAGCCAAAGAAACCGTCTCGTCTGTATGTGTCGTCAATGCCTTGTGCTTCAATGATATAAATCCCAGTGTTGTCGTAACAGGTTTGGATCATCCAATTGCCTTCGCGGTCGCAGTTTACCTTGACGTGGACGGCAAATGAAGCCGCAATGGCGCCATCAGTACCCCGACAGATGCTCTGTTGCCCGTCGGCATCCTTACGGAAAAGCTCTATGGCATCGTTGCTGCCGCCTTCGCCAAAACGGAGGAAATAGCCTTGAGTAACTTGCGCCAAATCGGCATTGTCGGCACTGAGCCACACGTCGGAATAGTTGTTACCCGAGGGTGCGAAGGCCTCCCGAATCCAGAAATGCCATTCCATCGACTCCGATTCAGTGATGGGCAGGGAAAGATAGGCCGTACCTTCTCCATCTGCATTCAACTGAAGTTGCTGGTTGCCGTTCACGACATAGCTGTTCGTCGTTCCTGACCAAGTGGGATTGTTGGTGAAATCACCGTCGGAGAAGTCGTCGGTCACCTGTGCAAGCAGAGAAAAGGGGAGGAGAAAGAGGAACAGCAGTGTCTTTTTCATGGCAATGGGGTTTATGAGCGTACAAATATAGTTTTTTTAGGCTTTTGTAAAAATCATTTCCATTGCTTGAAGGGATGTTCTTTCAGCATGGAGTTGTAATAACGCGGGTCGCCAGTGACTTCTTTACCTAGCCACTCGGGCTTGTCGAAAGGCTCGTCTTCGGCGGCAAGTTCGATTTCGGCCATGACGAGGCCTTCGTTATCGCCGTGAAACTCGTCGACTTCCCAAACATGCCGGCCATCAGTGTTTTTGACGAGGTAACGGGTCTTGTCGATAATTCCAGGCTCAGCTAACTCCAACAATGACAAGGCTTCGTCTACGGCGATTTCCTTTTCCCATTCAAAGCGAGAGACACCGGTGGCGTTGGTTCGCCCCTTGATGGTGATGTAGCCTTTGTTGCCTTTCACCCTGACGCGTACTATGCGTCCGGGTTGACTGCTGAGATAGCCTTGGATGATGCGTGTCGACTGATAAGCCTCCGTTTTGAAGTCACCGCAAACCAGAAATTTTCTTTCGATTTCTTGTGCCATAAGCATGTGGATTGTCCTTGCAAAGGTATAAAAAATGGACAGTATCCCACTGAAAATCTACATTTTTCGTATTTTTGCACTTTCAATAACCGACAACTGATACAAATGGACGGCAAAAGATTAGAAAAAGTTAATAAACTGATACTGAAGGAACTGGGTGATATCTTCCAGCAGGAGCTGAAGCCCAAGGTGCCTTCGCTGATGATCACCGTGACCCGCGTCAACGTCACTTCCGACCTCTCTTATGCTCGTGTGTATTTGAGCGTCTTTGGCGTGGACGAGAAGAAGAAAGTCGTGGAGGAGGTGAGTCAGAATGCCAAGGCTATCCGTGGCCTGTTGGGCAACCGCATACGTCATCAGATGCGTGTGGTACCTGAACTGCGCTTCATCGAAGACGACTCGCTGGATTATATCGAAAACATTGACAACTTGCTGCACCCCGACAAGTGAGACTGCCGCTGTTCATAGCAAACCGTTACCTGCTCGCCAAGAAGAGCCACAATCTCATTAATATCATCACATGGATTTCCATTTTAGGTATTAGTGTGGGTTCCTTTGCACTTATCGTGGTGCTGAGTGCCTTCAACGGCTTGGAGAAGGTGATTTCGGAGATGAACAACAGCCTCACCCCCGACCTGCAGATTGCTGCCGTGAAAGGCAAGACCATTGACTTGTCGACATTTTCTTTGGGTCAACTCAAAGATATACAAGGTGTTGACTATGTGATACCTACGATTACCGAAGATGCCCTGTTTCGTGCCAACGACAAGCAGCATATAGGACAGGTGAAGGGCGTGGGATTGGAGTATCAGGAGATAGACCGCCTAAAAGAGGTGATGGTCGGTGGCGATTTATCCCTTTCCGACGAGGATGAACACTATTTTGCTGTTTCTGGCGCAGGCGTGGCATGGTATCTCGGCATCAATGCCTACAACCCCTATGCGATGGTGCGCGTCTATGTGCCAAAGCGTGGCAATGCCTCACAGATGAGCCTCGAAAACAGCTTCAATTCCGATGTGCTGATGGTGCGTAGTGTGTTCTCCACCGAGCAGGAACAGGACGAAAAGCTGGTACTTGTGCCTTTCGATTGGCTTTCTGAGATGCTTGAATATGAGAACAAAGCATCGAATGTGGAGCTCTTTACTGCTCCGAATGCCGATGTCAAAAAGGTGAAAAAGGAAGTGAAAGCTGTGATAGGGGAGGATTTCACTGTGAAAAACCAACAGGAACAACAGGAGACCCTTTATAAGATTATGCGTTCCGAGAAATGGGCGGTGTATGTCATCCTCACCTTTATCTTGATTTTGGCCACTTTCAATGTGGTCGGTTCACTCTCCATGTTGATGATCGACAAGCGCAAGGACACAGAAATCCTGAAGTCAATGGGTGCTGACAATCGTTTGATTCAGCGTATCTTTATGAATGAGGGCCTGCTGATTTCCGTGGTGGGCGGATTCATCGGATTGTTGTTAGGCATCATTTTAGTGCTGTTGCAGCAGCAGTTCGGTTTCGTGAAGTTCGGCACGGGCGGCAACTATGTCGTGGATGCTTATCCCGTCCTGTTGAAGTTAAAAGATGTGCTGCTGATTTTCGCCACGATTTTGGTGGTGGGTTGCACCTCGGCTTTCCTCACGGTACGTCATGCCATGCGCAAAGAAAGCGCCTCGCTGAAAGCCAATTAATGGATTGGATGTTCTCCAATTAGGTTCGTCAAATCAATAAATTCCTGCACCGACAGTTGTTCTGGTCTTTTGTTAAAGACCTCGTTTTCGATGATGTCGGGGCTGAGCATGGGACGCAGCGAATTACGCATGGTCTTGCGGCGCTGGTTGAAGGCCTGCTTGACGATGCTCACAAATAGTTTCTCGTCGCAGCCCAAATCTGTGACGGCATTGCGCCGCATCTTGATGACGGCGGACTTCACCTTCGGTGGTGGGTTGAAGACGTTCTCGTGCACGGTGAAAAGATACTCGATGTCGTACCAAGCCTGCATCAATACACTAAGGATGCCGTAGGTCTTACTGCCTTCCTTAGCGGCCATGCGTTCGGCCATCTCCTTCTGCACCATGCCAACCACTTCAACGACTTGTTCCTTGTATTTCAGCACTTGGAAGAAAATCTGGCTGCTGATATTGTAAGGGAAATTGCCGATGATGGCCATATTTTGTTGCCCGAATTGGCTGAGGTCGGTGCGGAGGAAGTCGCCTTCAATCAGCCGTTCGCCAAGCATGGGGAAATGTTTTTGCAGATAGGCGATGGACTCCTTGTCGATCTCGATGACATAGAACTTGTCCAAGATGTCCTGCACCATGTATTGGGTCAACACACCCGTACCGGCTCCCACCTCGATGACAGTCTCCACGTCGGGCGACAGCTGCTCCACGATGCGTTGGGCGATGTTTTGGTCGGTCAGGAAATGCTGCCCCAAACTCTTTTTCGGTCTAACTTCGCTATTCATATCTCTTAACTCTAAACACTCAACTCTAAACTATAACTTTCTATAGTTTTTCTTCGCTTGTGCCGTATAGATGCTTGTCGGGTATTCGTCGATCAGTTGTTCGTAATGCTGCTTGGCCAGTTCCTTGTTTTTCAGCTGGTTTTGCTCAATTAATGCGGCATTCATCAAGGCGGCGTCGGCCATATAACTATAAGGATACTGCTCCATGATTTGCAGGTACAACTGCTCAGCGGGTTCAAATTCCTTTCGTTTTTCGGCGAGCTCGCCTTTGCGGAACAGCGCATGTGGCACACTGATTTCATTCCCGTTGGCGATGATTTCGTCAAGTAGGGCTATGGCTTCGTCTTCCCGTTGTTGGTATATTCTGTAATCGGCACGCGCCAGGCGGTTGAGCTCCGTGCCTGTGGTGTCCATCTCCAGGTTGTCTTTAATGACGAGAGATAGCGTCATGGCATCGTTGGCGATGAGTTTGGAGGTAGCGGCTTTCAGCACCTTCAGTTGGCTTTGTGCCCATTCGTACTCTCCAATGAAATAGCGCAGTTGGGCATTCTTGAAGCGGGCTTCGTGTCCCAGCGGCTCTTCCTTCAGACTTTTGTCGACTTGACTGTAGAGCAGTGTGGCTTCCCAGACTTCGTCTTGGCGGAGATAGATGTCGGCCAGCTTTAATTTTAGTTCTGCCTGTCCTTGCTTGCTGTTCACCTTTTCTATCGTATTGGTCAGCAAGGCGATGGCTTCATCGGTTTGGCCTATATGATAGGCCATGATGTCCGCTTGGATGAGCGTCAGCTTCGATAAGTCGTTGGTGCTGACTTCGTCACGAGCTTCGTCGATGCGCTTCGACAGCCTCTCGTAAGCCCTTGAGTCGGTGCGGTTTTCGGCTTGCAACTTCAAATAGTCGGCGTTGATAAGGCCGATGAGAGCTTGCCCGTAGAAGGGGTTGCTTCTGCCTTTGTCAAGGATGTAGTTGTAGCCGTCCTTAGCAACATCGAATTGCTTGTTGTTCAAGCAGATGCCCGCTAGGTTGTTGATTTGTGCGTCTTGGTCGTGTGTCTTCCGGTCGATGCTTTGGCTTTGGGCCAAGGCGATGTCATAGTCTTCTTGTTGCAGGGCAAACCAAACGAGGAGTTGGGCGAATTCAAGGTTGTCTGGCTTTTCTTGGGCCTGCTGCAGCAAGGCGATGCGCAATTCGTCGGCGATGCTGTTGTTGACGTCATAGAACATCAAGGTTTGCAGTCGGTTACGGATGTTGTTGTATTGCCCAGGATGGGTTTCCATCTCCTTGAAATAGTATCGGAAGGCCTCCTGATAGTTGATCATTGACAAGTTGAGGTTGGCTTGCTCCATATAGAAGGTTTCCTTGCCTTCAAGCAGTTTGTTGCCTTTTTCCAGGATGGCCATGGCCATGTCGTACAAGCCTCGAGCCTGCAAGGCATAGCTGAGGTTTCGGATGGTTGAAGCGTTGTCGGGCAGGTCTTTCATGACGTCATTAAACAGCTTCTTGGCCTTGTCGCTCTTGCCTTGCAAGGTGTAGATGTAAATAAGGTCGGTGTTGGCCTTGTAGTAGGTCGGGTGTTTCTTGGCAAAAGATTTCAGTTCCTGTTCTGCCTTGTCGTAGTCCTTTAGTATGATAAGGCATTCGATATATTGTTGAAAATGAGAGATCTGACCCGTCTTTTCGAAGAGTTGTGCATAGAGGTCTCGGGCTTTCTCGTAGTCTTGTTCGCGGTAGTATCGGCTGGCCAGTTGCTCGTCAATTTGGAGTTGCTCTTTTTGCCGTGCCTCCGTTTTCTTTCCTTTGGGCGGTGTTGTGACTTGGCCGCTCATTTGGAGGATGAAGGCGACATTTAGCAAGACTATGAAAAACCAGCGTTGTTTCATGACCCGACTTATCTTTGCTTTTTCATTATATTCAAGTCGTTTTGGCAGGTGCCGAAACGGTCTTGGAAATAATGCACCTGGTTGCTCAGTTTGTTGACATAGGCAGTTTCGTCGTCAATGTATACTGTGACCAACGAGTCAGAAAGGTAATGGCTCTCGGCATCGGCCTTAAGACGGTCGAGTTGGAGTAGGGTGGAGTCTATATCGTTCTGCATCAAGGGCTTGGTAATCTTGAATTGCTCGAGGTAGGCCTGAACCAGTTGCAGGGTCTCAAACGATTTCTCCAGTTGTTCTTCGTTTTGGTACTGCAGCATGGAGTCGCAGAATCTAAAGTCCTTTTCGAGTGTCACGAACTCTTTGGCCTCGAGGTTGTTCAAGAGTTTCGCGTCGGCCTCCACCTGCTTTTTCAGGCTGTTGATTCTCTCGATGTTGGTTTTGGGTGTGCTGTGGCAACCGCCCAATGCCAGACCCAGGGCGACCAAACCTCCGAGGAATATCGTTTTTGTCTTTATTATCATAGGTTTGTTTTGAAAGATGCGCAAAGATACGCATTTTGGCGGAAACTGGATTTTGTGGCATAAAAAATCCCGACTATCATAACGATAGTCGGGATTCGTTTTATGTATCGAATTGTTTATTCGGTGACTTCAGCTTCAACGGGAAGGATGGAGACGTAGGACTTGCCTTCTTTCTTCTTCTTGAATTCGACGATGCCGTCACACAATGCATACAGAGTGTGATCCTTGCCCATACCGACGTTCTTGCCGGGATAGTGCTTCGTGCCGCGCTGACGAACGATGATGTTGCCGGCAATAGCGGCTTGTCCACCGAAAAGTTTCACTCCGAGTCGCTTACTAGCTGACTCACGACCGTTCTCGGAACTACCAACGCCTTTTTTGTGTGCCATATCTCTTTAGTTTTTTCGGGTTTTTATTCAGTGATGTTTTCAATCTGGATCTTGCTCAGATACTGACGGTGACCGTTAGAAGTCTGATATCCTTTTCTTCTCTTCTTCTTGAAAACGATAATCTTGTTGCCTTTGAGG
>CAJOIS010000003.1 GCA_905234645.1 uncultured Bacteroidales bacterium | reverse complement strand
TGTACTTCAGTCGATCTTCGAATGTGTGTTTGTTCCTCTTTTGTGACATAATAAAACCCCGAAAGTTTTTTGTCCAACTTTCGGGGTTCATGTCAACGCCTCGCTTTTTCTTTAGAACTCCATCATCAACTTCACATTTACGTATCGCGGTGTCAGATAATTGTTCACACCGTAATAGCGGTTGTCGATGTATTTTACCCAAGTGTAAGAGATCGTATTGGGAATGTCAAGCAAGTTGAAGACATCAACACTCACGTACATATTCTTGATATAACGTAACGGATTGCCTTTTCTGAAACTGCTGGCTTCGCTGATAAGTTGTTTGCTGAAACCGATGTCGACACGACGATAGGCAGGATAGTTTCGCGAAGTGGAATAGAAGTCAGAGTTGTTGTCGCTGACAGGCAGACCCGTCCCGAAGGTCAAGGTCATATTGACGCGCCATGTAGGTGCGAAGGGGATATAATCCTGGAAAAACAATGAAAAATACACCAATTGGTTGGAGGGGCGGGCATGCCAGCCAAGATACACGGTGTCGTGCACCTGCGCGTCGCTATGGTTGTAAAAAGGCAAGCGGTTGCCAGTGGTATCGACGAGATAATAGTCGCCATAGATGTCTTCCCTGGCACGCATGAACGAAAGACTCGCCCAACTGTCGATGCCTTTCACAAACTCACCGTTCACCTTGAAGTCAAGACCCGTTGTATAGGCCTTAGCCGATTGGTCGGCATAGTAACGGATACGCACATTGTCGACATCATATGGAATGACATGGGTGAAGTACTTGTAGTACAACTCTGTGGTCAGGATGAAAGGCCTATTCCAAGCATGGAACTTGAAGTCGTTACCCGCCACAACCTGATACGACCGCTGAGCTTTGGCTTGCTCGAAAAGGCTACCGTCTCGGTTGCGGATCTCACGGTAGAACGGTGTCTGATTGTAGACGCCACCCGAAAGGCGGTAGACCATCTCATTCTTTTCGTTCTCCGGCTTGTAGGCGATGCCAGCTCTAGGACTGACATACACCTTATTATTATAACCCCAATAATTGGCTCTCACGCCTCCTGTGATGACGAACTCGCCCTTGTCCTTATAAGGCAAAGTCCATGAGTTCTGCACAAAGCCGTCAAAATTGTTGACCGAAAGCATATTGTGTGCCTTATGCACAAAATCCATCTCAATATCGGGCAACACGTCAGGATAACCGCCAATCACATCGGGGACATGCGGCAAACTATAGCCTGCCGAATCCATCATCTGCCATTCGTCCACCGTGTCGTCAATTTCCTGATGCTGGAAACGGAGACCCCATTTCAGCAGGCTGTTATTGAAGGCAAAAAGGCCCTTATGATCGAGGCTGTAGACCTGGGCGTAAAAACCGTTGCGGGCGTGTTTGGTCATCGTACCCACCTCGTGGTTTTCAATCACTTCGCCATACTGCTCAGAGCCAACGGATGTATTGCGAATGCCGAAGAAATACTGCTCTTGAATATCATAAGTCTCGGTTTCATAGGCAGAATACGCCGAAGCTATCCACTTCAGGTTCAAGTCTTTGGTGGGCTTGTATGACAAAGTCAAGGCTCCCAAGCCAGTAGTATAGTCATCGATTTCCTGACCATCAAAATAGACGTTCACCTGCATAGGCACGTCAATATTGCCGAAGTTGATTTTGGAGGTCTGCGGAATCATCATATAGCGGTTTTTGGAATAATAGCCCAAAAACGACAGATTCCATTTCTCGTTGAACTTATAATTGAACAAAGCCTGGGCATCAGTGAAGTTAGGCTTGTAGTCACCCTTTGTGTTCATCATACCCAATGCCAAAGAGGTGTTTTTGTAGCGGGCACCGACGAGGTAGCTGAATTTTTCGTTTTTCGTGGCGCCTTCCACATGGGCCTCAACACCCAAAAGACTGAGGCTCAAAGACGCAGCTGTCTCACGAGGGGCTTTGTAAGTCACGTCAAGCACCGACGACATTTTGTCGCCATACTCCGCTGCAAAGCCGCCCGCCGAGAATTCGATATTGTTGACCAGCTGCGAGTTGACAAAGCTCAAGCCCTCCTGCTGTCCTGAGCCGATGAGGAAAGGACGGTAGATCTCGATGCCATTCACATAGATGAGGTTCTCGTCGAAGTTGCCGCCACGCACACGGTATTGCGAGCTGAGTTCGTTGTTCGACACCACACCGGGCAAGGTCTTGATGAGGGTCTCCACGCCACCGCCCATGGTGGGCAGCAAAGTGGCCTGCTTGGGGTTAAGGCGTGTCAAGCTAGAGGCTTCCACAGCGCGATCGCTTATTACTGCATCAGGCAGCACCATGGCGGTGGAGGCCAGCACCACATCCAATTTCTTCTTCTCCCCCTTCTTTAGACGCACCGAGACATGTTTCTGCTCGTAGCCGATAAACGAGAAATGGATGGTCCAGGTGGAATCCGAAAGTAACGACAGCTCATAATAACCTCTTGCGTCGGTCGTATAGCCCACCAAAAGCTCGGGCACGACCACGTTCGCCATCTCGATAGGATGGCCGTGTTCGTCGATCACCTTGCCATAAACCTTAGCCGTCGGCAGATGTTGCGCCGTGGCTGCAAATGACAGTAGTAACAATGCAAAGAGGATGAACTTGGCTCGCATGAAAAGATAACTGAAAAAGCCTAGAAATATTATCCAATTACGCCGATTCTTCTATACAAAAAAAGCCGCTGCGCAAGGCACAGCAGCTCAGATATTGTTCACATCGGCAAAGAATTACCAACGTTCAAGGTTGCCCTTTTCGGAAGCATCCATGATGGCTTGATAGACGCCCTTCTTGTTAATGGTGCGCATGCCGGCAGCCGAAACCTTCAGCACGATCCACTCATCCCATTCCGGAACATAGAACTTCTTGATTTTCAGATTCGGTTCAAACGTTCTCTTCGTCCTCTTGTTGGAGTGAGAAACATTGTTGCCGTGCATGACCTTTTTACCTGTAATTTGACAAACTTTTGACATGACTCTTTATCCTTTATTATTAATATTGTCTATTTTCTAACGGACTGCAAAAGTACACATTTTTTCGTTTCAAATATCGTTTCTGCAAAAAAATGTGTCAAAAAAATTCGTAAAACGCTTTATTATAATGGTTTACAAGACCGTTAACTCTTCATATGAACATCCATTTGCGGGAACGGGAAGTGAATATCTTCGGTGGGGAAGGTCTTGTAAACCTTCTCATTCATGGCGAAAAACACCGCCCAATAATCTGCAGTATTCACCCAAGCACGCACGGTAATGTCTATCGAACTGTTGTTCAACTTGATCACCTCTATTACCGTTTCCGGGGTTTTCAAAATGCGTTCATCTTCTTCGCACAGACGTTTCAACACCGCTTTTGCCTTGTCATATTCGTCGCCATACGAGATGGAAAACACCCAGTCGACACGGCGAGTGTCTTGTTTTGAAAACACCGTCATGGTACCGGTAGAAAGTGCTCCATTTGGTAAGATGACTTCCTTGTTGTCCGTCGTCAGCAAATGCGTATTGAAGATCTGTATCTCACTAACCTTGCCCTCACAGCCTTGAGCCGATATGAAATCACCCACCTTGAAAGGCTTGAAAAGCATAATCATCACGCCCCCTGCGAAGTTCTGCAAGGTGCCACTCAAGGCCATGCCGACGGCCAGTCCCGCCGAAGCGAGCAAAGCCACTAAGGAACTTGTATTGACGCCCAAGATGCCCACAATGGCAATGATAAGGAGGAAGGTCAGCAATACCGAGACAAGGCTCATCAAAAAAGTGCTGAGGGTGCGGTCCGCATTACGCCTGTCCATCATCCTCATCATGCCTTTCTTGATCAGTTTGATGACCCAACGACCGAGCAGCAGCACCACAATGGCAGCCACAAGCTTGATTCCAAAAGGAATCACATATTCTTTCAACAAAACAGGCAGCCATTCCGACACTGGAGTGGTGGCCAGCTCCCTTATGCCGCCAACCATATTGTTAACCGCTGTGGTGTCTTGTATAGTCTCTGTAACTTGTTCGATGATGGTATCGTTTTCCATAATTCCAAAAAAATAATGAGCTGCAAAGGTAAGGATATTTCAATAATTCCGTATCTTAGCACCCTAATTTCTTCAAATGAGTATCGAGGGCATCAAGGCATATTGCAAGAATCCGAAGAACCGCAGCACGGTCAACGTAGGCTTGTTTATCCTGCTGATCATCAGCTTCCATTTCTTATATTTGGGATGGCAAGCCTTAGGGTACTGGCCTATTGGGAAACTGGTCTACAGCTTGATGGTTTGGTCGGTTGACTTGCTCTACAGCCAATCCTGTTGGGTGCTTGACCGCATTTTTCACATCGACATTACCACCATCAGCCAAGACAGAGTTATCGCTGCCGTCAACAAAGAAGGAGGATGGGCGCGTGTCATCATTGCCCCCGAATGTGCCAGCCTGAAGCAATGGATGCATTGGATTTTCCTCATGGTGCTCTTCCCTGGCCCATGGAAGCATAAACTATGGTACATCCCGGCTGGTTTGGTTATCATCGAGTGGACTAACGTGGTGCGCATATGTGGCATCCTTTTGATGCAAATCGCATGGCCAAACATTCACCTCCACTTTTTTGGACAAGACATAAACGCCTTCCATCTCGCCCACGACTACATCTTCAAAATCTTTTTCTACCTCATCATCTTCCTAATGTGGGTACTGTGGGTGGAGAAATTCCATAATCCGACAACAACAAAAACAAAGCAAAATGAATAACAACCCCATCATTTTCATCCTTGATGCCGGCGGCACTGGATTCAAGTTCTCGGCCGTACAAGACTGGCATGAAATCATTGAACCTTTCACCATCCCTTCGGCAGCACCTACACTTGAAGAAGTGCTGCAAAAAATCATCACGGGCTTCCATGAGTGTGAAATCCGTTGTAATGCAAAAGCATCAGCCATCAGTTTCTGTTTCCCCGGTCCCGCCGACTACCCCAACGGCATCATTGGCGACTTGGAGAACATGCCGACCTTCCGTGGCGGCATACCTTTGAAGCAAATGCTTGAAAACGAGTTCCATGTTCCCGTATTCATCAACAACGACGGCGACTTGTTCGCTTACGGAGAGGCATTGGGAGGCCTGTTGCCCGAGGTCAACAAACTGTTGGAGCAACAACGCAATCCGAAACGCTATAAGAACCTGTTGGGCGTGACTATAGGTACGGGCTTTGGTGGCGGCATCGTCATTAACAAAGTGCTGCTTAATGGCGACAACTCGGCAGGCGGCGAAATCAACCGTCACCGCAACCCTCTCTATCCGACCACCAGTGCAGAAGACAGCATCAGCATCCGTGCCGTGCGTCGCGTGTACGGCAGAGAGGCAGGCATCGACTTCAACGACACGCCACATCCTTACGACATATACAAGATTGCCATGGGACAACAACCTGGCGACAAGGAAGCTGCCTTAAAATCATGGAATGAACTAGCCACTGCATTGGCAGATGTGCTGGCCAACGCCATCTCGCTCATCGATGGCATCGTCGTCATCGGAGGAGGACTGTCGGGGGCTTGGCCTATCTTCATGCCCATGCTCATCAAAAAGATGAACGAGCCTTTCTCGGGCCTCAACGACGGACATGCTTTCAGCCGTATGGAAACCGAAGCTTTCAACCTGATGGACGCACAAGACATGATACGCTTCACCGAAAAAGCGGGGCAAATGGTCAAGGTGCCCTTTAGCGACCAAATGGTATGGTACAACCCCACTAAACGCGTGGGCATCGGCATTACCAAACTTGGCACCTCGTCGGCGGTGGCCATCGGTGCTTATGCGTATGCCATGGAACAGCTGAAGGAATAACCGCTATCGGAGACGTTTCAGAAAACGCCTTTACAGCGTGCCAGATTTTTCCAATTTTCACTATCTTTTTGACAGTCAAAAAAGAAAAATTTATCAACAACGATTGTTGAAAAAAACAAGCCCCGAAATTGCTTTTTTCGGGGCTTGTTTGCGTCTTCTTTCTTAATTTCGCTTTCTGAAAAAGAGCGCAGCAAACACCGATAGTTTGCTTTGTACCACACTAATTATCAACAAGATGAAACCCAACCATACCACCATGGAATTTGATGGAGACCTATTCAGCAGCCTTGAGGAACCAGAAGCCGCACAGCCTGAAGCCAGACCATACGACAAGATTATAGAATCGCGAAAAAATACCAGTTTTGCGGCCGAGCAGATTGAACGCCAAGACGAGGTTCAGGTGGTTGAGAAGGAGCAGAAAAAGGAAGCTGCTGTTGCAGAAAAAGAAACCAAAACCGAATACCATATATATCCATTGGACGAGGTGAAAGCCGCCGCCAAAGAATACTTCCACGGCGACGCCTTGGCCGGTGACGTGTGGGCCAACAAATACGCCTTGAAAGACAGCGACGGCAACATCTACGAGTTGACACCCGACGACATGCACCACCGCATCGCCCGCGAGATAGCCCGCATCGAACGTAACTATCCCAACCCAATGACGGAAGAGGAGATTTTCAATGTGTTGAAGGATTTCCGTTACATCGTCCCCCAAGGCAGCCCCATGACCGGCATCGGCAACAATTTCCAGATTTCCTCGCTGTCAAACTGCTTCGTCATTGGCAACAACGGCGACTCCGACTCCTACGGCGGCATCATGAAGACCGACCAGGAGCAGGTACAGCTGATGAAACGACGTGGCGGCGTAGGCCACGACCTGTCGCACCTCCGCCCCACCGGCAGTCCCGTCAAGAACTGCGCCCTCACCTCCACTGGAGTGGTGCCTTTCATGGAACGCTTCTCCAACTCCACCAAGGAAGTGGCTCAAGACGGCCGCCGCGGTGCCCTGATGATGACTATCAGCATCAAACATCCCGACTCGGAGGCCTTCATCGACGCCAAGATGACTGAAGGCCGTATCACCAACGCCAATGTCTCGGTACGCCTTACCGACGAATTCATGCAGTGCGTGAAGGAAAACAAACCATTCGTCCAGCAGTACCCCATAGACTCGCCCAACCCGAAGTACACCAAGGAAGTGGATGCCCGCGCCCTGTGGAACAAGATCATCCACAACGCGTGGAAGTCGGCCGAACCTGGCGTGATGTTCTGGGACACCATCATCCGCGAGTCCATCCCCGACTGCTATGCTGACCTCGGGTTCAAGACCCTGAGCACCAACCCTTGTGGTGAGATTCCGCTCTGCGCCTACGACAGTTGCCGCCTCATCGCCATCAACCTTTACAGTTATGTCGACCATCCGTTTACGGCGGAGGCCCGCTTCAACCACCAGTTGTTCTCGAAGCATGTGGCCATCGCCCAACGCATGATGGACGACATCATCGACCTTGAAATTGAAAAGGTGGATGCCATTCTGGCCAAGATCAAAGCCGACCCCGAAGACGAAGAAATCAAGCGGACCGAGATGAACCTGTGGAAGAACATCCGCGAAAAATGCCTATTGGGTCGCCGGACAGGTATCGGCATTACCGCAGAGGGCGACATGCTCGCCGCCTTAGGCAAGCGCTACGCCACCGATGAAGCCATCGCCTACTCTACCGAGATCCAGAAACTGTTGGCTTACAACGCCTACCGTTCCTCCGTCACAAGTTCCCGATGTACGACGCCAAACGCGAGGAAAACAACCCCTTCATCAAGCGCCTGCGCGCCTTGGATGAGGACCTCTACCAGAAGATGACACGCGTAGGGCGCCGCAATGTCGCCATGCTGACTATCGCGCCTACGGGTACCGTCAGCATCTGCACCCAGACCACATCGGGCATCGAACCGGTCTTCATGGTGGCCTACAAACGCCGCCGCAAGGTGAACCCCAACGACAAGGACGTCCATGTGACCTTCACCGACGTGAACGGCAACTCTTTCGAGGAGTACAACGTCTTCCACCATAAGTTCATCACCTGGCTGGAAGTCAACGGTTACAATGTTGACGAGGTGCTGCATTATGATGATGAGAAACTCAACGCTGTCATCGCGCAGTCGCCTTACTACAAGGCAACAGCCAACGACATCGACTGGGTGAACAAGGTGAAGATGCAGGGGTCGATGCAGAAGTGGGTCGACCACAGCATCAGCGTCACGGTCAATGTTCCGAAAGAAACGACGGAAGAACTCGTCAGCCAGATCTATATGACCGCTTGGGAGAGTGGTTGCAAGGGCATGACCATCTACCGCGACGGCTCCCGCGACGGCGTGTTGGTATCGAAAGACGAGAAGAAGGAGAAGAAAGAGCCTCAGAACGGCTCCCGTCCCGACGACATCAGAGAGACAGCCGCTCCGCCGCGTCCGAAAGAATTGGAATGCGACGTCGTACGCTTCCAAAACAACTACGAAAAATGGATCGCCTTCGTGGGCATCCTCCACGGCAAACCTTACGAAATCTTCCTTGGCAAAGCAGAAGGATTCTTCTTGCCACCGTATGTAGAGAAAGGTGTAATCATCAGAGAGAAAACCAAAGGCGAGGCCTCACGATACGACTTCCGCTACACCGACAAGGACGGCTACGAGGTGATGATGCAAGGCCTGTCAAGGTCCTTCAACAAGGAATACTGGAACTACGCCAAGCTGATTTCAGGCATCCTGCGCCACGGCATGCCGATACAGTATGTAATCAACCTGGTACAGAACCTGAACGTGGACGAGGACAACATCAACACATGGAAAAACGGCATCGCCCGTGCCTTGAAGAAATACGTACCCGACGGCGTTGTCGACGAGAAGGAGAAATGCCCCAACTGCGGTGAAAAGCTCGTCTTCGAGGACGGCTGCAAGCATTGCAAGAACTGTGGCTATTCAAAGTGTGGGTGATTGAAAACTAAAAACGACAGTTGTTTTTTATCTTCATAATGGTGGGTCGCCGGCGCTTGCGTCGGCGACCTTTTTCATATACCAAACAATGACTGGGCATTTGTCGTTGTGGCGGCCGCCAATTCCTCAACAGGAATCTGTAAAATGTCAGCAATCTTTTGTGCCGTATGTACCAGAAACGCCGGTTCATTGCGCTTGCCGCGACAAAGCACAGGTGCAAGATAAGGTGCATCCGTCTCCAAAACGATTCTGTCCAAAGGCAGATTGGGCAAATAGTCCTTCACACCACAGTTTTTATAGGTAGTCACACCACCCAAACCGAGGTGAAAGCCTAGTTCAAGGTAGACTTTAGCCTCCTCCTCCGTACCCGTAAAGCAGTGCATGATGCCGCGCAGATTGCCGTCCTGTTTGTGTTCAAGGATTTTCACCATCTTGTCGAAGGCGTTGCGGCAGTGGATGGAGAGCGGCAAACCAAGTTGCTTTGCCCAATCCAGTTGGGTCTCGAAAGCGTCCAATTGTTCCTTTTCGAAGGTTGCGTCCCAATAGAAATCGAGACCGACCTCTCCCACGCCGACATAAATGCCGCGTTCCAACTCCTTTTCCATCAAGTCCAGCACCTGCTTGTAGTCTTCTTTGACTTCTTCGGGTTGCAGGCCCATCATCACTTGGGTGCAGTCGGGACATTGCTCGTGCAATTCGAGCATTGGCGCGATGGTAGAGGCATCCACATTGGGTAAAAACATCATCCTCACGCCTGCATCCAAAGCCCGTTGCATGGCTTCGCTGCGGTCGAGGCTGAATTGGTGGTCGTAGACGTGGGTATGGGTGTCGATTAAATACATTCCATTTCGTTTTTTAGCCGTTTTTTGTTCAATAGGAATTCTTTTTTACTATATCTTCCAAGTTTTGACACGCTTCAGATTTCGGTGAAGAGATTCTTGGAAATCCCTCCTAATGCGAAACCACTCATACGAGAAATAAGCACTGACATATCTCCAATCCTTGAACTGCTTCGCCATTCTAAACAAGAACGTAGGGCGTTTGCCTCCCATTTCGTAGAAACGAACCTGTTTCTCCGACCTGGACCCCTTGTACTCCCAACCGTTACGATAATACAAATTGTAAATCATTGCGGCGGCACTTGCGATTCTGATGGTCAGAAAATCATCCATAAAATCAACTTGGAAATCATATTGGCTTTCATAATCCACCAACCCGAATCTACGAAAATTGGGGTCGATCTCATCCTCTATGCTCTCTAAAATGAGATGAAAACACTTGTGCGTCTCTTTTGAATAGAAGTCGTTGACGAGCAGAGTTCCAAAACGCTGATAGAATTGTTCTCTGAAACAAGCGTTTGTGAGCAATTTGCTAAACAAAAAAGTCGACACATCCCTATTTTCATCACTGAACAAGGTGCATGAAAGCATAGGACGATACGAAGCCATGCAATAGCCTCCGTCAAAAAAAATCCAGCGCCATTTCCCATCTTGGGCCTGCCAACAACGCATGTTGTTATCTGGCCAATCCGCATTGGCTATAAACAATTGAAAACAATAATAATCGATAAAACATTCCATGTCAATGATCTGACATACTTGTTGATAAACCGAGTCATTGGCTATGTCGGCTTGCATCACCCATCGCATCATCCTGAGAAATCCATCATTGCTTCCTTTTGCAACAACGCCCGACCAAGATTCGATAATGTTAACTTCCTCCCTATTATAGCCAAAATGATCTTCGATATAACGGTCATCAGGACGTTCCTTCAAGAAATACAGTCCCCAATATTCACCGTTGAGGAAAAGCACAACTGGGCGCGAAGCGGGAATCTCAAAATCCAAGTTCTCGCCAATCTTAGTACACAGATGGTCCCTAAACAACTCGCACCCAAAAGGTCTTAGTATCAAATGCTTGAAGCTGCTATTCCCTTCTTCCCCAAAGAATGGGTAATGCAGTCTTGAACAACCATACTCTTTTCGAGCATATAGTTTCATTCCTTTCTGCATGCCATTTCTTGACCCAAAACCATGTAATCTCAAACCCACTTGTTGATTAATTCCCTCTGAATCCTTCTCATAGAACTCCACATTGCAAAGACGCTCCCAATCCCTTCCATGTTGATGATAATTGGCAGCGTTTTTTCCATAGACATAAATTCCCGTATCGTAATCGAAAAGTGAAAGCGAGTCTGCACAAAGTGAGATGACTGGCAGGTCGTGAAAATCATTTCCAAGAGATTTGATAAAATACGTATTGGTCTCGACCTCTCCTATTCGCTCACCATCATCATTAAAAGCCGCAGCACGAACAACGATGCAATGGCGAATGCTTTTCGGCACACGCCAGTTTTCATCAGAACAGCTTTGTATAGTATAAATATCTGAATGTGAATACAATGCTTGATCCAAAAGCAAAGGGATCTCGTATCTCAAATCTGAAATAGTAGGGGTATTCCCATTGATAGTGTAATGAATTGCATATCCCTTGGGACAGGTGAGGGTGATTGGAAACGGCTTATCGTAAAACCCACCTTGATGTGAGAACAACACATCAGCATCCTTTGCGCACAATACCATTGGCCATATTAATGCCAATATCATCACGCAGATTCTTGTCGTATTTCTCCCAATCATAAGAGCTAATACAAGAAATTGTCGTAAGGATACCTGATGGCGTGCATGTCACGGATTTCCTTGTAGAGCAAGTCGCGGAACTCTTGATAATTGTCGCGGTTTTTGGCGGAGATGAAGATACAGCCGTCATTCATCTTGGCCATCCAGGTCTTTTTCAGTTCCTCATAGGAGACATTGCACTTGGTAGGCGGCGTGAGGTCGTCGGGGTCTTTCTCCTCCCAGGTATAGGCATCGGTCTTGTTGAAGACAACAATGGTCTTCTTGTCGGCGCAGCCCAACTCGGCCAAAGTTTGGTTCACCACCTCCATCTGCGCCTCGAAGTCAGGATGTGAGATGTCCACCACATGCAACAGGATGTCCGACTCACGCACCTCGTCCAAAGTGGACTTGAACGACTCCACGAGATGATGCGGCAGCTTGCGAATGAAACCGACAGTGTCAGACAGCAGGAACGGCAGATTCTCCACCACCACCTTGCGCACCGTGGTGTCAAGCGTGGCGAAAAGTTTGTTCTCGGTATACACCTCCGACTTGCTCAACAGGTTCATGATGGTCGACTTGCCCACGTTGGTATAGCCCACCAAGGCCACACGTACCAACTTGCCGCGGTTCTTGCGCTGCACGGTCTTCTGCATGTCTATATCCTTGAGCTTCTCTTTCAATAAAGCGATGCGTTCCAGAATCAAACGGCGGTCGGTCTCGATCTGGGTCTCACCAGGGCCACGCATACCGATACCACCTCTTTGTCTTTCCAAGTGGGTCCACATGCGGGTCAGGCGAGGCAGCAGGTATTGGTATTGCGCCAGTTCCACCTGTGCCTTGGCGTGTGCTGTATGGGCATTGGAGGCGAAGATATCAAGAATCAAGCTCGTGCGGTCGAGAACACGGCACTCCAAAGCCTGCTCCATGTTGCGGGCCTGCGTGGCACTCAGCTCGTCGTCGATGACGGCAATCTCAATGTTCTCCGCCTTAATGTATTGATGGATTTCCTCCAATTTGCCCGAGCCGAGATAGGTCACACTGCTCGGATGGTCCATGGCCTGCACGAAACGTGCCACGGGCACGCCGCCTGCCGTCTCCAGCAAGAAGGCCAGCTCGTCAAGATATTCCTCCGTGCGCTCACGGCCTTGTTGTTTGGAGGCCACGGCAATGAGGACCGCACGCTCTGGTATTTTTTCGTATGTGATAAAGTCTCCCATTTGAGCTGTAAAAAAAACCACAAATCCCCGAGGCAACCTCGGGGATTATTCTTTTGATTGTTATGTTTATTGCACAATCCAGTCCGCTGCAGTCTCGATGATGTTGTCGATGCCCTGGGCGGCCAAGTCGCGGTCGAGGAGGACACGCACATCGGGCGGGACACCGTTCTCATAGTTGCCGCCATCGAGGGCTATGGTACGGGTAATGCTAAAACGATAGGTCCAACCGTTGGGCAACGCACCGCCGTTAGGCATGCCCATGCCGCCACCGGTGTAATCGCCATACAACTTGATGTTGTCGTAAGCTTGGGTGGCCACCGAGAAGAAAGAAGTGGCGCTGAAAGAACCGCGGTCAACCAACACGGCTACAGGCTTGATGTAAGGCTTGTCCTTACCCAAGAAACTGCTGTCGGCGGCATACACGGTACGGTAGTCGGTGAACTCGTCGTGGCCTGGACCCGACTTGATTTGTGACTTGAACAGCTCTTGTCCATGGTTGTCGAAGATGCTGAGCAGTTTGTTCAAGTTGGCCGATGACCCACCGCCATTGTCGCGAAGGTCGATAATCAAGCCTTTGCAGTCCTTGTAGCGGTCCATGACAAACAGCAAGTCGGCATCGCTGATTTCGTTGCCGAACGAGCTATAACGGATGTAAGCCACCTCGCCATTGCGGATGAAGTTGTGTTTGAAACTGCCAGTGGTGTAGCCATAAGGCGTCAGATAGTTGGCTTCCACGACGTTGGCATCCAATTGGCTGCCTTCCATCATCAAATAGAACATGGAGTCGCTATGCGAGATATTGAAGTCGCTAAAAAGGTTGGTGTGTCCGTCCTTCAACGTGTTGATCATTGCTGCGCAGACGTTGAACAGGCTGTCATCGGTCATCTCGTCATACACCTTGGGACGATAGACCTGATGGATGGAGTCCCAGTCGATGCCCTTGATGTCGAAAAAGGAATACTGCGTGTCTACCTTGTCCCAAAGGTATTCGAACACATTGACTGGATTGTCGGGAGCGTTTTTATCGGAAACAATACGCTCACAAGAGGCAAAAGCCAATACCAGAAGGCAGAAAACTATAGTACGAATGTTTTTCATAACGATTATTTTCTATAAAGGTTGAACATAAAGATGGCGTTGAAGCTATGAATGGCGTTAACGTAATTGTAGACGTCTTTGTGGCCCGTGGTGACAAAGTCCCAACGATAGTTGAAGGAGATGCGGTTACCATTCTTGAAGTTGAGGCGCAGGCCCAAGTCAGTGTTGCAGCCGGGGAAGAACTTGACAAAGCTGTGGTGCTCGGCCATAAGCAATTTAAATATATCGGTCACGCCGATGCCATCGCCCACATAGGAAAAGTCGGGACGGTAAGCCACGCCCGCCAAAGGCAGATTCATCTTGCTGTAGGCAGTCAGCCAGCTGTGGGTTTTGTCTTTGTTGTAAGCAAAATCGCATTCAGCTTTCCAAATCAGACCGAGGCTGCCCATGATGGAAAGGTTGGTCGATGCATTTTGCAAACTAGGGATCTGACGAACGTCGACAAAAGCGTCGATGTCGCCACCAACCCATTGGCGCCAACGGCCGCTTTTCGAATCGTGGACACGATAGAGAAGGTCGTAGTTGATTTCATAGTTAACGTCAGTGCCGTCCGGTTTGGCTAAGGTAGCTCTGACGTTACGGAATTCGAGATCCGTCTCATAGCGTTTCCATTCATACGTTGCACCAGCAGTCATGATGCTGGATACACCCGTGATGAAGAATGGAACCACGCCGTTGTCGTAGGAATTGGAGATGCCACGGCCGACTCCCATGTCCAAGTACAAGGCTCTTTCAGGTCTAGTCTGGGCAAACGCATTGATACCCATCATGACACAAGCCGTAAGAAGTAAAATCGTTTTCTTCATTGTTTAAAAAACTGAATTGTTTAATCGATAATGATGTTAATTATGTACGTGTTAAAAACTAAATGACGCTTTGTGTAATTAGCCATAAGCTATAAGCCGTCAGCATTAAACTTAGTGGCAACAATGCTAAAAACTCACGGATTAAAGCTAATAAAAGCTCTCGCGTCTTTTATGTAATCTATATTAATTATGGACATTTACTTACACTGAAAAAATACAGTATTGTCTAAAACCAATGATCTTTCTCACTTCGTTCAACGTCTTTGCGGCGCTCTCGCGAGCCTTCTCGGCACCCATACGGGCGATACGGTTGAGTCTTTCTTCGTCGGACGAGTACTCCTTGATGCGCTCGCGAATGGGGGCAACGGCCTTCTCCAGGTCGTCTGCCAGTTGTTTCTTCATGTCGCCATAGCGAATGGAGCAGTCGTTCCACTTCTCGTCGAAGTACTTCACCGTTTCGGGCTCGCTGACGATGTTCATCATCGTGAAGAGGTTCTGAATGACCTCGGGCTTGGGGCTGTTAGGCTCCGTCGGACCGCTATCGGTGACGGCGCGCATCACCTTCTTGCGCATGGTTTTTTCGTCCTCAAAGAGATAGATGCAGTTGCCATCGCTCTTGCCCATCTTGCCGCTACCGTCCAATCCCGGCACCTTGATGGCATCGCCACCAAAGTAGTAGTTCTGCGGCTCGGGGAAGAACTCGACCTTGTAGATATTGTTGAAGCGGCGGGCACATTTGCGTGCCATCTCCATGTTCTGCTCCTGATCCTTACCCACGGGCACCCACTTGGCACGGTGTTGCAGAATGTCGGCAGCCATGAGGGTCGGATAGGTGAATAGGCCTGCATTAACGTTGTCGGGTTGCTGGCGAGCCTTCTCTTTGAAGGTTGTCACACGACCTAGCTCGCCGATGTAGGCGTTCATGTTGAAATAGAGGTATAACTCTATCGTTTCAGGCACATCACTTTGGATGTAGATGGTGGCTTTTTCGGGGTCAATGCCGCAAGCGAGGTATTCGGCCAAGATGGTGCGAGCCGATTTCTGTATGTTTTCGGGTGTGGGGTGCGTGGTCAGCGAATGCCAATCGGCAATGAAGAAATAGCAGTTGTAGTCTTCCTGCATCTTCACGAAGCTGCGCACGGCGCCATAATAGTTGCCAAGGTGAAGGTTTCCGGTGGGACGGATACCGCTCAAAACAATGTCTTTTGCCATAAATGTTTTATTTGACTCGGGACGCGGGACTGCGAGACGCAAGACTGTCGGTCGTCCCGTGTCTCGTGTCACGAAGTCTCATGTCAATGATTATTTGGGTGCAAAAGTAAGAAAAAAAACAAAGTCAGTACAAAAAAGCCCGCCCCATTACGAGACGGACTTTCTTGGTTCGGTTTTAAGCCACGATTATCGTAGCACAAATTTCTGCGTATCACCTGCAAAGGTTATGAAATACATACCCTCGGGCAAATTCGACACATCAATTTGTTGGTTTTCAGCCGTGATTTGGCCTGTCAACAAGGTTTGGCCCATCAAGTTAGTGATACGATACGTTTGGTCCGCAGGGCTGTCACACTGTGGCAGCCGTACAGATACGTTCAAAATGCCGTTGGCAGGGTTAGGATAAACCACCAAGGCCCCTGAGCCCGTCGAAGGGGTCGAAGGGCCATCCTCTTCAACATTATGGATTTCGCTGATGATGGCATCGCAATCCTCATCGCCAATCTTAAACACCAGTTCCTCCCCAACCCAATAGCAGCGCAGACCATCCACGCGCGTACGCTCGCCGTCGCCCATCAGCCGCTCGGGGAAGAAACTCGTCAGGTGTCCGATGCCGCACACGATGTTGCCGCTGAAAAGGTCGTCGGGGTCGCTGACGTGCATCACACGATAGGTTCTACCTTCGTATTCGACGAAATCCACAGCATCCACAGTCATGGTGAGTGGAGGCTCTATGCCGACCATGATATTCCAGCTGTCGCCAACCTCGGCTTCGTAGTCATAAAGCACGGTGAAACTATGAGTGCGCTTGTTCCACCAATATAACTTGCCGTTGAGCTCAAAGACATACTCATGTGTCACCTCATCACGCAATCCTTTGTCGTAAAGCGTGTTGATTCTCACGAGGATATGCGTCGGCTCGTCATTGATGATGGTGTCGCCCGCCTGGTACATGTATTGGTAGGTAATAGTGCCATCATCGTTAAGGATTTCGTAGTACCATTCAGGATGGCTCGGCGGTGTGACAGTAGTTTGTTCGCAATCATATCCCCCTTCGTGATAAAGCATCTCGCCATCATTAACATAGCAACGAAGGTATTCTATCTCACTTGCATCAAAGATTTCCCATCCATTACAAACATAAACGCTGGGAAACAAGCCTTTCTCATAGCCAATTCCTTCTATGATTTTCCCACTATAATAAGTCGGAAGGTCATCGTTAAACCTGACCCACTGCGTACGATAAGTGTGCCCATTCCAAGTCACGCTGCCAACACTATCGACAATCACCAAATGCGAACACTCACCTACTTCGTAGTACCACGATTCGCCAGCTTCAGCATCAAAGTCATACAAGGTCGAGAAGGCGTTTGTGGTCGGGTTCAACCAATACACCTTGTTGTCTTCCTCATACACATATTCTTCCCCATCATGCTCTGTTTCAACAAAACGCTGAATGATGATGCTGCACTGATGACCTTGGATAATCGTGTCGCCATCCACGTAAAACCTCTGATATTCAGGATGAGTGCCCCATGGGTCGAACACATCGAAATACCACTCCGCCTCTTGGGGAGCAAACGACGCAGGCACTCCGTCGCTGTTCATCACGCACTCGTCAAACGCCTCGTTGTCCCAAACCAGGTCGCCGTTCTCGTGGTAGCACAACAGATGGACAAACGCGCCGACCCAACCTTCATAGCCACTGTTCAAGAAGCCGTAAGTGCTGCCCACACCTTCAATCCAGTATTCTTCTACTTCACCTGTGGTGCCATCGTCAAAATACATAGCCAAACCCAATTGTCGTCTCATGGTACCATTTACTTGAACTTGAGATTCTTCAAGCACAATCAACCGATAATCACTAAATTGAAATCGTAAAGCAGCACCTCGTTTTGGTAGGATTGCTGCCAATACATGCGATAATACACCCTCTTGTCCTCTTCGCGAACCGCACCTGCAATTTTTTTGGAATCATACACATCTTCCTTCCAAACAAGTTTATAGTCCACTCCATCCAAGGTAATGTTATCTCTAATACTTTGGGTTTCAGTAAAGTAATCATTAGGATAGTTCATAGAAGCAAGGTAAACCACATTCCATTTCTGGCGGTTGTTGTCCGCTTGGACCAAGGGGAAATAGTCAAGAAAATGTGGGTTCTTGTATAGCAGTTCCTCATCTTGCCAAACCTCCACCAAACGGTATTCCGGCCCGTTGTCAGGCTCCCACTGGATAGGATACAACAGGCTGTGTGTGCTTCCAACGCCTTCGATCCATTGGTAATCATAATAATTCCCATTGTCGCAGTTGTTGTCAAACCAAAGCACCTTCCTTGTACTGCCGTTGAGTTGCATTTCGGCGGGCGTGCCGCCATCCGTCTGGAAGACATCGCACACCGAAAGCGAGAAATCGTACAAGGGATATTCGGTGTTCACCTCACAGTAGTAATGCAAAGGCCAAGGCGCATATATACCTGCTGGCACGAACGACATGAAATAGCATTTGCCGTCCGCATCCTCACGGATACCACCGAAGCACTCGCCCTCAATAGGATAACCCAGATGAGCGCAATTGATGACCTTCTTATAAGTCGTCTCGTTCACCAGCGTATCGCCTTTAATGCCCAACTGGTAATAGGTGGAGTCCTCATACATGGAGCGGTAGAACTGCACCCATGCCGTGTTTTCCAAGGGGAACTCCCCTCGGATATGGTCAGCATCACGAATGCACTTCCAATACTCTCCGCCGCCGTCAAAATAAAGATGGTTGTCATGGCCTTTAATGAGGAAATAGGCATCGCCGCCCGGGGCGATATCCACTAGGGGAAGGTGCTCTCCTAACTCGGTGAAATGCTCGCCATGGTCGGTGGAATAGGAAAGAACAGCCTGAAGTCCCATGAAGTGAGGCGTGTACACGATGCCGCCGTCGCTGATGGCCAGAGTCGTCCCGTCAAACAGATAGAAACCAGGAGTGTGTTGGAAACCGATGCTGCTCCCGTCGATATGATAGCCGCAAGCCACCACATTGCCCTCAGGGTCGAAGGCCATGTCACGGATGTTCAATTCTTCGCCAGCCACGATTTCCCAATTCTCCATATCTGACAAGGTGGAATGGAAGATGCCAGTATCTCCATTCGAATATGACCAAACACTGACGTACACATCGCCCTCGGCATTGACAATCAAGTCGCTGAGTTGAGTTTCTTCATCTATCTCAAGAATCGATCCATCCCATGTTGCGCCACCGTCAAGCGTATAGTGAATTTCCCCTTCTTGAGCCCATACGACAAAAATGTCATTGGTTACTGCATATAAGCCTGTTTTGGTGGGAAATGCACAATTGGGTGTAGGCGATGTGGTTTGCTGCCACGTGTCGCCAGCATCGTCAGAATACACTACGGTTTGCTGGTCATCATTAAAGACAAAGATTCTCCCTTCAGGGCTAACGGCAAAACAATACTGATTGAAATAACCATTAAAACCAGTTTCGTAGCCTGCCACAATCTGCCAAGTCTCACCTTCGTCTTGCGAGCGGGCGAGACCGCTGTAGCCGTGATGGGCAAAGAGGCTCCCATCTGGACCTGCACCTAAAAGAGGGCCAAATGTATTGACAGGCTTCCAAATGCTGTCTTGCGCCTCCAAAAAGCCGAAGCATCCGAGGCAAAGAATGAGGAGTGATAATAACTTTTTCATGGTTGTATATTTTTGATTTTTATTTATTCACCACAAATTTCCGTGTCTCATTGCCGATAGTGAGGAAATACATTCCCTTCGGCAAAGTCGTCACATCAATCTTTTGGGTTTCAGCGGTGAGGCTACCTGTTTGGACGGTCTGACCCATCAGGTTGGTGATACGATAGGTATTGTCATGTAGAGACGTTGCGCTCAACGTCTGTACAAACAAGATGCCATTGGTCGGATTAGGATAAACCACCAAGGTTCCTTCGGTCCCTGAGCCTGTCGAAGGGGTCGAAGGATCATTCTCTTCAACATCATGGATTTCGCTGATGATGGCATCGCAGTCCTCGTCACCGAGCTTGAAGACCAGGTTGTCGTCAATCCAATAGCAGCGCAGACCTTCCACGCGCATACGGTCGCCGTCGCCCATCAGCCTTTCGGGGAAGAAACTCGTCAGATGACCGATGCCGCAAACGATGTCGCCGCTAAAGAGACCGTCCACATCGCTGACATGCAGCATCCGATAGGTTTTGTCCTCGTATTCAACGGTTTCCACCGAGTTCACATGCATAATGAGCGTTTCCGTGCCGACCTTGGTGACCCAACTGTCGCCTTCTTGGGCACCAAAGTCATACAGCACGGTAAATTCCTCCAAAGTCTTGTTCCACCAATACACCTTGCCGTCGCGCATATAAACATACTCGTGCGTCATTTCCTCATGCACATCTTTATCATAAAGCGTGTTGATTCTCACGAGGATATGCGTCGGCTCATCCTGAACGATGGTATCGCCAGCCTGATACATATATTGATAGGTAATGCTGCCGTTCTCGTTGAGGATTTCGTAGTACCATTCCGAGGGGAAAGAAATCACATTGGGAATGTCGTTGGCATTGGGAATGCTTTTCCAGTATTGGTCATTGCCAAGGAAATACAAGTGGTTGTCGTAGCCTTTGGAGAGGAAACCGTCTTCACCGCCGGGAATAGGCTCCGAAACGGGAAGGTCCTCAATGGTGTTATAGAAATGCTCACCGTGGTCCAAGGAATAGGCCAAAACCGCGTTGTCATACAGGGTCATAGCGGTCTTGTATACAATGCCGTTGTCAGCAATGGCAACACGATTGGCCCAAAAGGCATAGAACCCCGGCACATGCTCGAAGCCCGAAAAATCGCCGCCGAAATTCACTGCGCAAACTATATTGCCTTCGGGGTCAAAAGCCATATCTTTGATTCCAACATCTTCAAAAGCAGCAATTTCCCAGTTTTGCATATCGGAAAGTGTGGAATGATACACGCCGATGTTAGGCCCGATGTAATACCAAACACTGACATACACATCGCCGTTTTCGCTGACGAGAAGGTCGCTGATTTCTTGGTGGTCTTCCATGAAATCAAGGATAGTACCATTCCATGTATCTCCCCCGTCAAGAGTCCAAAAGATTTCCCCGTTTTGAGCCCACCCCACAATGATGTCATTGGTTGTGGCAAATAACCTTGGTATATCGATCATACCGCATGGGGAGATTTGACTGGTTTGTTGCCATGTGTCGCCGTTGTCGTCAGAATACATGACTGTCATCGTATTATGACTGAAAACAAAAATCCTTCCTTCATTGCTGATGGTGAGATTTCCTATGCTACCAGTAAGCACGGTTTCCCAAGTCTCGCCATCGTCATGTGAGCGCATCAGACTTTGAGGAGAGTCGTAGTTGGTGCTGAACATATAGCCCTGATCGTTTGCACCCAAAAGTGTTCCAGGGAGATTGATGGGCTTCCAAAGGCTATGTACGCCATTGCCGCCATTGGAAAGTCCACCTGCAATAAAGAAGAAATATCCGGCCCCCTCTCCTTGGGAACTGCGACAATAGACACGAGTCACTATTTGCTCTTCAGGGAAATTGACAAGCGTGACCGCAACCTCAAGGAATCCACCCGCCGGGATTTCGTAAGGCAAGCTGTGCGAAGGCACCATCTCAAGATAGTTGGTGCCATATTCGCTAATCTCATAGACCGTGATGCTTTGCAGGGCATTGGTGTTTTGCAGGTAGAAACTTTGCGTCAAAGGGGTGTTTTCATCGAAAGTAATCCCCTGCATAGGGATGTATTGCAAGCCTTCGTCCCAGGCTTCCTCGTTGACCCTGACGATGACTTGCCTGTTACCAATCGAGGTCGCCACATTGACATAGTAAGTGTTATAGCCTTTGTATCCCAAACTGTTCACTACCACTGTCACGTTCATGGTTTCGTCGGGCTGCAAGGTTCGGGGCAAATCAGAGTAGTCAAGCAGCACCATATTGTCGTCAGGCTGCACGTTGATGTCCGTGATGGTGACGGCGTTGTCGGTATGATTGTAGATAATGAAAGATTGTGGCACAGCGGGTTCGTCAAAAGTCAGCGTGGTCGGTGCAACCACCAAGCCATTTTGTTGCCCAGTATTCACGATATAGCACTCATTATAGCCCGGAGTGGTGTTCTGCCAAATCAGGTCGCCATCCTCGTAATAGCAAAGTAGGTCGGTCGAGCCTCCCGTCAAGAAAAGAGAACCTGAATCGATGATTCCATAAAGGCTACCTATTCCCTCAATCCACACTTCCTGGTCGCCCCAAGAATATTCCAACACGATTTGTTTTCTTGGCTCGCCATTAATAAGGATTTCATTAGTTTCAACAACGAACATCCAATCTGGATAAAACCCACTGCCATTCATGATAATGGTGTCTCCGACTTCCATTGAAAAATCATAGAGAATCTCATCGTAAGAAGAGCCGTCTCTGCGATAGAGAACTTGCCTGTCTTCGGTTTCTCTGATAACGCCACAAACGCTCCAACCTGTAAGGTTTTCATTTCTTGTGGTGTACATCACTTTGTACGACACACCGTCCACCAGCGTATCACCCTCGATTTTGTAGATGTCGGTGTACTTGTGCTGTGGCTCCGGAGGATTCCAAGGATAGGAAAACAGCACATTCCACTGTTTTCCCTCTTCGACGATAGGATGATAGTCTTGTGCTTTCATTGTCATCCCGCCCATCATCATCAGGGCAATCAATGTGATAAAGCTAAGGTTCTTCATAGGTCTAATTATTTGATTGTTTATCTTGTCAGTTTTGAATGTTTTGTGATTAAACCGCATTGACAATCTCCTCGAAAGAGCGTTTGTCGTCCCCGAGGTCCATTTTCATCTGTTTTATCCTCGTCTTGCGCTTATAATAAGACTCCGTTTGCGTATCCAACAGGATGGAAATCACCTGGTTGGAGAAGCCGTTCTTGGAGAGGCAGCAGATGCGCACGTCCCATTGGCAGAGCTTGGGGTAGAGTTGCAGCAGGCGTTGCGAGAAGCCGTCGAAAATCAAGTCCGTCAGGCCGATGAAGTCCTTCCAGTCGTTGTCCGTCAGCTCGAAGTCGAGCGAGTCGGCGTTGATCTCCTCACTGAGTGCCTGCGCCGTGGCCATAATCTTGTTACGTGCCATGATCTTCTCAATCATCATGAAATCCTTCTGCGAGAGGCTCTGCTGGCTGCGCCGCAGCTCGTCGTTGGTGCGGATCAGCGTTTCCATATCGCTCACCAGTTCGTGGATGCGGTTCTGGTCGCGTTCCACCTGCCGCCCGAAATGTTCCATCTCCAATTTGTGGTCGCTTATTTTCTTCCTCACAATCAGCAGGATGACCAGCAAGGCAATCACTGTCAAGGCGATGATCAGATACAGCTTCAGGTCACGTGTGCGGTGCAGGCTCTCCAGCTCGCTCTGCTGCGCCTTCAGCTCATACTCCGCTTTGATGCGCTGCATGGTCTCGTGCGAGTGTTCCGCCTCCGATTGCACCAGGTTATCCGAAAACAGCGTGTGGTATTGCACCGCCTGCTGGTAGTCACCCTCGCTATAGGCGATGGCGTAAAGTGTCTGATACACCGACATCTTCAGTCCCGCGCGCTCGCTGCGAAGCGCCTCTTTCAGAAAGCCCTTCGCCTTGTCGTACTCATGTGTATAATAATGAAGGATGCCCAAGGTCATGTGGGCGATATCGGTGTCATTGTCGTTCAGGCCGCATTCCAGAGCTCGGTTCACGCTCTCGATGCCTTTGGCGAAGTTACCTGTTTCCATATAATAGTCACGTCCCATCTCCAGATGGAGGTCCGCCAGCATGGCCGTGTCCTTCACGAAGGTAGCGATGCGGAAAGCCGAGTCGTAGTAGTGTTTCGCCTGCGTGTATTGTTCCTGTGCTCGCACGGCACGCCCGCTGTTGCGGTAGGCGTTCATCATGCCCGAGGAGTCAGACGTCTGCTTGAAGCAATGCAACGCCTGTTGGTGTTGCTCGAAGGCATCCTCGAAGAGGCCGTGTTTCAGGTACATGGCGCCGAGATTGTCGCAAAGCTGGCCTTCCAACTGTATGGCTTCTATGGTCTTATCAGAACGCTGCACAACGGTCAGTCCTTGCAGGAACTTCTCGGCGGCCTCTTCCGAGCGCCGTTGCTCCCGCAGCTCCACACCCTCTTTATAAAAGGCTTGTGCCTGTTCCATCCGCTTCGTCTGGCTCTCGCAAGCGGATAGCATCACGCTGATGATGAATGTCGTTAGGATGAGTGTTTTTAGCGTTGCTTTCATATGCTGTATCTTTTTGACGCGGGACTTCGGGACGCGGGACGCGAGACATCCAGTCGTCCCGTGTCTCGCAGTCTCGTGTCTCGTGTCCGACATCGCAAAAATATACAGAAAAAACGTTTGTCAAGAGGCAAAGAGGACCCCATAAGGCCATGTCCCTACTTTTTTGAAATATCCTTATTTCTTTTTATTGAAAATCAACGATTTAGCATACAAAGAAAGAACGGCTTGTCCCTACTATTTTTGGCTACGGAGAGTGATAAAGCAAAAAAAGCCGCCCCGTTTTGGGGCGACTTTTCGAGGTTTTTTGTGGCAGTGCTTCCCTACAACTTGATGTCGTCGCCGTTGGCGTTCTGGAAGTTGTACTGCAGCATGTGGAATTCGGGCATCGACTGCACCTTGAATTTCTTTCCGTATTTCTTTTGCCACTTGCGATGAATCGAACGCCACCATCCTATGCAGAGATAGGAATAGATAAAGGGATGCACCTGAAGGACGATGTGGTTTTCGTTTTGGTCCACAAGCAGGTACTTGAGGTGGTTTTCGATTTCGTCGACAAAAAGGATGGCGGGGCGAATCTTGCCTTCGCCGGCACATACGGGGCATTTCTCCTGCACCTGCACCTCGGTCTCGGGGCGCACGCGCTGGCGTGTGATTTGGATGAGGCCAAACTGAGTGGCGGGAAGAATCTTGTGTTTGGCGCGGTCGGGCTTCATGGCCTCGACAAGGGCGTCGTACAATTCCTTGCGGTGCTTGGCTTCGTGCATGTCGATGAAGTCAACGATGATGATGCCGCCCATGTCGCGCAGACGCAGCTGGCGGGCAATCTCCTTGGCAGCAACAATGTTGACTTGAAAAGCGTTGTCTTCCTGCGAATTCTCCTTGTTCACACGATGGCCACTGTTGACGTCAATGACGTGCATGGCCTCGGTGTGTTCGATGATGAGGTAAACACCGTTTTTGATGGTGACCACACGACCGAAAAAGCCTTTGATCTGCTTGGTGACATTAAAATAGTCAAAGATGGGTTCTTTGCCTTTGTAAAGATGCACAATCTCAGCCTTTTGCGGAGCGAAGGTCCTGATGGTGTTCTGGATGTCTTCATAGAGTTTCTCGTCGTTCACGTGGATGTTGTTGAACGACTCGTTGAGCAAATCGCGCAGCATGACACTGGTTTGGTCCATCTCGCTGACCATCTTGCCGAAAGAAGTCATCTTCTTCATCTCGATGGTGCATTGCTCCCATTTGGTGATGAGCGAACGAAGGTCAGCATCAAGGTCGGCTACCTTCTTGCCTTCGGCGACAGTGCGAATGATGACGCCGTAGTTGGCAGGCTTGATGCTTTGGATGAGGCGGCGAAGACGATTGCGTTCTTCGCTGCTGCGGATTTTCTGTGATACCGAAATGCGGTTCGAGAAGGGTACCAGAACAAGGTAACGGCCTGCAAATGAGACCTCTGCCGTGATTCTCGGTCCCTTGGTGTGGATAGGTTCTTTGGCAATTTGCACCGGTAGCAGGTCGCCCACGGCAAGCCAATCACCGATCTTACCGTTTTTCGGCAAGTCGCCTTCGAGCTTGAACTTGTCCATGGCGACATCATTGCCGGCATCGACCTGCTTCTTGTACTTAATCAGCGAGCTGGCCTGAAGGCCCAGGTCGAGATAATGCAGGAAGGCCTCCTTAGGATAGCCCACGTCGACAAATGCTGCGTTGAGTCCGGGCAAAATCTTCTTGACCCTGCCCAAAAAAACGTCTCCAACCGCAAATTGGTTGTTGGTCTTTTCTCTGTGAAGTTCGACAAGCGTGTTGTCCTCCAGAAGAGCGATGTCAACCTCCGAAGCGTGCGAGTTGATGATCAAGTCGCGCGTCACCGTCTTCACTTCCACAACCTCTTGTTGTTGTTCTTCAGACATAGTGTTATAACTTTGGGGTTAACGTTTTGTTTGATAAAACAATAACACAACAATGGTAAATGCCAATGCTGTGTTATTGTCGTGTTTAGGCTCAAGAAGAGCTTATTTCTTCTTGTGTCTATCCTTTCTCAAGCGTTTTTTGCGCTTGTGCGTAGACATTTTATGTCTCTTGTGTTTCTTTCCGTTTGGCATAATATTGGAATTTTAAAAAGTTGTTCTTTATTATTTAACAGCGTTCATGAAAGTCTTAGCAGGCTTGAAAGCCGGAATCTTGTGAGCCGGGATGGTGATGGCCACATTCTTGCCGATGTTACGGCCAGTCTTTTCAGCTCTCGTCTTGATGATAAAGCTGCCGAAGCCTCTCAGATATACATTCTCACCCTTGGACATGGCGTTCTTCACAACCTCCATGAAATTCTCAACAACATTCTGGACAGCACCTTTCTCAATGCCAGTCTTGCTTGCGATTTCAGCAACGATTTCTGCTTTTGTCATTTTCTTTTCTTATTTAATGGTTAGTTATAATGTTTGTTGTAAATTTGCGGCAAAGGTACGAACATTTTCAATACGACGACCTGATTAATTCATTTTTTTCTTCTAAAGAGTTATAAATAAAGAATTTCGCATCAAAGAGACCGATGGAAATCATACACGACACCTTAATTAATTGGTATGCCGAAAACCACCGAGATTTGCCTTGGCGGCACCACCCAACCCCTTATCAAGTGTGGCTGTCGGAGGTGATCTTGCAACAGACGCGTGTCAACCAAGGGCGAGACTATTACCTCCGCTTCATAGAACGTTGGCCCACCGTGACCGACCTCGCCCAAGCGTCCGAGGAGGAGGTGTTGAAGATGTGGCAAGGCCTCGGTTATTACTCTCGTGCCCGTAACCTACATCATTGCGCACAACAGGTCGTCAAGGAATATGGCGGAGAGTTTCCCGCTGATTTCGAGAAACTTAAACAGCTGAAAGGCATAGGAGAATACACTGCCGCCGCCATAGCATCCATCGCATTCAATCTCCCCCATGCCGTGGTCGACGGCAATGTCTACCGCGTGCTCTCCAGACTCTACGACATTGAAACACCTATTAATATTAATGAAGGCCAATCTCTCTTTGCCCGCCTAGCCAATGAGCTCCTGAACCGAGAACAGCCAGGACTCCACAACCAGACCATGATGGAATTCGGCGCCTTGCATTGCACCCCTAAAAACCCCAATTGCCTACATTGTCCGCTTCAAGCCCAGTGTCTTGGCTTTGCCCACCAAACCTTGATGCAACGCCCAGTGAAACTACCCAAAGTAACAGTTACAACACGACATTTCAACTATTTGGTTATCAAGAATAAAGACAATGTCTATCTCCACAAGCGTAGCGGCAACGACATCTGGAAAAACCTTTATGACTTCCCCTGCATCGAAAGCGAAGCGCCCATGACGGCAGATGAGGTCGTTGCCACGGAACAATTCCAGCAACTTCTTGAAGGAAAGCCTTTTACCATAACAAAAACTTCTCCCGTACTCACCCATAAATTGACCCATCGTACCATCCTTGCACAATTCATAGAATTAAAACTTGATGATGAATTGTTGCAGATTCAAACAAAAGACTTATTTTTGACTCGTGAAAGTGACTTGGGAAACTACCCCATCCCACGCTTAATTGACTTATACTTAAACACTTAAAAACGAAATTATCATGGCAAGTTTGAACAAAGTCATCCTCATTGGCCGTCTCGGGAAAGATCCCGAAATCACCTCTTTTGAAAATGGAAACAAGAAAGTGTCAGCTACACTGGCCACCTCAGAGCGTTATCGCGACCGCGACAACAACTGGGTGGAACAGACCGACTGGCACAATGTCGTCGTTTGGGGCAACCTAGCCAACGACATCGCCGAAGGCCGTCGCAACTATGCCAAAGGCGATCTGATGTATGTGGAAGGCAAGCTCCGCACCCGTCAATATACCGACCAGCAAGGCATCGTGCGTTATGTCACCGAGGTGCATGCCGACAAGATGATGCAGATGGCTCCGGCACGTCCCGCCACCCAATCGTCGTACGGCCAACCCTACGCCCCCGCACCAGAACCGGCACCTGGATACACGCCACCGATGCCCGCTCAAGACGAAGGCAACGATCTGCCATTTTAACAGAATAATGCGCCGTGTCAGAATTTTTTTTAATTTTGCGGCCTGAATATTAAATCATAAGATTTTGGAAACACCCGACCCTGACCCTCTCATAGGATTGCTTACCGTTGTTTCGAACAACTTTTTCACTGGATTTACCGTCAACGCCATCATTGGATTGGTTGTATTATGCCTGCTCCTCATCGCTTCGGCCCTGATTTCGAGCAGCGAAACAGCTTATTTCTCACTGCAGCCCGCCGACATCGACAACCTTGAGTCGCGCAACGATGCGAAAAGCCAGCTCGTGCTGAAACTACGCGAGAAGCCAAAAACGCTGCTGGCCACCATCCTGATAGGCAACAACTTCGTCAATGTCACCATCACTTTGCTGTCGACATACATCATGGCGCAACTGTTCGACATGGTGAACTACCCTGTAGCAGCCTTCCTGCTGGAAGTGGTGATTGTCACCTCATTGATACTGATTGTTGGCGAAATCACACCTAAGATCTATGCCGGAAAGCGTCCTGTCAAAGTGGCCCGCTTCATGGCAAGACCGCTACGCTTCCTCAATGGTTTCTTCAAGCCCCTGAGCAAGCTGTTGGTCAACTCCACCTCGTTCATGGATAAGCATCTGGAAAAGAAAAAGGGCGAAATTTCGATGGAAGACCTCTCCACCGCCGTGGAAATCGCCACCGAGCAATCCACGCCCCCTGAAGAGAAGCAGATGCTGATGGGCATCGCCTCGTTCAGCGAAAAGGAGGTGAGCAATGTGATGATTCCACGTGTCGACATCATCGGTGTGGAGAAAAGCATGGAGTTCACCGAGATGTTGGCCATAGTCATCAAAAGCGGATTCTCCAGAATCCCCGTCTACGACGAGACCATGGACAAGGTGGAAGGCATCCTGTACGTGAAGGACCTCCTGCCCTACCTTGATGCCGAGTCGTACGAATGGCAGAAACTCATCCGTCCCGCGTTTTTCGTGCCTGAGAACCGCAAGATCAACGACTTGTTCCAAGACTTCCGTGAGAAGAAGATCCATATCGCCATTGTCGTCGACGAATACGGCGGCACATCGGGACTCATCACCATGGAAGATGTCATCGAGGAAATCGTGGGTGAGATCAACGATGAGTTCGACCAAGCCAGTGTGGAAGAACACTACAAAAAACTCGACGACGGCAGCTACCTCTTCAAGGCCCAGACCAGCATCGTCGACTTCTGCAAGGTGTTTGACGTCGATGAGGACTACTTCGAACCTATGCAGGGTGAGGCCGATACATTGGCCGGTTTGATTCTGGAAATCGAGGGTCGCATCCCTGAAATCGGATTCAAGTTCAACTTCGAGAAGTTCCACATGGAAATCACCGACGCCGACCCGAAACGCATCAAGGAAGTAAAAGTCGTTTTTGATGAAGAATAAACCATCCATATTATTGGCTGCCGCCATCATCGCCATCGCCATATCGTGCGACCGCCAGTCGGGCTACCTGCCCAAACCGCGCGGTTACTTTCGTATCGACCTGCCCGAAAAGGCCTATTCCCGTGTCGACAGTATCGAAAGATATAGCTTCGAGTGCCCACAATATGCCCTTGTCACCCCCGACCCATATTCACCCGATGAAAAGAACTGGGTCAACATCGAGATGCCGCAATTCAAAGGTTCCATCCACCTGACGCACAAGCCCGTGAACGACAACCTGGGCGAGTACCTCGAAGATGTGCACACCATGGTTGTCAAGCACTTGCAAAAGGCCAACGGCATGCGCGACAGCTTGATTGTCAACGAGGAACACAAGGTCTACGGCCTTTTCATCGAGATGGACGGCAAAGGCGTGGCTACGCCGATGCAGTTCTATCTTACCGACAGCACGAAGAACTTCGTCCGTGGTGCATTGTACTTCAATTTCAAACCTGACAACGACTCGATGCAGCCCGTCATCAACTTCATCCGCGAGGACATCGACCACTTGATTAACACGTTCGAGTGGAAATAATTTGAGGATTTTTCCCCGACTTTCACCAAAAAACACTATTTTCGCGGCGCGAAAAAACTTTTGCGCCGATGTAAATACAGTATTCACTTTTAAAGAAAGGGGGAAGGCCTATGATTAACAGCCTGAAAATCGGGAACTTGACCTGGCGTCATCTCAACAACCCAACGGAGGAAGACTTTGAATTCCTCAAAGATCGATTTCACTTCCACCCTTTAGACATCGAAGACTGCAAATCGGTAAACCAACGCCCTAAAATCGATATTTACGACGATTACTATTTCCTTATCCTTCATTTTCCTAACTTCGATCGTCAGAACAAGTTCGTGAAAATCAAGGAAGTGAAGATTTTCTGGGGCAAGGACTACATCATCTCCATCGAGAAAAACCCTTGGGGCGTTTCACAACTCTTTGAGGAATACGAGGAACGCATCCAGAACGAGGAAGAGATGAACATCAAGAGCTCGGATTTGCTGCTCTACCGCATCCTCGAAAAGCTGATGACCGAGTCGGTGTATCTGCTGCGTAAAGTCGGCTTGGACGTGGAGTTGATCAACCGCGAGTTGCTGCAGGAAAAACAGGTGAAGATCATCGAACGCATCAGCGTGACGCGCAAGAACCTCATCCTCATCAACACTATCTTCAAGCCGCAGCTGAGGCTCTTCCACCTCTTCGAAACCGGTAAGGTGACAGGCTTCACAGACGATGTGGAGTACATGGAAGACTACTGGGGCAACATCCTCGACTACCTGCAAAAGGTATGGGATATGACCGAGGACTATGAAGAATTGATTGAAGGCCTCTCCATGACCTTTGACTCGATGCAGACCAACAAGACCAACGAGACGATGAAGATCCTGACCCTTGTGTCGACCATCATCCTGCCTTTGACCTTCATCACAGGTCTTTATGGCATGAACGTCACACTGCCACTAGCAGAGTACACCTGGGCATTCTGGGCCCTCATCGGATTTATGGCGGCAGTTGCCGTGGGATTCTATATCTATTTCAGACATCGTAAAATGATGTAATTACATCATTTCACCATTAATTTCTCGTGTTTCACCGTTACGCCATTACACATCAATTTGACGATGTAGCAGCCTTGTGCCATATCGGCAGGCAGGTCAATGATGAAATCACCTGCAACGTCACCTTTTGCCCTGAGCAACGTGCGGCCGTTGAGGTCACAGACGACCACGGCATCAAAAGCGCCGTTGTTGCCACTCACATGCAGGGTCTGCCCATGCTCCACAGGATTTGGGAAAACAGAAATGCTCTCATGCCCTTCCCCTACGACATTCCAAGTGGGGTCCCAAATCATGCGGGCATATTCCGGATGGTCGATGAAGGGGTTGCGGTTGTGCTGGTAGTCGTTGTAGATGGCATTGTTGCGGGCGATTTCCTTCTGGCTGACAGGGTCTTGCTCGTTCCAGCGCAACAGCATCTGTATCGCCCACGACTTGATCTCCGACTTGGTAGTCATGTCGCTCGAGCCCCAGCTGCCATCCTCGCCATAGTAACGCACACTCATATACATGATGGCACGGGCAAAGTCGCCCTTGTATTCATCGATAGGCTCAAACACCGTCCCCGAGAAGCCAGAAGTCTTGCAAGTGCCCAATTTTGAGCCATTCCGTGAAGTCCATGTGGCAGAGCCAACTTCACCAAATGCATAGTTGCCGCGCCTATTGTTGACATAGCCGTCAGTCGGGAAGATATGGTGCAGGTCGGTACGCGGAGTGCTTTGGTCACTGAACCAACTCGAAGGCCAAGAGTGCTCGCGGTTATAGCAATCACCCTCGCTGCTATAGTTTCCACACTGATCTTGACCGAGATGATAGGTATAAGGAGGGTTGCCGTTGGGTTTGTCGGAATACATGTCCCAAACCACACCATTGCCTTTGTTGTCTGTGCTCCAGAAGGCATTCCACAGCTGGGCATACGAAATAGAGGTATGGCCTTTGATAATGTTGTGCAAGGCGACCTTCAATTGATTGCCACTCAATCCGTTGGCGGCGTTATAGTAGTTCGATGGAGCTTGGGCCGCTGCAAAAAGAGCGAACGACAAGCCTAAGAATAATGCAAATGTCCTTTTCATCTCATCAAATCAGTAAAGAGATACAATATCGCGATGATCCCCATAAACACCGAGGCAGAAAACTCTACAAAGCTGGCCTTCTTGATGATGCCTGGAGTGAAGTCGATACGCACAGTAAAGAAAGCCCACAAAAAGCCTGCCACAATAACTGCCACGAAAAACCACATCCCAAACGGCAGGAAAAACACGCCCACCAATGAGTAAAGAAACACATTGAAGGCGGCAAGAATGGAAAGCAACAGCATATCCTTGCTGCTACTCAACGTATACATCGTCTTGCCTTTCAGTGCCCGCATGGAATCGACAAAAAGCTTCACTGCCACCACAAGCATCATGGCAAAAACCATATAATCAGCAATATAGGTAAAGAGATGGGCCATCAAGCGACTCAAGGTATAGCCTGCCAGAGCCATGACGCCTTGACTGAGGCCAAAAAAAGCTGGAATCCAAATCTTCTGCGAAGGTTTGTCGTCGGACTTCACCAATCCCACCGAGCGCGTGACCACGCTGGCGGTCAGACATAGGATGAAGAGGATGCCAAGGATGATTGCTGAGGTATTCATTGTAAAAAGGTAGAGACGGTGCACGCACCGCCTCTACATGTTTTGAAATTGGATTAACCCAGTCTCTTGAACTGGCAGGTGAAGTGACGCATCAGCTCGGCTTCCCAAGTGATTTCAAGGCCACGCTTGATGGTGTCACGGCGGTCGTAGACGTTCTTCAAGGCAGCGGCGATCACGTCCATGTGGTTGTTGGTGTACACACGGCGCGGGATGCAGAGACGCACGAAGTCGTTGCCGCCAAAGCGATTCTCACGGGTGACCGGGTCGCGGTCGGCCAAGACGTAGCCGATTTCACAGGCGCGGATGCCGGCTTCGAGATAGAGCTCGCAGGTCAGTGTCTGGGCAGGGAACTCTTCCTTCGGGATGTTGGTCAGCACCTTGTCTGCGTCGACGAAAATGGCGTGACCACCGGCAGGACGCTGGTAAGGAATGCCATATTCATCCAACTTGGCAGCGAGATAATGCACCTGCTTGATGCGGGTCTCGACCATCTCAAACTCGATGTTTTCCTTCAGACCGACGGCCAAGGCATCCATGTCACGGCCGTTCATGCCACCATAGGTGAGGAAGCCCTCAAAGGGGATGCAGAACAGCTTGGCGCCTTCGTACCAGTCCTTCTTGTTGGTGGCGATAAAGCCGCCCATGTTGACGAGGGCGTCTTTCTTGGCGCTCATCGTCATGCTGTCGGCATAGCTGAACATCTCCTTGCAGATTTCCTTCAAGGTCTTGTTCTCGTAACCCTTCTCACGCGTCTTGATGAAGTAGGCGTTCTCGATGAAACGGGCGCTGTCAATGTTGACAGGCACGCCATATTTGTGGCAGAGGGCGCAGGTCTCGCGGATATTCTGCATGCTGACGGGCTGACCGCCGACGGTGTTGTTGGTGACGGTGAGGACAAAGAAAGGCACGTTACCCTTGTTCTCTTGCAGCACCTTCTCCAGTTTCTCGAGGCTGACGTTGCCCTTGAAAGGCACTTCCAACTGGGTGTCGTAAGCCTCGGGCACAGTGACGTCGATGGCGAAGGCCTTGCGGCTCTCGATGTGGCCCTTGGTGGTGTCGAAGTGGGCATTACCCGGGATGATCTGGCCAGGCTTCACCAGATAGGAGAACAGCACGTTCTCAGCGGCGCGGCCTTGGTGGGTCGGGATGACATATTCAAAACCCGTCAATTCGGTGATGGTGTCCTTCATGTGGTAGAAAGAACGAGCGCCACCATAGCTCTCGTCACCCATCATCATCGCACTCCACTGGCGGTCGCTCATGGCACCAGTGCCAGAGTCTGTCAGCAGGTCGATGTAGACATAGTCGCTCTTCAGCATGAAGATGTTGTTGTGGGCTTCTTCGAGCCATTTTTCGCGTTGTTCGCGGGTGGATTTGCGGATGGGTTCAACCATCTTGATTTTCCACGCTTCTGCAAATGGTAATTCCATGATATTGTTTGATTTAAAGATTTAAAATTTGAAGATTTAAGATTGAATAATTTGAAAGCTGGCTATTAGGGAAAAGGACAAGCCTTCTTCCTAAGCGGATATCAGAAACGGTCGCGTTCCTTGATGTTCAGGTAAACCATATTACCAAAGATGTGGGGCATATCAATAATAAGGTGCTTTCAAAAAACGCTTCAAAGATAATGCTTTTTTCGGTATATCAAGCGAATTAGATTGGATTTTTATATTTTTGCCCCAAACTTAAAGCCATGAAAAAACTAATACTCACTCTATGCATCTGTTTTATGGCCGCGTATGCTTTTGCGGGCAGCATCCTCATCGAAGGCTTTGAATACGCCAACCACGACCTCGTGAAGCCTATCGGCTGGATTTGCGATGACGACTCATGGCTTTGCGGCTACTTGGAAAAAGACCACAACCGCATTCCCCACTCGGGCAATTGGTACGCCTTCAGCAACGCAGATGACTCGTGGATGTTCATGCAAGTCTACCTGATTTCCAGCCTGCAATACCGCTTCAACTGCTGGGCCATATCTGATGGCGATTGCCAGTTGGAGTTTTGGGCCGGCCCCACGCCCAATATCAACGCCATGCACACCCAACTCTTCAGCGCTAGCATTGGAAGTGGATTCTACGAGAAAATCTCAGAGTATATCGAAACCATCCCCGAAGGCTGCGAATACATCGGCATCCGTGCCATCACCAACGGCAATGCCACACACCTCACCATTGATGACATCGAGGTCGACCAAGTACAACAATACGAGTTTATGGCCGAACCCATCACTGGCGACTCCGCCATGTATCCAGGCACACAGGGCATATTCCATTTCACGGTACAGAATATTGGCTACGATGCCTTGGACATCACAATGCATCCATCCGATGAGTTCTTCACTGGTTTTACTGGTCTCGTAGACGGCATCAGCGGCATGACTTTCCATGCGGAACCCAATGAAATCGTCGAAGTCTCCATAACGGCTACACTACGTCCCGAGGTGGAACCAGGAACGACAGCATGGCTTGACATTCCCATGACCATTCCCTGCAACTGCAACACGGCATTGGTTACCTTCTGGGTGACGCCATTGGAATTGGAACAAGCCTCAGAAAACACCATGGACATCCATGTGTTTCCTAACCCTGCCACTGATTTCGTCACCATCGAATCGGAAGGCCTGCAACAGGTCGATGTCTTTGACGTGACGGGAAGAATGATAAAGAGCGTCTCCGTAGTCGGAAACGCTCTTCAATTGGACTTGACCAGCCTAAAGCCTGGTGTTTATTTTATCTCAGCCAAGGCCTGCTCCACTTCCTCCTTCGTGAAGTCGATCCTGAAGATGTAATCAGGTTTCAGATAATATATCTCATGCTCGGCGTGGAAACGTTTCTCCCCGCCACCTGTGATATTGAGCATCACCACGTCATCAGGTTTTACTGTTCCTTTTTCAACCGCCTGCTGCAATGATGCAGTTGCCACGGCAGCGGCATGGTAGATGTCAATGCCTTCTGTTTCCTCGAAAAGTGCCTTTGCGGCATTGGCTTCGTCGTTGCTGACGGCAAGGATGTCTCCATTGGTGTCTTTCAACGCGTCATAGAGTCCTCCTACAAGACCATAGGGGGGCTTGCGGTTGGAAAGTACGGGGGCGCAAATCTCGGCAGCGTCCTTACGGGCCTGGTCGGCATCGTAAGGCAACAGGGCGCGCGAGTCGGCCTTCCAAGCCTCATACATAGGCAGGAAGGGCTTGTTTTGCGACACCATCAGGCGGGCTTTGTTGGCGCCGAAGCGGCCGTCCTCAATGAAGCGCAGGTTGGCTTCCCAAGCAGCGATGGCACCCGTGCCGCTACCCACAGCCTGGAAATAGAAGTCGGGCGTGCGGCCGATGAAGGTCGTGGCCGACATCATCGTGGTGCCCATGCCGTCGCGACGCGCGATGTTCTTGGCACCGCCTTCGGCGAGATAGCCGTCAAGGCTGCACACCTCATTCGATAGGTTGATGGCATCGAAATAGTCGCTGCCGCTCTCGGTGGTGATGAGCTTTACACAGGGATTCAAGGGCTTGTCAAACCACAAAGCGTTGATGTTATCCTGTGGCACGCAGAGCAGCAGCTTGATGCCGTTGTCGGAACACACCTTGGCGAAGGCACGTGCCGTGTTGCCGGCCGAAGCCACCACCAGCACCTTGTCCTTCAGTTCATCGCCCAAGCGAGCGCATACCGAGTAGGCTTCCATCTCCTTGAAGGAGCAGGTGCTCATGCGGGCCTTGCGCTCAGGCCACCAGCCGTTGAAAGTGATGTAAAGGTTGTTGAGTCCCAGGCGTTTCGCCAGGCCCTCGCTCTTGTAGGTGACAGGCTCCGAAGGCTTGGCCAGCATCGTCTTAATGGGCAGCCAGTCGGCATAGCGGTACAAGCCCAAGCAGGCCTCTTCCTTCACCTCAAGTTGTTTCTTTTCATACACGGGACGCACCATGCTAGGCGAAGTGCATTCCTTATCGTCAAGGGTCCAACCCTGGTCGTCAAAAACACGACCCGTTGCAACCGTCTGCAACTGGTATTTCGTAGGAACAAATATCATTTTTGTGTCTTTTGCGGTTATTATTGCGCAAAGATACAAAAAGTAAACACATACATTTACTATTTTTATCAGAAGGTCAGTGTACGGTTTCCTTGAGCATTTGAAATGAAGACATAGCCATGGCCTGGACGCAGGACAGTGAGCGTGTTACTCCAACCGTTGCTGCCATAGATGGCGAAGCCCTCATCCTGCGAGACAATCTTGTCGCCTGCGACAGGGCCAAAAGCAGTATTGAACAACGTGTCAATCGTGGACTCCTCGCCAAAGAAACCGATCCAGTTACTACCAGGCTCGATGGTGATTAAGGGAGAAGCAACGTAAACACCAGAAACTGGGATGTTGAGCGATGTTGTTGACTCTATCTTGTACATCTGCCCTGGGAGAAGCCGGCTCGGGAGGGTACTTAAACTGAAGCCCAGAGCCGTCTCAAGGTCATTCCGTGCTATTTCGATAGTAGGAGCCCACCAATTCCAGCCTTCTATAAGGCTGACCATCTGCTCGGCTGGGTAATCCTCAATCTCGGTACGGCGGAAGAGACATACATCCTGCATGGTATTGCTACTAGAATAACACGAAAAAATACTGTTATTGCTGTTATATTTCAGGAGATTACGGGTATTGCTGCCTTGCGCTGCAAGGGTGGTTGTGCCATTTGCATCTAAAGAGATGCTCCATTTCCCGTTATTAGTAATCGTAGATTGAGTTCTCAACCAATTATCACTACTGCTTGCTGCATACAGATACCCGCCATTGTTACTGTAGTTGGCATCGAAAAAAGTCCAGTAGCTTCCCGCGGCACCCAATACCAATTCGCATACCGTATTATCGATACTTGAGATGACGCCTTCTTCTATCGTAACTGCCGATGCACTACGGTTATTGTTGTTTTGAGTCGTTCCCAAAGCTTTGCTATTGGCAACATTGACAATCAAATAAGTACGTCCTGCAACAAGTTGATCGGCCGAAGTGACGAGTTGATATTCCTTGGTAAAAATCTGCGGCGAATAACTAAACACCGCGCTCACGGTGACGTTGCTGGCAGGCATTTCGAATTGGTTTTCCGTAACGGTAATGGCGTTACCTTGGGCATCGGTCACCACCCATTGCGTCAAGGCATAGCATGGGTCTGGGGTGGCGGTTAGTACGATCTCGGTTTCTTCAAAAGCCTGTGTGGCACTGGTACTGATGCTGCCGTGGGTGGTTTCAGCCAAGCTGATGCTGAACAAATGGTTCCACTGAGCATAAAGCGTCAGGTCGTTGAGTAAGGTGACCGTGGCGCCGTCGGCATAGAAGTCGCCCGAGCCGTCGACTTTGGTGCTCCAGCCATCGAAGACATAACCTTCTCTCGTGAAGGCATTGTCCTGCAAGACTGTCGGCTCAAACTCGTTCACGACCTGGTCATCCATCGCGCCTGAGCCATTGTTCTTGTCGAAATGGACGGTGTGGGTCTGCTGGGCATAAACTCTCTTATAAAGCTGGACAGGCTGCTGATTGGCGTATGTGCTGGATTGGAAATAACGGAAACGATTTTGCCCCGAAGTGTTGTTGAACCGCATCACCGAAGTGTTAGAAACCATCCTCACGCTATTGGATTCATATGATAATGTGTTCAAGGCAGGATTAGTGACAAAGTTGATTTTGTTACTGCCCGATGTGCCGGAAATGTACTTCCCGTTGTTTGTACCGCCATTGACTTTAATGGAATTGCCGCCTATCATGGGAGCAATGGTAATGGTAACGAAGTTGTCGTCAGCGATGGTATTGTCTGAGATGGTTTTCGACACATAACAATTGGTTGCATCCACGCCTGTCCATACATAACCTGTATTGGTGTTGGGTTCATAGACCAGAATGTATTCCCCACTCCAATCCGTCGGTACAGTGGTTACTTTTACGTAATCGCCGTTGGCAGCGCCTTGCACGAAGGTGGCCATCACGGTCACATTGAAGGCGGGCATGAAGAAGCTGTTGCCGCTGACGTTGACGGTAGTGTTCATGTCGCCCGTCTTGAAGACATACCACGAATATAGGCTGTAGCCCGAGGCGGGTGTGGCCGTCAGCGTGATGGACGTGCCTGACTTGGCGCTGTAGGTGTTGGCACTGATACTGCCGTGGCTGACTGTGCCCAAGGTGATATCATAGTAGTTATTGTTCTCCACGAAGGTTGCGCTTACCGTGACGGCATAGCCTGGCATGGTGAAGGTGCCGTTGCTGCTTACCGTCACCGTGGTGCTGGGGTCGCTTGTCTTATACACGGTATAGGTGTTCACCATATAACCCGGCGTGGGCGTGGCAGTGATGGCTACTGTGGTGCCTTCCATGGCGCTTTCGGGTGCCGAAACGCTACCGTTCGACAGACCCGTTTCGCAGGTGATATTATAGGTCATGCCCCCTTGCCAATTCGGATCCCAAATCATTCGGGCATATTCTGGATGGTCGATGAAGGGGTTGCGGTTGTTTTGGTAGCCGTAAACGGCGTTGTTGCGGGCGATTTCCTTGTCGCTCACAGGGTCGTCGTCGCTCCAGCGCAGCAGCATAGTCATAGCCCAGTTCTTGATCTCGGATTTATTGGTCATGCCGCTGGTACCCCAGTCGTCATCTTCGCTGTAGTAGCGCACACTCATGTAAAAATAGCTACGGGCAATGTCTCCCTTGTATTCGTCGATGGGCTCAAACACTTTACCCGTATAGCCTGAGGTGACGCAAGGACCCAACTTGGAGCCGTTGCCCGATGTGTAGGTCGGGTTGTTGACCTCACCGTAGGGGTAGTTGCTGCGTTGCCCGTTGACATAGCCGTCGGTCGGATACACATGAAAGAGGTCGCTACGTGGCGTAGAGCTCTCGTTGAACCAGCTTTGCGGCCAGGTGTGCTCGCGATTCCAGCAGTCGCCTTCCTGTTCGTAGTCACCGCACAAACCTGTGCTGAGGCTGTACTCGATGTTGGAGTAGATATCCCAAATCTTGCCATCAGGTTTGCAGTCGGTATAGGCGAAGGCGTTAAGAAGGCCACCATAACTGACCACTTGATGCCCTTTGATGATATCGTGCAAGGCCAGTTTCAACTCATCGCCGGTTTTGCCATTAGCATTGTTGTAATAGCCATTGGGGATTTGTGCAACAAGGTTGAAGCTTGTCAAAGCGAAGACGATAAACAACACAATGGTCAAAAAACATGCTTTCTTCATATTATTCGTGTTATCTTGGATAAGATAAATAATAAAAATTCGGTTTTTCTTCGGATAATCTGTTTTTCAAAATCTGCATCTTCAAAAAAACTTTCAGCCTTTCATTTCGGCAAAGTCGGGCAAATGGTCAAGAGGCACTAAACCTTGTCCTTCGGCCTTGAAGCAATATGTGGCGGTGCCATTACTGAGTAACAAAAACTTAGGCTTCAGCACCGAATAGTAACGTAGGGCTTGGTCCAGCACGGCTTGAGTCACCTCCACATGAGGCGCTTTGCACTCCACAATCATCAGCGGACCGCCGTCAGTGCCAAAAACGACGGCATCGGCACGCTTGTCCAAGCCATTCACCTTCATGGAATATTCCACGGCCACTAAGCCTGCAGGCACCATTAAATGCTCCACCAACAGATACAGCATTTTTTGTCGCACCTCCTCCTCAGGTGTAAGCAACACAAAACGCTTGCGTAAAGGGTCAAAGACAAAAGTCTTCCCCTCGCGATTCTCCGTCTTGAACCATTGTAGCCGTACGCCTGCCATAATTCGTTTTTTGTGCCGACAAAGATAAAAAATAGTACCTTTGCCTCAAATTCCGAGCCATGAAAAAAAGCCTCTTCCTCCTTTTGGCCCTTTCTACAATGTATTGCTCCTGCACACAAAAAGCGGATTCTCTTATCGGTACTTGGACGGTGAGCAAGGTGAACGTGCAGTTCGATGAACAACGCAGCACCCCTGAATTGGTGAAGCAAATCGGCGAAATAGAGAAACAAAGCGTCTTCAGCATCAGCAACGATTCCACCTTGTTTTTCAAAGGATTGGAAGAAGAATGGCAAGGCAAGGCAAGCCTTAGAAACGACACATTGTTCCTTGACGAAACGGCATTCGGATTATGGAAAAACGGAGAAATCATCACAAGGACGAATTCTCCGTTAGGTGAGGTTATCGTGACCTACAACAAGAAGTGATCATTCCTCCACGAATCGCAAGCTATAGGCGATGGCTTCCAGTTGCAGCAGTTGGTTGCGTTTTTTCTGGTTAGGCTCATAGTAGTAGCCTTCCACAGTGACGAGGTTGCCCGTACGGCTGTCGGCGAAGGTGTACGACACGAAGGGACCGCCCATGAAGTCGTTCTCTACGCGCCACATACCTCGCATTTCCATCGTATAGCCAGCAGGATAGTCCTTGACGTTGGTCACCATAGGAGGCACAAACTCGGTCTCAGTGGCCATATAAGAGCCTTCGAGCGGACCAGGGATGTATTGTTGCATCATCATGTCGCGCATGGCAACGAGGCTTGGCGTGCTGAATTGGACGGTATCCTTGTATGGCGTCTGGAAGATGACGATGCAAGCACTGGAGCGTTCCTGCTCCTTGCGAAGCCACATGAAGTCGGGCTCATCCTTGGCAATGAAAAAGCCTTGGGGGACGATGAGAGTGAAGCCAAAGCGTTTTGCAATGGCATTGGCGATGTTGTCGTCCTTGGTGGGACGGAATACATTCAAAATGCGAGCACGCTCCACCTTGTCGAACCACTGCTGATAGACTTCCTTCTGGCTGTCGAACAATTCAACCCAAGAGTCGACATCGGGCGCGCTGATTTTGACATAACGCTGCGGCGCCGCCCAAAGGTCTTCGGCGGTCTCAGCCTTGGCCTTCTCCAAGCTTGGATTGATTTCAACTTCTATGATGTTCTTTTGTTTTTTGAACAAATCGGAGAAAGCGGACACGTTGACATGAGACAACTCATTGCGTGACTCGGGTTGTGGCAATCCATATTGGTAGTCAAGGAAGAAATGGCGGATCGAGTCGCCAATACGGCCGTTCCATTGGTCAACATTTTGGGTGACGACCAAAATCTCCGAGGTACCACCTATGGAGCGGTCTTTGCCGGAACGGGTGTTCTCAGCACAAGCCGCCATTAAGCAAGCTAGCAAAACGACGGCGACGAGTTTGATGTAGCTTTTCATAGTTTTATGTTTTATGTCTATAGTATTTTTTGCAAGCGTACAAACTAAAGTTTGCCTCTCATTCATTTTTTAATCTTCAGCTTTTGGCCCACTTTCACGGTGTTGCCTTTCAGGTTATTCCATTTCTTGATGTCGTTGACGGTGCAACCATACTTTCTCGAGATGGAGCTAAGGGTCTCCCCTTTCTTCACAGTATGTGTCTTGACGGCAGGGGCTTGGTTTCCACCGCTGTTCGTATTGCCACTGCTCTTCTTTCCCACTTGTGCCATAGGAGCGCCCGAACGGTAGATTTTCAGTCTCTGCCCCACGTGAATGGTCTCGCGCTTCAGGTGGTTCCAGCTCTTGATGCTCGACACGGTGACATGATATTTTCTTGCGATGCTGCCCAAACTCTCGCCTTTCTTCACCACGTGAGTGATGCAGTCGCTTACCTCCTCCACCTTCTCCTCGATGACCTCACGAGCCTGTTCAGCCTTGCTAGTATAAGCATAGATGCTGTCTTCCAACTGCACAAAACGAAGTGTGTATTTCATTGGCAGGCGCAAGGCGCAGGGGAAATCCTTCGAAGCAGGAACGATACGTTTGGTGTATTGGGGGTTGAAGAAAACAATGTCCTGCATAGGCACACCGATGCATTCGTTGATTTGATCGAAACCCACGCGCTGACGCACCACTACCGTGTCGGTGCCATGAAGCAACAGACCTGGGTTAATGGGATAAATGTTGTGTTCGGCGGCATAGTTCATCAGATAGGTGACGGCGATGAATGCCGGAACATAGCCACGGGTCTCCTTGGGGAGATAAGGCCAAATGGCCCAATAGTTTCTCACGCCGCCAGCACGGATAATGGCCTTGTTGACAGTTCCTGGGCCCGAGTTATAGGCAGCCAACACAAGAAACCAATCATCATAGCGAGCATAAAGGCTTTGAAGATACTGGCAAGCTGCGACAGTCTCCTTTATCGGATCGTAGCGCTCGTCGAGCAGCGAGGTGACACGCAGGCCATAGTCCTTTCCTGTCCCCAACATAAACTGCCACAAGCCCTTTGCACCAGCCTTTGAACCAGCAGTAGGATTCAGTGCCGACTCCACCATGGCCAAATACTTCAGTTCCAGAGGCAGATTGTACTTGGCAAGATACTCTTCAAACATCGGGAAATAGACGTAGGAAAGACCCAGCATACGGCTTGACTGCTGACGGCGGCGGTTGGCATAAAGGTCGATGAATGACTTTACATGAGTATTGAAAGTCAAGGGGATGGTCGTCTGCCTCGCCAAGGCTTCGATGCGCTTTTGGTACACAGTGTCATCAAAGACAGGCACTTCGTTTTTGTCATAGTCGTAGATGTTTAACACAGCCGTATCGATGTCGAGATAGACATCCTTGAAATAGCTGATGTTGCTCACCAAATCCAACATTTCCATCACCGTCGACTCGTCAACGACTGCCTTACCTGAGTTCAAGTCTATGATTTGTTGCTCGTTGAGTTCAACATCAAGGCTATCGGGGTCGTTGTATTGAGCGAAGAGCGTGACGAAGGGGAATAGCAAGAATATGACAAGTTGTACGTATTTCATAGGTTTTGTTTTTGTGGTTTGGCGAGACTCCTTTAGAAGCGAACGCAAAATTAGGAAAAATCATATATAAAAAGTGAAAAAAAACTATTTTTGTGACGTCAATTGCAAATAAAACGTTTATGGAAAACGAAAGAAACACCGAGAAACTGGCGGGATATATCATCAAGTTAGGCGGTTTGGCCATCATTTTGGCTTTATGCCTCTATTTCAAGAACGTGCTGATTTATATCATCGCGGCCTTCGTGGTCTCGCTCCTTGGGCGACCCATCATGCAGTTGCTACGCAAGATAAAAATCAAGGGAAAACACGCTCCTGACTGGCTCTTGGCACTATTGTCCATCCTGCTCATCCTGTCTTTCCTTGTATTGATCGTCACACAGCTGATACCTATGGTATCTAACATTGTAAGAGATGCCTCGGCATTACAAAACTCATCCTATTTCGAGTCCAATCCCATCGATAAGCTGAACGAATGGCTCATTGGCCTGTTCCCCAACCTTGACCAGGACTTCGACATCACGACAGTGGTATTGGCCAAAGTCAAGGAATTGGTGGATTTTGGTAAAGTTGGCGGCTTTGTGGGCTCTGTGGCCTCTGTGGTTATCAATGTTTTCGTCGCCCTATTCTCCGTGGTGTTCATTTCGTTTTTCTTCCTCAAAGACGACACCTTGTTTGAGCGCATCATCTGCGCCCTCGTCCCCGACCGTCACGAAGTCAAAGTGGGCAAGACACTCAACGACATCAAGCAACTGCTTTCGCGCTATTTCGTTGGCTTACTTATCGAAATGCTTGGTGTGGCCATTATCGACCTTCTCGGTCTTTGGCTCATCGCCCGCCTCGACTTCAGTTATGCCATCGGCATCGCCTTCATCGCTGGACTGCTCAACGTCATCCCCTATGTCGGACCTCTCATCGGAGAAGCCGTCGGCGTTATCCTCGGTTTGGTGTTGAAATTAGGTGTCGGCGCAGGCTTGGATGTCAACATCTGGGTCTTTGCCCTCATCATCCTGATTATCATGCTATCGGCACAACTCATCGACAACTTCATCTACCAACCGCTCATCTATTCGACAAGTATCAAGGCTCACCCATTGGAGATTTTCATCGTGCTGCTTATGGCTGGCCATATTGGTGGTACCGTGGGCATGCTTGTTGCCATCCCAGCCTACACCGTAGTGCGCGTCATCGCCATCAGGTTCTTCTACCGTTACAAGGCCATCAAGCGGCTCATCCCCGATTTGAGCGAGGAGGACAAAATCATTGAGAATATCGACTAAAACTTTGGCCTGACGACCTTTTGGAAAGCCAGCCGTTCGTCACCATTCAACAAGTGAATGATGCCACAATATTGATAGCCATGCCGTTCCAGACCTTTCCGCATGACGATGTTGGCTTCGTGTGTGTCGATGCGGATGTTATCAACCTGGCTCTCGCTGTAATCCAAAAGCGCATCCAAAATGCCATGCGAGTCGGGTGTGCTGGCGATGCGGTGGATGACATAGTACGGTCCGTCATCTAGCCATTGTCCGTCGTAAATGACGCTGTATGTCACCTCGGGGCTGGGCAGCAAAGCAAAGGTACCGACAATTGTCTCTTCTTCATCAAGCATCACATGGCTACCACCCAATTCAATGTCTTTCCGAAACATATCATCACGCGGATAGCCATCGGGCCATTGGTAGACATTGCCGTAACTGCGCATGATTTCGCGCGCCCGGTCACGAAGGCTGAGGATGGTCGGCAGGTCGGCCAAGGTGGATTTGCGGATGGTGTAACTCATTTCTGGCCGAGTTCGAAGATGGTTAAGTCGGCGACGGTCATGTCCACCACCTGAATCAAATCCTGTGGATTGAGCTTGAATTGCAAGCCACGTATCCCTGCACTGACATAGATGTAATCGAACAACTCGCAGGTCTCGTGGATAAAGGTGGGGAATTGCTTTTTCATGCCCACGGGCGAACAGCCGCCACGGATGTAACCTGTCAGGGGGAGCAGTTCCTTCATCGGGATAAGGTCGCAGCTTTTGTTGCCCGTGGCTTTGGCGGTTTTCTTGAGGTCAAGCTCGTCATTGCCTGGGATGACACAGACGAAGTAACCGATCTTGTCGCCTTTTAGCACCAAGGTCTTAAACACCTGGTCGATGTCCTCACCCAGCTGGTCGGCGATATGTTGTGCCCCGAGGTCGTTCTCGTCCACCTCGTAAGGAATCAACTCATACGCAATCTTCTTTTGGTCAAGGATGCGACAGGCGTTGGTTTTGTTGAGCTTTTCCTTCGCCATGGTTCACTTCCTGTTCTCCTCCACCCACTTGCGGGCATTCACGAAGGCCTCCATCCAAGGACTGACTTCGTCGTTCTTGCGCTCGTCGGGATAGAAAGCCCACTGCCAAGGCAGGAAAGCACGCTCGAGGTGCGGCATCATGGCGAGATGACGGCCGTCGTTGGAACAGATAGCTGCCGTCGACCAGTCGCTGCCATTGGGATTGCCCGGATATTCGTCCTGACCGTAAGTCATCACGATTTTGTACTTGTCGCGGTAGCAGGGGAAGTAGAAACGACCCTCGCCGTGGGCAATCCACACACCAAGGCGATGACCCGATAACGACTTCAGCATCACACTGTTGTTTTGCTCAATTTCCACATTGAGGAAGCCTGACTCGAACTTGTGCGAGTCGTTGTGCATCATCACGGGGTGCTCCTCGTGGTCGGGATAGAGCAGGCCGAGTTCCATCATCACCTGACAGCCGTTGCAGACGCCGAGGCTCAAGGTATCCTCGCGGGCATAGAAGTCATCCAAAGCTTTCTTGGCTTTCTTGTTGTAGAGGAAAGCACCTGCCCAGCCCTTAGCCGAGCCGAGCACGTCGGAATTGGAGAAACCACCGACGAAGACAATCATGTTCACGTCCTTGAGGTCTTCGCGTCCCATAGCCAAGTCCGTCATGGTGACATCCTTCACATCGAAGCCAGCGAGATAGAGGGCGTAGGCCATCTCACGGTCGCACTGACAGCCTTTCTCACGGATGATGGCAGCGTTGATGCCTGAAGGCTTGCGGCGACGCATATTGATGCCGAGGCTGGAGGTCGTACCAGTGAAGTTACGACCAAAACTATAGTGCAAATACTGTTTCTTGTAGTTCATGAAACGCTCCATAGCCTTTCTCGGGCCGCTCTGCTTGCGGTCGAGGAGGTAGGATGACTTGTACCAAGTATCGCGCAGGACGTCAATGTCGAAAATGTAGTTGTGTTCGTTGTGGACAATGAAAATCTGTCGCTTGGCCGTGGGCTTACCAATAACCTTGAAACTGATGCCGAGTTCGCGCAGCATGCGGTTGGCGATGCCATCATTGGAGACTTGGATGACCACCGAGGGCTTCTCGCAGAAGAGCACTGAAACGAGGTCGTCCTTGGCAAAAGCCTCGAAGTTGAGGTTCATGCCGTAGGTGCTGTTGGCGAAGTTCATTTCCAACAACGTGGTAATCAAGCCGCCCGCCGAGACATCATGACCGGCCAAAACGAGACCGCTCTCAATCAACTTTTGGATGGCATTGAAGCATTTCTTGAAGTAGGGTACGCTCTTCACATCGGGCGTGGTCTGACCAATGGCATCGATGGATTGGGCAAAACTGCTGCCGCCAAGTTCGAAGCCGTCCTTTGAAAAGTCGATGTAAAGGAGCTCTGTGTTTTCGTCGGTCTTCATCACAGGACGCACTACCTGACGGATGTTCGACACCTCGCCGGCAGCGGAGACAATGACCGTACCAGGGGCAACGACCTTCTCGCCATTAGGATACTTCTGCGTCATGGAGAGAGAGTCTTTTCCCGTCGGCACATTGATGCCCAAAGCGACACAATAGTCACTCAAGGCCTTGACGGCTTCGTAGAGTCGTGCTGTCTCACCTTCCTGCTTCGCAGGCCACATCCAGTTGGCACTCAGCGAAACGCCAGAAAGGTTGCCTTCAATCGGTGCCCAAAGAATATTGGTCAAAGCCTCTGATACCGACAAGCGTGAAGCTGCAGCGGGATTGATGAGACCCGCGATAGGAGCATGACCTAAGGCTGTGGCGATACCACGCTTGCCATTGTAGTCCAAGGCACTGATGCCTAGGTTGCTCAGAGGCAACTGGATTTCGCCCACACACTGCTGCTGTGCCACACGACCCGTCACGGAGCGGTCCACCTTATTGGTGAGCCAGTCCTTGCAAGCCACGGCCTCGAGTTGCAGCACGCGGTCGAGATACTTGTGTATGTCGCGCTTGGTATAGCTGATTTTCTTGAAATGATAGGGCTTAGTCGTGTCTTGCAACACGGTCTTGGGTGCGCTGCCGAAGAAATCGGAGATGGCCAAGTCAATGGGAGCCTTGCCTTTCTTGCGGACGAAACGCAGACGGGCATCACCTGTCACCTCACCTACCTCGTAATATGGGGCACGCTCTCGCTCAGCAGTCTCTTTGATGATGTCCTTGTCTTTCTTGTTGACCAAAAGACCCATGCGTTCCTGCGACTCGTTGCCGATGATTTCTTTGTCGGACAGTGTCGGGTCGCCGATGGGCAGGTTGTCGACATACACCACGCCACCAGCATCTTCGATAAGCTCAGAGAGGCAGTTGAGGTGGCCGCCAGCGCCGTGGTCGTGGATGCTGCGGATGGGGTTATGGTCGCTCTCGGCCATGGCACGGATGACATTGCTAACGCGCTTCTGCATCTCAGGGTTGGCACGCTGCACGGCATTCAGTTCGATGGCGTTGCTGTATTGTCCAGTGTCGACGCTCGACACGGCACCGCCACCCATACCGATGCGGTAGTTGTCGCCACCCAACACGATGATGACATCACCTTCCTCGGGTTCCAACTTCTTGGCATCCTTTTTCTTGGCAAAGCCGATACCGCCTGCCAACATGATGACCTTGTCGTAGCCGAGTTTCTGTTCCTCGCTGTGTTCGAAAGTCAAAAGGCTGCCGTTGATGAGCGGCTGGCCGAACTTGTTACCAAAGTCAGAGGCACCGTTGGAAGCCTTGATGAGGATCTCTTCAGGGGTTTGGTAAAGCCACTTGCGCGGTTCGATGTCCTTTTCCCAATCGCGGCCTTCTTCGGTGCGCGGATAGGAAGTCATGTAAACGGCCGTTCCCGCCAAGGGCAAGCTGCCCTGACCGCCAGCCAGACGGTCACGGATCTCGCCGCCACTGCCCGTGGCTGCGCCATTGAACGGCTCAACCGTCGTCGGGAAGTTGTGCGTCTCCGCCTTCAGCGAAATCACCGTTTCGATAGGCTTGATTTGGAAAGCCGAGGGTTTATTAGGCTCAGCAGGAGCAAACTGCTCCACCTTGGGGCCGAGGATGAAAGCCACGTTGTCCTTGTAGGCCGACACGAGCTTGTTCGGGTTCTCTTTCGAGGTCCTCTTGATGAGGGCGAAGAGCGTGTTGGGCATCTTCTTGCCGTCGATGATGAATGTGCCATTGAAAATCTTATGGCGGCAATGCTCGGAGTTCACCTGGGCAAAGCCATACACCTCGCTGTCGGTAAGTTTGCGGCCAATCTTTGCGGATATGCCTTTCAGATATTCCATCTCCTCCTCGCTGAGGGCCAGACCTTCCTGTTGGTTATATGCCTCGATGTCATCGATGTATTTCAGCGGCTCGGGCTTGCGGTCGATGGCAAAAACGCTCTGGTCAAGGTCCTTGTATCGGTTTTGCAGCATCGGGTCGTAAGGGGCATCCTTCGATGCCACACGGAAGAACTCCTCGATGCGAGCGATGCCCTTGATGCCCATGTTTTGGGTAATCTCGACGGCGTTGGTGCTCCAAGGCGTAATCATCTCGCGGCGCGGACCAACGAAATGTCCCTTAACGGTGTCTTTTTCGATGCGTTGGGCATCACCAAAGAGCCAAGAAAGCTTGGAAATAGTGTCCTGAGAAAGTTCGGATTTGGAATCAACAGCAATAATCCGCTGATTATCAGGTTGAAAATAGAAAATCATAAGCGCAAAGATTTATGCGGCAAATGTAGCACTTTTTTTGGCACACTTCGGCAGCAAAAGGGCTTTTTTTATTTAGGCACCCGTCGTGGCCTAAAGCCAAAATCAATACATGTCATCAGAGCCTTGTTCCTCGCCACCACCGCCTTCGTCGCCACCACCTTCGCTATCGGGACGGCCACGCTTGATGTTCTGCTGGTTGATGCGGTAGTTGAAATTGAGCGAGAACGAACGACGGTTCCAGGTACTGGTACTGTATTGCCAGAAGCCGTCGCCCCACGACTCACCGCCCATGCTGCGACTATTGAACAGGTCGCGTACATTGAAGGTGACCGTGCCGTTGCCACGCAAGATTTCCTTGCTCACGGCGAGATCTATCCACCAGTTGCCTTTGCGCATTCCGAGAGGTTCCTTGTGCGGTCCCATGACATGCGCTGTCAGCTGGATGTCGAACCAGTTCTTGATCTTGAACTTCGACACCATGCGACCAAAGAGCATCCATGATTCGGTTTCATAGTATTGCTCTTCAATGTAACCGCGCGTGTAGGACCGGAAGAAGTTGACATTTCCGTTCAGGTTCCACCATTTCGTCATCTGCCCTTGGGCGACAGCTTCCACACCGAAGTCATCGGCCTTTCCGAAGTTGATGGGCATGCTATAAAACACACCGTCGTCCTCGTATGTGTAATGGCGTATCGTGTTGGTTCCGTGGCGGTAATAAGCCGTAAAGTTGAGACTCGCTTTGTCCCAGAAATGAATGTAACCCAACTCGTAGCTGTCCATATAGGTCGGTTTCAAGGCAGGATTGCCCATGCGAATGTTACGGTTGTCGTTGTAGGAACGGAAAGGACTCATCTGCCAGAAGCCTGGACGACGGATGCGGCGCGTGTAGCTCACCTGGAACTGGTTGTTTTCGTTCACCGAATAATTCAAGTGGGCACTGGGGAAGAAGTCGAAATACGGCTTGCCTCCGTTGATGGAATCGGTGCCATCATGGGCATAGCCTTTCAGGTTGGTCATGATGTCGGTCATCTCAACACGCAAGCCGACTTGTCCCGACCAGCGGCCCCAGTCGTTGCCGAGACTGGTGTACAATGCCGCCACCTGTTCGCTGTATACATAATCGTAGCAGTAGTCGCTCAGAGGGACATAGACACCAAGGCTATCCTTCTCGGTCACCGTCGAGAGGCTGGTGATGTTGCGGTTGGTGTATTTCGCGCCAATCTCCCACTGCGCCTTGGTGAGGAAAGGATGCACATAGTCGACGCTGGCCTGCAGGTTGCGCATACGTTCGTTGTTGCTGGTTTTCTGCAACAAGGTCCACAGCGGCTCCGTCATCTCCCTGTCGGGATAAAGTGTCTCTGTAATGTCGGAGTTGGCTTTCTCAGCATTGGTGAAGAAACGAACATTAGCTTTCAGACTACGTCCTTTACGCTCAAAGGTCTTGTCATAGTCCAAAGTGACTTCATACATTGGCTCCAATTCCAAATAATCCTCGGCACGGACATCGAATGACGACTCGCCCGTCAGCGGATATACGTCGGAATACTCCACCACGGGATGGGTCTCCAACCTGCCGTAGCGGTACACGAATGCAGCACTAATGATATCATTGTCAGTGATATAATAATCGGCACCGAGGCGCACATTGTGGCCCATGCGGCGCATCTTGCGTTCCGTAGTTTGGTTGGTAAGTTGGGTGTAGATGGTGTCGCCATCCACCATGTCGAAGCGTTTGGTTTGGTTCACACCGCCGCCGATGTTATGGCGGTTGTTGAAACCATAGCTGGCAAAGAAGTTCCAACGCTTGAGGCGGTAGTTGGCCGAGAGGCTCGCACCATACATCCAAGGATAGCCTCCGCGCACATTGACGGTGCCATTGAAGCCCTGCCGTTTGTCCTTTTTCAGGATGATATTGATGATACCCGCCGAGCCTTCCGCATCGTAACGCACCGACGGGTTGGTGATGACCTCGATTCTTTCAATCATGTCGCCCTGCAAAGTGCGCAAGGCATCCTGGGTGCTCATGCCCGAAAGTCCCGACTCCTTACCGTCGATAAGGATTCGCACGCCATCGTCGCCACGCAAGCTGACATTGCCTTCTACGTCAACCGAAACGGCTGGAATGTTTTCCAGCACTTCAATGGCATTACCAGCGGTGTTGGAGACATCCTTACCCACGTTGAAGACACGCTTATCCAAGGTCATTTCATAAGTACTTTGCTCTGCCACCACATCCACCTCGCTAAGCACACGGCTGTCGGGCGAGAGGCTAATCTTTCCGACGTCGACGGTTGTTTTCGCGCCGTCAAGAGTAATGTTCTTATATTTGGTGATGAAGCCCATGTATTGCACCTCAAGGACGTATCGGCCTTTCTCTAATTGCAACTCAAAAGCCCCAGTAGGCTCGGTAATGCAACCCGAAACAAAAGTCGTGTCAGGCAAAGCGCAAGCGCGCACCGTGGCGTATTCCATGGGATGTCCCGTCGAATTGTCGTACACATGGCCTTTCACCGTGATGGCGGCAAAAACACTATGGACACTAAACAATAATACCCAAAAGAGAAGGAGTCTTTCTTTCATATATGGTAGTTTCTGCTCAACAAGGGCGCAAAGTTAAACTTTTTTTTTACCAAAAAGACATGAAGTTTCTCAAAAAAAACTTTTATTCCGAGCACGATGTTAAGGATTGCACAACTCAAGATAACGTTGCATAACCCGAAGTGCAATATAGCGTTCACGACGTTCATCCCGGAACTGATCCACATAAGCATTGGCGTTGTGGATAATACGTTCAGCGGCTGCTGGATGAGCAGTGTAATAATCCATCTTCTCGATTAGGTCACTATAGTCAGGCTGAATCTCAACAAAGTGAACATCGCCTTTTAAACGTCCCTCCATAAACCAGGTCTCACAAGTCAACCGAGGGGTCACCGCTAACGAATTCGAAGACATAATCCATTTCAGGTTACTGGCCACATCATTGCCTTCTAGTGACATAATGTATTTGTACTTCAAATGGTCATACAACGAAAGCCTCGGCACCACACGATTTCCGTCTGGATTATCGGCAAATAATCCTCCTTTGGCAAGCGTATTGGCTGCATCAATACGCGGATGTTTCTCAAACTGCTGAACAAATTGAATACGATTTTCGCGTATGCCAACTTGACCACGAAAAATGGCCATATCAAGTTTTTCAGAAAACGGAATCTTATCTCGAAGATAAACAAAATGGCGACACTTGTCCAATTTAAGAATCACCGCATTAGCATTGTCGGGTTGAAGGTTGCGACTTTTGACAATAGTGGGAAGAGGGGGAATCTCTCGGATGTCGCCAAACAGATAACGCCACCTCAACTCATGCGGGAACCATGCAATAATCTCTCGGCTATCGTAATAATAAGTGCTATTATGGCCTTTTTTGTGCAAATCCCCCAAGCAAGGCGCATCTTCGCCAATATCCGCTGGCTCCTGTAATTGACAATAATAGTTTACTCGATCCTCCACATATTCCTCATCGTACAATCGACGGCCACGAGAAAGTTCATATTTCAGCCTACTCCTGAAAAAACCATCGGGTAGTATATCACGAGAAACGGCACGAAGATAATACAAAGGTTTAGAATTCTTTCCACTATGCAACAAATAATGCAATGAAGTGCTTTCCGATAGCCGAGATTTATTCTTTTGCTGAGGCGTTTCCATATCACTTTTCACTTTATGGGACAAAAGTACGATATTTTTCCATCAAAGGCCAGTAGCCAATGATTTCATCACATTGGGTCCACATCTATTTGCACCTGAACCGACTTATATTCCGAATTTTGCTGAAAAAGACGGATTTGTTGCGCTATCAACTCCTTCACCTTTTGGGTGTTATATTCCCTGCGAAACTTGACCATCATCTGCTTGATATACAAATTCTTGACCCTTGAAACCACTGGATATTCGGGACCTAGTAAATCCTGTTTGAAGATGGGGCGCAACATTCCAGCCAACTCCGCTGCGGCAGGATTAAGTTTCTGGTAATCCTGATGCTTCATTCGGATGAGAATAAGGCGATAGAACGGAGGATAGCCAAACTGCTGTCGGATAACCATTTGCTTATCGTATAGCCCACGGAAATCATTGCGCAACACATCCTGCAACACGGGATGCGCTGGCTCGTAGGTCTGGATGATGACCTTGCCCTGCTTGCCTTTCCTACCTGCCCTTCCCGCCACCTGCGCCATCAACTGGAAACTGCGTTCGTGGGCACGGAAATCGGGGAAAGAGAGCATGTTGTCGGCGTTAAGGATGCCTACCACCTTCACTGAGTCGAAGTCCAAGCCCTTGGTGACCATCTGCGTACCCACAAGGATGTTGGTTTCCTTGTCCTGAAAGCGTTCCAAGATGCTCTGATAGTCGTTTTTCGAGCGTGTAGTGTCGAGGTCGAGGCGGGCGACCTTGGCCTCGGGCATGACGAGGCTCAAGTCCTCCTCTATCTTCTCAGTACCAAAGCCATGCATGCGAATGTTGGTGCTGTGACAGACGGGGCATTCCGTTGGCACGCTGGCTGTGTAGCCACAATAATGGCAGCGCAACACGTTCTGGCTCTTATGATAAATGAGGCTCACATCACAGTTGATGCACTGCGGCACATGATGGCAGTCGTCGCATTCCAGACGCAAGGAAAAACCACGTCGGTTTTGGAACAAGATGGTTTGGTTGTGTTCGTCCAAAGCCTCCCTCATGGCATCCAACAAGGTGCTGCCAAAGTCTGCCTTCATGGTCTTGCGACGATGCTCCACGCGCATGTCGCTGAGGATGATTTCGGGCATCTGCACGCCGCCGTAACGCTCGGTGATTTCCACGAGGTGATAGCGTCCGCTCAACGCATTGTAATAGCTTTCGTAAGATGGTGTGGCCGAGCCCAATACGACATTTGCTTTGTGCATGGCAGCCAACACGATGGCAGCATCACGGGCATTGTAGCGCGGCGCGGGGTCCACCTGCTTGAAGCTGCTGTCATGCTCCTCGTCAACAATGATGAGTCCGATGTCGGAATACGGCAAGAGTATGGCCGAACGCGAGCCAATGATGATTTGTTGTTTTGGCGAGTGATTCTGCTCAAAATCCTTCACTTGGTTCCACACCTCTACCCTTTCGTTGTTGCCGTAACGCGAATGGTACACGCCCAGCATGTCGCCAAAATATTCCTTCAAGCGATTGATAATCTGTGCCGTAAGCGCAATCTCTGGCAACAGGTAAAGCACCTGTTTCCCTTTGTCAATCGCTTCCTTGATCAGCTTGATATAGATGGCCGTCTTGCCGCTGGAGGTCACTCCATGGAGTAAGACAGGCTTGTTCTCGGCAAAGCCTTCCTTGATGCCGTCAAAGGCCCTCCGCTGGGCTTCAGTGAGTTGGATGGTGTCCACATCGGTTTGTACCTTAAACTCCTTTAGACGGCTCACCTTGCGCTCGTAGACCTCAAAAATGCCCTTGTCAGCCATGTTTTTCAGGATAGTCGAGGTGGCATTGGCTTTTTCCAGCAAGGCCTTTGCCATCACTTCGTTGTCGCAGTCGCCACCAAGGGTGATGAAAGCCAACAGCACCTCCAATTGCTTGTAGGCGCGCTTGGTCAGCTGGTCCATCAGCTCCTGGAGTTTGGCCTCGTCACGGTATTCACCCGAAAACCTCACAAAGCGCTCGGTTTTGGCCTTGTATTTCTCATTCAGCTCCTCCTCGATGACCAGGATACCCTTCTCCATCATACTGTGTATCAGCGGCATCACCTTCTTGAAACCAATAATCTTGCTCACCTCGCTCACAGTAATCTTCGGCTTGATTTGAAGAGCCTCCACTATGAGGTATTCATAGTCGTTCAATGCCACAGAATCCAGCACATATTCAGGCGAGAGTGCCACTGTCGTCTCGCTACTTAACTTCAAAGCGGAAGGCAGGGCGGATTGCATCACCTCGCCGAGATGGCACATATAATAAGCCTTCACCCAGTCCCAAAACTTCAATTGTTTCTCATTCACAATCGGCTGTTCATCAAGCAAATCGGTTAAGTATTTCACCTCTACCGAAGGCACTTGTTCCGTTAGACTGACAATGAGTCCTGACATAATCTTGGTCTTGCCGAATTGCACTACTGCCCTTTGTCCCACGCGCACCTGATCGTTCAGGTCGTATGGCACACGATACGTGAAAGTGCTTGGCACGGGTATGGGCAACAGCACTTCGGCAAAAAGGGTGATTCTTTCGTCCATATCAATGTGAATTCACCGTAGTATAGCCCACCAATTCATCGTAGCCTTTAAGGGCGTTGTAATAGTAGAAATACAGCTTATAGACGTTGTTGGTCTCCCAATGGTTGCCAGCGGTCAGGTCGGTCATCACCTCGCCCGTCTGACGGTCGACAGTGGCAAACATGAAATTGTAATAGCCTTGCTTGAGCACCATTGAGCAAGTATAGCCATGCAAACGATAGTCGTAGCGCATCTTGTTGCTCTCATTGAAGCACCAGTCGTTGAGGGCGCCCATGATATAGAGGTCCTCATGTGTCAAAGGCGACTCGCTCTTGTAGAAGAAGTTCACTCGGCAATAGTCGGCCTCGGTGGCATTATCAAGGTCGTCATTCTCCACATAGATGTACTTCTCGCCATGGATGTCCTCATATGAGGCATAGGCCTTTCTCGCCCTTGATTCACAAGTGGCAATGTCAATCTCAAAAGACTCTTCGTTTTGACGGATATGTGCCAGATTCTCCGACTGGAAATAGAAGTTGCTTGTGTTAAAACGTCTATATTGGTTTGTCGCTTCAAAAACCGTCTGCGGATGATGCTCAAACGAGAGATAATCAGGATAGACATAGGTGGGTTTCAATCCCTCAGCGGCATTGTCCCAACGCCCATTCTGTCGTATCGTCAAATAACTGTATTGCGAGGTGTTGCCCGTCAAATAGCTATTCATATTCACCCTGATGTCAAGCTGTTGGTGGGTGTCAGTCAAGGCAAGGTCATCGGGATAACGCGGCACAGTGACTCCCACATGGGCTTTTTCATCGACCACCATAAAACGGCGCGTAAAATACAAGTCGTTCAAATCGTCGCCGTAAACAATGAGAAGATAGTTGCCCGAAATGAGTGGCATCATGTCTTCTTTGGGAAACTTAAGCTGATAGTTGACATATTCTATCAGCGTGTTGCGCGAAAAGGCATAGTCATCCAAACGGTCGGAGTCGAACCCTGAGGCATATTGTATGCGCTGCAGTTCGGTAGGTTGCCAGTCGTGACTGCAATGGATAAAGGTATAATTGAGCACTTCCCCTTCTCCGTCGATAATGTCAAACGACAACGTGAGGCGTTCCCTCATGTCTTCCAGGGGAATGACAGGGTCGTTCAGTTGGTTGCCATCGGCATAAAGCTGCACGGTCTGCACTTCAGGGCGATAATTGAGGTTGCCACACAACAATCCGAAGTCCTGGGCGAAGAGGCCTGATGCCATGCAAAGCGCCAATACAAATAAGATGAGTTTTTTCATCGTTCAGGGATTTTCTGCAAAGGTAATAAAAAATGTGGAGACGGTGCATGCACCGTCTCCACAAAACCTATTCCAAAACCCCTTAGAGTTGCTCCACGATGTTTTTCTGCACCTCAACGAACTCCTCATGGCTCATGTGGACATGTTCCTTCTTGAAGTCCATGTCGCCTTCTTGCGTGATGGGAATGAGGTGAATGTGGGCATGAGGCACTTCAAGACCGATGACGGCTACCCCGATGCGCTTGCAAGGCACAGCCTTCTCAATGGCCTTTGCCACTTTCTTGGCGAAAACCATCATAGCACCAATCTCATCGTCGTCGAGGTTGAAGATGTAGTCGTCCTCGTGCTTGGGCACCACCAGAGTATGGCCCTTCATCACGGGATTGATGTCCATGAAAGCAAAGAAGCGCTCGTCTTCAGCGATCTTATAGCAAGGGATCTCGCCTTGAATGATTCTTGAAAAGATAGTAGCCATAAATCCATTATTAACGGGTTATTTCAACGATTTCAAACTGCACCTTACCGGCAGGCACCTGAATCTCAGCAACGTCACCCACCTGCTTGCCCAACAAACCTTGGCCGATGGGCGAGTTGATGGAGAGCTTGCCTTCCTTGAAGTTGGCCTCCTTCTCAGGAACGATGGCATAGGTCATCATCATACCCGACTTGGTGTTTTTGATTTTCACCGTCGAATAGAGCAACACCTTGGAGTTGTCCATCTTCGATTCGTCAAGGATGCGGGCGTTAAAGATCAAGTCTTGCAGTTCTGCGATTTTGGCTTCCAGAAGGCCTTGGGCTTCCTTAGCGGCATCATACTCTGCATTCTCCGAGAGGTCACCTTTGTCACGCGCCTCCTGGATGGCTTGCACGATGCGCGGACGCTCGCGAAGAATCAGATCGTCGAGTTCTTCTTTCAGTTTCTGCAACCCCTCTGGGGTAAAGTATTTGATTTCTGACATAGTTATTATGTGTTTATTTCATAGCAGGTTGCAAAAAAGAGACCCTTACCGAAATAAGGGTCTTCTTTTGGTTTGCGACTGCAAAAATACGAATTATTTCTTTTCCTTACTCAGAATTAGAAAATAATTCTTGCACCCACGCTATGCGTGCCGTTGAAGGTATAGGTGTCTCTGAAGGAATAATCCACAGCCAACTTCATGCCATCTTCCTTCTTCGTCAGCGGCACTTGCACTGACAAGCCAGCGCTAAGGCCTCTGTTGATGTTCATGCAGTCGGGGTCATCGAGGATACCGTTCTTCGACCAGATACCCTTTTCATAGGTGTAACCGGCACGAATCATCAGTATTTCCTTCCATGCATACTCCAGACCAGCGGTGAATTGGTCGTTGGTGAAGGAGTTGGAGCTGAAGTTACCAGCCACCGTGATTCTGTTGGTTTCGGCAAACAGGAAGTCGTAGGCGGCAGCGATGCTCAACTGGGTGGGCAGCTCGAAGTCGTCGACGCGCTGCACCATGGTGAACTGCTGCGTGCTACCTTCGACGAGGAAGGCCCTAAACGAGAGACCGTCGCCAGAGAACTTCATGGTGGGTCCGATGTTCTTCAGCGTGACACCGAAGTGGATGTTGTCGTAAGGACCAGTGACATACTGGATGGCCGCATCCAAAGCGACACCGACACCACTCATATCCTTGATGGACTCGCTGATGATCTTCAAGTTGAAACCGCCGCTGATGCTGTTGGAGAACGACTTGGCGAAGGCCAAGTTGATGTTCATCAGGTTGGGCTTGAAGGTACCAAGGCCACCGTCGGGGTTCTGGGTTGTGGTAATCGGAACCTCACCGATGCTGAACGACATGAATGACAGACCTAACACACTTGATTCACCCACGCGAGCCAAGACACCGAACGAGGAGATTCTCGTATCGTTGCCCACGCCCACCAGCCAGCTGGTATGGGTGAAGTTCAAGTCCAAAGTATTGCATGAGGAGATGCCAGCCACGTTGCCGAACATGGCCTCGACGCCATGCACGAACGACATGCCTGCATTACCCCAACCTGACGAAGCTGCCCATGGGTTAATGAGCAACTCGGAGGCGCCAGCTTGGCCTGAACGGTCTTTATTTCCTGCAAATGCTTGAGGAGCACTTAATCCCATAAGGATTACAAAGCTCAAGACGATATATCTAAATGATTTCTTCATGATGATAAGTTATTTACGGTTAGCAATTACATTAAATTAGAATGTATTCAGGTCAACTTGACGCATGGCACCGAAGAACTTGATGACTCTCTCGCTACCGCTAGTCAGATCCTTGATGTGAATCAGGTAGAAGCCGCTCGCGATAGGAGTATTGGCAAAGTTCGTGAGGTCCCAATCAATGTTCGGGCTGTCGTTGTCCTTACGGAACTGACGCACCTTCGTGCCGCTCAAAGTGTAGATGGAAACCACGCACTTCTCAGGCAGGTTGCAAATCTTCACCCTATTGGTAAGAGCATTGCCCTCATAGGTATCGTAAGCATAGTAAGGATTAGGCACCACAGTGACGAGGTTGAGGTCTTCCTCGGTCTTTTCAGGATCGTTGGCAATCGGATCCCAACCGTCGATGGTGAACTGGTACTTGGGATTCAGCTCATTGATCATCAAATCCTCGTTGGAGGTCTGGAGGTCGTAACCATAGCCAGGAGCGTAAGGCTTAGCGAGACGGATACGGATACGGCAGTCGTTGCCCTCAGGCAACCACTCCATTCCTTCAATACCCATCGGCATGCCAATCCACTCAACCATCTTATAGAGGTTACCCATCAAGTTTCTGGCAACACCCTGGTTGGTCAAGTTCTGGATATAGTCAAACGTGTTGTACAACAAGCGACCGCCGTCATAAGCAAAGTTCTTCACATTATGATAAGGTGACGAGGAAATCATCTGGATGGAGTCCATACGCCAGATGTAGACGAAATGCTTGCCACCAAACACAGGCTCGCTGTCGGTGCCACGGAAGATGGCGGGATCATAGAGCTGTGATGATTCACCGTAGAGTTGGTCGACAGTAGCCTTCTGCAACTTGGCAGGGTTAAACTTCATGTCGCGGCCACCCATATCCTCAAGGTAAGAGTCCTCACCATAGGCGATGTTCAAACGAGCACCGGTTTCAACATCGATAACATAGCCCGGGAACCAACCCATACCTTGCTCACCAATATAAGCGGGGTTGTTGGGATCAGTCGGATCAGGCTCGATACCGAGGTCTTCGCAGGTCTTACCAGCAGGATTGATGGAAGCGTGCTTACGGAGAGCGAAGCGTTCGACACCACCTTCCGAAAGGTTCTTGTCAGTACACATTTCTACGACGGGGCAACGGCTCCACTTTGAGGTATCGGACGTAAAGACGATATCCACACTGGCAGTCTTCTTGAAGTTGTCATTATTACGCGAAGCACTTCCGTAGAGAGGACCGGGGTTATCAGCACCGCCTTGCTTCCAGAACGAGGTGAGCAAAGCAGGAGCCCAAGTACGTTGAGCAATCTTCTCAAAGTTTTCGGTGGGGTCCCAAGGTTCATTACTACCACCGGTTTCTGCGGAGCAATAATAGTCATTGGTCCATGACTGACCATCGTCACCGGAGGCATAGGTACCTGAACGGATCCAATTCAAGTAAGAGTCGGCGATATCGATATCGCGAATACCATCCAACCAGACATTAGTAGGATCCTCAAATTCAATCGAGGAAGTAATGACGCCATTGTTGGGGGCAACCACTGTATAATAGTTGTGCCAGTTGTCGGGGTTCTCGGGGCTCGGATCAGCCGCATTCTGAGGAGCATCAAAATACTGGCCCACCCAAATACGACCGATATCATAAGGCTGGGCAATGGTAATGGAGATACCGCGGTCGATGAACATCTGTTCATTGTCGAAAATGGTCGTCGTGTCGCTGATGATAGGATTGACGCCTTCCTCTTCGGGTTCGTCAAGATCCTTCAGCCACCAACGGTTCACCATACGAGCGGCAGAGTCACCTCTGATTTCAGTGTTCTTGGTAATGTCGTGCGTATATTGCTCAAACATTTCTTCGAACCAAATCTCATAACGGTGCGATCTCACATTCAACGGGTCAACGATCTTGACATCGATAGGACCATAACCAGCCTTGTATTCCGGATGATATGCAATTGGATATTCCAGGTGACCAAGGAGGACAGGTTCTGAGATATTGGGGTTATTGTCGTTGAACTCAACAATAGTGTCTCCATGGTCAAAAGTCACAGTGTAAGAGTCGGCAAGGCCCTTGCTTAAGATTTCAGCAACAGTCTCGTCACTAAGCTCAAGTTCGTTGCCACCATTACCAACACCGACGAGACGAGTAACTGCGGGCTTGTCGCCGTAGGTAGCTCTCAGCACCGTACCGTTGACGGTCTTATGCGGAACAGCGGTGTAGCATTGGATGTTCTTTCTACCTTCGAGGTAAGGCTTCTTCTGACCCAGGAGGCCAGTAGCGTCTTCTTGGCTATAGGTCAGATAATTATTATAGGCGTAAGCCACAGCCATGAAGTAATAAGTTTTGTGGTTCACGAGGTTCGGGTTGTCACCCGTGGCGAACTTGTCTTCCGTCACAACGAAGCTATGGGTAATACCGGCATCACCGCCCACGACTTTCATCTTGGGCACATTAGCGTGCAACGATTCATCGTATTCGTAGTTGAGCAGGCTGGTCACGTTATTGCGGACGTCGCACTGGAACACCAGACGAGCCTTGTCAGTGTTGTTCAGTTCGTCGGCACCGACTTCAGCATTGGCGAGCTGATACACTTTATAACCTTCGAAGCGATAGTATCTGTCGTAGAAGATCTCGGTAGTGTTGAACTGCTCGATGGGACTCAACAGCACGCTGTCGACACCATCAATATTGACGGTAATCTCTTCATGATAGGCTTCGGATTCTACTCTCGAAACCGGAATCTCGGGATCGAGTTCGGTGTACTTTTCCTTATAGTTGTTCGACAAAGGAGCATTAGACAGATAGATAATCAACTGCTGGTCGAGCTCACGAATAGTCAGGTCAGGAGCGTTAGGACCGTCGATGACCTTGAAGCAGTTGTCAAACAAGGCTTGGCACTTGTCGTCGACCACACGCAGCAATTCGACGGAAGCCCAGGCACCACCAGAAGTGGCACGAGCCCACGGCACACCGAAGGTGATGTAGTTGACAGCACCAGGTTCCAAGGTGAAGGGACCAGCAGACTGCATGAAACGACGGTCGTTAGGTGCATTGCCGCATTGCTCTTCTGACCAGTACTTACCATCTTGGTTGTAGCCACCCGCAGGAGGCATGCCGTTGGTACCCCAGTTCCACGGGTCGGAATCGCCAGGGAACATGAAGTCGCAATCGGGACCAACCACATCGTTGCCCGTGAAGGCATTACCACCATAACGCATCTTGGAACCATTCTTCCAAATACCACGCAGGTAGTTGTAATACTGAGGAGCGGTCTTCGGGTCACCGTTATCAGTGTCGGAATTGTTGTGATACACGAAACGACGCATACCGAAACGTTCATCGTCGACGATGCCGTTGCCGAAGTTCACGCCATTGATGCTTTCGTCAACAATCTGAGTAGAGTCGACAGCCACCAGAACAGAGTCACCACTGACAGGGTCAATCACTTGAGTATAGACATATTGGTACTTGGGGTTGTCAATTCCATCAGGATCCATATAAGGACCTTGGAAGAAGTCGATACCAATCGCCGGAGGCTGGCTACCATAGGCTTCGGGTTCACCGCTACCGTCGACTGCCTTACCGTTATAACCGTAACCTAGACCACGAGCGACGTCGCAACCTACATAGTCGTCCCAACCATAACCGAGGTCAACGTCAGTCCAAGGCGAGAAGTAGGTACCCGTCAAGGTATAGGTTGAACGGTTGATGATTTCATAGCTATAGAACGTCATGTTGTTGATTTCGTCGTTGGTGGCGAAAGCAAAAGCTTGGGCACGCACCTCAATACCGATGGCTTGACCGCCAGACTCGGTATGTGAAGCACCTTTATCGTTGAAGATCCACCACAAGGTTTGGTCACCTTTCAGCACCTGGTCGGCGAGGATGGAGCCATGCATCGTGCCATAGACTTCTTCTTCCATGGTCGGAATCTTGGTGTGGCAGAGTTCGTTGTCGATGTCATAGTAAGGATAGTCGCCCGCATTGGGGTCATATTCACCATCGCCATCATAGTCGTAGAAAGGAGCCAGATAGTGGGCAACACCTTCATCGGAGGATGTGGGGTGGGCCGGCCAATTCTTGATGATGGACGGGATGTCGTTGTCGAGGCTTCCATCAGCCCAATCGTTAAGGAATTCATCCACCTCGGCACGGGTGATCTTAAAGATCTTATCCCATCTGGCGCAGGTGGCGTCGTCGATGGAGGCCTTGCCGTCAACAGTCAGAGGGCCAGTGTAATAGTCGTTACCAACCTGACGGAAACGCAGGGCAGCGCACTTCAGCTGGTCATTGACGTCGACACCAGCGATCCATAAAGAACCGGCAAACAGCGAAGTCGTAGAACTATTGGCAGGGATGAAGTACTTGGAACCAGTACCAGCGGGAAGGTCCCACCACATATCACCACCAGAGTTGATACGTGTCCTGACATTGTTGATGTCCAGCCATTCAAACGAGGAGGATGGCGTACATCCGGCTGCGGTGACGGCACGCTGGCCTTTGTTGCCAGTTTGCTCGTACTTGTACATCTCAGCCTTTCCTGGAATCACAGCGCTAACGATGAACAGCGCCGCAAACAAAATTCGAAATATATTCTTCATAATACTAGTAATTTATCGTTATGAATTGTCTCGCATTTTAGAAGTTGATACTCATACCGAGTCTGATGTGACGAGGCATCGAATAGTTGCCGCCTGCGTTGACATACAATTGATACATCTGGATGTAAGACTGCGGGTCAACCTGGCTACTGATTTCACGTTGCCATTCAGGAGCTGAGAGGTAACCGTCGTCGTCGGGGTTACCGGTTGCAGCATAAACATTGGTGATGTTCTTCGAGTTGAGCAGGTTCAACACCTGGAGGTAAACATTCACGAAAGCATCACGGCCTCTCGACTCGCCTTCCCTCTTACCACCGATGGTGAACTTGAAGTCCTTGTCGACACGGAGGTCGAAACGGAACGAAGCAGGAATTCTGGAGCCGTTGTACGTACCTTGGAGCAGGCTGCTACCACCAGAGATCGGGGAGCTGACGGTACGGGAAGCAGTGAAAGGCGTACCAGAACCACCGTTGACTTGCAATGCGAAACCGGTGTTGGCGAGAAGCTGCACATCGGGCTTGCCATTCTTGCGGTGGATGACGGGACCGTCATAGTTCTTGCCATCGCTGTAACGATAGTCAAGCGTCAGGTTGAAGCTGTGACGACGGTCTGCATTGGTCGGGAAGGTTGATCTCAGGTTAGGCACACCAGCGGCGATCAAAGCCGAAGCAGTGGAGGTCGAAGAACCAGTCATGTCGGCGAACTGCAAGGTGTAGCTGGCACGGATACGGGCGTTCTTCGTACGACGCATGTCGTAGCTGGCAGTCAAACCCTTGACGGTACCGAAGTCGAGGTTGCTGAAGGAGTTGTAAGCCTTCGGGTAAGCACCGTTGAAACGGTACATCTGGATCATGTTACGAAGTTCGTGGTAGTAACCCGAAATGGTGATTGACGAAGTGTTGGTCACCTTCTGCGTGAAACCGAGTTCATACTCAATAGTCTGGGCAGGTTTCAGGTTGGGGTTAGCCAAGGTACCCGAAACATCGTTAAAGTTATAATAGTACAGCGGGCTGCAGTAGAATGCGCTCGAAGGACGCTGTGTCAACACGTCATAGTGGGCGAAGAACAAGGCTTCGTCAGAAATCGGGAAGGAGAAGGAGATACGAGGCATGACGCTCCAGGCGGGATCGTAGTCCTTGAACGACTTCTCGTCAACTCTCTGTTGGTCGGGGTTGCTCACCCAAGGCGAGACGCCAGTACCCATATCGAGGACGTTCGGGTCGCTGATTTCATCACCAACGGCATTGTACCACGTGTTGCCATTACGGTAACCCACGATTGCGGTCTTTTCAGCGATCTTATTGACATAAACAGCGTAGTCGTCGCCGATGTTGTCCGGAACCTCAGCCCAAGAGTCGTCATCCAACTTAATCTTTCTACCGTTGCTCATAAGTTCACCAGCGGTCTTATAATCATAGAGGATGTACGGGTCTTTCAACACATCTTGGTTGGCGTCGAAGCGGTCGACACGAACACCAATGTTGAAGATCAGGTCCTTGAATGCGAACTTGTCTTGGATGTAACCTGCCATATAGATAGGCTGTTGGGCACCGATCGGACGGGTCAGGATGCCATCTTCGTCCTTTTCGTTGAAGAACTGTTCGAGTGACGGGCGCTCGGTGAAGCCGTACTTGCGGCTGCCGTCGTAGGTGTAACCATAGTAGTAAACGTAGAGGTTACCATCTCTGGTCAACTCGTCGGCGCTGAACATACCGAGGTCGAGGCCTCCGTTCACCGTGCCTTTTTGCAGGTTACCGTTGGCATCGTAATACATAATGGAGTTGTCGTTGAAATCGTAGGTGTCGATGAGGATGAACTCCGTGCCTTCAACGGGCAGGTTCATAGCCTTACGCAAACGGGCGTCAAAGACATATTGCGAGGTGGCGTCGTACATACGGTTGTACATCACGGTGTCGACAAAGCCATCATAGCTCGTGGCATATGGATGGTCAACATCAAGCTCTCTGATATGGAAGTTGGTCACGTCTTGCATCAGTGTCCAGTAGTTGGCGCTGTACGACATGCCCGAGTTGTTTTGTTGCTCATATTGGAAGCCCAACTTGATATCGTGGGAGTTATCGCCTCTGCCGAGGGTCATAGAACCGTTGACATTCACGGCGATCTGGTCGTTCTTGCCGATGCTGTAGCTCGATTGGATGGTGCCAGGAACGGCATACAAGCCATAGACATAGTTCGGCGAAACGCCATTGATCAGACCGTTGTTGAGGCGGATATTGGTCATATTGTCATAATAACCTGCAGCGCCGAAGGGCTCATACAGGTCGTAGTAGTTCTCAACATACTTTGACAGCAGCGGGTTGAAATCTGCATCTTGTCTACGGAAGCTAACAAGCGTATCGTAGTAGTTGTTCATCACCCAAACATTACTGAGGTTCCTGTACTGGCCGTCCACCAACACGGAGTCGATGGTGCCTTCGGAGTAGTAGTAGTTGGGAGCCTTGTAGGTGGTGAACTTACCGAGGTTGCCGTAAGCAAAAATGTTATTCCACAGGTCGGGGTCACCCGATTCGCTGACGAAGCGCGAATAGTCGGCCTGGATACTGTAGTACACATTGGAGACCAACGAGGTGCTTTCGGGATCGGAGGGGAAACGTTGCGTGAAGCGGACATAACCACGATAAGTGCCCTGTCTGTAATACTCGTTCTTGTCGGTATTGAAATAATACTGGCTGCGGCCAGATGGGCTGTGGCCATCGGCCATCACCAACGATCCACCGAGGGTGAGGTTGGTGGTCTTGCCCGTACGAACGTCGATCTTACCCGTCACACTGAGGTTCTGGTTGGTCGAGTTGTTGAGCAGGCGCGTATGGTATAGGTTATCTTCAGTACGGGTGAATGCAGCGGTTTGATAAGTACCGGTTCCCAGCCCCGAGAGGGTCAAGGGGTTTTCCATGATATTTTGCATCCACGCATCATTGGCGCGATAATAACCAACTGCCGACGAGCTACCATACTTGTTGCGGTTGTAGTCGAAAGCGAGGAAGAAGCCGAGGAGAGCTTCCTGGTTATTCTTCTTGCTCTTGATGAGCGGTCCCTGCAAGCTACCACCGAGACGGGCATGGCCATAGCCATCCACCGAATACTCGGCTTCGAGGCCGCCACCCCATGTACGGCTGGGGCCCTTGGTGGTCATGTTGATGATACCGCCCATGGCATCACCATACATGGCAGGAGTACCACCCAAGATGACGTCGACCTGGTCGATGGCACCTTGAGGCACGCTTGAGCTACCAATGACTTTCACACCGTCGATGTAGTAGACGGCACCTTCACGAGAACCACGGATGGAGCCGACTTCACCGTCAGCCGAGAACACACCACCGACGCTGGCGGCGACACCTTCTGCCGAACGGACCGGCAACTTGGCGATTTCCTCGGAGGTGATGGAGGCACCTTGTGTGGTATTATCCTTCGAAATCAAAGGAATCTCATAGTCGACGACAGTGACTTCATTCAGGTTGATGGCGCCACTGACCATCTTGATGTCGTAGAAGGTGATCTTGTTGGCAGGAATGACCAGTCCGCGCAACACGAACGGATTCAAGCCAATGCAGCTCGCCTTGAGGTCATACGTTCCCGGAGGAATCGGGTTGATGTCGTAGTTACCGTCAAAGTCAGAGGATGCACCACCCACTTGCGTTCCGCCTTTTTCAACAATGACGTTTGCAAATGGTACCGGTTCTCCACTGTCATCGGTAATCTTGCCTTTGAGTCTTCCTTGCGCTTGTGCCATGGTCATCGTGCAGGTGGCCAGGATGACGGCAAGGGTCATTAGTAAATTTTTAAACATACCTTGTAATTTTATGTAAATACTACTTTGTTTAGTTCTATGTATAGTGCATTAAAAGTCGTCAAAATTACAACCTTATTTGAAAGTACGCAAGAAAAATGTGCTTTTTATGCGTTTTTTTCTTGAAAAAAAAGCATTCAAATATTTATACTTTTGATTTTCAGTCATTTGGAAAAACAATAATTTAACTAGGTTTTTTACCGCTTCAGCGGCAAATTTTCACTTACAGAGCATTTTACGCCTTTTTGATATGCTACACACCACCTAAAAAGCGTTTTTTTCGCTTTCTAGCCATCAGAAGAAGGGATTTGACCTGTGTTGGCGACGCATACGCTCGGCACGACGCCTGTCCCGCTTCATCATCCGCTTGGTTTTCCTGGACTGGTGCTTGTAGTGGGCTGACCTTGCCTGGTCGTATTGCCGTTCCGACTGTCTTTCCATCCGCTCCATCTGACGCTCGGCCTGACGCATCGCCCTTGAGGACCTCGAAGAGGCACAAGAGCCAAACAGCAACAGCAATGCCAACAGGCACGATACTATGATTTTTCCTTGCTTCATCGCGTTTGAATTTGAGAGCAAAAATAATATTTTCCACAGAGAAGATACGATTTCGCAAAAAAAAGCGTTTCTTTGCCATCATGAAAGCCAACAAATTACACCTATTAATATTAATAGCTGCCCTCCCCTTCCTTCACGGATGCGAGAAATATCCCGAAAACCCGATTCGGCCCATACTGCCTTACCCGATCACTATCTACCCGAACACTTACCAATATCAGGATTTGAACTTCACCAGCGGCTGGGCCTATATCACCTCTGATGTGGAGAGCACCAGCCGTGGACTCATCGTCTACCGCCAAAGCGAAACCGAGTTCCTTGCCTACGACCGCCTACCGCCCAACGAGCCCGATGCTTGCACCGACAACCAAGGCAACACGACACGCCTTGTGGTGGATTTCCCCTTCGTCGTCGACCGCTGCAACAACGCCTATTATAACATCTTGAATGGACAGATTATCATCCGTGAACCTTATATGGTTCCAGATTTCCCAACGGACGGCACCACGGTTTTTCCCCTCATCCAATACCACACCCAATACGACGGCAGCACACTGACCATCACCAATTAATCAATGTCTTCCCCCGCTTCCATGATACGGCTCTGCCGCTCGATAGAGGCTTGATGGACAGCTTCGAACACCTTATTTATTAATTCGGGCGACAATCCCATCTCCTTACCCGTTGCCACATGATCGTCCAAAATCTTCTTCCAACGATCCATCTGCACCACTGTGACATTGTGGCTTTTCTTGTACTCGCCAATCTGCGCGCTGACCTCCATGCGTCGCGCCAACAGCTGCAACAACTCACTATCGATGTCGTCGATTTCGCCTCGCAAACTGGCCAGGTCATGCTCCACACTGCCCGTCTGCTTGGCGCGAAAGTTCAGATTCGCCAATAACAATTTCAATTCTTCAGGAGAAACTTGTTGCTTTGCATCGGTCAAAGCCGCATCGGGATTAATGTGACATTCTATCATTAATCCATCGGTGGCAAGGTCAAGGGCTTTTTGTGCCGTGGCTTGCAACAACTCTCGGTTACCGCAGATGTGGCTGACATCGGTGATGAGCGGCACATTCAGCCGTTGCGTTAGTTCAATGGGAATCTCCCACATGGGGAAATTACGATAAGGCGTCTCTTTGTAATACGAAAAGCCGCGATGAATGGCAGCCAACTGCATCAATCCAGCCTTCTGGAAACGCTCGATAGCACCCAGCCAAAGATTCAAGTCAGGCGAGACGGGGTTCTTGATGAAAACGGGGATGTCGACACCGCGTAAAGCATCGGCCAACTGCTGCACCGAGAAGGGGTTTACCACAGTGCGTGCGCCGATCCACAATGCGTCTATGTCATATCTCAAGGCCAGTTCCACATGCTCGGGCGTCGCCACCTCTGTGACGGTGGGTAAGCCAGTCTGTTGCTTTGCCTCTCGCAGCCAAGCCAATCCTTGCTCTCCCCTGCCCTCAAAGGCATCAGGTCGGGTACGTGGTTTCCAAATGCCGCCACGCAGCATCGTCACCTGTGGGATTTGCGCCAGGGCGCGTGCTGTAGCGAGGATTTGCTCTTCACTTTCTACGCTACAGGGGCCGGCGATGATAATCGGATACTTCATAGTTGCAAAAGTACAACATTTTCAAGCCGACATTGCGTTTTTTTTCGTTTCTTTGCACAATAATTATAACGAGCAACAAAGAAAACACCATACAATGAAAAGAGTAGAAATCAAGCAAGCCTTGCAGATGCAAGCCTCTGACAATGAGATTACCGTGATGGGCTGGGTGCGCAACAAGCGCGGCAGCAAGAACGTGGCCTTCATCGCCCTCAACGACGGCTCCACCATCAACAACCTGCAGCTAGTCATCGACCTGAACGTCATCCCCGAAGAAAAACTGGCACTTATGCACGCTGGTGCGTCACTGTGGGCCAAGGGTGTTTTGGTCGACTCAATGGGTAGCGGTCAAGCCGTGGAGCTCTCCGTGAAGGAGATAGGGCTGTTCGGCCCCGCCAACCCCGACGAATACCCGCTGCAACCCAAGAAGCACTCGCTGGAGTTCCTGCGCGACATCGCCCACCTGCGCTTCCGCACCAACACCTTCGGTGCCGTGATGCGTCTGCGCCACGCAATGGTGTTCGCCATCCACAAGTTCTTCACCGAGCGAGGCTTCTATAATGTCCACACGCCATTAATCACCGCTTCGGATGCCGAGGGCGCCGGCGAGATGTTCCAAGTGACCACTTTGGATTTGAACAACATCCCTCGCGACGAGCAAGGCAACATCGACTACAAGCAGGACTTCTTCGGCAAGTCGACCAACCTCACCGTGTCGGGACAGCTTGAAGGCGAGTTGGCGGCCACGGCCTTGGGTAAGATCTACACATTCGGTCCCACCTTCCGTGCCGAGAACTCCAACACCACGCGCCACTTGGCCGAGTTCTGGATGATCGAACCTGAGATGGCCTTCTACGACATCAACGACAACATGGACCTCGCCGAGGAGATGCTGAAATACTTGATCCAATATGCTTTGGACAATAACATGGACGACCTCCAGTTCCTCAGCAAGCGCCTGCAAGACGAAGAAAAGGGCAAGAAAGAGGAAGAGAAGTCGATGGAGCTCATCAGCAAGCTGCATTTCGTGCTCGAGCATGAGTTCGTTCGCCTGACCTACACCGAAGCCATCGACATCCTGCGCAACTCCAACTACAACAAGAAGGGCAAGTTCCAGTATCCCGTCGATGGCTGGGGCGTCGACCTGCAGTCGGAGCACGAACGTTACCTCGTCGAAAAACACTTCAAGAAGCCCGTCATCCTGACCGACTACCCGAAGGAGATCAAAGCCTTCTATATGAAGCAGAACGAAGACAGCAAGACCGTCCGCGCCATGGACGTGCTCTTCCCCGGCATCGGCGAGATCATCGGCGGCTCAGAGCGTGAGACCGACATCAACAAGATCCTTGACCGCATGCACGAAGTCGGCATCCCCGAGGCTTCCATGGACTGGTACCTCGACAGCCGCCGCTTCGGCTCTGTGCCACATTCAGGCTATGGTCTCGGCTTCGAACGTCTACTGCTCTTCATCACCGGCATGACCAACATCCGTGACGTCATCCCGTTCCCGAGAACACCGAAAAACTGTTTGTATTAATATGCCTAACCAACGATTGACTCAAACCCAGCGGCAGGAGCTGAAGCTCTCTCCGCAGCAGATTCAGCTCATGAAGCTGCTGCAACTGCCATTAATCGAGCTCGAACAACGCATCAAGGAGGAAATGGAAATCAACCCCGCCCTTGAGGATGTTCGTGACAACGACTATGACGATAACGAGCCAATCGCTGATGACAACGACAACGGCGAGAACGACGACTACAACGACGACGAGGTCAACTTCAGCAAGGACGACGAGTTCGACATCAACGACTACCTGCCCGAAGAAGATCGTGACGACTATTCCTATAAGCTGCAAGCCAACAACTATAGTGACGACGACGACCAGTACGAGGCACCCATCGTCAACGAAGAAACCTTCCAAGACTACCTGAACCAGCAACTGGCTTACCGTGACTTAAGCGACAAACAACTCGAAATCGGACAATATATCATCGGCAACCTCGACGACAATGGCTATCTCAGCCGTCCCATTCCCAACATCGTTGACGACATGCTCTTCACAATGAACGTGGCAACAACGGAAGAAGAAGTGGCCGAGGTGCTACGGATTGTCCAGGAACTTGACCCGCCCGGCATCGCCGCCCGCGACCTTCAAGAATGCCTGCTCATCCAGCTGAAGCGGCATCAGGAAGACAATCCTTTCTTCGACTATAGCTTGTCCATCCGTATCATCAAAGATTTCTTCGAGGAATTCACCAAGAAGCATTACGACAAGATCGCCAAGAAGATGGAAGTCAGCAACCGTGAGTTGAAACCTGCTCTTGATGAGATATTGAAACTCAACCCCAAGCCTGCCGATGCTTCAAGCTCGGGCACCAAAAATATCCATTACATCACGCCCGATTTCTTCGTATTTGTCAGAGACGACAAAGTGGAGCTATCGTTGGATGGACGCAACACTCCCGAGTTACACATCAGCAAGTCGTATCTCAAGATGCTGGAAGAGTTCTCCAACAGCAAGGATACCCGCAGCAAGCAGGAGGCCGTGCAGTTCGTCAAGCAGAAAATCGACGCTGCCAAATGGTTTATCGACGCCATCAACCAAAGGCAGAACACCCTGTATGTGACGATGAAAGCCATTATCGACATCCAGGAAGAGTATTTTCTCACTGGCGATGAGACCAAGCTCAAGCCCATGATCCTCAAGGATGTGGCTGATAAAGTCGGTCTAGACATCTCCACCATCTCGCGTGTGGCCAACAGCAAATATGTGCAAACCCCTTATGGCACCTTCCTGCTGAAATTCTTCTTCAGCGAAGGCATCACCAACGACGAGGGCGAGGAGGTGTCGACACGTGAAATCAAGAAGATCCTCAAAGACTCCGTTGAAAGCGAGGACAAGGCCAACCCGATGACCGACGAGCAACTGATGCTGGTACTAAAGGAGAAAGGCTACCCCATCGCCCGCCGCACCGTAGCGAAATACAGGGAACAGCTTGGAATTCCGGTAGGTAGGATGAGGAAGAAAATATAATATTCCGATAACATCTTCGTTTTTATTACCGTGAAAACGAACCTCTATACAAACAAGAAACGCTGGAAATGGGCCTTGGCCGTCATCGCCATGCTCGTCATTGCAGCATCGTTGTGGTATACCAACCGCCTTGTGAAGTCTATCGCCGAACAGGAGACCAAACAGGTGAAAATGTGGGCTGCCGCAATGGAGCAACATGCCGTGATGATGAAGTCGACGGAAGAGTTCTTTAACAAGGTGAGCGAGCAAGAGCAGCTGCGTGTCGACCTGTTGGCCAACGCCTACCGTAGCGTCATCGACATCTCAAGCAACGAAAACACCGCCATTTATCTCGACATCATACGAAACAACATCAGCATCCCCTTGGTCATCACCGACTCTAAAGACAAAATTATCTTTTCAAGCAATTTGCCAAAAGACCAGGAAAACAAGAAAACCTTCGATGCCGAGATGAAACGTGCCTATTCCAAGTTCCCTCCCATCAAAATCGACCCAGGCTACGGCACGGTGCAATGGCTCCACTACAACGAATCGCTAATTTACACTGAGTTGAAGGCCGTTTTGGAAGGCATGATTAACCATTTCATGGAAGAGATCACCATCAACTCGGTTGGTGCCCCCGTCATCATCACCAACGAGGACCAAAGCCAGATTCTAAGCTTCGGCAACCTCGACAGCCTTTTGATGCAGGACACTGCTTATGTGGCGAAGCAGCTGGAGATTATGCGTGACGAGAACGAGCCGCTACAGATCGACTTCATGAACACAGGCAAAGCCACTGTATTCTATCGCACCTCCGACTTGGTGGAGCAGATGCGCTATTATCCTCTCATCCAGCTTTTCGTGTTTGCCTTGTTCCTCATCGTAGCCTATCTGCTTTTCAGCTATGCCCGCCGCTCGGAGCAAAACCAAGTGTGGGCCGGCATGGCCAAGGAAACAGCGCACCAGTTGGGCACACCGCTTTCCTCGCTGATGGGATGGATAGAGCTGATGAAGCTACAAGACGAGCCTTTCGTAGGCACACACGAAATGGAGAAGGATATCGAACGCTTGCAGATTGTCACCGACCGCTTCTCGAAAATCGGATCCGTTCCCGTGCCCGAGCCCACCGATATCATCTATCTCATCCGCGACACGATGGATTACCTGCAAAAACGGTTTTCCAAGAAGTTCGAGTTTGAAATCAATTTGCCTGAAGGCGAACTGGTCATGCCTTTGATTCCTTCGTTATTCCGTTGGGTATTGGAAAACCTGACCAAGAACGCCATCGATGCCATGGGGGACAAGGGAAAAATCACCCTCGACCTCATCGATGACGGCGACCACATCCATCTTGACTTGAGCGACACGGGCAAAGGCATTCCGAAATCAAAGATCAAGCAGGTTTTCAACCCCGGATACACCAGCAAGAAACGCGGTTGGGGCCTCGGCCTATCGCTGGCCAAGCGCATCATCGAAGACTACCACAAAGGCAAGATCTTCGTTAAGTCGTCCGTGGTGGGCGAAGGAACTACTTTTAGAATAACCTTGAGGAAATAATAAACCCTTACTTACTGCTTTTTCACGTCGAAATAATAGTTGGTCATCGACTTGACCCTTCTTATGGTCGTACCATTCTCTACGACGGTTTCATATAGGATATGCCTGGCGAAGCCATGAAGACGAATGTCTCCCTTGGCATTCTTATAGACATAAACCGTCAGCTCATAGTCGGGATATTCGGAAGTGGATGGAATTGACATTTTGACAAGGAAGCCATCATCGGTCATCACAGGCCGTCCCGTGAAAGTCTTGTTGAACGTGGCTTTCGGGCAATTGACCTTAAACGCGATGGAGGATTCGCTATCCAGATATGATGTCACGCTGATTTCAGCGTCCTGACAGATATGGCAGTAGCTGTTTTCGGTCAAGCCGTCAAACGCGCTTGAAACATAAGAAAAAGTGTACGTTCCCATGATTTCGTCAACGGAATAGCCGTAATACTTCTCCCATTCTTTTGCATCATCCTTTTGGCAGGCCGCCATCAAAGCACCCACCATAAGCAACAAAGCCACAAATCTCATCTTTTTCATATCTATATCATTTTACGATTAGTTTCTCTACCGAAATCACGCTACCCTCCTTGTCGAGGCACATCACCGTATGACAGCCTTTAGGGAGATCTGCGGTCGAGAAATCGACACTCTCGGTCTGTGAAAAACCTATCCGCTTCAGTTCCTTTCCATCCACTCCGATGACACGGATCTGTCCATCAAAAGCGCCGTTCCAGCTCATACGCACCTGCCCTTGGGTGGGATTGGGGTAAAGCTTCGTTTTCTTGTCTGGTGCGACGATCTCTTCCATTCCCAAGGCTTCCTTGTCCCACGCGGCAATGGCATACTCGCCAGGCAGCAGTTCATCGATAACGAAACGGCCCTGTCGCCATATGCTACCAGGATAAAACGTATGGGCTATTTCATGCCAAGGCTCGGTGGCATTTCTGCGATAGACCAAGGTGGCCGAGTCGTTCTGCGTTTGGATGATGTCGCCGTCAGTAGACTTCCCATAGTCGAACTGGGCCGACACGACAGCATCACCAAAATCGAAGCGGTTGATGGTCCAGAAATGCTTCGTCGAAATGTTCAGATATGGAATCAGCGGATTGTCGTAAGGTTCGACGAGATGGTTCTCTACCGCTACAAACACCGAATCGGTCAGCGATGTTGCCTCCGCCCTGAAATGCGCAAAATTCTGTTGCGACAAAGTCGTCAGCATCATGTTGTACTGCGTCTTGCCGTCAAGCCAGCCATTATTCATGTCACCAACCACACCAACAGGCTCAAAGTCGAGGGTGAGGGTCATCTGGGCGTTCAGTCCGTCCCAATTCACCTTCTCGGTGGCCAACTGGAAATCGGGGCCGATGAAAGTGAGTTCATAGACATTGTTCTGCCCGATGTGGCTATCTCCGATATGCTGGTAACGCAGGTCTAGGAGCACTTCAAATTGGTCACCAAAAGGAGTCATCGACAGGATGTTGGCATAATAATGTGGCATACCCGAAGCGAAAACATAGGTGTCAAAGAAGCCGTTCATGTTGATGCCAGAATACTCCGTGAGTGCATCGCGCAGTTGTTCGGAGGTAGCCGCTTGATAAGCATATTGCTCGAAATAGGCACGCATGGCGGCAAGGAAGTTCTCTCGACCCATGTAGTTCATCATCGTATTGACAATGACGGCACCACGGTCGTAGACGGCGTCACCGTCGTAGGTCATATCCAAGGGCATATTGTTGAGCGGCATCCAGTTATTCGCGTTGTTGCACCATGTGACAATGCTGTTGACCAAAGAAGACATCACGTTTTGGAACACTTGCTCGCCATATACTCCAGAGCGGTAAAACTTGCCCCAAAACTGCGCAAAGCCCTCATTCAGCCACATGTCGCCTGCCGTAGAACAGGTCACCTTGTTGCCCGACCACATGTGCGACAGCTCGTGAGCGAGGTATTCCTCATTGTCGGTATTGCCGCTGATGACGCTGGTGGCCAAGGCAATATTGTCGGTATGCTCCATGCAGCCTTTGCTGGTGCTGATGTAGCCAATACGGTTAAATGGATAAGGGCCAAGGTTTTCCTCCAAGAACGCCACTATCTCGTTAATGTGCTGGAAGGTGGCCTCCACACGACCACTCAGACTCGGGGTGGTGTAGACATTAATCGGGATGTCACGTTCTATGCCGTGGTACACATCTTCCCATAAAACGAAGTCGCCGACAACGAAAGAAATATGATAGGTGGCAATCTCCTGAGGCGTGTTCCAATGCCAAGTGGAAGTGCCGTCGCCGTTGTCGATAGTCTCCACGAAGCTACCGCCACAGATGGCTTTCTTATCGTTGGTAGCAGTGACGAACACATCATATGTTGCCTTGTCGGTGAAGTTGTCGACACAAGGGAACCACGCTTTACCGAGATTGTGCGGCTGGCTTTCAAAGCCTACGCCGAGGTTGTAGACATAGTCAGTGCCCCACCAATGCACGCCGCCCCATGACTCGTTGAAGGTGGAGCCGCCATAGACGATGTCCAAGGTGGCGGAAGCACCAGCAGCCATAGGTGAAGCGAAGTTGATGGTCAGAAAATTATTATTTTGCGAAAAATCGGCGACCGTAACACCTGTAGCCGTCACTGACGTAGCCTCCAGGTACATCAATTCAAGGACAACTTGCTGTACTTCGTCCGTGGCTGTGAAGCCAACAAACGTCTCACCTTGCAGGGTGCGATTGGTGAAATCCAATTCGTTGATATGGATGGAATAATGTGTCACGTCGATGTTTTCGCCTGCGGTTTGTGCATTTAACACAAAGGGAAGCAGTAAAATCAAGAAGATGAATAGTTTTCTCATATCGATTTATTCGTTTATTGTCGGATTGGTAAAAATCGGGTCGGTCTGAATCGCGTTGCTTTCGTGCAGGGCACGGTCAAGGATGCGGATCTCAAATTTCACAGTATCGTTCGGTGACAAGGGATTCTGTACTGTCAGTTTGTATTCCATCGTGCCAGAGATGGCTTTAGGTTCCTCGTTGTCGCGCAACCGCTTGAAGCGTGCATTAAAGGTCACCGTGTCGAACAGCACAAGAGTGTCGGCAGGATGAGACGGCACATGCGGACTGAGCAAAGGCGTCTTCACAAACTCGCCATTGACGCATTTCAGGTAATCGATCACCAAATTATAATAATGTGCATCCGTGAATCCGAAAGGGGAAATCGTGTCCGTGTCGTCAAGACCAAGGTCACCATCACCATCAGTATAGGAAAACGAGACAACGCCTTCACCGCTAAAGGTACTGTCGGCATTGAACAGATACGTGAAACCTTGATATTCAATCTTTGGCTCAATGGGATAATCCTCGGGCTTTTGGCATGAGATTACCGCCATTACCAAGAAAAGCAGTCCAACGAGAATCAGTTTTTTCATTGCTTTCGATTGAGGCGGTAAAAATACAATTTTTTGGGGAATGTCGCAGATACAAAAAAATAGTGTTCATTTTTCCTTATCCAATTTATGTTTGATTTTCAGTCCTTTAACGGCTTTATTTCAAAAAATATCGTGGAAAAGTGTGGAAAAGTGTTGACTTTTTCACAAATGTTGTATCTTTGCAGCGTGTTTTGGCATGAAATATGCCATAACCCAAACGAGCAGAACCATAATTTGATGCCGAGTTTGTATATCATATCAGGTTGTAACGGAGCGGGAAAGACGACCGCCTCACTGACGGTGTTGCCCGAGACCCTGCAATGCAACGAGTTCGTCAACTGCGACGAAATCGCCAAGGGTCTCTCTCCGCTGAACCCCGACGGTGCCAAGGTCGCCGCAGGTCGCCTGATGTTGTCGCGCATCAAGAAACTCATCGCTGACAAAGCCGACTTTGCCATCGAGACCACCTTGGCCGCCAAATCCTACCACTCCCTTATCGTCAAAGCACGCGAGCAAGGCTACAAGGCCAGCCTGATTTATTTCTGGCTGCAGAGCCCCGACCTGGCCATCAAGCGCGTGGCAGAACGTGTGCAACACGGCGGCCATCATGTGGACGACTCCATTATCCGCAGGCGTTACCGCGCGGGCATCAAGAACCTTTTCAACCTCTACTGCCCTGTCGTTGACTACTTCCTGTTCATCGACAACAGCATCATACCCTCCGAGGTCATCGCCGAAGGTAACATCAAAGCTATCAAATTCTACAACGAAGAAAAATTTAAAAAGATCAGACAATATGACAACAGTAACAGTGAATGCCAAGAAGAATGAAGTTTCATCCTTCACCAAGAAACTGATGAGCGGCCTCGACCTCTCGATGCAACGTTTGCTTACGATGCGTTGCCGCCACAATGGTTCCTTCTGCTTCTGCGATGCCGATGGCAACATCTACACCGTGAAAGCCAAGGAAGTCAGAGCGCTGATGGAACAGGAATAAGATTCCTACGTCACATAGAACAAAACCACGACTTGCAGCCATGCTGCGAATCGTGGTTTTTTCGTATCTTTGGCGCCATAAAACACGTTTCATCATGAAGAAAACCGCTCTCTTCCTCCTCATATTACTCGGATTCCATTTCAACGCTCTCGCCCAGTCCAACCAAGACCCCGAAACCGACCCCGTCATCACAAATCGCATCAGCCAATGGCAAGACTTGAAGTTCGGCTTCATGATGCACTGGGGCATGTACGCCCAATGGGAAGTGGTGGAGTCGTGGTCCATCTGCAACGAACCCTGGATCAACCGCAATGGTGCCGACTATTATCAATATAAAACTGATTACCAAAACCTTAACAAAACTTTCAACCCACAGCACTTCGACCCCGACAAATGGGCCGAGGCGGCCAAGGCTGCAGGCATGAAATACGTCGTCTTCACCACAAAGCACCACGACGGCTTCTGCATGTATGGCACCAAAGAGACTTCCTATTCTTGCGTCGACCCAAGCTGTCCGTTCTCGAGAAACCCGAAAGCCGACATCACCGGGGCAGTGGTGGACGCCTTCCGTACCAAAGGTTTTTGGACTGGTCTCTATTTCTCCAAGCCCGACTGGCACTGCGACGACTACTGGGCGCATGAATGGGCCACACCCGACCGCAACGTCAACTACGACCCGACGGTTTTTCCAGGACGTTTCGATAATTACAAGCAGTTTACCCACAACCAGATACACGAACTCACCCACAACTACGGCGACATTGACATCCTTTGGCTTGACGGAGGCTGGGTGCGCCCTGAATGGAGCGTGAACGACGAAACACGCCCGTGGTTAGGTTGTCAAGGCTACATCCAGGATATCGACATGCCCACAGTAGCTGCCATCGCCCGCAAGAACAATCCCGACCTCATCATCGTCGACCGCTCAGTGGGCGGCAAATACGAGAACTACCAAACGCCCGAGCAGCAGGTGCCCGACTCGCTCCTTCCCTATCCTTGGGAGACCTGCATGTCGATGGGCAACTCGTGGTCGTATGTCTCCACCGACACATACAAGAGCACCAACAAACTCATCCACCTTTTGTGCGACATCGTGGCCAAAGGCGGCAACTTCCTCCTCAATGTCGGCCCCGACGCCGACGGCAACCTGCCCGACACGGCCTTGCTCCGCATGAAGGAAATCGGTGAGTGGATGCAAGTGAACGGTGAAGCCATCTACGGCACTCGTCCCATCTATCCCTTCACCTACGGCAAGTTCCGTTTCACGCAGAAAGGCAACAAGGTCTACGGCATCTTCCTCTTGGACGAGCAGGAAAAAACCACACCCGACAGCTATTGGTTCGACGGCAAAGGCATGACGCTCAAGACGGGTAAAATCAAGGTGTTGGGCAGCAAGAAAAAAGCCTCCCTTTGCAGAGAGACTGATGGCCGTTACCGTATCAACTTCCCGAATAATTTCGAGATGCCGCATGCAGTGGTATTTGAAATGCACAAAAAATAACGGCACCATCGTTCCCGCTGAAAATGAAAATGTTAGTACCACTAAAAAAGCATTCATTCCGATAGCTACTTTTTTGTCGCCAAACAATTAAGAAAGCTTCGGGATGTGGATGTCAGCGATGACGGTGCCGTTGATTTTTTTCCTATTTGGGACAAAAATAGACACATTCCAGCGCACCCAAGATAACAATTAGACCAAAATTTTTGTCAATTGGTCGGATAATTGTATTGTTTTCTGCCAGAAGCAACTATTTTTGTTGGCAAAACTACCGAAAATGACAACACACACACATCCATTGGATGAAATGAGAGACCAGATAAGTGAGCGCGGTTTGATGCTCTTTGACAACATCAACCGAGTGCCTATCTATGAAAAGCCATACGTTTCACCTTTTATCGTATTTTGCCTGAATCATCAAGGATGGTTGAAGACCATATACGACACACAACAAAAGGAATTCCATCGGCACGACTTGGCCGTGATTCCCCCAGGACATGTCTTGCAGGCACAAGATTCAAGCGACGACTACCTGGTTTCACTGCTCGTTATTTCGCCGCGGTTTCTTGAGAAATTGGGGCTATTTCACCCCTCCCCAAACGAACACAAATACCATAATGATTTCGCTTTTCACCTAAACGACGAGCAATACAAAGGCATACTTGGGTATTTCCAAATGCTAAACGCCATCAGTCTGTCCAACCATCTCGAACGAGAGGCTTTGCTTGCCAATCAATTTGAGATAGGGGCACGACTTATAGAAATCTACTATCAAGAAAACGGCATGGTTACATCCCAGGAGACCCACTCTGTCCAAGAATTATTCCGCCGCTTTCAATATGCCGTTGTCAATCACTTTCACGAAAGCCGAGAAGTACAGTATTACGCCGAACTGCTCTGCCTGTCGCCAAAATACTTTGGCAGCATCATCAAGGAACACACAGGTGTCAGTGCTTCCGAATGGATTTCGCGTTATGTCATCATCAAGGCCAAGTCTTTGCTTCGACATAGCCAAAACCTCAACATCCAGCAAATCAGCTACCAACTCGGCTTCCCTGACCCTGCCGCTTTCACCCGCTATTTCAAAGCGAACACCGGCATGTCGCCCAAGGAATACCGGGCGCAACAATAAAACAAATGGGTAGAGACGGTGTGCACACCGTCTCTACAAACCGATTAACCAACCACGATATTCACAATCTTCTTAGGCACGAAGATCACCTTACGGATCTGCTTGCCCTCAATCCATTTGGCGGACTCAGGAGCGGCGAGTACGGCGGCTTGCACCTCGTCGGCATTCATCGTGACGGGCAGCTCCATATTGAAGCGCATCTTGCCGTTAAAGCTGACAGGATAGTTGAAGCTGTTCTCCATGGTCTTGCTTTCGTCGTAAACAGGAAACGATGCATTCACTACTGAAGTGTCGTGACCTAAAAGGTGCCACAATTCTTCGGCGATATGTGGTGCGTATGGCGAAAGCATAATGGTCAACGGCTCAAGGATTTCGCGTTTGTTGCACTTGAGGTCGGCCAGTTCGTTGACGCAGATCATGAATGCGGATACTACCGTGTTAAACGAGATGCTCTCAATGCCATCCTCTTCCTTCTTGATGAGTTTGTGCAGGCTCTTCAGTTCGGGTGCGGTGGCTGGCTCGTCGCTGACGCAGAACTCGTTGTTCTCGTTATGGAAGAGTCTCCAGAACTTGCGCACGAAGCGGAACGTACCTTCGATGCCTTGCGTGTCCCAAGGCTTGGACTGCTCCAAGGGACCGAGGAACATCTCATAGAGGCGCAGTGTGTCGGCACCATACTTCTCCACAAGGTCGTCAGGATTCTGCACGTTGTATTTCGACTTCGACATCTTCTCGACTTCTGAACCACAAACGAAAACATCGTTGCCGTCCTTGTCCTTTTCGAAGATGAAACGGGCATCATGCAGGTCGTCGCGCCATTGGCGGAAGGCCTCCACGTCAAGCACGTCGTTACGCACCATGTTGATGTCGACATGAATCGGGTCGCTGAACAGCTCGCGGTCAGGCAGGTTCTTGGAGACGAACATCGCGCCCGTAAAAGGCGTACCTTCCACGAAAGCAGGGACATCTTTGCCAGCAATCAAATCCTTAATCTTCTGCTCGACGACGTTGGTACCCTTCTCGTAGTCGTTCACCACATCAATGATAGGCACCATCAGCAGTTTGTAGCCTTTGCTCTCGGCATACTCCTGCCACGGCTCGGCCACCTTTTCCAGGTTGCCCATGCGGTTAATCTCGATGAGGATGCCCTTCTCGGGGCAGAAGAAGTCGAAGCGACGGCGGCCGTCTTTGAAGTCCTTCTCGAACTTCACGCCCAACTTGTTGTCCTTGATCATATTCCACACGCCGTACTCGCACAGTTTCTCCATGTTGACACGGTAGGCAAAGCTCGAACGGCCTTGAATCATACCCTGGTTGATCATACGCTGGAAGGGCTCGTCCTTGCACGACAGGCCAATGTCGTAGAGGAACTTACACCAGAAGCGGCTGTAAATCAAGTGGCCAGTGGCGTGTTCGGCACCGCCGATATAGAGGTCCACGTTCTGCCAATAGTCATTGGCTTCGCGGCTGAAATATTCCTTGTCGTTGTGCGGGTCTTGGTAGCGGAAATAATAACCGCTGGAACCAGCAAAACCAGGCATAGTATTGGTCTCGATGGGATAGCCTTCCTCCGTGACCCAGTTCTTGGCGCGGGCCAAAGGCGGCTCGCCCGTCTCGGTGGGCTTGTATTCGCTGATGGCAGGCAGCTCCAAAGGCAGCTTCGACTCGTCCATGGCGTAGGGCATGCCGTCCTTATAATAGATCGGGAAAGGCTCGCCCCAATAACGCTGACGGCTGAAGATGGCATCGCGCAGGCGGTAGTTGGTCTTGCCCGTGCCGACGCCCAGCTTTTCCAGTTCCTCGATCATGCGCAAGATGGCTTTCTTCACCGGCAAGCCGTTGAGGAAGCCCGAGTTGACCAGCTCGCCGTCCTTGGCATCGAAGCTCTCTTCCCACGTGGCAGGGTCACTCGGCTCGGTGCCAGGTTGCTTCACCACTTGGATGATGGGCAAGTTGAAATGACGGGCGAAGGCGAAGTCGCGGCTGTCGTGGGCAGGCACGGCCATGATGGCACCGGTGCCGTAACCCATCAACACGTAATCAGCAATCCAAATCGGGAGTTTGGCACCTGTGATGGGGTTGATGCCATAGGCACCCGTAAAGGCGCCGCTCACCTTGCGGACCTCGGCCATGCGCTCACGCTCGCTGCGGTTCTTGGTGCGGGTGATGTATTCCTCCACCTCGGCGCGCTGCTCGGGGGTGGTGATCTCGCTTACCAGCTCATGTTCGGGAGCCAGCACCATGAAGGTCGTACCGAACAAGGTGTCCGCACGGGTAGTAAACACTTCCAAATCGATATCTTTTCCTTCAATCTTGAAGATGACGGATGCACCCATCGACTTGCCGATCCAGTTGCGCTGCAGGTCTTTCACCGACTCACTCCAGTCCACAGTCTCGAGGCCTTGGAGCAAACGGTCGGCGTAGGCGGTGATGCGCAGTTGCCACTGCTTCATCGACTTGCGCTCCACGGGGAATCCGCCACGCACCGAGAGGCCGTCGGCCACCTCGTCGTTGGCGAGCACCGTACCCAGGCCCGGGCACCAGTTCACCATGGCCTCGGCTTGATAGGCGAGGCGGTAGTTCATTAGCACTTCTTGTTGTTCCTTTTCGCTCATCGCCTTCCACTCGGCGGCGGTGAAGCTCAGCGGCTTGCTCTCGGCCACGTTGAGGCCTTCGGTACCTTTCTCCTCGAAACGGGCAATCAGCTTGCTGATTGGTTGGGCCTTCTGGCAGCCGTTGCAATAGAACGAGTTGAACAGCTGGAGGAACGTCCATTGTGTCCATTTGTAGTATCCCGGCTCGCAGGTGCGCACCTCGCGGTCCCAGTCGTAGCAGAAGCCGATTTTGTCCATCTGCTCGCGGTAGCGGTTGATGTTCTTCTCGGTCGTCACGGCGGGGTGCGTGCCCGTCTGGATGGCATATTGCTCGGCGGGTAAACCATAGGCATCGTAGCCCATGGGGTGCAACACGTTGAAGCCTTTCAGACGCTTGTAGCGTGCATAGATATCAGAGGCGATATAGCCTAATGGGTGGCCCACATGCAGGCCAGCGCCCGAGGGATAAGGGAACATGTCCAAGACGTAGAACTTGGGCTTGCTGTGGTCGATGTCGACCTTATAGATTTTGTTGTCGCGCCAGTATTGCTGCCACTTCTTCTCGATTTCAATGAAATTGTAATCCATATAATAGCGATGTTATTTGCTGTTTCTGAAAGAAACTGCAAAAATACAGTTTTTTAGAATGTAACAGCCGCAAATTCTTGACCTAATTGATGGATTTGTTGCAAAATCTGTTGCTCTCGTTCTTGGGAAGGCTTTTTAAAGCCATTGATATAGTTACGAAGCAATCCAGCATTAATACCTGCCTTCAATGCAAACTGTCCCACGTTGATTTCCGGATGGGTCAAGAAAAAGCGTTGCAACTCAGAAGGTTCCGCCTCATCGTAAGTAAAACTCTCAAAACTGACATCCACATCCAATTTTCGCCAATGGATGCCGATCGTGCTGATTTCATATTCTTCACGTTCCGAATCAGAAGCCTTATACAAATCTTTATACCAAAGTAGCGACTGGCGATAGGTCTTTCCATCATCGCCAAGGCCATAGATCCACTCGCCCTCAAACCATATTTTATTGATCTTCATCGTCTTCTGGTTTAAAGATTTCATACCAACGATTGATGATAATGTCGGCGTTTTCATGAATGGCACGCTCAACACGTTTCAAGTCGTTAGCTTTGATGTTGTTTGAACTCTCCAACACAAAGCCTTCTCCATCCCAAACAAATTTGGCATCGCCATTGTGGCCTCTCACATGCACATGGATTGGCTCATGTTCATGGGAAAAGAACATAAAAATAAAACCATACTGTCTAAATAATTCTGGCATAATCAGTTTGTTTAATCATACCGCAAAAATAGGTATTATTTTTGATTCCCAAAGGATTTAGGCAAAAAAAATATCCAGCCGTAAACGACAAAAACACATTTCACGGCCAGATAATTCTTTCAAAGAATTTCATTTTGCATTCAAAGCCCTTCTATATTTATGGGTTTTTGCAGGAGATAGCTGAATAATGGCAGAAAAGGCGACTTTTACAAATCGCCTTTGTAAAATCATAAATCATCTCCATTGGCTTGATTGTAGCCATTATCATAAAACATCAATAGCCTGTACTTCCCATAGCGTTCATCTATCATAAACCAAACAGACTTTTTTTCCATGTTTTCTAAAGCAGAAAGAGCGTTATCCACATCATTATAATCTATCTCTTTCTCCATTTTTTGATAAAATACTGCTTCATACCGCTTATTATTTACTAACATCTCATATGAGATATCCTCACGTTCAGGTATCGTTTGGTCTTCCTTGATAGAAAAATACTTTTCATTCCTTTCAAACTGCTGACATAATTTGTTGAAATTGATTTTAATATCCGTCTCGCCCGTGTAGTTTTTGTCAAACACAGCTATGCGATACACTTTATTATTGTTTGTCACGACTGCTATCTGGACTTCTTTTCCATTAAATTCACCTTCTAAGCAATCAGTCGTACTATTGTACTTATATCCTTTTGCCTTCAGTTTCTGTATCATTTCAGATTTAAACCCATCAACTGGAATTCCGAGGAACTTCGTTATTTCTTTTTGTGCGAAAACAGTGGTTGAAGCAACCAACATTAGCATCAGAAACAATTTCTTCATTTCGCTTTGTTTCGGCTTCCAGTCCCTAAAGCACAGGAGAATCCTTTATCCCCTTTCTATTACGAAAAAAGAAGCGTGGAACTGACTATGCCACGCTTTGAATCGTAGGTCGTAGGAATTACCCGTATTAAAAACATAGATAGTAGCCCCACGCTGTGCGTGAGAAACCACTATGCTTTCTTCTTAATACATTCGTAAATTTCCTACGTTTACGATTCAAAAGACAAACATAACGCTTCTATAAAACGGACTTGGCACACCAAATCCGAAGGCAAAAATAAGTAAAAATCGGAAAATGCAAGGGTTTTATTGGGAAAAATTTGCAGAAAGCCATCTCTATATTAATCCTATTCAAACAAACTCATCTCCCCCGAAGGCTTAATCCGCATCTTCCCCAAATGCTTGTACGCCAAGTCGGTGCACTCACGGCCACGGGGCGTGCGCATGATGAAGCCTTCCTGGATGAGGAACGGCTCGCAGACCTCCTCGATGGTGCCGGGGTCCTCGCCCACCGCCGTGGCGATAGTGTTGACACCCACGGGACCACCCTTGAACTTGTCGATGATGGTGGTGAGAATCCTGTTGTCCATATCGTCGAGGCCGTGCTCGTCCACGTTAAGCGCCTTCAAGCCAACTTTTGCGATATCTAAGGTGATGGTGCCGTCGCCTTGGATCTGGGCAAAGTCGCGGACACGACGCAGCAACATGTTGGCGATACGCGGCGTGCCACGGCTGCGACGGGCGATCTCAAAAGCTGCCGTGTCATCGATGGGCACACGCAGGATGCTTGCCGAACGCTTCACGATTTTCGTCAAGGTCTTGGCATCATAGTACTCCAAACGCTGCTTGATACCGAAGCGTTCACGCAAGGGTGCCGACAACATGCCGCTACGGGTGGTGGCACCAATCAAAGTGAAGGGATTCAACGTAATTTGAATGCTGCGCGCACTCGGTCCCGTCTCAATCATAATGTCGATGCGGAAGTCCTCCATCGCGGAATAGAGGTACTCCTCCACCACAGGGCTAAGACGATGGATTTCATCAATGAACAGCACATCGTTCGGCTCAAGGCTGGTGAGCAAGCCTGCGAGGTTGCCCGGCTTGTCCAAGACAGGGCCTGAGGTCATCTTCATACCGACACCCAACTCGTGGGCGATGATATACGACAAGGTAGTCTTGCCTAGACCCGGAGGGCCATACAACAAGGTGTGGTCGAGGGCTTCGCCTCGTTTGACAGCAGCCTTCACGAAAACGCGCAGGTTGTCAACCACTTGCTGCTGCCCCGCAAAGCTTTCAAACATATCGGGACGCAAAGCGTTTTCAAGGTCTTTCTCGGCCTTGCTGAGGTGACTGCCATCGGCATCAAGGTTACTGTTCATAGATTCGATTTTGCTGCAAAGATACAACTTTCGCGTGAGATTTGCATATCATCAAAAAAATGTATCTTTGCAGTCTCAACTCATCAACATTATGAGACGTATTCTTTGTTTCATCATATTCACGGCATGGGCCACAATCGCCTTTGCGCAAAGCCACGGTTCAGTGCATGTCGACAAGGACAGCCGTATCGAGAGCCTTATCTCCAAACAACGCAGCCTTTACAGCATCGACAGCTCTTTCAGCGGCTACCGCATCCATATTTTCATGGAAATCGGCAACCAAGCCCTTGATCATGCCAAATCAGTGAAAGCACAGTTCGAACGTGCCTTCCCCGACATCCCGATCTATCTGACTTATTCGGAACCGTATTTCCGCTTACGCGCAGGCGATTTCCGCAATCGCGTGGAGGCAGAGAAATGCTTACGCCGTATCAAGCCTCGCTTCAAAGAAGCTTTCGTTACGGCAGATATGATCTACAGGCCAAAGATAAACTGAAAGAATCCGTGGTTATGCCACGAATTCTTTCACATTACCCACCACAATCCCCAGTCGCAACACAAATGCCTCTTCGGTAGCAAAACCAATATGCGGCAACATGATGAGATTGGGCGCATCAAACAATGGATTGTCTTGTTTCAAAGGCGGCTCAGTGCCATAGACGTCAGTGGCCGCACCGGCAATCTTCCCTTGCTTCAAGGCGTTGGCTAAAGCCAATTCGTTGACTACAGGACCTCGTGCCGTATTGATCAAGATGGCACTCGGCTTCATCAGAGCGAAGTCTTTCGCCGTGATAAAATCGCGGGTATCGGCATTCAAAGCAATGTGCAAGGTGACGATGTCCGATTCCTTCAACAAGGTTTCCTTGTCAACAAATGTAACGCCTTCGACTTGTTTCGGGGTACGGTTCCAAGCCAGCACCTTGCAGCCGAAGGCATTCGCCAGCTTCGCCACACGCTGCCCGATATTGCCCATGCCAATGATACCGATGGTCTTGCCTCCGATTTCACGTCCAGGCATAATGCCCTTACGATTGCATTGACGGGTAATCGCATCGTTCTCAAGCACTTTGCGATACACATCTATCATCATGGCAATGGCGAGTTCAGCCACGGCCTCGGTGCTGTAGCCCGCCGCGTTCTTTACGACGATGCCGCGACGCTGGCATTCCTCCATGTCGATATGGTCCAAGCCCGTGAAGGCAATGGAAAGCATCTTAAGGTTGGGACAAGCATCCAAAAAGTCCTTGCGTAACGGGATGTTGCTTTCGACAATCACCTCAGCGCCTTCGGCACGGCGTTTCAGCTCGTCAAGGTTCTCATTACGGTCGGGATAGACAACCACCTCGTGACCCGCCTTTTTCAGACCTTCGCAGGCAGCTTCAATCTGTTGGACTTTTAAACCGAGTGGTTCGAGAAAGACGATTTTCATTTTGCGGCAATCATTTCGATTTCAACCAAGGCCTGCTTGGGCAGTTCCTTCACGGCGAAAGCGGCTCGAGCCGGGCATTCGCCTTTGAAATACTTGGCATAAACGGCATTCATCTCACCAAAGTAGCTCATGTCGGCGAGATAACATGTCGATTTCACCACATTGTCGAAAGTGCAGCCTGCCTCGTTGAGGATGGCTTCAAGGTTTTTCATGCTCTGCTCGGTTTGGGCGCTCACACCCTCGGGCATCACGCCGGTTTCGGGATTGATGGGCAGTTGACCCGAGATAAACACCATTCCGTTGGCTTCGATAGCCTGACTGTAAGGACCAATGGCTCCGGGAGCCTTTGTCGTTGCGATAGCTTTTTTCATTGTATGAGAATTTAGATTGTTTTTCTGCCTGCAAAAATAAGAAAAAGGTCATAGAGTTCGTCGAAATATATTACCTTTGCAACCTAAAAACAACGCACCGTTATGACATTCAAGGAAGTGCTTCGCAAGCTCAACAACCGCTATGTATACGCCACTTTGGTATTCTTGGTGGTCATCCTCTTTATCGACCAATTCAATCTCTTCGAACAAATCAGGCTGCACCGGTCGCTGAAAGACCAAAAACAGCAAATCGAATACTACGACCAAGAAATCAAAGACAGCAAAGCCTATCTAGACGCCTTGCAAAACGACACGGCCACGATGGAGAAGGTAGCTCGCGAACAATATATGATGAAGCGCGACAACGAAGTCGTCTATATAATTGAGACCCAAGAATGAAGCCTCACTTCCGCATAAAACCATCCTCGTTCCTATTCCTTGTTGCAGTTCTTTTTTCGACAAAAGCGCTTCTTGCACAGCACTCTTTAAGCGGCAAAATCACCGATGAACGCAACCGTCAACCCTTGGCATTTGTCAACGTGGTCGTCAATGAAGGCCTGCAGGGCGTCATCAGCGACATCAACGGCATGTATGAAATCACCGCCAACGAACCCATCGTGACAGTTAAGTTCTCGTCGATAGGCTACGAGCCTAAAATCGTCACGCTGCAAGCCAACCAGACAAAGTGTAACATCGCATTGAAATCCAAGACCTTTGAGTTGAACGAAGTCACCGTGGAAGCAGGCGAGAATCCTGCCCACCGTATTATCGACAGCTTGTTAGCCCATCGTAAGGCCAACAACCCCAATTCGTTGGAATCGTACCGCTACAACATCTACGACCAGATGGTCATCACCATCGACAGCAGCGACTTTGGCAAAGCCCTTTCGGACGATGTCAACTTCGAGAAGTCCAACCTCCATCTCTTCGACAGCATCCTAAAAAAGAGCGACTTGATGGTTATGGAAACCGCCTCGGAGGTGCTTTTCAAGGCCCCAGATCGGAAGCTACAGCATGTGCTCGGCACCAAAGTGGCCGGAATGAAGAATCCCACCTTCATCTATCTGGTCAACAGCATGCAGAGTGTCAGCTTCTATGACGAAATCATCAACATCACCGAGACGGAATATGTCAACCCCATCAGCCGAGGCAGTACGAAGCATTATTTCTTCACTTTGGAGTCCGTCAACCCTATAGGACAAGGTGACTCGCTCTATGTGATTTCGTTCCACCCGATGCGTGGCAGCACCTTCAACGGCCTCCGCGGCACCATGACCGTCAACAGCGACGGATGGGCCTTGCAAAGCGTGAAAGCCGAGCCCAACGAGCAAGGTGGCCTCTACACAGCCGTCATCCAACAACTTTATCACAAGGTCGACGGCCAATGGTTCCCGAAACAGCTCAACACCAACCTGAAATTCCCTGGCATGGTGGTCGACATCGACGGCACAGCCTTCCCCATGATTGCCATCGGGAAAAGCTATCTGACCGACATCGAAATCAACCCGGAACTCAGCAAGCGGCAATTCTCCGACATCGAAATCAAGGTAGACCCCGATGCTGCCTACCGCGACGAGACCTTCTGGAACGACCACCGCATCGACTCATTGACCGAGAGAATCAGGTCTACATACATCTTCGTCGACTCCCTTACCGCGGGCACTAACATCTTCGACCGTGTCTTGGGCTTGACCGACAAACTGCTGGTTGAATCCGTTATTCCCGTCGGCTTCATCGACCTCGACCTCGGCAACATCGTCAAACTATCGAAATACAGAGGCTGGTATTTTGGCCTTGGGGTCTCCACCAACGACCGTCTCTCACGCCATATCCGCCTGAATGCCTTTGGAGGCTATTGGACACGGATGAAATTCTTCGACTACGGCGGTGGCATCAAATGGCTGATGGATAGGCAGAAACAAATGGAACTCAGCCTTCAGTTCGCCAACAAGTCGGATGCCATGGGCGAGTTCGGAGGCTTCTCTGAAGGCAGCTTGCTTTCAGAGTCGGAATACAAATACACTTTCTATGAGAATGTCCATGTGCGCCGGAACACGGCAGAGCTACAGTATTCAACACGATTTGCCCGTCATTTCAAAGGTTTCCTTAGCATCAGTTCTGTCCACAAAAGCTACAACGCACAGTTTTTCCATACGCCCGCCGACTCCTTGACATCGGCACTGTTCACCAACGCGGAAATCAAGCTGCGGTTCGCCTACAATGAGAAGTTCCTCAGCAGACCCGACGGCATCCAATCCTTGGGCACCACCTATCCCATCGTATGGTTCTCCTACCAACACTCCTTCCCCATTTTGGGCGGACAGTATAGTTTCGACCGCTTCAAACTCGAAGTCTCAAAGAACTTTTACACCCGCTACTACGGGGTCTCAAGAGTTGTGTTCCAGGCGGGCTATGCCACTGAAAGCTGCCCCGTGATGGAAACCTTCAATATTTTAGGTACCTATGAGCCTTTCGGACTGTATTCGCCCGGCAGTTTCGGCACCATGCTTCTGGACGAGTTCTTCTGCGACCGTTTCGCAGCCCTGTATCTAAGCCATAATTTCAGTGGTATGCTTTGGAAGACCGACTCGGAATGGTTCAAACCTGAACTTACCTTAATCACCAACCTTGCTTGGGGCGACATGCCTCGCGCCAGAGCCTTTCCCAACAAGAACTTTAAGACCATGGAAAAAGGCTATTTCGAAAGTGGCTTCGTGGTGAAAGGCCTGCTCAATATGCTATGGATGAAAGTGGGTGCTGGCGTGTTATACCGCTACGGCCCTTATGCCTTCGACAACGTATGGGACAACTTTGCATGGAAATGGAGTGTCACCTTTGATTTATAGTTATAGTTAAGAGTTGTTAGTTATGAAAAGAAGCTTATTGTTGATTGTAAGTTTGGCGATTCTAGCAGCCTGTGGAAATCAGCCTAAAAAGATCGTATTGCAGGGTCTGGCTCAAGGTTCTTATTACGCCGTCACATACTTCGACGAGCAGAACCGCAATTTCCAAAAAGAAATCGACTCTATTTTTCATGCGGTGGACATGTCGGTCAACTTGTGGGTAGACAGCTCGGTAATCTCAAAAGTCAATCGCAACGAAGAGGACACGCTCGACCCAATCTTTATCGACAACTTTAACATAGCACAAGAGGCCGCAAGGCTTTCCGACGGTTACTTCGACCCCACCATCTCCCCCATCGTGGCAGCATGGGGCTTCAGCTACAAGCATGGCGACACCATCACGCCCCAGCTCATCGACAGCCTAAAACAGTTGGTGGACTATAGGAAAGTTCGCATTGAAGACGGAAAGGTCGTGAAAGAGAATCCTGCGATGCAACTGGACTTCAACGCCATAGCACAAGGCTATACCTCCGACTTGATTGCCGCTTTCTTGGACAGCCGAGGCATTCAAAACTACTTGGTGGACACAGGAGGTGAGATTATGGCCAAGGGCAGCAAACCCAACGGCAACCCGTGGATTGTGGGCATCGAGAAACCTGCCGAGAATTGGGATTCGGAGCAGGTAGTACAAACACGCGTCGCCTTGCGTGACAAGGGCTTGGTCACCTCGGGCAGCACACGGAAATACGTGGAACGCGATGGCAAACGCTATTCGCACTGCATTGACCCAAGGACAGGCTATCCCGTCGAGCATCAGGTGCTCAGCGCGACCGTGTTGGCCGAAAATTCGGTTTGGGCTGACGCACTCGCTTCCATTTGCATGGTAATGGGCATGGAGAAATCGCTGCCGCTTATTGAGAGCATGGATGGTGTGGAGGCCTATTACATCTACGTCAATGAGAATGGCGAATTGGAGACCTTTGCCACGGAAGGGCTCAAGGCATTAATCATCAACTAATGGTTGACACGCGGTTGACACGGCAGCCGCAATGAAAAACACAAAGCCCTCACAACCAATGTTGCAAGGGCAGGGGGTCGAACCCTGGACACCCTGATTAAGAGTCAGGTGCTCTACCAACTGAGCTACGGAAGCATCGTTTTGTGGGTGCAAAAGTACAACCTTTTTCTTTACAAAGGACATTTTTTGCCAACTTTTTTTTGGCAAGTCTACAAATAATTACAAATCAATAATTTGCAATCTCATCAATTGGAGAACCAACACTTGAATTCTGCCACCCTGGCCTTGCTGACGATGATCTTCTCAGCCACCTCGACGTTCAAGTTGATGGCCAATTTGTTGCCAAACCAGATGGAGACATCCTTGATGGCGTCACGAGAGACGACGAACTGACGGTTGGCTCGGAAAAACATATTGGGGTCAAGCTGGGCCATCAAATCATCCAAAGTATGGGTCAAATAATAGGTTTTATTCTCATGCGTCACTAACTTCACCGATTTGGAATCGATATATGCATAGGCAATGTCCTTCGTCGCAAGAGGCACCAACTTGTCGCGCTCAGGAAGCAAGAAATAGCTTCTGAATCTCTTCTTCTCTCCCAACTGTTCCAGGATCCTGTCAATCTTATCGGCATTGAACCGGCTTCCAGCCAGAGTATGGTACTTGTTCATGGCACGCTCCAGCGCCTCCTTGTTGATAGGTTTCAGCAGATAGTCGATGCTGTTCACCTCGAATGCCTTAAGGGCGAATTCATCGTATGCCGTAGTGAAAATAACCGGGCAGGTGACGTTGACTTTTTCGAAAATGGCAAACGACGAACCGTCGGCCAAATGAATGTCCATAAACATCAAGTCGGGCATGGAATTGTTTTCAAGCCACTCCACACTCTCCTCAACAGACTCTATAACACCTAGAATTTCGGTGTCAGGGCTAACTTCTCCAATCAGCTTCTGGAGCGATTGAGCAGCCAATATCTCGTCTTCAATAATAAGTGCTTTCATAGTTGGTCATTCTTTTTGTTTTAATGGCAAAGTTACACTAAAATTCTTTCCATCGTCAAAAATACCCACATTTTCGTTCCATTTGATGCGATATCGCTCCGCAAGATTGGCCAATCCAATGCCCGTGCCTTCTTCCTTTCCGATTTTAGGCTGGATTTTATTACTGACAATCAAATGATTATCATCGTCCGTCATAATACTAATCGTCAGAGGCTGTTTCGTGGAAATGATGTTATGCTTGATGGCGTTTTCCACCAAACCTTGGATGGATAGGGGCAGGACATTGTAGTTGTCGTACTTCTCATGGTCAATGTAATGCTCAAAGACGAGGTTGTCGCCATAACGCATCTTCATCATCTGGCAGTAGGGACGCACACAATCCAACTCTTGTGCAAGGGTCACCACTTCATCATTCTTCAGGGTATAGCGCAACACCGTAGACAACTGATGGACAAAACTGCCGGCCTTGTCGACATCGACTTCAATCAACGACTTCAAAGTGTTCAAAGAGTTGAACAGAAAATGAGGATCCATCTGGTTTTCCAAGGCTTCGTAGCGTGAAGCCATGTTTTCGGCACGAAGAGATTCGTTTTCCACGGCAACCATCTTCTCGCGGTATAAGGAACGTGCCAAGTAATTGGCCATGACAACAATGGCGAGCAACGGGATGTCACCCATCCATCCCCTGCTGATGAAACTGAACGTCGTCCTCTCCGGACCAGGATGATTCGGTATCAGATACAATTGCAGCAAGGTACACAACATGCTCATAAACAAAGCGACAATCAACGAAACAGATATATTGATTATTAGCTCGTTAATACGTCGCTTAATAGGCAAACTCATAATCCTTCGGTTAAAGAGAGACACCACAAAAACCATAATGAATGTCAATGGAATGTTCAACAAGATCAGTAAGACAAATCCCGGTTTCCTATGGTGCATCTCCTCTCCTGGGATGAATTCTTTCAGCGACTCGTTCCATTTCGCACGTTGGGCATCATCAAACCGCATCTGCCCTTCATGGTGTTGCATCTCCCCGCCAGGGCGCATGACCTCTTCGGTATTATCTGAATTGCCGAAAGAGGGACGACCATAATAATGGCTCAAAGTATACAATATATAGTATGCCAGGGTGATGGTCAACGAGATGAAGAGAACTCGCCTCAGCGAAAGGTATTCATCGACATTATTTCGAGTGATTCGTTTCATAATGAATTGTTATTCATATCGCAAAGCGTTGATCGGATCAGTGCGTGAAGCCTTCAAAGCGGGGAAGAAGCCCGAGATGAGGCCCAAAACGGCACACGACACAAAGGCAATGACCATCCACATCACATTGACAACGTAAGGGAGCGACATAAACAAAGAGACCACATATGAAAGTAGCAGGCCCAGCAACAAGCCAATCACGCCACCGATAAGGCTCAAGATGATACTCTCGGTGAGGAACTGCATCAGGATGGCGGAGTTTTTGGCGCCTATCGACATGCGCAAGCCGATTTCCTTGGTACGTTCCGTCACGGTGACATACATGATGTTCATGATGCCGATGCAACCCACCAGCAGTGAAATCAAGGCGATGGCAACCAAAACGGTGGTGATCATGCCCGTCATCGACGACATCATCTCCAACATCTCCTGCTGGGTGCGCACCTCGAAGTCATCGTCGCCACCCTCAGGGATCTTGTGCGAAGCCCTTAAGATACTTTCTATCTCCTCCACTGCGGCTTCAGCCACATTCTCGGATGCGGCTGAGCACACAATCTGTTGGATAAAGTCCTGACCCAACATGCGCTTCTGCACGGTACTATATGGCATCACCACAAGGTCGTCTTGGTCCATACCCATGCTGTTCTGGCCTTTCTCCTTCAGCGTGCCAATGACCTTAAACGGCATGTTGCCCACACGAATGATCTTGCCGATAGGATCCTCCCCGTCGTCGAAAAGGTTTTCCACAATGGTCTGGCCTATCAAGCCGACCTTGGCATATTTCTTTACATCGTCATCGGTAAAGTTGACGCCAGTGGCAATCTCATATTTCCTGATTTCAAGGTAATCGGGCGAGCCACCGTACACCGTGCCCGACCAGTTTTTGGAGCCATTCACCAACTGTCCACCACTGTTGACCACAGGGCTAACCAAGGTAACGTTCTTTGCGTTTTTTGCTATCAGTTCACAGTCGTGCACCTTCAGCGACTGCACGTTACTGGAACCCATGCTTACACCTCCACGCCGTTGGTTGGCACGCATCACCATGATAAGGTTGGTGCCCATATCCGACAATTGGTTGGCGGTGCTCTGCTTCAGGCCTTCACCCAAGTTGACCACGGCGATGACGGCGGCGATGCCTATCACAATGCCAAGCATGGAGAGGGCCGTGCGCGTCTTGTTGCGCATCAACGCTTTCGCCGAAATTCTAATGAGATTCAGTATATCCATGGTCAATAGTCGTTTTCTTTGGGCAAGGCCGCCAAGGCCTCTGCCGCTGATTTGGTTGCAACAGACTCATCACGGAGGATGTGTCCGTCGCGAAGGAATATCGTTCTGCTGGTAAACACCGCTATATCAGACTCATGTGTCACAAAAGCAATGGTCTTGCCCTGTTCGTGCAAGTTTTGGAAGAGACTCATGATCTCGTATGACGTGCGGGTGTCGAGGTTACCCGTAGCTTCATCGGCGAGCACGATGACGGGGTCGTTCACCAAAGCGCGGGCAATGGCCACACGCTGTTGCTGACCACCCGAAAGCTGGTTGGGCATGTGCTCCATGCGATCCTTCAATCCTACCAATTCCAAAGCATGCTGTGCCTTTTCACGGCGTTCGCGATGCGACACGTCCGGGTTATACACCAAAGGCAACTCCACATTCTCAAGCGCCGAAGTACGCGGCAAAAGGTTATAGGACTGGAATACGAAGCCAATCTTACGGTTGCGGATATCCGACAGCTCGTTCTTCGTGCGTTCCCTGACGGAAATGCCGTCAATGAGATACTCTCCAGAGGTGGGTTGGTCGAGGCAACCGAGAATGTTGAGCAAGGTGGACTTGCCGCTACCCGACGAGCCCATGATGCTCACGAACTCGCCCTGGCATATCTCGAATGACACACCTTTAAGAGCATGCACCTCCTCGCTGCCGACGACGAAGGTCCGCTTCAGGTTTTCAACCTTGATGATGGAATTCTGTGCGCTCATAACGATTACTGCGGAGGTCCACTAGGAGCTTTATTGTTGCCGCTCTTCTTATTTCTACCGGGAGGGCCAGGCATAAAGGGATTCTCGCCCGTCTTCTTGGCTTTCTCCTTGACGACATACTGGGCAGACAGCACCACTGAGTCGCCGGCTTGCAGCCCTTGTTCGACGATTTTGTATGCGCCATCACTCATGCCCACCTTGACGGGACGCGGCATCATGTCACCGCCTTTCTTCAGCCACACCATGGTGGACGAGGCAGATGGCATTTCGCCTTCAGGCATCTGTGGGCGCTCGCCTTCCTGCATCTGGGGTTTTTCACCTTGGGGAGGCTCGGGCTTACGCATCGACTTCAGCACTGTTTCATCGGGCGTGAAGTTGAACGCCTCGGCAGGCACTGCCAATCCGGTCTGCTCCTCAGTGACGATGGTCACGCTGGCGGTCATGCCAGGGAAGAGTTTCTGGTCGGGATTGGGAGCGTCGATGATGACGGTATAGGTCACCACATTGCTCGTGGTAGTGGGTTTCATCCTGATTTGGCTCACCGTGCCCTCGAAGTTTTCATCCATGTAGGCATCAACAGTGAAAGTCACCCTCTGCCCTGTTTTCACCTGCCCGATGTCGGCCTCGTCGACGTCGGCTTCCACTTGCATCTTGGTAAGGTCGTTGGCGAGAGTGAATAGCGTAGGCGTGCTGAACGAGGCGGCCACGGTCTGACCCACCTCAACGGCACGGTCAAGGACGATGCCATCGATGGGCGAGTAGATTTCGGCATAAGCCAAATCAACCCTTGCCTGGTCATAGGAAGCCTGAGCGTTCCTTTTGCTCATCTGCGCCTGCGTGTAGGAATTCTGTGCTTCTTGATAAGCGGCCAGCGTGGCGGCGTTCGCCTCATAGAGTTGCTTGGTGCGCTCATAAGTGAGTCTGGCATAGTTGAGTTGGCTTTCGGCCGAGGTCAGACTTGCCTTGGCACGGCTGAGGCTCTGGTTAAGCGTCTGCTTGTCCAACTCGGCGAGCAAGTCGCCTTTCTTCACCACGTCGTTAAAGTCGACATAGATCTTTTCCACCTTGCCTGACACTTGTGTACCGACTTCGACAGTCTCCACAGGTTCGATGGTGCCCGTCGCAGTGACCGTATTCTCCACAGTGTACTCCCCAACCACATGGGTTCGGATAGCCAATTCCTTGTTCGCCGATTTACTTGCCTTGACGATTAAAATCGCAACAATCGCCAAAACAGCGACACCCAAGACAATCAGCCATATTCTTCTTTTCTTCTTCATATTTTTATTATAATTCTCAATTGTCAAATCGAAGATTCAACGTAGTTAATTGTCAATTATCAACTCCCCATTCACAACGTAATCTGTTTCCCCATATAGACATCCAGAATCTTGCGTTTCATCACTAGGGAGTATTTGTTCTGAATGTACGAATTCAAGGCGTTAAGATAGTTGTTCTGTTGTTGCAAAAGATCCACCGTGGTGATGCTTCCGTATTGGTATTGGATGTTATAGGCATTAAAGCTCTTGCTATAGGCGTTTTCCTTGGCTTGTGAGACCTTGTATGCATTATAGGCCGACACCACATTGCGATAAGCCTGCACTACCGTCTGGCGTACCGAAAGCGCCGACTGCTCATAGTCGAGTTGGGCTTGCTCGAGGGCGATGCGGCTCTTCTTCACATTGGCTTTGGTTTGACCTCGGCTATAGATGGGGATGTTCATCGACACGCCCAGCGACTCGGTCGGCTTGCCATACCATTGCGTGTTGCCCTGGCTGTCGTAGGACAGCACACCCATGCCCACGTTGGCGTTGGCGGAGATAGACGGAAAATAGTTGCCTCTGGCCAAGTCAACACTCTTTTCAGCTAAACGGATGTCATAGTCGCTCATACGCAGGTCGGGCATATATTCCATGGCCAAGCTGATGGCTTCTTCTTCGGTAGGGAGGCTTTCCCTCATGGCATCCAGATTGTCGGTATCAGGTGAGACAATCTCAAGGATATTCGTCGGGTCCATCGACAGCAGCACCTTCAAGTCGAGCAAGTTCTCTTCTATGCTGATTTGTGTGTCGACAACGTTGTTTGAATCGCTGAGGTACTGGGCTTCAAGAAGCAGCAGGTCACTTTCAAGGATGGAACCGACCTGGTATCTTTTTCGACCCTGCTTGACTTGTTCCCGGCTGGTGTTGAGCACTTCTTGCTGGTATTTCAGCATCTCCTGATTGCCAAGAATGGAAAGAAAGCTTTGGAGAATCTGCACGGCCAGTTGGTTGTCGTAACGTTCAAGCTGCACCTCGTTGCGTTCCACGTTAAGACGGTTCTGTTCGATGGTGTTGTTGATGTTGCCGCCCTGGAAAATCGTCACCGAAGAGCCAAGGCCTACATTGCCCGAGGTTGACCATCCGTTGGCGTTGTTCGAGAAGTTCTGACCCACCGAGGCGCTGACACTGGGCAAGCGTTGTTGCTTCGACTGTTCATAAGCCGTCTCCAGCGACTGGTGCGACAACTCCATCGACTTGCGTTCATAGCTGTTCGAAAAAGCATAACGCAGGCAGTCTTCCAACGTAAATTGATAGGAGCGACTCTCCTGCCCGTTCATTGAAAGACCAGCCAATAAAACGAAAATGAGTGTGATTACCTTTTTCATAATGCAAAGAAAACAAAAAAAAGAATACTATTGTTGTTATATTTAGATGGATTTTTAGGGGTTTTAGTTATTTATTTTTCCATTTTTCTTTGGAAATATGTTTTTTTTTGTACGTTTGCGTCAGAAAACCAATTCAATTTTACAAACACTTAAAAACCTAACATTATGAAAACATGTAACAAATTCTTCGCCGAATTGCTCGGCACCTTCGTTTTGGTCTTCGGTGGCTGCGGCGCCGCAGTCTTCGCAGGTAGAACCTTAGGGTTCTTGGGCGTCGCCCTCGCCTTCGGTCTCACTGTGGTTGCCATGGCTTATGGCATTGGCCACATTTCGGGAGCACACCTCAATCCCGCTGTCAGCTTCGGTGTTTGGGCCAACGGTCGCATGAGCCTCAAAGAAATGCTGATCTATTGGGCCGCCCAAATTATCGGTGCCATCGTCGCTGCTGCCCTCATCTATGCTATCGTGAAGTGCGGCGACATCAATCCTGGCAACTTCGCCGCCAATGACTACGGTCAAGACTTGGCCAATTGCGGTAAATTCTATTTGAACATCAACGCCTGCGGTGCTTTTATCACTGAAGCCGTCCTTACCTTCGTGTTCCTGATGGTCATCCTCGGCGTCACCGACGACCGCCATGCCAATGGCAAGTTCGCCGGCCTCGCCATCGGTCTTACCCTGGTGCTCATCCACCTCATCAGCATCCCGCTGACCAACACCTCGGTGAATCCCGCCCGTTCCATCTCACAAGCCATCTTCGCAGGTGGTTCAGCCCTTACCCACCTCTGGCTCTTCATCGTCGCCCCGCTCGTTGGCGCCGGTCTCGCTGGTCTTGCCTACAAGTGCCTTGGCGGTTGCTGCAAAGAAGATTGCAAGAAAGAATGCAAGAAGGACTAATTGAAATCTAAAGGCCTAGGCCTTCCTCAAAGTCTCGCGTCGAAAGATGCGAGACTTTTTTTTATCTTTGCGCCATGGCAGGCATCTACATACACGTCCCCTTCTGCAAGTCGAAATGTGGCTACTGCGGCTTCTATTCGCTTCCTTCGCTGAAGATGAAGGAGCATTATTTGGCAGCGTTGAAGGAAGAGATTGTTGCACGAAAGAACTATCTGCATGGCGCAACTATCGACACCATTTATTTCGGCGGCGGAACACCTTCCTTGCTCAACATCAACGAAATAAGGGGGCTGCTTGACCTTATTAATAACAATTTTACCGTGAATGCCAATGCCGAAATCACCCTTGAGGCCAATCCCGACACGTTGTCGTTAGAATATCTAAAAGGCTTACGCGACATAGGCATCAACCGCCTCAGCATCGGCATACAGAGCTTCTTTGACGACGACCTACACTATCTGGGCAGGAAACACGACGCCCACCATGCCCGCCAATGCCTGAATTGGGCCAAACAGGCCGGCTTTAGCAACATCAGCATAGATCTCATATACGGCCTGCCGACTTCCCATGCCGAGCAGTGGAGCCAAAACTTGGATATTTTCTTTTCCTATGATCTCCCCCACCTCTCGGCCTACGCGCTGACGTTGGAACCCAATTCCATCCTGACAAAACTAATTGAACAGGGGAAGGCTTTGCCCATCAAAGAAGAAGATGCCCTGCGCGACTACGACATCCTCTGCCGACGCGCCAAGGAGAACGGCTACCTGCATTACGAAATCTCCAACTTCTGCCAAACGGGGATGCACTCAAAACACAATGCCTCGTATTGGTTCGGCACGCCCTATCTCGGCCTCGGGCCTTCGGCGCATTCATTCGACGGAGCTTCGAGACAGTGGAATGTTTCCAGCGTTGAGAAGTATTGCGCAAGGGTCCCTGAGCCTGTCGAAGGGCCCGCCTTCGAAAAAGAACAACTCTCTCTCGAACAACACTACGATGAATACGTCATGCTTCGTCTCCGCACCCATTGGGGCATCGACCTAAAATGGCTGAAACGCGAGATGGGCGAACGCTTCTCCACCTACTGCGAACAACACGCACAGCCTTTGATTGCCCAAGGCCGCCTTTCACAAACCAGGGAATTTCTCTACCTTAATGACCAGCAAATGCTTTTTGCCGATGGAGTGGCGGAGGAATTGTTTTGGGAATCATAAATAAAACCGCACAGATACACTACTGTTGGTAAAATTAAAATTCCATAGACTGTTTGTATTATGATCCCAAATTGCTTTTGCATTCGAATAATAAAGAGAGCCCAAGCCAACACCAATGGCGAGTTTTTCGTTCACACGAAACTCAAGGTCAAAAAGATTAATGTAGACAGAAATAGTTTGGTACAACCCATTTTCAAATTCTAATATACTACCGATATAATCAAACCAATTCCAAAGTTCGTATTTAAACCCAATTTCTGGGGCATAATATAGCCTATCGGTAAGCCGAACATAATAGGCAATGTTGGGTTTAACAGAGACACCTAACGCATAGTCAATCTCCCATTTATTATCATAATGAAATGCAGGAAATACGGAAAAAGGAAGACCTATAGCTATCCCAAGTCGAAAATTATTAATAGGAAAATAACCAAATTCACAACTAGGATTCAGCGAAAAATCAACAGGTTTCTCTCTATAATAATAGGCAGTATTAAATAAATAAGAAGAATAGGATTGATTTCCATACGCCACGGAAAGACTGGGAGCAAGATACTTGTCTCTCTTATTCTGAGCCATTACATTCATTGAAAGAATGAAAACACAAAGGAGCATTAACAATTTCTTCATAATGTTTACTATTATGTGATTATTGATTACAAAATTAGGCAATATTTCGATTTATACACCAATTCCACAAAAATAATCGACAGATTGCCTTGACCTACCGTTTTCTTTCTTATCTTTGGACTCCCAAACAGGCAATTATCATTAAAAATAACCAATATGCTTAAAATCAAATCATTACTATTATCCGCCTTGCTGCTCATCGGCCTGAATACGATGGCTCAAGACGAAAACGAACAACGCGTCGGCGCCAACTGCACCAGCATCATGGTGGGCAAGAAAGCCAGCACCGACGGCTCCGTCATCACCTCCCACACTTGCGACGGCCGCTACCGCACCTGGATGCGCTGGGAGCCCGCCGCCGACCACGAAAAAGGCGAGATGCACAAGGTCTACAAAGGCACTATGCACACCGAAGACCCTTTCGACAACCGTAATGTGGAATTGGTCGGCGAAATCCCGCAAGTAGCACATACCTACGCCTACCTTAACACAGCTTATCCCTGCCTCAACGAGAAACAGCTGGCCATCGGCGAGACAACCTTCTCGGGTCCTGACACCCTGGTCAACAACAAGGGCATGTTCATGATCGAAGAGCTGGAGCGTGTGGCGCTGATGCGCTGCGACAACGCCCGCGACGCCATCCAACTCATCGGCAAACTGGTGAAGGAATACGGCTACGGCGACGGTGGCGAGTGCATCACCATCGCCGACAAAAACGAGGTGTGGCAGATGGAAATCCTCGGCGAAGGTCCCGACAAAATCGGCGGCGTGTGGGCTGCAAAACGCATCCCTGACGACGAAGTGGGCGTTTCGGCCAATATCGCCCGCATAGGCAAGCTCGAACGTAAGAGCAAGGACTTTTACTGTTCCGACAACTGCGAAGCCGTGGCGAAGAAATATGGCCTGTGGGATGGACAAGGCGATTTCATCTTCTGGAAGGCCTTCCGCGCCTCATATGGCGGTGGCAAGAACTACAGCGACCGCGAGTTCTTCATCTTCAGCCAACTGGCACCCTCGCAGAACTTCAACCGCGAAATGCCCGAGCTCCCATTCTCCATTAAACCCGACGAAAACGTCGACGTGCGCAAGGTGATGGAGCTCTTCCGCAGCACCTACGAAGGCACCGATATGGACATGACACGCAACGTGAAGATGGTGGCCAAGAAACGCACCGACGACGGTGTGGTGGAAGACACCATCATTAGCCCCGTGGCCAACCCCTGGATGGGTAGCGCGACGATGAACACGCTCAACTATCTCGCCCCGGGCACCGTCAACTTCCAACGCACCGTGGCCGTGGCATGGAGCAGCTACCACCACATCATCCAATGCCGCAACTGGGTGCCCGACGAAATTGGCGCCATCTGCTGGATGGCCTGCGACAACCCAGGACAAAGCCCGCGCATCCCCATCTTCTCTGGCTCCACCACCCTGCCTGAAGGCTTCGACAAGTGCGGTCAGCTGCGCTACCGCGAAGAAGCTTGGATTTGGCACTACCGCAAGGCCAACAAGTTGGCTACCGTACAATGGGGTCGCACCAAGGGAACCCTGCTCGGCACCGCGAACCGCTTTGAACAAAAGGCTTTCGACGAGATCCCCAACGTCGAAAACCGCGCCAAGGTCCTCATTGCCGATGGTAAGACCAAGGAAGCCACAGAGGTCCTCAACCAATACACCTCCGACTTCGCAGCTTCCACACGCCAAGCATGGAAGGAGATGGAGAACAAGTTCTGGTATTGGTTCAGCATGGGATTCTAACCCAAGACCGACACAAACAAAGAAAGACGGCCCAATCGAATTGGACCGTCTTTCTTTTTGCATCTATTCAAGACATCAATTGGTCTGTCTCACCGTGACATTGACCACCTGTCCCATCGACCCCCTGATGACAAGAACCGTTTCGCGTTCCTCCGTTCCAGTCATTGGGTTGGCTTTCACCAGCACCACGGTGTTGCCATTCCCAGTTAAAGGTTCACAATACAGCCAATCTGTCGCCGTGTTAGTGATTGTCCATGAAACGTTGGCCGTCAGGTTGAAGCTCTGTGTACCACCTTCACGCGTAAATACGATTTCCTCGACGTCGGAGGTCAGGGTGGGAGTAATGCCCACTTGCTCAACAACCACGCGAGCCAGCGCCAAACCATTACGCATGACGGTAATATAGCCGATACGACTATTATATGTGAGATTGGCTCCCACCATCAAATCTATTGTAGCATCACCGGAACCAGAAGTCTGAGGCAATGTGATCCACGAAGGAGCCGACAACACCCAATCGGTGTTTGAAGTGACGGCAAACGACAATGCTTCACCCGGTTGGGCGGCAAACAATGTGTCGGGGTTGACAGCGGCCCAAAGAAGCTCTTCGCCAGGCGTCTGCCTCACAACAATCCGCCGCGAAAGGTTGCCAGAAGTAACATTCAGGGCGGCCACACGAGTCTCGTGGAAGACATTAGGCTCAACTGTAATCGTCACACTTCCGTTGCCTGTACCCTCCGTGGTCGACACCGACAGCCATTCGTCGAAGAACAAAACGGACCAGTCCACGTCGCAACTGACAGCGACATCTTGGCTTCCGCCTTCGTGCCCAAAATAGAGCGCAGACGGCGTGACCTCAAGGAAATGCGGATCGATAGAGGCTTCTTGGGCAATTTCTATCACCACGGTTAGACCCGAATTGGAAACGAATTTGATGGCAGTATTACGCTCCGTGTAAAGAGGGTTTTCTGTCACAGTGAGAATAACAATATCATTGCCCTCACCTTCCGTCTTGTCGAGGGAGATCCATTCCCCATCAAGGAGGGTCGTCCAAGTCTCGTCGCAGTTCACAAACAGCGTAATGCTCTCACCTGCGCTAGCCACATGTAAATCGTTGGGAGTAACATTGAGGAAGTGTTGCGCCTCGCTCGTCCCCGTTTGCTTGACATGAAACTGAGCACAGATGTACTCGTCGCCAAAAGTGATGTCGGCCTCGCGGCGGCCAGATTCAAGGAAAGGATTCATTGTCATCCAAAGCGTGTCATCACCATTACCTGCCATTGCAGAGCATTCCACCCACTCAGGCAAGGTCGTCACCGTCCATGCTATGTTGGCATGTACAATGACTTGGAATGAACCACCTTCCCAATCGCCCAACATGGAGCTCGGCGCAAGGGTAATGTATTTGTCAGTGCCTTCTTGTTCAATGCTCAGCGAAGCCGTATTGTCTTTAGTAGCGGCAATGATTTCCTGGCTGCGCACCTGGTCAGAGGAGTTAGGCTGCACCTCAATGGTGAGCGTGGCATCGCCATTGCCTGAGGTCGGCGATACCGTGAACCATTCCGCTGTCGAACTGACGGTCCAATCTCCATTCGACTTCAATTCAACAGTGCAACTTCCCCCTTCGGCAGCGATGGTCTTCGAGTCGACGCCAAATGACACTTCGACAGGCTTGCGGCAACCCATCACAAAGCACGACAAGGCTGCAACGAACAAAAACAAATGTAATTTCTTCATGATAATATTACTTTTGATTTCACTTTATCTTAATCTTGAACGGATTTCCGTTCCGATTAGTATTTCTTAAAGCAGAAAAGGTGCGTTTTTCAGCAACGCACCTTTTCTTTGTTGTTCCAATGATGTCATTCATCAGAAGATCTCGGTTCTATTGTCCTTGATCTTAGCGAGGTTTCTCAAGGCGTTGTAGACACCGCTAGCCTTGTTGGTAAACTGGCTGGTCTTTTCCCTGATGATGTCCGAGTAGTCGGTAATGGGAGCAGGTTGCTCGATTCTCACATTCTTGATGATGAATGCGCTTGAATTGCCCGCGATGGGGCCCATTTCCTCACCTTCCTTCATGCCCATGATGGTACCGATGATGTCGGCCTCAACACCGAAGTTGCTGAGCACACGCGAATCAATGGTGACGTCGGTGACAGTGGCCGACTCGGCACCGAGTTCATTGATCATCCTATTCACATCGTTACCGCAAGCCTTCATCTTTTCAACAGCCATCTCACCCTTCTTCTTGTTGATGATTTGATACTTGGCCTGTTCGGCAACAGCGCTCAAAGGAGCATAACCTTCTTTGACGACACTCGTCAGGGCAGCCACGACAAACATATTGTCAAGTTCAAAGATCTTCTCCGAAACGTCGCCTTCTTTCCTGTTCTTGTCGAAAGCCCAACGGACGATTTCACGCGGGTTGTCGATACCGGCGATCTGCGTGGTCGACTTGCTCATTCTCGGCATCGTGCGCTTGGTCAGACCTTGCTCTTCGATGGCCTGGTTGAAAGCTTCGTAGGTTCTGTTTTCGATGACGAACTTGTTGGCATCGGCAAAGACGTTCTTATAAGTCTTTGTGCTAGGAGTGATTTCATGCTTCAGGTAAGCCAGGCGCACCTTAGGTTGAGCCTCGGTCTTGTCGGTCACCTTAATGACGTGGTAACCGAAGATGGTCTTCACCACACCCAAGGTACCAACGGGATTGTTGACGACAAACTCGTTGAAGTCATACACCATTTGGCCATCGGTGAACCAATCCAAGTCACCGCCCTTGCCTTTGCCGGACGGGTCGTCGGTGAACTGCTCAGCCAATTCGGCAAACAGGGTTTCGTTCTTAGGATTGCTCTTCAGCACATTCAGCAGGCTGTCGGCCTTGGCCTTGGCAGCTTCTTCGCTCAGCGTGGACTCGCTTCTGTAGGCACCTTCATAGCCAATCAGGATATGGCTGGCCTTCAAAGAGTCGGGACGATTCTGCAGGTCAATGATGCGCACAAGATTGAAGGCGTCGCCATCTTCATAGGGACCATACACAAAACCGACGCCATTGCCATTCTCGAAGATGGCCTTTTCAATTGACTGCGGCACATCCTTCTGGCCCATCCAAGTGCTGTCGTAGCGCTGGTCGGAGTTGGCGTTGACGAAATTAACCACGTTTTCGGTGTTGACGAAATCATTTCTCATGTCAACGACATGCTTCAGAGCATCTTGACGGTCTTCCTGGGACGGTTTAATGTCGAAGACAACATACTCGATGTCGCGGCGCTCGTCCGTTTCATAACGGTACTTGTTTTCCTCGTAGAAAGCCTTGTTGTCGGCTTCGGTGATGACCACCGTCGAATCAGGGATGGTGGTATAACGCAAAGCGATGACATCAGCCGTGGCTTTCATGTTCTTGTTCTGGTAATATTTCTCAGCCAAAGCAGTGGGCAGGAAATAGGAAGCCTTCAACAGGTTGTTGAACTTGTTCTGCAAACGATCGTGTTTCAGGCTCTTTTCAAAACTCAACCAACGGTCGTAATAATCAGCCGGAAGTTGGTCGAGGTTCTGGAGGTAATCCAGCACACCTTCCCTATTGTAGGTGCCATCAGGATTGCTGAAGCTCTGCACCATCCACTGATGCGGATGATCGCCCGTCATCTGGTCGTAAAGCTCCTCCGAGGTGATACCCACGCCCGCAGCCTCGTATTCCTTGGTCATGAGGTTGTCCTTGATCATTTCTTCCAGCGTGTTGTTGTAGATGTTGTAAGTCTCGACAGAAGAGAGGTTGTTATTGTTGCTTTGGGCCTTTCTATTCTCAAGGTTCTGGTCCTTGAGCGACTCAAAGTCCCTCACCGAAATCTTGTCACCGTCAACCGTAGCAACGACGGGGCCGGTATTTCTTCCCTGACTTTGGAAAAGGTCTTGCAAGACAAAAGCTAACAATGCAATGCCGATGATTGCAATCAACAATCCGGAATGTCTTCTGATTCTTTCAATTGCTGCCATAATACAAATACTCTATTTTTTATTACTATTAAACTTCAATTTTGAGCGTGCAAATTTAGTAAAGATTTCAACGCGTAGGATTAAATGTTCGATTTTTATTTTTCAAAAATCGGAAACCACTCTATTGAAAGCAAATAAATAATTGAAATTCAATTATTTATCTTCAACTTTCAATTCCACTTCATCCAATTTCATGTGGGAGGCTTTCAAAATTTTGACCCGATATTTGCCGATGGTCAGCTCTTCGCCCTGCCCAGGGATGCTTTCGCAATAATGGAGAATCATGCCGGCCAGGGTTTCGTAGTCGTCGCTGACGGGCAGATCCAACTTGTATGTGTCATTGAGATAATCTATTTCCAATCGCGCGGAAAAGACGAAGGTATTGTCGTCAATGACGCGTTCCACTTCTTCTTCCAAATCGTATTCGTCGTCGATTTCACCAAAGATTTCCTCCACCACATCCTCCATTGTGACGATGCCCGCCGTACCACCAAACTCGTCGACGACGGCAGCTACGCCCTGCCTCTTTTGGATGAAATGCTTCAGCAAGCGGTCGGCAGTATAAGTTTCGGGGAAGAAGTCGATGGTGCGCACAAGGTCATCCATAGTCACGTCGAGGTGTTCAGCAATTGCGCGAACCACATCGTTGAGGTGGACATAACCCACAATGTCGTCTATGCTCTCTCCTATCACGATAAGTTTGGAGTGCTTGGTTTCCTCGAAGCGTGCCTTCACCGCATTAATACTGTCGGTGATTCTCACGGACTCAATCTCATTGCGCGGTCCCATGCACTCGCGGAGTTTTACCGAGCGGAACTCCATCACGTTCTGGAACAGTTGGATTTCCTGTTGCATATCCTCATCAGCCTCCTCGGGGTCGGCGTATTCGGCAATGTAATCGTTCAGGTCGACGGTGCTGAACTGGTATTCCTGTCGATCCACCTTCAAGCGCAAAACATAACGGATGATAAACTCCGATATGCCCGTATAGACCAGAATCAGCGGATAGAGCAGGCAATAGCAAATGAAAGTGGGAAAGGCAAAAAACGACAGGATGGCGTTGGGATTGATGCGGAACAGCATCTTGGGCAGGAACTCAGCCACCAAAAGCACAAGCAAAGTGGCAAGGACAGTCTTCGTCAAAAGAATCATGAAATCGTTGTCCAGCGAGACGGCTTGCAGCCAATGCAAAACGGGGGCGTCCAACAGCTGCGACATGCTTATACCGTAGATAATGAGGGTGATGTTGTTGCCCAACAACAGTGACGTGATGAAACGCGACTGGTCTTTCAGAAACAACCTGATAAGCTTTGCAGAGAAGGTATTTTTCGTCAAATCCACTTCCAGCTGGAGACGATTGATGCTGTTGAAAGCAATCTCCAATCCCGAGCAAAGTGCCGAGAAAAACAAGGTAACCGCAACGATAATCCAACTGCTCATGGCGTCATTCTTCCTCCTCGTCAATATCAAGCAGGGCACTGCCTGAATACATTGTGTATTCAGAAAAATCCTCACGTGCCACCAGGCTGTCAGCCTCGATTTGCTTGTCGGGTGTGATGATTTTCACATGCGAACGGGTATAGATCATCTTCAAATCCTGATACCAGAAAAGCTTTTCGGAGTACATAGTCTCTTCGCTACCGAAGTTTTTCACGACAACATTGCCTTGCGCCTCAATCAGATGTGTCTTGCCGTAGTTCTTGCCATAGTCGGCATGGAGTTCGACGGTCTGCTTCTTGTGGTCGAACATGTAGACATCGAAGCCAAGAGGGAACTCCATAATTTCATCTTCGGTCTCCATGCGCACCATACGTGGCGTGTGAAGCTCCAAGTTGACAAAACCCGAGTCGCTACGATAGAAAACAACGCTGTCGGCAATGATGCCCGACAGCGTGTCGTCCGATCCCATCTCCATCACCACGGCATCGGGGTTTGAACACGAAAACAACATCACAGCCATGATGGCTGTGATGTTGAGTGTGAGTCCTATTTTCAGTAGGCTTTTCAATTATTTCTTAGCTCTGATGGTCGTCGTTTCGCCAATCCAACCACCCACGTTGAAGCTTTGTCCTTCGTTGTAGTCGTTGAAGAAGATCGTCTCCATCGACGGGAAGGCGGCAGTGTAGGCGCGGATCAGGCTGTTGGCCCTGTCGGCGCAGGAGGCATCAATGGACTTGGCTTTGATGCACTTGTCGACGGCGGCCCAGTACACGGCCTTGCTTTCGATTTCGCCGCTGAACTGCTTGGCACTTCCGGCATAGAGCATACCGATGAGGAGGTAAGGCTCGCCGTTGGTCGGGTCAACCTGAGCTGCTCTTCTGTAGATGTCACGGGCACGCGACAGGCTTCCCATGTTCTCGTAGCACATGCCCAAGTTACGGTAGGCACGATATCTACGGTCGTTGTTGTCGGTCTTCGTGGCCTGCTCAAAGAACGTGGCGGCGTCGCTGTACTTCTTGTCCTTGAAGAACTTGATACCCAAGCTGTAGGAAGCTTCCGGGCTGGGTTCCAGCTCGTTGAGTCTGACGGCAGCATCGAGGAAGAGCTTGGAGTCGGTGCAGTCCTTCTTATCGAGGATGGTAGTGATACGCTTGAGGAGCACCACATCGTCCGGCGTCTCGGCCATCTTGGCGGCAAACACCTTGATCAGGTCTTCGCAGGAGGCGTAGGGCTGGAACAGGTTGTCGAGGTTGCTCTTCACACCTTTATTAATATTGATGGTCTTCTCGTTCTTTTCGAGCTGCTTGTCAAAGCCTGCCACAGCTTCAGCATCGCCAGCTGTCTCGGCTTCTTCCTTGGCAGCGACCAGCTCCGTCTCGGTCTCGGCCAAAGCGCTGATGTTGTTATCGACCACTTCGGAGAGTTCCTGATAGACGTTGATGATCGTCATCTTCTCAGCCTTGCCGTTGTTCACCATATCTATGGTGGCCTTGAAGTAGGCGTCGATATAGGCACCTTGCAGCTGTGAGGCATCCAAAGCGACGGCATCTTTCAGCACATTGTAGGCTTCTTCGTAGCGGTTCTTATTATAAGTGTAGATGAGGAGGCCTTTTCTACCCATAATGCTAGCCACTTGTGACTTGCCCGTCTTCGGATCGACGGAGAAGTACTGTGCGCGGGCATCCATCAACATGCCGAGCGTGTCAATGTAGGCGTCCTTTTGGGCAGGATTGGTGCGGATGAAGTACTCCATGATCTTCTCACCGTTGGTGTAGGTGTACTGGCTGGCGCGAGGGCAGTTGAGGAACACCTCTCTCCAAGCGGCCACCATCTCCATGCTGATGGACTCGGGGGCGAATTTGGCGGACTCCCATTGCTTGAAGTACTCGCGATAGGTGGACAGGTTGGTCACGCATGCCACACTGTCGGCTCCGTACGCCTCTTGGGCTGAAACGCTCATTGCCATTCCGATCATGACGGCAATCAACACAAATCTTTTAGTTTTCATCTCTCTCTTATTTTAAAGGTTTAACTTGTTTATGCTTTCTTCAAATATCGTTCCAAAATGAATGATGCCACAAAATCATCTGTATTTACGCTTCATGAACCAATGCTCAAACACAGCGATACCGACGTTCAGCTTGGCATAATGCTCTTGTATCAGGCCGCCTTCGCGCGTGCCGTATTGCCCCACTTCCAAGGCCACGTCGACCTTCGACTGGGTCTTGGGCAAAGGCAAGGACATACCTGCGGTGGCACCCAATCTATTAATACTATAGGCATTGCCGTCGTTACCCATAAGGTTGATCATGCCATGCTCATAGAAACCGCCGAAGCGGTATGACATCTTCCTGAAATAACCCGAAATGTTGGAATGGCTCGGCGTGAACTCAAAGCCTGCCGACACATTCCATGAATCCTGCAAGGCATCGGTGACACCTTCACGGGCAAACTTCGACCACTGCATCCAGTTGAAATCGACGGCAAATGTCCAACGATCGTTTTTCTGTAAAGCCAGGCCAACACCAATACCTTGGGGCATTTGTGTTTTGGTGACCGAGGTCGTATTGACCAAGGTGTCGATCACATATTCTATTTCGGAATCCTGACTCTCCTCGATGGAACGGATAAACAAGGTTTGTTTGCCTCTTAACTTGACAGGCTGGGTATAGGTCACGCCAACACTCAGTTCCATGTCGCTACCCACGCTGGTATTGAAAAGCAGACCATAGTCAAACATAAAGGAGCTCACCATCAGGTCAAGGTTGCGGCGCGAGCCGATCATATAGAGCGAATCGGGGAAATAAAGCGTGGTTTCGGTCTGCGTGTTGCCAAAAACATAATATCCGTTGGCGCCGATGGAGAAATGCTTACCCAACTTGAATGCCGTGCCCACAAAGGCCTGGTTCAAACCGCCCGAGCCTTTGAAGCGCGTGGCATAGTTGCCGATGTCAGGCTTGTTGCTGTTCACCAACATGGTATAACCAGCAGTACTATAAGGCTGCACACCAAGTGCCATCTTCCACCAAGAGGTGAGGCCAAAGGCCATAGAGACATAATCGAACGAGGCATTGGCAGAACGTTCGGAAAGGCTGGCGGTGCTGAAAGTGGAAGTCTTGAAGTAGAAACCCGCATCAAAGAGGAATGCCAGCGAGTCGATCTTGGCATACGAAGCCGGATTTTCTGCGTTGATCATGCCGATGCCAAACATGGCGTTAGAGGCGCCTCCCATGCCTTTCAGCCTGACATTCATGGCTTTGTCTCTCACTTGCCCCACGCCAAACAGGGAATATGGCGAATCCACGTCGGCCTGAGCCAAGGCATCAATCCCCAACCACGCCAGCAACGCGGCTACCAGAATGCTTTTCAAGAAAGTAGTTCTCATAAACAATGTAATCTATTGCACGCTCTTACCCCTCCCCTCTTTTAGGGGGAACCGAGGGGGGATAAGAGCGTGCAAATATCCGATTTTTTAACTCTTTAGGCAAGTTTTTATTGCTTAAATTCGGTATGCAAATCCATAAAACATTGACTATCAGATGAAAAATATTTCAACGGCAAAAAAAATGTCCATTTTGGTGATTTTTTGTTGGCATAAACGAAAAAAGTTGTAATTTTGCAGCGCAAACTACGGAGGTACCGTAGCTCAGTTGGTAGAGCAGAGGACTGAAAATCCTCGTGTCACTGGTTCGATTCCCGTCGGTACCACCAAAATGTAGAGACGCAATGATCGCGTCTCTTTTTTTATGCGGTTTCCCATGCATGGGTAGAGACGCAAGATTTTGCGTCTCTACAAGAGGAAACAAAAAAAGCACCTCCCCAAGGGAAGTGCTTTTTTTTGATTGCTGTATTCCTACAATCAGAGAGTGATGGTCACAGGCTTAATCACACCAGCCTTGATGGGGCTTGATTGAACACCCTTAGAGACGATCACAGGATCCGACATGCCATTGACATACACTTTCACAGTGAAGCCATACTTCAAGGCACCCGGACGGAGACCAACGTAGAAGCTAGTCTCGGTGTTGCTACCTTTCAGAGCAACGCCATCGCCCATATCCAAGGTCATCATCTTGCCGTCACCCTGAGACGAGTAGCTCAAATCTTCCTTTAACTCATTCCACACCGACATGAAGTTGGGGTTGTTAAAAGGATCGTTGCCACCGGCGATGTAGGCATTCTGCAAAGACGTGAATTTGTCCATCGTTACTTCATGGAGCTTCATGCCCACGGTGCCGCTCAGATTGAGATTTTCGTCAATCACCTCGATGCGGTTCACCGTACCCGTGCCCTTAACTTTCAGTCTCAGCGCACCAAAAATGTGCTGAAGAGTGAAAGAACCGCCCAGAGATTGGAGGTCACAAGCCATAGCCATACCTTCAGGAGCAATAGTGGTATTGTTACCAACCTTGGTATACTGCTGAGTGTTGCTCACGGTGAAGGTTTCATAGTTAAGTTCGTTCAATTTGTTCGCACTGACTTTTTCAACAGGGTAGAACACGAAATAACCATACTTCTTGGCCGAAAGGACATCGCCAGAGGCATAGCTAAATTCAGCGAAGGCCTGACCCTCGGCATTGGCCGTGGTTTGATAAATGGCTTTCTCGGAATTGTTGCCATCTTGATTGTCAAGGTTGTAAATCACAATCTGGTCATTGCCATTCCACTTGAAGCTGTTGCCGTTGTTGACATCAATGTAAGCTTTGCCTTCAGCTTCTTCCTCAAAAGCGGGAAGATTAACGGACACAGTAGCAGAATCGTCATTCTTCTTGCACGAACCGAAAATGACGGCAAAACCACCCATCATGCACATCGTGAAGAACAATTTGTTCATCTTTCTCATTTTTACTTTTTTTCTTTTTGTTTGTTATTTGACTATCTTAACTTTTCAATTCAACCCATGGTAAAGTTTACGGTTCCTCCGTCTCTTCTTGCATTTCATTGCCAGTACCGGCAGGAGACATCACCACGACGGGCATTTGCATTTCAATCACTTCGGCCACGGGGGCTTCGTAAGTTTTGTTCATCTTTTTCATTTTGTTTAGTTTTAGATTGTTAGACTTATGTTGTTTAAAATTCTTTTCGTGTTTCCTTTTCACACTCTTTGAGGCTGCAAAAATATACAAAATATTGATACGCATCAAAAAAAAGTGCTTTTTTTCAAAATTAATTGTTTTTCTGTCACTCTCTTCGTTTGGAAAGGGCATACCCCAGCGAAGACTTCAACTCTCGGAAGGCGTTGGCAGGGAACACGCGAGCGCGATAGAAGAAATCAATGAAGATTTTTAGGAGCGCATGCATCTTGTGTAGCAACCGACGTTCTTTTGATGGGGCTTTGGAACCAGTATGGCGCTTGAAGTTGCCCGTTTCCATGATGCGACGGAAAAGCTTTTGCGCCGTGCGCTGGCATCGGTCGTCGTAGAACGGCATTTCAGCTTCGGGCAGGCCCAGAGTGTTCACCATCAGCCATCCGAACGCCTGCCACGGCTTCATCAGGTGCATGGCGGCAATCCATCGGTTCAGTTTGTCGAGGTCGAGTTGGCCGTGGTAGACATGAAGGGCCATGGCCACGTCGCTTACCTGCCGCCACCCCACTCCCGTGGTCAGGAAATGGTGCCAAGCATGGTAAAAGGTGAAAAACACTTGGAACTCGTTGGACGGAACGGCAATCTCGAAGCCATCGAGGTCGACGCGGTGTGGGTTCTCTATCAGACCATCGCGTTCGATAGGTTCATAAATGGCCCTTGTCTTGGAATCGTCAATGTCGGCACTGAGGCGATGTACCTCTATGGGAAAGTTGCCAAACTCGATGTTATAATGATGTCCCGAATCCACCTCCTCGCCCCAGTTGTAGCCACCCGGCAAGGTACGCAACAAGTCACAGGCTTCATGGAAGTCGTCGAGGCCCACAAAGAGGTCAATATCGCCAAACTGCCTCAAGCTCGGATTGGGATAGAGCAAGGCCAAGCCGAATCCCTTGAGAATCACCGGTTCGATGCCGTGCTCACGCAATAATTGCACCGCCGACACCAAAATCTGTTTTAGCTTCATCTGGCCAAACAGGTTGTTGCGCATCACCGTCTGCATCTTGCCCACCATGACATCCGTCGGGCGGTTGTCGGTCGTCATCTGTGTAGCCACGTCCCCCACCAAAGCCTGATTGGCATGATGCTTGGCAAGTCGCATCACTTCGTTCCAATCAACGGGACCTTCGATGGCGACAGGCTTCCCCCATAGCGCGGAACGGAGCAGGGCGAAATAATGGCTTTCGGCTGGGGTCATGACACACTTATTAATTAATACTCAATGACATCGGCCTTTTTCCAAGTCTGGAGCAACGCCGCCACATCTTTCTCGGCCGTATCACGTCCGATACCATATTCATCCACAAGGAGTTGCGCCAAGGTCTCGGCATCAAAGTCCTTGCCTTCCACTGCTTCCCAAAGAAAAGCCGCCGTCTCGTTCATCGAAATCATCTGATGGGCATCTACGACCTCAATCCCTTCAGCCATCAGGATGTATTCCTTGCCCAAAGTGCGCAGTCTATAACCTTTTTTAGTCTTCATATCTTATTGTCTTTCTGATGTTTGTTTCTTTGAAGAGCCCCTCCATTTGTACCATTTACGATACAGCTTCAACGGAAGCCATCTGACGGGAAGCAACTTGCGCCACAGCCAGCCCTTGGACGGTTTGCGCCGACGGCCCTTATGGACAATCTCAACTACGGTTCCCAAAACTTCCGCCTCCTTAAACCGCTCAACACCTTTGAGGTTGCCGTCGCCCATCGTGGTCACCCATTCACCATCAACTGCATAAACACGGTGAAGAAGGTATTTGCCGTGATAATTCACCAAAACGATATCACCCACTCCCACTTTTTCCAGTTTCATCAAACGCACCGTATCCTCGCCTCCTTTAATGAAGGGCTGCATACTGCAACCTTGTGGCACGATGGCAATCACCTTACCGTCCTTCAGAAGCTCCAAACCCCTATATGCCGACGCTTCCGTCTGCTCCATTACTGCGAGACGGTTTTATGGCACAACCAGGCTGCCTCCGCATTAGGCAGGCAGTCCAATGAATAACAGGGTACTGTGCCAACAATTTTCTCATTGGTGGCATGAAGCCCGTCGGCCATCTCCTTGATGAAGCGATAGCCCGAGAAAGAGACGCACATAGCCACATAAGCCTCCAGCATCGTCATCCTCCTAATGGCATTCTTCTTGGCCTGATGTAGGTCGACAATAGCCCCTACGGGGTAATCGAGATTGCGATAGCAAGGCGTCTTGCCGCTCCAAGGCGAGCCGTAGACACGCACCTCGCCATTGTCTTCTACACGAAGCACTGGATTGTCGTCGTTGAGCAGCTCACAGCCTTCTATATTATTGATCCACAACTGGCTGTGGGTACTCTTGCCCGTGCCGCTCTTGCCTAAGAAGAGATAAGCCTTGCCGTCTTTCACCGTCACGGAGGAATGCATCAGCAGCGTATTCTTTTGGGCCGTTGCAAAGGCGTACATCAACATCAGCACCGTACCGATGGAGAAACGCATGCTGCCAAGCACCCGAAAATGAGCCCTCTCGAACGCCTTGTCGGTAATGAGAGAGACCCTAACCGGAGCTTCCAGCGCAGGAGCCATTTCCAAAAGCCATTTTCCTTCCCACTCATACAACTCGATGCGAGGCTCGTCGGAAGCTTCGCAACTGACCATAATCTTTTGTTTTGTGGAAGTATCAAGCATCGCATCAATCATCTCTGCCGTAAAGAGGCAGTCGCCAACGTCTTCACAGGCAAAAGGTTCGTAAGGACACATCTCCTTCCAAGCCCTGTCGCCATCGGGCATAACCACGCTGAACTTATGACCCGCCACTTGGTACGTTCTCTTCATCGGATTAAAATTTGCGCAAAGATAGGCAAAAAATCGTACCTTTGCCCAGTTTTTCTAGAATTCGGCATGAATAAGACCAAAAAAAGACATGATACGGCTGGACACGGGACGCGGGACGGCAGAGGCCGTAGGATAGTATTGGCAATAATCAGCGGGGGGCTGCTCACCGCGGCGTGGCCTACATGGGGCGTTGCGCCATTGGCATTCATAGGCTTTGTGCCTTTGCTGTTGCTTGAAAATCGCATCGCACAAGGCGAAAAAGGAAGCGTACTCTGGCTGTCATTCCTCGCTTTCTTCATTTGGAACGTAGCCACGACCTGGTGGGTGTGGAACGCAACCCCTGCTGCCACATTGGCATGGATACTGAATGCCTTGTTTATGGCCACCGTGTTTTTTATGTTCCACCTCACGAAAAAAAAGGTGTGCAACAAACCTTGGGGCAACTTCGTCCTCATCCCCTACTGGATGGCCTTTGAATACCTCACGTACCTTTGGTCCATCAAATGGCCGTGGCTCAACCTCGGCAATGCGTTCTCCACCCAACACGAATGGATACAATGGTACGAATACACGGGTGTGGCCGGCGGAACACTATGGATCCTTCTTGTCAACGTATTGATTACCAATATCATCCTACACTTCAAGTCAAAAGAGACAAAGCCTATACTTATTAATTTAGGAGCCGAAGCGGTGATTCTTCTCGTCCCTATCTTTGTCAGCACTCATATCTACAAGCACTATGAAGAACAGGGTGCCGACACCGAGGTCATCGTCGTGCAGCAGAATTGCGACCCTTGGAACGAGCAGTTCGACAAGCAGTTCTACGACCAAGTGATTCAGAACAACATCAATTTATCACTGCCTTTGATTACACCCAAAACGCGGTTCGTTGTCAGCAGTGAGTCAGCCATCCAAGAGGGCATCTGGCTGCACGAGACCGACAAGGCGAATGCCTTGCAACAGCTCCGCGAATACGTCCAGCGATTCCCGCAGATGGCCTTTGTCATCGGTGGCACCACCTATGAATGGGTGCCACAAGGCATGGAAGACGACTTCCCGGCGCGCCAAATCGGCAACACCGACAGGTATTATTATTGCCACAACTCCGCCCTGCTCATCGGCAGCGACAATTTGCAACACCGTAATAAATCGCAGCTCACCCCAGCGGTGGAAGCCATCCCTGAGTGGATGGGCTTCTTGCGCAACTTCAGTCTCACCATGGGCATCGCACGCGGCACCTTGAAAGGCGACCCTGAAGCCAAAGTGATGGCCTACGGCGACCACAAGATTGGCGCTGCTATCTGCTACGAGTCGGCTTTTGGAGCGTATGTCAGCACTTTCTGCAAGAAAGGCGCCGACCTGCTCTTCGTCATCACCAATGACGGCTGGTGGGGACATACGCCCGGTTATCGTCAGCACTTTGAATTCTCGAAGCTGCGCGCCATCGAGAACCGTCGTTGCGTGGCCCGCTCAGCCAACACGGGTCGCTCGGGCTTCATCAACCAGCGCGGTGATGTGCTGCAACAGACCCACTATTGGGTACCCGACGCCATCCGCGAGACCTTGAAAGCCAACGACAAAGTGACTTTCTATGCCAAACACGGCGACTACCTCAGCCGCATCGCCGTCTACCTGACTTTTGTAGGCCTCATCGCCTGGGTGGCCTTTAGCATCATCCGTTGGAATCAAGCTGGGGGAAAGCCCGTCAAAACCAAGAAGTCCAAGAAAAAATGAGCGACATAAGGCTTTCGCTGGGCCCCTTCCAAGGCATCACCGATGCACCGTTTAGGAATGTCTTCAAACGGCATTTTAACGGCATTGATAAATTTTACACACCCTTCTTCACGGGCATCCACAAAGAAGAGCATGCCAAGAACCTGCAAGGCGAGGAGATCGACCCACGTTTCAATGACGTGGAGACACTCACACCACAGATTCTTAGCACCGACGCGGAGGAGATCCTGCGTTTCGCCAAGCAGTGCAAGGAACTGGAATACAAGGAAATCAACCTCAATATGGGGTGTCCGTTTCCAAGAGTAGCCAACAAGAAACGCGGCAGCGGACTCCTCCCCTATCCCGACAAGGTGGAGACAATGCTGGATAGGGTATTTGAGGAAATAGATGTCAAGTTCAGCGTGAAATGCCGTTTGGGGTATTTCAGTCCTGACGAGATTGACGCCATTATTCCGGTTTTCAACAAGTTTCCATTAAGTGAATTAATCATTCACCCACGCATCGGGAAACAACTGTATAAAGGTGAGGCCGACGTGGAACGGTTTGCGGCATTAATACCTTATATTAATGCGCCTCTGGTGTATAATGGGGATATCTTCTCCGTTGACAGTTTCAAGCGCATCAGCGAGGCGGTGCGGCCGGTGAACCAGTTTATGCTAGGACGAGGCATTTTGGCGAATCCGTTTTTGGCGGAGGACATCAAGGCCTCCGTCATTGCGAGGAGGAACGACGAAGCAATCCAGACCAACACACTGGATTGCCACGCTTCGCTCGCAATGACGAGGACCGAACGTCTGCACAATTACCTCCTCGACCTATACGAAGACAGACTTCGCCATGCGGGAGGCAGCCCAAAAGTATTGGGACGCATGAAAGAATTATGGTCTTATTTGATGAACAGCTTCGAGGAACCGCAAGTGGTTTGGCGAAAAATCAAGAAAATTAATGCTTTGAAGGAATATGAAGAGGCCGTAGAGGAGATTTTTAGAAATCAAGGCCTATCTTCGCAAGTTTTTTCCTGATACGACGATACTGTACCTCCTGATGGGTGGGCTCGCGTTTGCGCAATTCCAGTTTCTGAGGCGATTGAAACACCGTACCGTCAGGAACAATAGAGTCCGTTCCCGGATAATACATTGAGTAAACTGGATCGTGATTGTACACCACTTTCTTCAATTGTGGCGCATTGACAGGCTCACCCAAGGGATAACAAAACGTCAAGTTTCTCTGGTATCTCCATTCATATGAGACGAGCACGTGTCCTTTTCCCATGGTAGAATAGTAGCGGTCAAAAAACGCTACTCTATCGCGCAAAAAATCCGTCACCCGCTTTGTGGCCGTCGCATAGTCGACGCTACGACGGCTTTTGTATGCGGCATTATCCCGATCCGCTTCATGGGAGAGCAAGGCGGCAAGACTGTCGAAGGGATGAGCCTCGAGATACTCATGACAAGCCTCGCTGACTCCATTCAGGTAGCAGTCGGTGACCACTTGTTGAAAATCTTCATGTTGGCATAGATAATAGAGCAAACCTCCAGAAGAGCAAAGACCGGTTTTCCCTCTCCTTTCACAAACGAACAACTCATTAGGATAGACAATAGACGTTTCATTATGAATGTTAGCAAGCGTTCTGTCGAAGTCCCACGCCGGACCGGCATAAAACTTCGGGTCGTTGACATCGGAGTCTTTATACATATAGAAGCTTGACCAACCGCCATCCCAATTAAACAGCAGTTCGTTCAGAAGGTAATAGCGGGCAAAGGATTCCACATCCATATATTCGGAATAATGCAGACCCGTTGTGGGACATATCCCGTCGGAAGCCAAAACGGCGCTCTCCATTTCGTTGTAAAGTCTAGAGATATAATCCACTTCCCTTGGCGAGGCGTATTCCGGTGAAAGAATTCTGATGTGATCTTCAGCATTCGAAATAAATCCGCTAAGGCTTCTTTGATAGGGAGGATAAGGGCCTGTATTATCAAGCAGATAACCGCCAGTGATGTCGTCAGGGTCATTGTCAAGCAAAACACCCATGCGCTGAATCAGCTGGTTTTTTCTTCCAGAGCCATACCATTCATATTCATTCAAGGGCTTCGGGTTACACCGTTCATTGCGTTTGTCAAGATCAGTGATATCAAGGGCATCCTTGCCCACATCGATTTTGTTGGTAATTTGGTACAAGCCCCAATAGGTGTCGTTGATATAAAGGGAAAGATAAGAATAGCGCGGAGCGGGAATTCCCATGGCTCGAGCCAAGTCAAAAGCAATGGCATTGCGGATATGGCTCTCGTCACGGGCATTGGCCAAAAGGACAAAGGTTTTGGCCCTATTAAGGCTCAAAAAAGCCTGTTTTTTTGAAAACTTTATAGTGAATGGCTTCTTGTCCTCTTCAAAAGAGGTATTGCCACGCGTCTTGATATGGGCAAGGTTGCCTTTAAAGAGGGTGTCGCCTTCAGCATCAGTGAGCAAGGCATACGCCGAAACTTTGTTGTCACGGTCCGCCAAGATGGAGTCCAACTGCAGAGAAGTCATGGTGACATGCAGCGAGGGCAAGGCTGCATGCTCCACCGACTCCGCCTCACGATGACAACCCATGAGAACGAAGACGACAAGAGCCAGAGCTATGATGCGCAATCGATTCGGCATATTGTTCAAATAAGCCCGCCAGGTTTCTGGCGGGCTTTTCTTTTACACTTCAGCTCAATCATTCAAACGAGGCGATAGCCTTCTTGATGATTTCGATGGCTTCGCGGAGCTCGGCTTCGGTGATGACCAAGGGCGGAGCGAAGCGGATGATGTGCTGATGGGTGGGCTTGGCCAGCAGGCCGAGGTCACGCATCTTGAGGCACACGTCCCAAGCTTCCTTGCCGTCTTTGGGTTTG
>CAJOIS010000002.1 GCA_905234645.1 uncultured Bacteroidales bacterium | reverse complement strand
ACAAGCCGATGTAGCTCAGCGGTAGAGCACTTCCTTGGTAAGGAAGGGGTCGGGAGTTCAATTCTCCCCATCGGCTCGATTTTTTATGGATAAGAGTTCATAACCTTAAATAGAAAAGTAAAATGGCAAAAGAAAAATTCGAAAGAACTAAACCGCACGTCAACATTGGTACTATCGGCCACGTTGACCACGGTAAGACCACTTTGACCGCTGCTATCACCCTGCACCTGGCCAAGAAGGGTCTGTCAGAGATCAAGACCTTCGACTCCATCGACTCCGCCCCGGAAGAGAAGGAGAGAGGTATCACCATCAACACCGCTCACGTCGAGTATCAGACTGAGAAGCGTCACTACGCTCACGTTGACTGCCCCGGCCACGCTGACTATGTGAAGAACATGGTTGATGGACGGTGCTATCATCGTTGTCGCCGCCACCGACGGTCCCATGCCTCAAACCCGTGAGCACATCCTGCTCGCCCGTCAGGTTGGTGTGCCGCGCCTCGTGGTGTTCCTGAACAAGTGCGACCTTGTTGACGATGAAGAGTTGCTGGAGTTGGTTGAGATGGAAGTCCGCGACCTCCTTGGCAAGTACGAATTCGATGCCGACAATACGCCTATCATCCGTGGCTCTGCTCTGGGTGCCTTGAACGACGACCCGAAGTGGACTCCCGCCATCGACGAACTGATGGACGCTTGCGATACTTGGATTCCTGAGCCTCAGCGTGCCGTTGACAAACCGTTCCTGATGCCTATCGAGGACGTGTTCTCCATCACCGGCCGTGGTACCGTTGCTACCGGTCGTATCGAGACTGGTGTCATCCACGTTGGTGACCCCGTCGATATCCTCGGTATGGGTGCTGAGAAGCTGAAGTCAGTCGTTACCGGTGTGGAAATGTTCCGCAAGATTTTGGACGAAGGTGAAGCTGGCGATAACGCCGGTCTGTTGCTCCGTGGTATCGACAAGGACGAAATCCGCCGTGGTATGGTTATTGCCAAGCCCGGTTCGGTGAAGCCTTATCACCACTTTAAGGGTCAGGTCTACGTCCTGAGCAAGGACGAAGGTGGCCGTCACACCCCGTTCCGTAACAAGTATCGTCCTCAGTTCTACTTCAGAACCACCGACGTTACCGGTGAAATCACCCTGCCCGAAGGTATGGAAATGGTCATGCCTGGCGACCACGTCACCATCGACGTTAAGTTGATTGCCGACATCGCCATGGACAAGGGTCTCCGTTTCGCTATCCGTGAAGGTGGCCGTACCGTTGGTTCCGGTCAGGTGATCGAGATCATCGACGATTGATCAACAAACAATTAATGTAAGGGTGGGCTTAACCCCCACCCTTATTCGTGTAGCTCAGTTGGTAGAGCATCGGTCTCCAAAACCGAGTGTCGAGAGTTCGAGCCTTTCCACCCGTGCTTTTTATTAAGGTTCAATAGAAGATGAAAATTATTAACTACATTAAAGAATGCTACACTGAGCTCAAGGAAAAGGTCACCTGGCCTACCTGGAGTGAACTGAGAAGTAGCGTGATTGTTGTGTCCATTGCTTCCCTATTAATCGCCTTGGTGGTTTTTCTGATGGACATCTCCTTCAAAAATCTGTTAGAAGCGTTTTACGGACTGTTCTGATAGATTGTACGTTGAATCTTGATGAGCATTTATTGGCTAACTTTGTAATTTTGTCAGGAAGATGAGCGACACGAACGAAAAGAAGTGGTATGTGGTGAGGGCTATCTCTGGTAAGGAAAAGAAGGTTAAGGAATACCTCGAATCCGAAATCAAGAGACTCAACCTTCAGGACCTCATTCCTACGGTCTTGATCCCGACAGAGAAGTATTTTGAAGTCAAGAACGGCAAGAAGGTGTGCAAAGAGCGCAATTACCTGCCGGGCTATGTGCTTGTGGAAGCTGTTCTCGTTGGTGAGGTCGTTCATGTTATCAAGGACGTTCCGAACGTGCTTGGCTTCTTGGGTACGAATGGTGAACCCGACCCGCTTCGTCCCATGGAAGTGAAGCGTATCCTTGGCAAGATGGATGAGCTCCAAAGCATGGGCGCTGGCAGCGATGTCACGTTCATGGTGGGGCAGTCGGTCATTGTCAACGACGGTCCTTTCAGCACTTTCCAAGGTATCATCGAAGAGGTGAACGAGGAGAAGAAGAAGCTGAAGGTGGCCGTGAAGATTTTCGGTCGCAAGACCCCGTTGGAACTGAGTTTCTTCCAGGTGAAGTTGGAAAGCTAAGCGATATTTGCGAGTTAAAAAAAATGGCAAAAGAAGTAAGCGGATTAATTAAATTGCAAATCAAAGGAGGAGCTGCGAATCCCGCCCCGCCCGTCGGTCCCGCTTTGGGTTCGAAGGGTGTGAACATCATGGAATTCTGCAAGCAGTTCAACGCCCGTACGCAGGACCAGGCTGGCAAGGTTTTGCCCGTCATCATCACTGTGTATAAGGATAAGTCTTTCGATTTCATCGTTAAGGCTTCTCCCGTGGCTGTCTCCATCATCGAGGCTGCGAAGATCAAAGGCGGCTCCAAGGAACCTAACCGTTCGAAAGTCGGTTCGTTGACTTGGGACCAAGTGAGAGAAATCGCCACCAACAAGATGAAGGACATGAACTGCTTTACTGTCGAGTCCGCCATGTCAATGGTGGCCGGAACGGCACGCAGCATGGGCGTCAAGATAACCGGCGAATCACCTTTAAAGAAAGACTAAGATCTTTCATGCATTTGTAGAACAAAAAAAAGTTAGTTAAATGTCAAAAGTATCCAAACAGAGGAAAGAAGCTTTAGCTAAGTTCGACAAAAGCAAGAGTTACTCCTTGAATGAAGCAGTTAATATCGTAAAACAGATCACTTACAGCAAGTTTGATGCTTCGGTTGACCTGAACATCCGTCTGGGTGTCGACCCCCGTAAGGCCAATCAAATGGTCCGCGGCTCGGTGACGCTGCCCCACGGCACTGGTAAGGTCGTCCGCGTCCTGGTGCTCTGCAACCCGGACATGCTGATTACGTTGGTCTGGATGAATACATCCAAAAGATCAAGGACGGTTGGACCGATATTGACATTGTGATTACCACGCCTAACATCATGCCTAAGGTCGGTGCCCTGGGCCGTATCCTCGGTCCCCGTGGCTTAATGCCGAACCCCAAGACAGGTACTGTTACGATGGACGTCGCAAAGGCTGTTCAAGAAGTGAAAGCCGGTAAGATCGACTTCAAGGTCGACAAGTACGGTATCATTGCTGCTGGAGTCGCCAAAGTGAGCTTCTCTCCGGAACAGATTTTTGATAACGCCAAGGAACTGATCCAAACCGTTATCAAGTTGAAACCAGCCGCTGCTAAAGGTACGTATGTGGCCCGGGTGTGCAGATCGATGTCAAATCAGTGTCAAACTAAATTGAAAGGAATTTGTTGAAATGAGAAAAGAAGATAAACAAGTCCTCATCGACTCCATACTCAGTGAACTGAAAGCCTGCCCCAACTTCTACCTGACCGACGTCTCCGACCTTAACGCCGAGAAGACCAGCCAGCTGAGAAGACAGTGCTTCAACAGTGGTGTGAAAATGATCGTTGTGAAGAACGCTCTGCTCCATAAGGCTATGCAGCAGATGGAGAAGGACTACGAAGGCCTCTACGACGTTCTGAAAGGATCAACTGCTCTGATGCTGTGCGAGACCGGCAACGCTCCCGCCAAGCTGATCAAGAACTTCCGTAAGACCAGCGACCGTCCCATCCTGAAGGGCGCCTACATCGAGGAGTGCTGCTACATCGGCGACGACATGATCGACGCCCTGTGCAACGTCAAGTCGAAGAACGACCTCATCGCGGACGTCATCGCCCTGCTGCAATCGCCGATGAAGAACGTCATCAGCGGCTTGCAATCCGGTGGCCAAAAGTTGAGCGGTGTTCTCGAAACTTTGTCCGAAAGACCAGAATAATAAATTCGAATGTGATTCATTCAAACAAAAAGCAAGTATTAACAATTTAAAATAATAGTAAAATGGCAGATCTTAAAGCTTTTGCTGAACAATTAGTCAATCTCACCGTGAAGGAAGTGAACGAACTCGCTAACATCCTGAAGGAAGATTGAACCCGCAGCCGCCGCTGTTGCTGTTGCTGCTCCTGCTGCTGGTGGCGCTGCTGCCGCTGCTGAAGAAAAGACTTCTTTCGATGTCATCCTGAAGAACGCTGGCGCTCAGAAGCTGGCAGTCGTGAAGTTGGTGAAGGAACTCACCAGCCTCGGCCTGAAGGAAGCTAAGGAACTGGTTGACGCAGCTCCCAAACCGCTGAAGGAAGGCGTGAGCAAAGACGAAGCTAATGCACTGAAGGCTCAACTCGAAGAGGCCGGTGCAGAAGTGGAAGTGAAATAAGGATTCAAATCCCGTTCATAACGGCATTCAACCTCAGTCCCGAATAGGGGCTGAGGTTTGTGTTTCGCTTTATGCGAAATTTCCTCTTTTCGTTAGTTCGTCTTTCCCATTACATCACCTAAAAACAATATTACCTTGGCAACAAAATCAACTGAAAGAATTAGCTTCGCGTCCATCAAGAAGTCTTTCGAATACCCTGATTTTCTGGATATTCAGCTTCAGTCTTTCCAGGATTTCTTCCAATTGGAGACCAATCCTGACAACAGGAAAAACGAAGGCCTCTACAAGGTCTTTGCCGAGAATTTCCCCATCACCGACGCAAGAGGCAATTTTACTCTCGAATTTCTGGACTACTACATCGACGCCCCTCGCTATAGCATCGAGGAGTGCATCGAACGTGGACTAACCTATAGCGTTCCTCTCAAGGCAAAACTGAGACTCTCTTGCAATGACGAGGAACATGAAGACTTCGAGACCGTCGTCCAAGACGTGTACCTCGGCATGATTCCGTATATGACGCCTCGTGGCACTTTCGTCATCAACGGAGCCGAGCGTGTCGTGGTCTCGCAGTTGCACCGCTCACCCGGTGTGTTCTTCGGCCAGAGCCAGCATGCCAACGGCACTATGTTGTATTCGGCTCGTATCATCCCGTTCAAGGGTTCTTGGATGGAGTTCTCGACCGACATCAACAATGTCATGTATGCTTACATCGACCGTAAGAAAAAATTACCTATCACCACCTTGCTCCGTGCTATCGGCTACGAAACCGACAAGGACATCCTCGATGTCTTCGACCTCGCAGAGGAAGTGAAGGTTTCGAAGGCAGGCCTGAAGCGCGTGCTTGGCCGTAAGCTGGCTGCCCGTGTGCTTCATACCTACTTCGAGGATTTCGTCAACGAAGATACCGGCGAGTGCGTCTCCATCGAACGTAACGAGGTTATCATCGACCGTGATGTGGTTCTCGAGGAAGAACACATCCAGAAGATCGTCGACAGCGGCGTGAAGACCATCCTGCTGCACAGCGAGTCGGAACGTGACGAGAATGATAGGGTTTCTGACTATTCGGTCATTTTCAAGACCTTGGAGAAAGACCCCAGCAACTCGGAGAAAGAGGCTGTGGAATACATCTACCGCCAGCTGCGTAACGCCGAACCGCCCGATGAGGAAACGGCTCGTGGCATCATCGAGAAGTTGTTCTTCTCCGACAAGAGATATGATTTGGGTTTGGTGGGCCGCTACCGTATCAACCGCAAATTGAACCTTGACATTCCCGATGACGTCAAAGTCCTGACCAAGGAAGACATCATCGCCATCATCAAATACTTGGTCGAACTGCTGAGCAGTAAGGCCGAAATCGACGATATCGACCACTTGAGCAACCGTCGTATCCGTACCGTGGGCGAGCAGCTGCAAGCCCAGTTCGGCGTTGGCTTGGCTCGTATGTCACGCACCATCCGTGAACGCATGAATGTGCGCGACAACGAAGTGTTTACGCCTATCGACTTGATCAACGCCAAGACCTTGTCTTCGGTCATCAACTCGTTCTTCGGCACCAACCAGCTGTCGCAGTTCATGGACCAGACCAACCCGTTGTCGGAAATCACGCATAAGCGTCGTATCTCCGCCCTGGGTCCTGGTGGTCTGTCGCGCGACCGTGCCGGTTTCGAAGTCCGTGACGTGCACTACACTCACTATGGTCGTCTGTGTACGATTGAGACCCCTGAAGGTCCTAACATCGGTCTGATTTCGTCACTCTGCGTGTTCGCTAAGATCAACAACCTTGGTTTCATCGAAACACCTTACCGCGAAGTGGTCGACGGTGTGGTCGACTTCAAGAAAGAGCCGGTCTATCTGACCGCTGAGCTTGAGGAAGACAAGATCATCGCCCAAGCCACTACCCCTGTGGATAAGGATGGTAGATTTACCGACAAGGAAATCAAGGCCCGTTATATCGCCGACTATCCTATCGTTTCTCCCGAGGAGATCAACCTGATGGATGTGGGTCCCAACCAGATTGCTTCCATCGCTGCTTCGTTGATCCCGTTCCTGGAGCACGACGACGCCAACCGCGCCCTGATGGGTTCGAACATGATGCGTCAGGCTGTACCTTTGATGAATCCCGAAAGTCCCATCGTGGGCACTGGTATTGAACGCTCTGTTGCCAAGGATTCACGCGTTCTTATCACTGCCGAGGGCGAGGGTGAGGTCATCTTCGTTGACTCGAAGAAGATCGTCATCAGGTACGACCGTACCGACGAACAACGTCTGGTGAGTTTCGACGACGACGTGAAGACCTATTATCTCACGAAGTATGCTCGTACCAACCAGAATACCAGCATCAACATCAAACCCATCGTGCGTCGCGGCGACCGCGTGACCTTCGGTCAGATTATGACGGAAGGCTACGCCACGCAAAACGGCGACCTGGCCCTCGGCCGTAACTTGAAAGTGGCATTCATGCCTTGGAAGGGTTACAACTATGAGGACGCCATCGTCATCTCAGAGCGTATCGTGAAGGAAGACCTGTTCACCTCCATCCACATCGAGGAGTTCACCCTTGAGGTGCGCGACACGAAGCGTGGCTTGGAAGAGCTGACCAACGACATCCCGAACGTGAGCACTGAAGCCACCAAGGATTTGGACGAACACGGTATCATCCGTGTGGGTGCCGAGGTCAAGGAAGGTGACATCCTCGTTGGTAAGATCACGCCTAAGGGCGAGAGCGATCCTACTCCTGAGGAGAAGCTGCTCCGCGCCATCTTCGGCGACAAGGCTGGCGACGTGAAGAACGCCTCGTTGAAGGCTGGTCCTTCCATGAAGGGTGTGGTCATCGGCAAGCGTTTGTTCTCGCGTCTGCAAAAGGACCGCAAGGCCCGCGCCAAGGACAAGGAGGACATCGCAAAGATCGACACCGCCTGCAAGAAGGAACTTGCCGCCTTGAAGGATGTCCTCGTTGAAAAACTTATGACGCTGTTGAACGGTCACACGTCCACCGGCGTGCAGAACAACTTCAAGGAGACCCTCATCCCCAAGAAAGCCAAGTTTACGGCAAAGGCCCTGCTTGAGATCGACTATCTCTCCGTTAACCCGAACAAGTGGACATCGGACGAGAAGATCAACAAGATGATAGGTGCCATTATCGACAACTACACCGTGAAGTTCAAGGAGATCGAAGGTAAGTACAACCGCGAAAAATACGTGGCCAGCGGCATCGTCCAGATGGCTAAGGTCTATGTGGCCAAGAAGCGCAAGCTGATGATTGGTGACAAGATGGCCGGTCGTCACGGTAACAAGGGTATCGTCTCGAAGATTGTCCGTGCTGAGGATATGCCGTTCTTGGCCGATGGTACTCCGGTCGACATCGTGTTGAACCCCTTGGGTGTGCCTTCGCGTATGAACCTCGGTCAGATCTACGAGACCGTGCTCGGCTGGGCCGGACACGAACTCGGACTGAAGTTCGCCACGCCTATCTTCGATGGTGCTACCTTGGAAGAGATCAACCAGTACATGCGCAAGGCAGGTCTGCCTGACAATGGCCGTATGCAACTCTACGACGGTGAAACGGGTGAGCCTTTCGACCAACCCGCCACCGTGGGTTACATCTACATGCTGAAGCTGCACCACATGGTTGATGACAAGATGCATGCCCGTTCAATTGGTCCTTACTCGCTGATTACGCAGCAACCTCTGGGCGGTAAGGCTCAGTTCGGTGGCCAGCGTTTCGGTGAAATGGAGGTCTGGGCTCTCGAAGCCTTTGGCGCCAGTAACGTGCTGCAAGAAATCCTGACCGTGAAGTCAGATGACGTGAACGGCCGTGCCAAGGCCTACGAATCCATCGTTAAGGGTGACAACATGCCTGTTCCGGGCATCCCCGAGTCCTTCAACGTGTTGATTCACGAACTCCGTGGATTGGGCTTGGAGGTGACCTTTAAGGATAAAGATGGTAAAGTCTTGAATTGAGTTTATTAATGCTAGTATAAAAACACTGAAATATGGCAACTAACAATATAGTCAATAGCAACTTCGCTAGCATAACGGTGAGTTTGGCTTCGCCAGAATCGATCCTCGCCCGTTCCCACGGAGAGGTGTTGAAACCCGAGACCATCAACTACCGTACTTATAAACCTGAACGCGACGGCTTGTTCTGCGAGCGCATCTTCGGTCCTGTCAAGGACTGGGAGTGCCACTGCGGTAAGTACAAGCGCATCCGTTACAAGAACATCATCTGCGACCACTGCGGTGTTGAGGTTACCGAGAAGAAGGTCAGACGTGAGCGCATGGGCCACATCTCATTGGTGGTGCCCGTCGCCCATATCTGGTATTTCCGTTCGCTGCCCAACAAGATTGGAGCCTTGCTTGGCATTCCTACCAAGAAACTCGACTCCATTATCTATTATGAGCGCTACATCGTTATCCAAGGTGGTGTCCTTGAAGGCCAAGCCATCCCGAACGACAATGAAGGCCGTAAGGTCACGAAGAACGAATTCCTGACGGAAGAGGAATACCTCGACCTGATGGAGATGGTGCCGATTGAGAACCAATATCTCCCTGAAGACGACCCGAACAAGTTCATCGCCAAGATGGGAGCCGACGCCATCTACGACCTGCTGGCTCGTCTGAATATCGACGAGGAAGCCAACCGTCTGCGTGCCGAAGCCAATGAGGTGAAGGCCCAGCAGAAGAAGCAGGAGCTGCTGAAGCGCCTGCAGGTGTTTGAGGCTTTCCGCGAGGCCAACACGCATATCGAGAACCGTCCCGAGTGGATGATTGTGAAGGTGGTGCCGGTGATTCCGCCGGAGCTGCGTCCTCTCGTCCCGTTGGATGGTGGCCGTTTTGCCACGTCAGACCTGAACGACCTCTATCGTCGTGTCATCATCCGTAACAACCGTCTGAAGCGTTTGATTGAAATCAACGCTCCTGACGTCATCATGCGTAACGAAAAGCGTATGCTTCAAGAGGCCGTCGACTCCTTGTTCGACAACTCGCGTAAGTCGAGCGCGGTGAAGACCGACTCGAACCGCCCGCTGAAGTCGTTGAGCGACAGCCTGAAAGGTAAGCAAGGCCGCTTCCGTCAGAACCTGCTCGGTAAACGTGTCGACTACTCTGGTCGTTCCGTTATCGTGGTCGGTCCCGACCTGAACATGAACGAATGCGGTCTGCCTAAGGACATGGCCGCCGAGCTGTTCAAGCCGTTTGTGATCCGCAAGCTCATCGAGCGCGGCATCGTCAAGACGGTGAAGTCGGCCAAGAAGATTGTCGACCGTAAGGATTCCGTCGTTTGGGACATCCTCGAAAACATCCTGAAGGGTCATCCGATTCTGCTGAACCGTGCTCCTACGCTGCACCGTCTGGGTATCCAGGCCTTCCAGCCGAAGCTCATCGAAGGTAAGGCAATCCGTCTGCACCCCTTGGTATGTACGGCATTCAATGCTGACTTCGACGGTGACCAGATGGCTGTCCACGTACCGCTGGGCAACGCCGCTGTGCTTGAGGCTCAGATTCTGATGCTGGCTTCGCACAACATCCTGAACCCCTCGAATGGCGCACCTATCACGCTGCCTTCGCAGGACATGGTTTTGGGTCTGTACTATATCACCAAGCCGCGTAAGAGCACGCCTGAGCATCCCGTCAAGGGCGAGGGCATGTCGTTCTATTCGCCTGAAGAGGTGATCATCGCCCACAACGAGGGCCGTGCCGACATGCACGCCGTTATCAAGGTGCGCGTCAAGGTGCGTGAGGAGGACAAACTCGTCACGAAGCTTGTCGAGACCACTGTGGGTCGCGTCATCTTCAACCAGGTGGTTCCTGAGGACTATGGTTTCATCAACGAGCTGCTGACCAAGAAGTCACTGCGTAGCATCGTCGGTGACATGGTGCGTATGGAAGGCACTGCCGTCACCACCAAGTTCTTGGACGACATCAAGAACATGGGTTACTACCAAGCCTATAAAGGTGGTTTGTCCTTCAACTTGGGTAACGTCCTTGTTCCCGAAACGAAGAAGGGCTTGATTTCTGACGCCAACTCCAAGGCCGCTGAAATCCGTGAGTTCGAAAAGATGGGCTTCATGGGCCCGAATGAGCGTTACAACCAGATCGTTGACCTGTGGACCGACGTCAACGCCAAACTCACCCAACAGGTGATGAAGGTGTTGTCGAGCGACGACCAAGGCTTCAACCCTGTGTACATGATGCTTCACTCCGGTGCTCGTGGTTCCGAGGCTCAGGTGTCGCAGCTCTGCGGCATGAGAGGCCTGATGGCCAAGCCTATGAAGGCTGGCTCTGGCGGCTCCGAAATCATCGAAAACCCGATTCTGTCTAACTTCCAGGAAGGTCTGTCCGTGTTGGAGTACTTTATCTCCACCCACGGTGCCCGTAAGGGTTTGGCCGATACCGCTCTGAAGACCGCTGACGCTGGTTATCTGACCCGTCGTCTGGTCGACGTGGCTCACGATGTCATCATCACCGAGAAGGACTGCGGCACGCTCCGTGGTATGACTATCTCGCGTGGTGAAGAGATCAAGGAACCTGGTAAGCATTCCTTGCTGTACGACCGTATCCTCGGTCGTGTGGCCTTGCATGATATTTTCCACCCGCAGACGGGAGAACTTATCGCTGCCAGTGGACAGGAACTCAACGAGACCCTTGCAGAGGCTATCGACGAGTCGCCTTTGGAGAGCGTCGAAATCCGTTCCGTGCTGACTTGCGAGTCGAAGCGTGGTGTGTGCGCCAACTGCTACGGCCGCAACCTGTCGTCGGCCAAGCTCGTCCAGAAGGGCGAGGCTGTGGGCGTCATCGCTGCACAGTCCATCGGTGAGCCTGGTACCCAGCTGACCCTGCGTACCTTCCACCAAGGTGGTAAGGCTTCGAAGGGTCTGGTGGCCAACAGCACCGAAGCCAAGTACGATGGCTACCTCGAAATCGACGAACTCCGTTCCGTCGATGTCAACAAGGACAACGACAACTACCAGATTGTCATTGGTCGTTCTGCAGAATTGAAGTTGCACGACAACAACACCGACGTCGTCTTGATGACAACCAACATTCCTTATGGTGCCAAGTTGTTCTTCAAGGCTGGCGATCAGGTGAAGAAAGGCGACAAGATCTGCGAATGGGACCCCTACAATGCCACCATCATCTCCGAGCATAGCGGTAAGGTTCGCTTCCAGAATGTTGTTGAAGGCGTTACCTATCGTAATGAAACCATCGCTGAGACGGGCTTCAACGAGCGCGTCATCATCGAGGGTAGGAGAGGTGCCAAGAACCCGCTCATCGACATCGTTGACGACAAGGGCGAGACCATCGTTTCCTACGACTTGCCTGTCGACGCTCATGTTGTCGTTGAAGAAGGCGACGAAATCAAGGCTGGTGACCAGCTGGTCCGTATTCCGCGTAACGTCTCTGGCGGCGGCGATATCACCGGCGGTCTGCCGCGTGTGCAAGAGCTGTTTGAGGCCCGTAACTCCATCGATCCGGCCATTGTCTCAGAAATCGACGGTATCGTCCATCTTGAGAAGAAACTCAAACGTGGTAACCGTGAGGTTGTCGTGACGGCCAAGACGGGCGAGGAGAAGCGTTATCTCATCCCGACCTCGAAGCAGATCCTGGCTCAGGAGAACGACTTCGTGAAGGCCGGTCAGCCTTTGTCGGAAGGTGTCATCACTCCTGCCAGCATCTTGGCCATCATGGGCCCGATGAAGGTGCAGGAATACATCGTCAACGAGGCACAGAGCGTGTACCGTCAACAAGGTGTGGTCATCAACGACAAGCACTTTGAGGTCATCGTGCGTCAGATGATGCGTAAGGTCGAAATCCTCGATCCGGGCGACACCCGCTTCCTGCAAGGTGAGCTGGTCAACAAGCTGACCTTCCAAGAGGAGAACGATGACATCTACGGTAAGTTCTTCGTTGAAGACAAGGGTGCTTCCGAGAAACTGCAAGCGGGCGAAATCGTTTCGGCGATGAAGCTCCGTGAGGAAGAGTCCGCACTGAAGCGTAAGGACTTGGCACTGCCCACCGTGCGTCCTGCACGTCCGGCAACAGCCACGCAGGTGCTGCAAGGTATCACGCGTGCTGCTTTGGCGACCGACAGCTTCATCTCGGCAGCCTCCTTCCAGGAGACCACCAAGGTGCTGACCAACGCCGCCATCGCCGCCAAGAGCGACTTCCTGCTCGGCATGAAGGAGAATGTGATCGTTGGTCACAAGATTCCTGCCGGCACGGGTCTGCGCGAGTACGAAGACCTGATCGTGGGTTCTCGTGAAGAGTACGAGGAGCTGCAAGAAAAGGCTGCTCTCTAATTCGTTAACCATTGCGGGGACGGCCGAAAGGTTGTCCCCGCTTTTTTTGATAGAAAGGACAACATTATGGAAAACAACCAAAAAAATCAGTTGAATATCGAGATCAGCGACGAGGTGGCTGAGGGCACTTACTCCAATCTCGCCATTATCACCCACTCACCGAATGAGTTCATCGTTGACTTTGCGCAGATGATGCCTGGCACGCCTAAGGCCAAGGTCCGTTCGAGAGTGATTATGAACCCCTTGAACGCCAAGCGTCTCTATAAGGCTTTGGCCGACAACATCGCCAAATACGAGCAGCAGTTCGGCACCATTACCGACGGCGGCGGCATCGCTCCGTTTTCGATGGGCGCCCCAACAGCTCAGGCATAAAACTATTATAGACATTACCGAAATCGACCGCCTATGTCATCCCCTTGGGGATCTATAGGCGGTCGATTCTGTTTTTAATGAATGCACCGTTAAAACGTCTCCGGCGCTGTATCGGCCCCAGCTTGAGCCTCAAAATAAGGCCGCTTCTCGAAACCAAACATGTTGGCAATGATGCTGCTCGGGAATTTGCGGACGCTTTGGTTGTAGACCTTGGCCGCCTCGTTGAAGCGTTCACGCTCCGTCATGATGCGGTTCTCGCAGCCTGCCAACTGTGCCTGCAAGGTGAGGTAGTTCTCGCTTGCCTTTAAGTCGGGGTAGTTTTCGATCGAGACGATGAGACGATTCAGCGACTCGCCTAGTTCGTCTTGTGCAGCTTGGTAGTTCTGCAGGTCGCTCTCCGTGTAGCTCTCTATGTTGACGCTGGTGTTGGCCGCTTTTTGGGCACGCGCTTCCGTGATGGAGATGAGCGTGCTTTGCTCGTATTCGGCATAGTTCTTCACCAAAGCGACGAGGTTCGGCACCAGATCGGCACGACGCTGATAGACGTTCTCCACCTGTCCCCAAGCCTTGGTCATGTTCTCCTGCTTCTTCACGAGGCCGTTGTAGGTACCAACACCCCAGATGAGGATGGCACCCACAATAATGGCGATAATGATACCTGTTTTCTTCATAAGTCACGTTTTTATGATGGATTTCAGGGCAGCAGACAGTCTCGCGTCTCGCAGTCCCGTAGTCCCGCGTCTTAATTAGATGAATTCCAACTTGTCTTGCGTGGTGTTCTTCTCGCAATAATGGCAGTGAAGCTTGATGTTGCCCTGTGCATCCTTGATGACGGTAAATTTGGTCGGCACATCATGTTCTTTGTTGGTGACGCAGTTCGGGTTGAAGCATTTCACGATGTGCTCGATGCGCTCAGGGATAGTGACGGTTTGCTTCTTGATGACCTCAAAGTCCTTGATTTCGATGATGGAAGCGGTAGGGGCGACGAGGGCGATTTTATTTACATCTTCGGGTTCGAAGTATTTGTCGGAGACTTTGATGAAGCCCTTGGTGCCGTATTTCTTGCTTTCGACATTGGTGCCGAAATACACGGGGGTGCTGACTTTCTCCAAGCCCAAGATTTTGACGACTTGGAAGACTTTGTCGGCGGGAATATGGTCGATGACGGTGCCATTCTCAATGGCGCTGACGGTCAGTTCTTTTTTCTTTTCCATGGTTGTGATTATTTAAGTCCTAAGATTGATGCGATTAAGGCCTGGCGGGCATAGACGCCGTTTTGGGCTTGCTGGAAGTAGTAGGCTTTCGGGTTGGCGTCGACGTCCACGTGGATCTCGTTGACGCGCGGTAGCGGGTGCAGTACGCGGCAGTTGGGTTTGGAGGCGTCGAGCATGTAGTTGCGAAGTACGTATGAGTTCTTCACCTTCTCGTATTCCTCGGGGTCGGGGAAGCGCTCGCGCTGGATGCGAGTCATGTAGATGATGTCGGAGTGGGGAATGGCATCCTCCAACTCAGTGTATTGATGATATTCGAGGTTGCGGTCCTTGATGTGCTGTTTGACGACGCTCGGCAGCTTCAGCTCGACGGGCGAGACGAGGTTGAACTTCGCATTGAAGTTGCACATGGCCTCGACGAGGCTGTGGACGGTGCGGCCGTATTTCAGGTCGCCGACGAGGGTAATCTCCAGATTTTCAAGTGTGCCCTGCGTCTTGCGGATGCTGTAAAGGTCGAGCATACACTGCGTGGGGTGCTGGTTGGCACCATCACCCGCGTTGATGACCGGCACCTTCGAAACCTCGGAGGCAAAGCGGGCCGAGCCTTCGATGGGGTTGCGCATGACGATGAGGTCGGCGTAGCTGGCCACCATGGTAATAGTGTCGGCCAAGGATTCGCCCTTCTGGATGCTCGTTCCGGCGGTGCTGCTGAAGCCGATGACATTGCCACCCAGGAGCTGAATGGCGGTTTCGAAGCTCAGACGCGTACGGGTGGAAGGCTCGAAGAACAGCGAGGCGATGATGCGCCCGTTCAGCAGGTTCTGGTGCGGGTTTTTCTCGAAGTCTTCAGCGATGTCGAGGACATGGCAGATTTCTTCCGGCGTGTAGTCGCTGATGGAAATCAGGCTGCGGTTTTTCAGTGAGATTGACATAGGCTTATCTGTTTGATTTGTTGAATTTGGCAAAAAAAAGACGGCCAACAATGTGACCGTCAATATGGGATAAAGGGAAATTCGTTTTGATGGAACCAATTGATTCCGTGGAGAAAATCTTTTCCGATGGCTTGTTTTGGTATCTCATCGGACTGCAAAAATAAGGTTTTTTTTATTCCATGACCAGCTTTTTTACTATTTTTGTGCAATTAATTTCATCCCTATGTTAGAAGAAGTATTAAGACAACTTTTCATAAAGTCGTTCAAGAATTTATACGGACAGGAACCGCCTGTGCAGCAGGTGAATTTCCAGAAGACGCGCCCCGAGTTTGAGGGCGACATGACCATCGTGGTGTTTCCCTTCGTGAAGCTGGCAGGCCGCAACCCTGAGCAGTTGGCCAACGAAATGGGCGCCGAGATGATTAATGAATCCGACATGATCGCCAAGTTTAACGTGGTGAAAGGCTTCCTTAACCTGCTGATTTCCGATAAGTTCTGGATGGATTTCTTTAAGGCTAACCACGAGAACCGTGAGTTCGGTCGTAAACCCGTCTCAGGCAAGAACGTGGTCATCGAGTATTCCTCGCCCAACACGAACAAGCCTCTGCACTTAGGCCATATCCGCAACAACCTCCTTGGATGGAGCGTGTCGGAGATCATGAAGGCCAACGGCAAGAACGTGGTGCGCGTCAACCTGGTCAACGACCGCGGCATTCACATCTGCAAGAGCATGTTGGCTTGGCAGAAGTGGGGCAACGGCTGCACACCGAAGTCGACAGGCAAGAAGGGCGACCACCTCATCGGCGATTTCTACGTGTTGTTCGACAAGAAGTTCAAGGAAGAGGTGAAAGCGTTGCTGCCGGCTGATTTCGATACTCTGGACGACAAAGCCAAGGAAGAAGCCAAAGCCAAGGCCGAGGCCGAATCCCCACTGATGCAGGAAGCCCGTGAGATGCTGCGTAAATGGGAAGCCAACGACCCCGAGGTGCGTCACCTGTGGGAGACGATGAACCAATGGGTGTACGACGGCTTCGATGTGACCTACAAGCGTCTCGGCGTGGCCTTTGAGAAGATATATTATGAATCCCAGACCTACCTTTTGGGAAAAGAACTCGTTCAGGAAGGCCTTGACAAAGGTGTGCTCTATCGCCGTGAGGACAACTCCGTGTGGTGCGACCTTCGCGATGAGGGTCTCGATGAAAAGCTCCTGCTGCGTCGCGATGGCACCTCGGTCTATATGACCCAAGACCTCGGCACCGCCCAGCTGCGTGTGAAGGAATACGACCCTGAGAAACTGATTTATGTTGTGGGCAACGAGCAAATATACCACTTCGACGTGTTGAAGCGCGTGTTGGTGCGCCTCGGTCGCGAGTGGGGCAATGATATAGAACACCTGTCCTACGGCATGGTGGAGTTGCCTAACGGCAAGATGAAATCCCGTGAAGGCACTGTGGTCGACGCCGACGACCTCATGGACGAGATGGTGGCTACCGCCAAGGGTGTCTCTGAGGAGCTCGGCAAGGCCAAGGATCTCTCGCCCGCGGAGGCCGACAAGCTGTATCACACCATTGGTCTGGGCGCTTTGAAGTATTTCATCCTCAAGGTCGACCCGAAAAAGACCATGCTGTTCAACCCCGAGGAGTCCATCGACTTCAACGGCAACACAGGCCCGTTTGTGCAATACACCCATGCTCGTATCTGCTCGGTGTTGCGCAAGGCCGAGGAGCAAGGTATCAAGCTCGAAAGCGAGGTGAAGGTCAGCGACCTGCAACCCAAGGAGAAGGAAATCATCGTGATGATGTACGGCTGGCCGATGGTGTTGAATCTGGCCGCCGAGAACCGCAGCCCTGCCATGGTCGCCAACTTCATCTACGACCTCGCCAAGGAATTCAACCAGTTTTATCAGGAATGCAGCATCCTGAAGGAGGCCGATGCCGACCGCCGCATGTTCCGTTTGCAGGTCTGCGACATGGTGGCTGCCTTGTTGCGTAACGCGTCAGAACTGTTAGGCATTGGAATGCCCGAACGAATGTAATGTTGTAGGGCTGTCACATCGTGGCAGCCGAAAGACAGAATAGATGAACGTTTTCTACATACCTGGAGCCACCGAAGGCCTGACGACCCTCCCCGAGGACGAGTCGAAGCACTGCGTCAAGGTGCTGCGCATGACCGAAGGCGAGCGTTTCTGTGTCACCAACGGCGAAGGCTATATCTTCGACGCCGAGCTGGTAGAGGCCTTGCCGAAGCGGGCCACCGTCAACCTGACGAACCAGCGCAAAGGGTATGATCACTGGGGCTTCACCCTCGAAATTGCCATCGCGCCCACCAAGCTCAACGAGCGAACGGAGTGGTTTCTCGAGAAGGCCACGGAGATAGGCATCGACAAGGTGCGTCTCTTCACCTCCTATCATTCCGAACGCCGTGCCGCCAACGTGGATCGTTTTCAGAAAGTGATGGTTGCAGCGATGAAGCAGAGCATCAAGTCGAGATTGCCCAAGGTCGAGGATCTGGTGCCATTCGATAAACTGGTAAAACAACCTTTTGAGGGACAGAAGTTCATCGCTTGGATTGACGACGAAGTGAAAGACTGTCTCTGCGACCTATATAAGAAAGGCGAGAACGTCATGGTGCTCATCGGTCCTGAGGGCGATTTTAGTCCCGAGGAAGTGACCCTAGCCAAAGAAAACGGCTTCGTGCCGTGCAGTTTAGGCGAGGCGAGACTACGTACCGAAACAGCAGCCATGGTGGCTTGCCATACCATTCAACTTATCAACCAAATGAAATGAAGAAGTTGTTGATCGTCATATTACTGTCGTTTTCCTTTGTTGCCTCGGCCCAGCAACTCAACATTGCCTTGCTGAAATACCGTGGGGGAGGAGACTGGTACGGCAACCCGACTTCGTTGCCCAATTTGGTGCGGTTCTGCAACCAGGAGATTGGCACGGACATCAACCCGAACGTGCCTACCGTGGAGCCTTCGAGTCCGGATCTGTTCAACTATCCCTACGTCTATATGACGGGTCACGGCAACGTGGTCTTCGATGCTGCCGAGGCACAGAATCTCCGCAACTATATGCTGGCAGGCGGTTTCCTCCATATCGACGACAACTACGGTATCCGGCAATACATAGAGCCTCAAATGAAGAAGGTGTTTCCTGAGCTGGACTTCGTGGAGCTGCCCTATACGCATGAGATTTTCCAAAAGCCATACTCGTTTCCAAATGGTTTGCCGAAGATCCATGAACACGACAACAAGCCGCCCCAACTCTTTGCCTTAATTTATGAAGGGCGTATCGTTTGCATCTTCACCTACGAATGCGACCTCGGTGACGGCTGGGAAGATCAACGCGTTCACCACGACTCGCAAGAGACGCGTGAAAAAGCCTTGAAGATGGGTGCGAACATCTTGCGTTATGTCTTTACCAAATAAACTGGACAACTGAACAACTGCTAACTGAACAACTGACTAATATGGAAGAAGAGAAAAGAAAATGCCTCTATTGCGGTGAACCCATCATCGGCCGCATGGACAAGAAGTTCTGCTGCGACTCGTGCCGCAACAGCTATAACTACGAAAAGACCCACAAGCAAATCAACGTGGTCAGGAAGATTAACGGCATCTTGGCCAGAAACCATACTATCCTGCAAGAACTGAATCCCAATGGGAAAGGCTTCGCCAGCAGACAGCAACTCACCGAGAAAGGCTTTGACTTCAAGTATTTTACCAGCACGTACACCACCAAGGCGGGTGCCGTCTACCATTTCGTCTACGACCAAGGCTATGTGCCGAAAGAGAATGATAAAGATGCGTTTTTGTTGGTGAAGAATACGGACTGATAATTATAAAAAAAACAATACTATGAAAAGAACTATCTTAACGCTATTGTGTGTTGCCCTGTTGTCGGGTGCCATGCAAGCCAGCCCTGTAGATGTCACAATGGCCAAGTCGTTGGGTGTCAAGTTTATGAAAGCCAATACGGCTGTCAAGGCGAATGCCGCTGAACTGACCTATACGGCTTATGCCGAGAATGGACAACCGGCGTTCTATGTATTTGCCGTGCGACCCAAGGGCTTTGTTATTGTGTCGGCCGACGACCGCGCCAAACCTATCTTGGGCTATTCCACAGAGAGCAACTTCTCTGCCCAGTTGCCCGATGGCCTGATGACCTTCTTCGACAACTACCAAGCAGGCTTTACCCAGATGTTTGCTAATAACGACGAGCGTACCGCAGAAGCTGTTGCCGATTGGACAAGTTTGGCAAAAACAGGTATGTTGAGTTCCCGAAAAGCGAACCGCAGCGTTGAGCCTTTACTGGCTTCCATTTGGAACCAGACCGACCTCTATAACAACATGGCGCCTGAAGACCCCAACTCGGTCTACAGCGGCCATTGCAAGTCAGGATGTGTCGCCAACACGATGAGCCAAATCATGCGTTATTGGGAATGGCCCCGCTCGGGTGAAGGCACGTATGGCTACTATGCCGACACCGATTATGGCAGTTATGGTTGGCAGGAGGCCGACTTTGGCGCGGCTACCTACCGTTTCGAGTTAATGCCTGACTTTCTCGATTTCGCCAGCCCTCAAGCCGAGGTGGATGCCACGGCATTACTAGAATATCATGCAGGCGTGAGCGTCGACATGATGTACGGCCCCAATGGCAGTGGTGCCTATTCGGAGAATGTCGGACCCGCCATGGAAAGCCATTTCAGATACAGCTCCGATTATTGGCATACTTATCAAGAGTATTCCTATAGTTGGGAAGAAGACCTGATGAATAATCTTGACGGCGGGATGCCGCTGTATTATGCCTCTTCCGGTTCTGATGGTGGTCACGCCTATGTGGTGGACGGTTATGACGATTGGTATTTCTTCCATGTCAATTGGGGTTGGGGAGGTTTCGATAATGGCTATTTTGCCATCGACGGCTTCTATCTGACATTCTATTCTTTCCCTTGGTGGCATAATGCCGTCTTTAACCTGCATCCCGTGGATGAATATTACGATGCACCGAAGGCGGTGGAAAACCTGGAAGCTACAGCGGATTCGATGATTGTAACATTGACCTTCAATCCCGTCTTTGAAACCCGTGGAGGCGAATCTACTATGATTGAATCCATCTGTATCATGCGTGACGGCGTGTTGATCGATGTCTTGATGGATGTGACAGAGCCTCAGGTAATTTATAAGGATGAGGTGGAGAAAAACGGCACCTATTATTATACGGTGTATGCCGGAAACCAGGAGGGCATGAGTAAGGTGGCCCGCGACACCGTTATGGTAGGCAACACCTGCGATGTCCGCTTCGAACTTGCCGACAGTGGCAATAATGGCTGGGATTTGTCGTCCATCGCCGTGCTGGATGAGGATGGTAAGGTTTCACAACGTGTGGGCTTGTGGGATGGTGGCTCCGCCACTATCACTGCCCAATTGCCTAGCGACCAGACGGTGACGTTCTTCTGGACTTACGACAACACCTGCTATTCGCATGGCAGCCTCCAAGAGGTCTCATACGAAATTTATGACTGGAATGACATCTTGATTGCGGCTTCCAATGGCTATCCGACAGTAGGTGAAATCACTGAATATGAGATGAATTGCGATCCCAATAGCGTTGCTGAACAAGAGCTAACGCAAGCAATTTATCCCAATCCTGCCGCTGACCGCTTCACTATCGAAGGCAATGTAAAGGAAGTCAAGGTGTTCAATGCCCTTGGACAGATGATGCATCAAGGAGCAGAAAATACTGTTGAGGTGAGCGCATGGCCCGTAGGCGTTTATTTCGTCCGCATTGTGGATGAAAACGACGCAGTCTTGACGGTGAAGTTCTTGAAACGGAATTGATTAGTTCTTCAACAGCACTTCCGCTGCTTTCAAAGCTTCGGGAGTGACCTTGTCGTTGCTGAGCATCTTGGCGATTTCGCCGATGCGCTCAGCGGAATCCAACAGGCGAATGTGCGATTGCGTGCGTTCGCCTTCGTTGTCTTTGTAAATGAAGTAATGGTGCTCGGCTTGGCTCGCCACTTGGGGCAGGTGAGTGATGGAGATGAGTTGCAATGCTTGTCCCATCTGTCGCATGATGCCACCAATCTTGGCCGCCACCTCGCCCGAGACGCCTGTGTCGATTTCGTCGAAGATAAGGGTGGGGATGTAGTTGTAGTCCGAAACGGCACTCTTGATGGCAAGCATCAGGCGCGACAGTTCACCGCCCGATGCCACTCGACGGATGTCATCGGCAGCGATGCCTTTGTTGGCGGAAAAGAGGAACCTGACTTCATCGTTGCCTTTGCTGCCGAAGCCCTCTTGGTGCTGCACCTCTACCTGAAACACGGCAAATGGCATGGCCAGTTGTTTTACCAATGCGCTGACTTTTTCTCCGAAAGCCGTTGCCGCCATGCAACGCCTATCGTGAAGGACTTTCGCTTTTTGCGAGAGCAGCCTCATGCTTTCATCCAACTGCTGCTGCGCCTTGGCAATCGCCTCGTCGATGTTCTCGAAAGCGCTCACTTTTTCTTTTATGCTATCTCGTAACGCAATCAGCGCTTCGAAGTCGGCGGCATGGTGTTTCATCATCAGACGGCTGAGCAGATCGTAGCGTTCTTGTAAGCTTTGCAGCTGTCCTTCGTCAAATTGAGTCTCATCTTCCTTGCGGCGCAGGTCGTAAGCGATGTCTTTCAGCTCGACTTTCAAGTTCTCAATACGCTCTGCCAACTCTGCCGTGTCGGGCAACAGCAGCCCTAATTTATGGAGAGAGGAAGCGAGTTCGTTGCATTGCCCCAGCATGGCGTCCTCGGAACCATCCAGCAAGCCGTTGGCAGTGACGAGCAACGTCTTGATCTCTTCGGCGTTTTCCATTACACTGAGTGTTTGCTCAATGTCGGTGTATTCGCCTTCTTTCAGTTCCGCCTTATCAAGTTCCTCCAGCTGGAATTTCAGATAGTCGTTTTCGGCTGTGTTTTTTGTGGCGACATCCTTCAGCTCGCTCAGCTTCCGTTTGTAAACGTTGTAATGGCCAAATTCCGCTTGGTAATCCGACAACACTGCTTCGTTTTGTGCTATTTCGTCCAAAAGCCTTAGTTGGAAGTCGGCATCGGTGAGTAGGAGGGAGTCATGTTGCGAGTGGATGTCGACCAGCAGGTCTCCAATCCCTTTCATCGTCTGAAGTGATACAGGTGTGTCGTTGATGAAAGCGCGGCTTTTCTTTTGTGGGTTGAGCTCGCGGCGGAAGAGACATTCCTTCTCGAAATCGATGTCGTTTTCGGCAAATAACGGCTTGAGGTTATCGTCATCCAACGCAAACAGAGCCTCTACCACGCATTTCTTCTCCTTGTCGTAAAGTACGCCTGTGTCGGCGCGTTCGCCCAAAGCAAAACTCAAAGCGCCGAGCAAGATGGACTTGCCGGCACCGGTCTCTCCAGTGATGACATTAAATCCCCTTTCGAAGCTGACATCCAGCTCGTCAATCAATGCGTAATTGCTGATATGCAATTGCTTAAGCATAAAACTAGGGGCTGGTTAGTAGCCTGGATTCTGAAGCATGGCGTCGTAGCGTGACGACTGCGACGGGTCGATTCGCTTCATTATGTTGGAAGCCTCGACCCTGATTTTTTGCTCTCCTTGTGAGAAGATCTGAATGATCTCGTCGCGTTTGCTTTCGATAAGCAGTTGAAGGAAGTAGCACATGGAATTGCGTTCATAAACACCTTGAAGCTGTGCCAACGCCTCCAATATGGCTTCGCGGCCTTGCTCGGGATGTTCTGCCATGACATCGAGTCCTCTGCGATGGTAATCGTACATGAACTGACGCAGCGGTTGGTAAGTTTGGTTGTTGATCTCGCTGATGATGGCATAACGGTTCTGACGTCCCGTTGAATTCCATCCGTTTTCGGTTCCGGCTTCCTGCGGTGCGGCATTGGCAATGGTCTCTGCAATGGCAAAGAAGGGGTCTCCACCGTTGGGGGAGAAAGAGTCAAATTCCATGCCGAGGAAGAGGTAAACATAAAACCCCAAGGTGCTGGTGATGTTTGTGATATAGGTGTTGGGGTTGAAGTCGAGAGCCTGTCCGTCGGTGTATTCAAAGAAGAACTTGCGGTCGATGTAGTTGAATAAGGGCGTGTTGTAGTTCGACTTGTAGACGGGTCGGCGCAAAGCCAGATTGATTTCGGCAGAGAAGTAGTCGCCTTCCCTGCTTTTCACGTCCACAAGCATTGAACATTCAATCCTTTCCGCCGTCTTGATATTGATGTCCGTGAATTTCGTGTTGTTGATGAATTCGTTGATGGCGGTTTGCAGGTTTTGGTATATGGTCTTGTCGCTGCCTTCCACCTTGTTGGAGGTGACGCGTACATTGCACTGCAGTTCTTGCGCCTTCAAGCCGTTAGCGGTCATCAAGATGCCGAAAAGTATGAGTATGACGGATAATGCTCTTTTCATGGCGTTGTTTCTTCTTTGGGTTGTTTAGCGGTCAAAAAAAACGCCAAGGCCTAAGGCTTTGGCGCTTGTTTCATGGAGGACTCAGAAAGCGTCCTGTTGTTCCTTGGCCGGATTACGGAAATAGATCTGGTCGTTCAGGAACTCGTGGATGGCAATCAGTGTGGGCTTGGGAAGGCGCTCGTAGAACTTGGCGATTTCGATTTGCTCCTTGTTCTCGAAGACTTCTTCCAAACTGTCGTTGGTGGCAGCGGCGAACGATTCAATCTTCTCGTTGAGCTCGGCTTTCATTTCGGAGGCAATCTGGTTGGCCCTGATGGAAAGGATGGCAACGGTTTCGTAAATGTTGCCAGTGCCTTTGTAGAACTGATCTTTCTGACGGGTGACAACCGTCGTTTCGGTCTTAATTTTCTTGAAATCCATGGTTATTGTAGTTTTTCTAATCTCTTTCTTGCTTTGGCGGCAATGCCGTTCACATCTTGCAGGTATTTGCTGTTGGGATAGAGGTACGACAAGGTGTTGCAATGCTCGACGCACGACTCGAAACGCTCACGTTGCTTTTCGGTGATGCTGTTCTCGGCAAAGTCGTAATAGGTCTTGGCCATTTGGTAGAGAATCTCCTCGCGGTGTGTCGTGTTGGGATATTTCTTCAGCATGTTCTCGAACGAGGTGATGGCAGCGCTGTAGTTCTCCATGCGGTAGAAGAGACGGCACATGTTGTAGTCCTTCTCTTCAAGTTTGTTGTTAAGGTCGGTCAAAAGGTACTCGGCGCGGCTCAAACTGTCGCTTTCAGGATAGCGATCCATGAAGCTCCTCAGTTGCTTGATTGCGTCGTGGGTGTTGGTTTGGTCCAGCCCCGACTCAGGCGAAAGCATGTAACTGCAGTAGGCGCTCATGAATGCCGCCTTCTCAGCGTCTTTTGAGAAGGGATACATCTGGACGAAACGGTTGTAGTAATAACTGGCAATTTCATATTCACCTTGCCAATAGTAGCATTGCGCAGTCCGATAGGTGATGGCTTCTCCTTTTGGGGTGTTGCGGAATGAGGCTTGCAGCAGGTCGAATAGCTGTAGGGCGTGGTTGTAGTCGCCACGCTCATAGAAATCCATCGCCACCTCGTATTTCATCTCGTTGTCGGTGCTTTTCACCATGCGGTTGAAGTCGTTGCACGAGGCAAAGGCGATAAGACCCAAAACTGCCAGTATCAAAAGTCTCTTTTTCATCGGGCTGCAAAATTACTCATTTTTGCTTTACTAACGATAGCTTCTCCTTGATTATTTTTCGATGAGAATTTTTTCGACTTGGATGCCTTGCTCGCCAATGATGCGCAGGAAATAGACCCCTTCGCTCAGATTTTCGGCATGGATCTGCGTCTCGTCGTAGAATCGGCCAGAGAGAATGAGCTGCCCAAGGCTGTTGCAGAGCTGGTATTCCGTCTCGCCCGAAGTCACAATGTTGATGGTGCCTTGGCTCGGGTTGGGGTATACCTTGGCTTGACATTCCAGTTCGTCAACATTTTCGATGTCGACGCATTTGACCTGTGCTGTCCAGCCTGCAGCGTTCACGGCCACGTCGGAGGTAAAATGGAAGGTGAGCGCTCCTGAAGCATTGGTGGCGGTCACCGATCCGGGATTGTTACTGCCGTCGTAAGTGCCGATTAGGGATGCCGATGTTGAGGTGCCGTCATAGATGTAAAGATAGTCGTAGTCTTCTTCGGTAGCGAAGCTGAGGAAGGTGACGTTGATCCTGTGGTTGGAGTCTTCGGGAAGGAAGGTCATCGTGTAGTCTTTGCGATTGCTGTAGTTGCCGTTCGGGCCACCGTTGTCGTAGAACATGGCGTTACAGGTGGTGACGGTGCCGTTGTGCATGTTGTAAGATTCGCTAACGTTGATGTAGTCGTGCTTGGTGATGGTCTCGGTTTGGCCGCCTTCTTTGGTGACGGTGAGAGTGACATCGTAGGTGCCGACAGCGTCGTATGTGATGCCCGACGGATTCTGGACGTTGGAAGTGGCAGGTGTGCCGCCTTCGAAGGTCCAAACCCAGCTGACGAGGTTGACACCCCAAGTGTTGTCAGTGAAGTTGACGCTTTCGCCAGGGGCGACATTGGTCGTGTTGGCATGAAAGTCAGGGATGAGGCCTTCGCCAGCTACAAGTTGCACATCTTTGATGACGGTCTCGCCATCGGCCACGGTGATGGTATGGGTCTGGGAATAATAGCCGTTGCAGGTGTAGGTCACATTGTAGGTGCCAGCCTTGATGGGACGGTGATAGTCGCCTACGGGCAAATGGCTCTCAATAACGGAATAAGCATCGTCGTGGTTCTCAATAGTGATGGTGGCATTAAGCGGTTGCCCGTTGGCGGCATCGGTCACAGTGCCGTGGATGCCATAAAGGCATTGGATCATATAGGCGAAAATACCTTCTTTGTTGTAGGTCCAAAAGGTTGGAAGTTGGTTGCCGTTGGGCAGCTTCGAGTTGGAACACTCAATGGTCACCTCGCGGCATTGGGCATAGCCGTTCATGTAGTCTTGACGGCCGCCGCCAATCATGTACCATAAAGCTCCGTTGATAATCCCGTCCTCGGCATCTTCGTCGTACAGAACCATGTAATTCTGATTGTGGGCATGGCAAAGGTCTGCATATTCGTGACAAACCAGTTTCCACCATGCATCGTCGGCATGGAGCGTATAGGAGTTGTCCCAAGGATAGTTCATCACCTCTGAACCACCGTGGTAATTGGCAGCCATCACAAAGGGGATGTCTTCGGCAAATTGCATAAGCCACTGGGTCTCGAGTTGATAATCGTAGTTGTCTGGGTGCGGCCCGCTATGCGGGTCGGGGTAGTTGCGGTTCATATCGACGCCGTTGGCGTTTTCGCGTTTTGCGTCGCCCACCGTGTTGTTGCCTCCATGATAGGTGCCGTCAGGGTTGGTGTTGGGACCGATGTAGAGGTCGATGTTGTTCATCACGGTTTGCACCTCAGGCTCGTCTGGGTTCTCCAACAGGTAGTCAATGAGACGCAGCATCATAATCCAACCCGTGGTCTCGTCACCATGGATAGTGCTGGTGTAGAGGAACTTGGGTTTGCCATCGGCAACGCCGTTGTTGAGGTGAGCAATCAAAATCTTACGGCCGCTGGGCAGTGTGCCAAGGGTGATGATTTCACATTTGTCGGGATGGTCGGTGGCGAATTGGAACATCATGTTCTCGTAGGCCGTATAGGTCGGGTAGCTGTCCCAATCGTATTCAGCGCGGTTGCTGCCGTCCCACATCGCATGCTCCTCCAGCATCGATGGCGGCGTTTGCAGTGTCACCTCGTATCCCATTTGCTGGAACTTGGCAAAGTTGTCGTTGTTGGCGTATGCCGTGACCACATTGCCATCCACACGGTCAACGGAAATGGTGTGTGCAATGGCCTTGAGGTCGTCGCTGCCGTTCAGCGAAAAGGTAAAGTAGTATTCGTTGCGTTGCTGCATGAGTTCATTCAACTCCTGCTGGCTCCTCTGAGCATAGATGTTGCCACAAACCACCGTGGCCACAAGGATAATGAAATAGCGTAATACTTTCATTGTATGTATGTTTTAATATTTTCAATCATTCTGTCGCTTCGCGTCATTGCGAGCGAAGCGAAGCAATCCAGTCTATCACTTGTTCTTTAATGAATTCCATTCTTCAACAATGTCCGCTTCCACTTTTTCATTGACGCAGACCAAAGGCAGCCTCAACACATTCTGACACAACCCCATCTTGCTCAGCAAACATTTGATACCCGCAGGGTTGCCGTCGGCGAAAATGAGTTGGTTCATCTTCAGCATGGCGTAATGCAGACGCAGAGCCTCGTCATTACGACCTTCCTTCAAGGCATGCATCATGCGGCTGAAAGGCTGGGTATAGGCATTGGCAGCCACCGAGATAACACCTGTTGCGCCCAAAGCCATCAACGGTTGGGTGATGCCGTCGTCGCCCGAAAGCACGTCAAAGTCGGCGGGCTTGTCGCGCAATATCTCCATGATTTGCTGTAAGTTACCAGAGGCTTCCTTGACGGCAATGATGTTAGGATGCTTGGCCAGTTCCACACAGGTGGCAGCTTGCAGGTTGACGCCTACACGACCGGGCACGTTATAGAGCACAACGGGTACGGGACAGGCGTCAGCGATGGCCTCGAAGTGGGCTCTCATGCCGCGCTGGTTGGGCTTGTTGTAGAAAGGTACGACGCTTAAGATGCCTTGGATGCCGGTGAAGTCTTGTGCTTTGATGGCATCGATGACAGCTTGCGTGTTGTTGCCGCCCATACCGAGCATGATAGGCAGACGGCCATTGTTGGCCTTCAAAACCGTGCTGATGACCAGTTTCTTTTCCTCGGAGGAAAGGGTAGGGGCTTCGGAGGTAGTGCCAAGGACGACCAAGAAATCCGCGCCATTATCAATAACATGGTTGACAATATTGGTTAAAGCCTCAACGTCAACGGATTGGTCTTGCTTGAACGGAGTAATTAGGGCAATGCCCGTTCCTTTAAATATGTTGTTTTTCATTGTTTTTATTCTCGACTTAAGGGTCCCAGAGCCTGTCGAAGGGCCCGGACCTTAAAGTATATTCATTGCTATTGTTGTGGCCCCGCCAACGCTTTCAGGTAGTTGTGCAGGACGTGGATGTTGGAAACAGGGTCGGTGTTTCTGGGATTTTCAATGACCAAATCATAAAGCCCGGCGTTTTTGCTCTGCTGGAAGCTGATCCTGAAGTCAGACTTCGGCAAGGTGCAGAGATAGTCGCTGATTTCGGAACTCTTTCCGGCCATGTTGATGATCATCGCACTGTAAGGTAATTTCCTTAGGTATTCGTGCTTTTCTGGTTTCAGCACACTCATAAAGCCGAAGTCCTTGGGCGTAATCTCGTTATAGAGGTCGCTTTGCAAGATGGTGTCCGACATCTGATTGCAGAGGATGATGAAGCCACAACGGCCGGCGCCGAAAAGGGCTTTTACGCTGCTTTCTATGTTTTTATGGATGCTCTTGTCGTTCTCGTCAAGGATGACCAACACGGAGTTAATCCGCTGAAGATTGGGCATTTTGGCGGGTGTCTTCTCGGCGAGAAACTGCTCAAAAGCATGCTTTAAGGCTCTATTCCGAAGATAGGAAGAAATTTTCATGCCGCAAATGTAGGGAAATTCTATGAGATAGGATGCCTTTTTGTTGAAAAATCGCTATTTTTGCAAATGGAATTCGGAAATCCCTTTTGTGGGTTTATGAAAGGATAAGAACATGATTGTCACAATATTAGGTAGTGGAACATCGCAAGGCGTGCCCGTCATCGGCTGCACTTGTCCTGTGTGCCAGTCCTCGGATCCACTCGACAAGCGCCTGCGTACTTCCATTTTGATCCAAACCGACGAGGTGACGGTGGCTGTGGACGCCGGCCCCGATTTCCGCCAGCAGATGCTTCGGGAAAACGTCACCAAATTGGATGCGGTGATTATCTCGCACGAGCATAAAGATCACATCGGTGGTCTCGACGATTTGCGCCCCTACATTTTCAAGCAGCAAAAACCTATGCCGCTGTATGTCGCCGACACCGCCTTGCCCGAAATCAAGCGCGAATATTCATACGCCTTTGAGGAACATCCCTATCCCGGTGCTCCGACATACGAAATCCGCCGCCTTGATGAAACGCCTTTTGATATCGGAGACCTGCATTTTGTGCCTATTAAACTGAAACATTTCACTTTGACTTGCTACGCCTTTCGCATCGGTAACTTTGCCTACGTAACCGACTTGAGCGAGATTTCAGAAGAAGCGATAGAGAAATTGCAAGGCGTTGAATACCTGATTATTGAGGCGCTGCAAAAGAAGAAACACTATTCACATCTCACCTTGGATGAAGCGATAGAGATTTCCAGAAGGGTGGGAGCGAAAAAGACTTGGTTCACGCATTGCAGCCACAGCATGGGCCTCGCCGCCGATGTCAACCGCGAGCTCCCCAAAGGCATGATGCTCGCTTACGATGGACTGAAAATCGAAATAAACAATGGTCTATAGCCTATGGCCAATGGCTGCCCCATTGTAGTGGCAAGCCATAGGCCATGAGCCATCAGCCATAGGCAACTGAACAACTCATTAACTGAATAACTGAACAACTGAATATGAAAGCAACCTATTCCCAAAGACTGATCAAACTCGCTGACCTCAACCACCATCAGACCTTCTTCGCTGGTCGTTGCTCGGAGTGGTTTTTAGAGAGTTCCTATTTTGCTGTGGCGCAGTATGTTGATACGAAGGACACCGTCCTGCTCGTGCTCCACGGCATCGACTTCAAGTTCCCGATTTTCGCCGGCGACATCGTCACTTTCGAGAGCAAGGTGATTGCCGCTGGGCGAAGCACCCTCACTGTCTACACGAAAATGTACCGCAGCCGCGAGCCCGAAAAAATCGCCGCTGACGGTTTCGCCACCTTCTCCTATCTTGATGAAAATCACCACTCCAAGCCCCATGGCATCACACTTGCGCCTGAAACGGAAGAAGAGAAATTCTTACAACAACAGGCTTTGGAGGTGATGGAGGACTCGAAGCGCCGGGCTAAAGCGATGAATCAGAGGTCCTAAGCAGGCATGTCAGCAGGCGTGTCATCCCAACGCTGGCATGTGTGTAGGCTTGGGATCTATACCTGCGATGTATTAAGAAGTTTATAGAATACAATTAAAAGCCAATCACTATGAAAAAAGCGATCAATTCAATCGTCATTTTGGCAATTCTAATGGTATTATCGAGTTGCCAAAAAAAGAGCAGCGAAAAAGAAATCCTCTCATTTCAGTTTGCTAATCCTGATGTGACGGCCGATATATGCTCCGATGGAAGGATTGAAGCGGAAATGCCTTATGGAACTGATCTCACCAATTTGACGCCCATTATCACCATTTCGGATAAGGCTACGATTAGCCCGCTGTCTGGTGAGCCTATGGATTTTACAAATCCAGTGACTTACACGGTGACAGCGGAAGATGGGTCGCAATCGGTTTATTTAGCAGTTGTTACTAATGAAAAAAACAGCGAAAAAAGAATTCTTGCATTTCGGTTTGTGTCTTTGAATATCGATGCGGTTATTAATGAAGACACGAAAGAAATAGAAGCCACGGTGCCTTATGGCACAGATGTTACAGTTTTAGTCCCCACCATCATTGTTTCTGACGATGATAGTGTTGTGCCTTGTTCGGATTATGTTACTGACTTTTCCCAACCTGTAACATATACCGTGACCGCTGAGGATGGCTCTCAAGCTGAATATGTCGTAACTGTTATTGTTGAGCAGCCAGAGAATCTTATCATTGGCGTTTGGGGTGTTGAAAAGTTTGAATATTACAATACTGACTATGCAGGTAATCCTATTGCAGCCTCAATGAGTACATTCTTATTCGAACCTTATTCCACCGACAACGGCATCCAAATGTATTTTAGGGAAGACAATTCTGGTGAAATGCGCGATAGTTCCATTGAAGAATTATGGTTGGATTGGAACGAGGAAACTGAATCTTATGAAACCCACATTGTTTGTCCCGATACGGTTTTGGTGTCAAGCTATGCATATGTCCTTGATGAAGAGAGTAGTGCCCTGTTTTTAAATATGGATGATGGACGTGCTTTTAGGCTTCAGATCAAGGAAATAAGTGACGATGTTTTTGTGTACGAAAACGAGTATTATCAGAATTGCATTGAGAAGGCATATTTGAAGCGTGTCAGCAATACGCCTTCCAAGCCGGTAGGTCGAAAGGCAGTGGATAATCTGCACTTTAGGACGGGCTCATTGATGGGCAAAGATAAATAATACTGAAATATACTTTTTGTAGAGACGTGCCATGGCGCGTCTCTACTTTTATTATACCAGCAGCTCCTTCGGATAGCAAATAAAATGCTTCACCACGGGCTGTTTCAGCACCGAGATGTTCAGTTGATCGGAGGCCTCGCTGATGTCCTTCATCGTGCCGTCCTTGTAAAGGATGTTGATGGCGGGCTTCTTGGGGTGGTAGGCGTGGTTCGAGGAAATGCCCTGTAACAAGGCAAAGTCCGCCTCCTCCAACGTCCATCCATAGTATTGGGCGATCTTTTTACGGATGTCCTCAATATATTGGGGCTCAAATTCCCCTTCCCGCATCTCTATTTTAAACAAATGCCTGTCGGTCAGGCGCCTGCAAAGCTCGGAAAGCACGCGGTCTTTGTCGTCGCGCCAGGCTTTCACTGCCGTCATCACATCGTAGTCGTCCAACTGGCAGAACTTGTCCAGGACGTAATCGGGATCGTTGCCGTTCGCAAAAGGATTCTGGTTTTTCAGAAAGAACGACAGGGCCGGGGTGGCGAACAAGTCGCGCTCTTGGCTGAGCATTTTGGCACGTTTCAGGATGTTGCGTAACATGTATTCTGCACTCAACACCGCTTTGTGCATGTACACCTGCCAGTACATGATGCGGCGCGCCACAATGAAGCTCTCCACGGAATAGATACCCTTGGCTTCGATGGCCAACTCGTTGTCGACCACTTCAACCATCTCCAACAGTCTTTCTGCGTTGACGCTGCCCTCTGCCACACCAGTGAAGAAACTGTCGCGCTTTAGGTAGTCGATGCGGTCCACGTCCAACTGGCTGGAAATGAGTTTGCTCAAGAAGCCCTTCTCGTATTCCCCCTTGAATAGTTGGATGGCCAAATCGAGCCGTCCGTCGTGAATCTCGTTGAACTTCTGCATCACCATCAACGACAACTCCTCGTGCGAGACGCCCTGAACAATGCTGTTCTCCAATGTGTGCGAGAATGGCCCGTGTCCGCTGTCGTGGAGCAGGATGGCCAACGAGGCAGCTTCCAATTCTTCGTCGGTTATGTCGTAACCCTTTCCTCGCAGTAGCTGTATGGCATGCCGCATGAGGTGCATGGTGCCAAGGCTGTGGGTGAAGCGAGTGTGGTTAGCGCCGGGATACACCATGTTGGTCAAACTGACCTGCTTGATGCGTCTAAGGCGTTGGAAATAAGGGTGCTCGATGATGTCGAAGTGCAGCTCGTCGGGGATGCTGACGAAGCCATAGATGGGGTCGTTGAAGATCTTCTTTTTGTTGGATGCGCTTGCCATGGGCCATGAATTTTGCTGCAAAAATAGTGTTTTTTTCAGAAAGCAATACGTATGATCGCCCGACCTCCAATAGATTCCAGCCAGCCCACTTCCCCTGTCGGAATGACATCGAAGGTCGGGCGTTTATAACCGTATAAGCAGCTTTCAGAAAGCATGTCATCGCGTGACCAGCCTTCGATAGATTCCAGCCTACCCACTTCCTCTGCTGGAATGACATCGAAGGCTTAGTGAATAGTATTGTTTATTTAGGCTTTTAAAAGTATGTCATTCCTGCGAGGGTTTGTGCGAGAGAGGGAATCTATGCTTTTAAAAGCCGTCCAAAAAAGTTCATCTTATTAAAACAAATTGCCTATTTTCGCGTTTTATATCCATAAACACTAAGACTATGGACAAAACGACAATACTTTGGGCCGACGACGAGATTGATCTCCTGAAGCCCCATATCATGTTTCTGGAACAAAAAGGCTATGAGGTAGTTACAGCCAACAACGGCTCCGACGCCATCGACCTTGTGCGCCAACGTCATTTCGACATTGTTTTCTTAGACGAGCAGATGCCGGGCATCTCGGGCATCGAGGCGCTCGAAGTCATCAAGCGCGAATATCCCAACCTCCCCGTGGTGATGATCACCAAGAGCGAGGAGGAACGCATCATGGAAGACGCCATCGGCTCCAACATAGCGGATTACCTTATTAAGCCTGTGAACCCGAACCAGATTTTGCTGTCGCTGAAACGTAATCTCGAGAATCGCACGTTACGCGACGAGAAGTCGTCGATGCGATACCAGCAGGAGTTCCGACAGATCAGCATGGACCTGAACGACAACCTCGACTTCGACGAATGGATCGCCCTGTATAAGAAACTCGTGCGCTGGGAGTTGGAACTGCAAAAGTCGACTGACGAAGGCATCAAGGGCATCCTCGCCGACCAAAAGCAAGAAGCCAACACGCAGTTCACGCGTTACATTGAACGAAATTACGTGGATTGGATTCAAGGACGTTCCGAAAAGCCTGTGATGTCGCATACAGTGGTGCGCGACAAGGTGATTCCACGCCTTGATGGCGGCGATAAGCCGTTATTCCTCATCGTCATTGATAACCTGCGCTACGATCAATGGAAAGCCATTCAACCACTGGTTGAAAACTATTTCCATGTGGAGGCCGACGATGTGTACTACAGCATCCTGCCTACCACCACACAATACGCTCGTAATTCCCTCTTCGCTGGATTGATGCCGCTCGAAATCCGCCGTCGCTATCGTCAGTGGTGGGTGGACGAGGAGGACGAAGGCACCAAGAACCAGTTTGAGGGCGAGCTGCTAGGCGAACAGCTGAAGCGTTTCGGAAAGAACATCAAGTACTCTTATAATAAGGTGCTGAACCTGCAGGCGGGCAAAAAACTCTTTGAGCAGATGTCGAACCTGATGCAGAACAAGTTGAATGTCATCGTGTACAATTTCGTTGACATGCTTTCCCATGCCCGCACCGAGATGGAAATCATCCGCGAATTGGCCGACGACGAGGAAGCCTACCGCTCGCTGATGTACTCGTGGTTCGAGCATTCCAGCCTCTTCGACATGATGCGCTTCATCGCAGAAAAAGGCTGTGACATGATCATCACCACCGACCATGGCTCCACATATGTGAAAGACCCTGTCCGCATTTTGGGCGACCGCGAAGTGAACACCAATTTGCGTTATAAGTACGGCAAGAACTTGAAATACAATCCGAAAGAAGTGTTTGAGGTGAAAGACCCGGAGAAGATCTTTTTGCCGAAGGTCAACCTGAGTACGGCCTATGTTTTCGCAGGCAAGAGCGACTTCTTTGCCTATCCCAACAACTACAACTATTACGTCAGCTATTACCGCAACACTTTCCAGCATGGCGGCATCTCGATGAATGAGATGCTTATCCCAGTGACGCACCTCACGGCGAAGTAAGAATTGATTGGTCACAAAACTAGCAAAACTGACAAAACCTTGATATAGAAGTTGGAAAGCCACGCCAACCGGCGGGCTTTCCGGCGGCAAGCGGTTGCAAGCCGCCGCCGTGTTAAGCGAAAGGTTTTGAGGGTTTTGCAGGTTTTGTGATAAATAAACACTATCTTTGCAGCGTAAAACGTTTGCAATGAAGGATAAACTATTCAATATAAGTGGCGTGGAGCAGCTCTCGGAGGTCTCCGATTATTTGCTCTCTATGCGCGATGAGGCCGACGTCATCGCCTTTTACGGCTCGATGGGCGCGGGCAAGACGACTTTAATCAAAAATCTGTGCCACCGCATGGGCGTCACCGACGAGGTGAACAGCCCAACATTTGCCATCGTCAACGAGTACATAACTGAGGAAGGCGATTCGGTCTATCATTTTGATTTCTACCGTATTAAAAAGCTGGAAGAAGCCTACGACATCGGCTTCGAGAACTATTTCGATAGCGGCAACCTTTGCCTTATCGAGTGGCCTGAGATGATAGAGCCGCTGATGCCTGAAAAATATATCCGTGTGGAGATTCGGCATGGCGAAACGGATGATGAAAGAATTATAAAATGTGAAATCATAACGGATTGATTATGAAAAAATTGATGGCTTCTCTTTGTGCGGTTATGGCGATTATGGTTGTTTCCTGTAATCAGAACTATTCGGGTTATGACCGTCAGAAAGTTGTGGAAACGATTGACAACCATGACACGACCATCCTTTATTTCATGACATCTTGGTGCCAGGCGAGTCAGAGCGATTTTGAAAATAATCTAAAACCATATCTTAGTAAAGCCTCAGATACTAAGGCGATTGTGTTGGTTGGTCTGGGTGAAATGGAGCAGGTTTCAAGTTTGGAAAGCCTTGACAAGAATGTGGTGATTTGCAACATGTCTTCGCGCAATCCGCTTCTTGACAAAAGGTTCATCAACAAGGAATGCGCAGAGTTGTTATCTGGTTATAAACGAGTGAATTATACTCCTGTTAAGTTGGTGTGCAATCGCAAAGGAGAAATCCTGAATTGGAACACCGACGAGGAATCAAGTAGGATATACGGAAGCATTTATCCGTTTTTAATGGGTTTGAAATGAACGATAAACTGAAACGAACCATAGCCGAAGCCTCTCAAGTATTCATTCTGACCGATGAGAATGTAGCCCCGTTTTGGCTGCCTGAAGTAAAGTTTTGGCTCGGTTGTGAAAATGCCGTCGATATCATCATTAAGCCTGGCGAACAACACAAAAACCTGCAAACTGTGCAGCGTATTTGGAAGACCCTGCTGAAGCACTATGCTGACCGTAACGCCTTGATTATCAATCTTGGCGGAGGAACTATCACCGACCTGGGCGGCTTTGCAGCTTCGACCTACAAGCGCGGCATCAAGTTTATCAACATCCCTACGACGCTGCTCGCCATGGTCGACGCAGCGATAGGAGGGAAGACCGGCATTGATTTTGGCGCCGCCAAAAACCAAATCGGCACTTTTGCCGAGGCGGAGGAAGTGCTGGCCGACCCAGTGTTTTTGTCGACGTTGCCTAGACGGGAAATCCTGTCGGGTCTCGCCGAGATGCTGAAATATGGTTTCATCGCTGATGCGAATTTACTGAATGTCAATTTGGAGAATTATCAGGATTACATTCTCCGTTGCGGTGAGATAAAACGCGAGATTGTAGCACAAGATCCGACCGAAAAAGGTTTGCGCAAAGTGTTGAACTTCGGCCACACCATCGGCCACGCCATTGAAAGCCATAGCCTGACGAAGGAAAGCCATTTGCTGCATGGCGAGGCGGTGGCTATGGGTATGGCTGCGGCGTTGTGGCTCTCCGTGAAGCAATGTGGCCTGAATAAGAAGGTTTTGATCGACTATGAAAAACAGTTGCCCGTGCTGCTTTCGGAATCGGAAATGAAGTTGACTGAATCCGATGCGGACGCCATCCTTTCATACCTTGCTTTTGACAAGAAGAACAAAGGAGAGCAATCGCAATTCGTTTTGCTTGAGGCAGTTGAAAAACCCGTTTGGGATGTCGAAGTGGAACCTGATCTGGTGAGGTCGGCATTGGAATATGTTATGACCAAGACGCTGAATCCATGAAACTTCATTGCGACATCACCCTACCCGCCAGCAAGAGCGAGAGCAACCGTGCCTTGATGATTGCGGCGTATGGTGGCTTTGCGCCTGATTTCCGGAACCTTTCGGATTCGGGTGATACCATGGTTTTGGCAGAGGCTTTAGAATGCATGTCATTCCAGCATAGGGCAGCGCGTGGCAAGGAATCTATGCTTTCTAAAGCCATTCATAAAACTCAACAAGGTACATCAATCATCAACATTGCCGACTGCGGCACCGCAGCTCGTTTCATGGCCACCTATCTGGCATGTCACGAAGGCGACTGGCTCCTCACTGGCGCCGAGCGCATGAAACAGCGACCTATCCAGCCTTTAGTTGATGCTTTGTTGGCTTTAGGCGCTGACATTCAGTATGTTGAAAAAGAAGGATGCCTTCCTTTGCGGATCCATGGCAAAGCCCTTCAAGGTGGTAAAGTGAAAGTGGATATGACCCAAAGCAGCCAGTTCGCCTCATCCCTGCTTTTGGCGGCGCCGTTGTTTCCTCAAGGCCTTGAAATGGAGCTTGTTGGCAGTCCCAGTTCCCTTCCTTATCTCGACATGACCATCAAAATGTTGTGCCATTTTTCGGCACAGGTTAAAAGACAAGACAAACTGGTTGTCGTCAGGCCAAAACCATATGAGAAACAATATTTTACAATAGAATCCGATTGGAGCGCAGCCTCTTATTGGTACGAGATGGCGGCGTTTAGTGAGGAATGTGAGGTCTGTTTGCAAGGATTAGGCGGCCCTTCGACTCCTTCGACAGGCTCAGGGACCGCGAACTTACAAGGCGACGCCATTATCGCTGAGTGGATGACCCAACTGGGTGTGGGGACGTTTGTTGAAAACGATGCCCTCGTTTTGAGAAGGATTCCCTTTGAGAAACGCCCTTTACGTTTCGATTTCTCCCAGCATCCTGACCTCTATCCGACCATGGCAGCCACTTGTGCCGGATTGGGTGTTACAGCCACTTTCACGGGGCTTGACAACCTTCTGTTCAAAGAGTCGGATCGGGTGCGGGCTATGCAAACCGAGTTAGCGAAATTGGATAGCCGTCCGATTCGTTTTTGCGCTCATAATGACCATCGTATCGTCATGGCTTTGGCTCCGCTCTCTATGCTCGCCGGCCCTGTCAGTTTCGACCATCCCGAAGTAGTGGGGAAGTCCTATCCCACCTTCTGGGATGATGCTGAATTTTTGCCTGTTCGGCAGTAAAATGTCGTGTTTTTTGAATATTATTTATATATTTTAAATAAAAGTCGTACTTTTGCCCGTTTTTTATGTTTAAAATGCGATGAAAGTTGAACTTTTCGTACCCTGCCTTATTGACCAATTCTTTCCAAGGGTGGCTTCCAATACGATGAAAGTGTTGGAACGTACTGGCGTTGAAGTGGAGTATAACCCGGAGCAGACCTGCTGCGGTCGCTTTGCCTTCAATGCCGGTTTCCTTGAAGAAGCTAAGGAGCTGGGCGACAAGTTCCTCAACGATTTCTCATACGATGGCCCAGTGGTTGCTCCCTCGGCGGCATGTGTGCATTATATCAAGAAACGTTATCCTGAACTTTTCTTCAATACTGCCAATCACTTGAATTTCAAGCGGATGGTGGCTAATGTCTACGAGTTGACCGACTTCTTGGTCAACAAGGTCCATTTTGACGATTTTGGAGCTGAGTTCCCGTATAAGGTGACGTTTCACGATAGCTGCAGTGCCCTGAGAGGCTTGGGTCTAGGCAAGGAAGCACGTCAACTGCTCTCCAAAGTGAGAGGCCTTGAACTGGTGGAGATGAAACAGAACGACATGTGCTGTGGCGCCGATTTTTCCTTGGAGGTGAACCACGAGACTTTGGCGTCGGGCATGGCAGGTCACAAGGTGAAGAATGCAATGAACACAGGGGCTGAGTATATCGTTTCAACTGACATGACTTGCCTGATGCATCAAAAGGCCTATATCGAAAAGGAAGGTTTGCCCATTAAGGTGATCCACATCGCAGATGTGCTAGCCTCGGGCTGGGATTAAGGTCCCTGAGCCCTGAGCTTGTCGAAGGGTCGAAGGGCAGGCCTGTAAAATTGACTATCAAATGAACGACTATTACATACACGAAAGCAGTTACGTCGATGATAACGTGAGCATCGGCAAGGGGACGAAGATATGGCATTTCTGTCATATCCAAAAAGGCGCCGTCATTGGCGAGAACTGCTCGTTCGGACAGAATGTGAACGTTGGCAACAATGTCCATATCGGCAACAATGTCCGCGTCCAAAACAACGTTTCCATCTACGAAGGCGTTGAAATCGAGGACAATGTGTTCTGCGGTCCCAGCTGCGTCTTCACTAATGTGACCACGCCGCGCGCCCATTTCCCCGTACATGGCGTGTATGCCAAGACCAGGATTTGTGAAGGCGCTTCGTTGGGTGCCAACTGCACCGTGGTGTGTGGCCATACGGTGGGCAAGAGCGCTCTAATCGCCGCCGGCGCTGTGGTGACCAAAGACGTGAAGCCGTATGCACTGATGGCCGGCGTGCCTGCCCGTCAAATCGGATGGGTTTGCGAATGCGGCAAACGCCTCGACCATACCTTGCAATGCGATTGTGGCAGAAAATATAAGGAAATCAACGGAAATTTGGAATCATTGTAGAGACGCAATGCATTGCGTCTCTACCAGACCATACAATTGATATAAAACGATGCAATTCAGAGATTTAAAAACCCAATATAACGTCCTGAAGGACGACATGGACAAGGCCATCCTCGACGTGGTGGCCTCATCGGCTTACGTCATGGGCCCGAAAATCAAGGAGATGGAAACGGCTTTTGCCGACTATGTCGGCGTGAAGCATTGCATCGCCTGCAACAGTGGCACCGATGCCTTGTTGTTGGCTCTCAAGGCCTGGGATGTGAAACCAGGCGACGCTGTCTTTGTGCCCAGTTTCACTTTCTTCGCCTCGGCGGAGGTCATCGCCATGCAAGGCGCGACGCCCGTCTTCGTCGATGTCGACAAGGACACGTTCAACATGGATGTCGCCGACCTGGAGCGCAAGGTGGAGCAGACCCTGAAGAAGGGACAACTCACGCCTCGCGTCGTCATCGCCGTCGACCTGTTCGGTCTGCCTGCCGACTTCAAGGCGATCCGCAAGGTGGCCGACCAATACGGCCTCTATGTTCTCGAAGACGGTGCCCAGGGTTTTGGTGGTCGCATCGGTGACCAAAAGGCATGTACTTTCGGCGACATCTCCACCACTTCGTTCTTCCCCGCCAAGCCCGTGGGCTGCTATGGCGACGGTGGTGCAGTGTTCACTAATAACGACGAATGGGCGGCACTCGTCGACTCCTACCATATCCACGGCAAGGGCAGCGACCGCTACGACAACATCCGCATCGGCATGAACTCGCGCATGGACAGCATCCAGGCTGCCATCCTGTTGGTCAAGTTGAAGGCCTTCAAGGACTATGAACTTGACGATGTCAACAAAGTGGCGGCACGCTATACCGAGCAACTGAAGGATGTGGTGAAGACGCCTATCGTCCCCGAAGTCTTCTATTCCAGCTGGGCGCAATATACGCTGCAGGTGGAGAACAAGGAAGTGCGTGCCGGATTGCAAGCTGCCTTGAAGGCTTTGGACATCCCTACGGCCATCTATTATCCCATCCCGATGCACCGTCAGACGGCGTTCAGCTACCTGAACCTTGAGGACAACCGTTGCCCCGTTGCCGACCAGCTGGCCGACACGGTGATTTCGTTGCCCATCCATCCTTACCTCACCAACGAGGACCAGGATAGAATTTGTGGTGCTATTTGTGAGTTCCTGAACAAGAAGTAAAACCATTGATTGGTATGGGCGTTAGGACCTTTTTCAACGACATGATTGCTCGCGACAACTACGACGAGGTGATGGAATACCTTGCCGTGACCGAGACCCAACATGCTCCAAGGTTCGAGTTTGACGACGCCCCCGGACAGCTGCGCGAACTGATCGAGGTGGCCGAGACGCCTCGAGGCCCCGAGCGTTCCAAATGGCTCAACGACTACGCTGAGAAGTCGTGGGCCGTACCCGACGGCGAGGCGGAGTTGCTGTTGGCTAAGGACCATCTCAACGCCATCCGTTACCTCAACCGCTACTTGCGCAGTGCCAATGCCAAACTGAAGCAGGACGGCTATTTCGTCTGCGGGTTCGATACGTCCCAAAAACGCCGCGTGCAGTTCTTCAGCAGGTACCCCAAATTTTTCGCCTATATTGCCTATTTCTTTGATTTCCTGTGGCATAGGGTATGCCCGAAGATGGGCTTGACACGAAGGTTCTATTACCTCTGCACCCGCAAGGTGCGTAAGGTATTCCCCCGTCCCGAGGTGCTGGGACGACTCTATTATTGCGGCTTCGACGTGGTCAGCGAGCAATACATCCACGACCGCTATTGCGTCATCGCCCAGAAAAAGCGTCAGCCCAGTCGTGAGCAGCACACCTACGGCCTGCTCATCCGATTGAGGAGGGTGGGGAAGGACGGAAAGAAGTTCAACGTGTTCAAGTTCAGGACGATGTATGCCTATTCCGAGTATCTCCAGACCTATATCTACGAGAACAACGACCTTGACGTCGGTGGCAAGTTCAGCGACGACTACCGCATCACCGAGTGGGGTCGCTTCCTGCGCAAGACGTGGCTCGACGAGTTGCCGATGTTCATCAACCTCCTCAAAGGGCAGATGAAGTTGGTGGGGGTGAGGCCCTTGAGCCAGCAGTATTTCAATCTCTATACCAAAGAGATGCAGCAGCTTAGGACCAAGACCAAACCCGGTCTTCTGCCCCCGTTCTATGTCGACATGCCGGATAGCCTTGACGAGATCCAAGAAAGCGAACGCCGTTATCTTGAGGCCTATCAGGAGCATCCTTTCCGCACCGATTGGAAGTATTTTTGGCGTATCGTGGGCAACATCCTTTTCAAAGGCAAGCGGTCCAAATAAAAAGGGGAAAAGCGAGCGCTTTTTTTTCTTGTTTTATTTGGAAAATAATTCTTACATTTGCAGATTGTAAATTTAGGTGTGCTATAGCCTGAATGGAAACCAAACGACCGCTTCTCTATGTGTGGTGCAAGTGGTTTAGTTGCAAATAGTTATGCCGTCTTGATGTGAGTCAAGTGGCGAAGCTTTACACTTCTTTGAAATGAGTCAGACAATTGAGAACGAAAACTGGACAACCGTCATCAAGCCAAGGAACAAACTCTTTGAGTTGAATCTGAAGGAGATTTGGGATTATCGAGACCTGTTGACCTTGTTCGTCAAGCGTACCATCACGGTGCAATACAAGCAGACCATCTTGGGCCCGTTGTGGTGGATCATCCAGCCGGCCTTCACGGTCATCATGTACATGGTGGTGTTTGGCGGCATTGCGGGCATCCCCACCGACGGCATCCCGCAGCCTTTGTTCTATCTGGGCGGTGTGGCCATGTGGCATTACTTCTCCGACTGTCTCGGCAAGGCGTCGAACACCTTTGTGTCCAACGCGGGCATCTTCGGCAAGGTGTATTTCCCCAGGCTGATCATGCCGCTGTCGAGTGTCATCAGCAACTTGGTGCGCTTTGGCATACAGCTGGGTTTGTTTGTGGCGGTCTACCTTTACTACGTCATCATAGGGCAGGCGCCTTGTCCCAATTGGTATCTTGCCTTGTTCCCCTTGTTGGTGGTCATGATGGCGGGTTTGGCTTTGGGTTTCGGCATCATCATCTCGTCGATGACGACCAAGTACCGCGACTTGCAGATCCTGTTCTCCTTTGTGGTCTCGTTGTGGATGTATGCCACGCCTATCGTCTATCCTTTGAGCCAGGTGGCGGGCAAGCAGAAGTTCGGCCTCGACTTGGCCACCATCATGTGCCTCAACCCCGTGACGCCCATCATCGAGACCTTCAAGCACGGTGCTTTGGGTGCGGGCCAGTTCGTCGGCTGGGGCTGGTTGGCCTACAGCTTCGGCGTCATGCTGGTCGTCCTCGCCCTCGGTGTCCTGATCTTCAACAGGGTGCAGAAGAGCTTTATGGATACGGTGTAAACGCTTTCCATACCTATAATATTTCTTTTGTTATGGTATGATATTTGATATAAACGATAATATATTTTCATTTATTTGTTATGAAAGATATTTATGCGTTGTCAAATACGGAATTGATTAGAGGCTTGGGCTTGCGTTTCAAGACGTATCGTATACAGTGCCGCTTGACTCAAAGTGAGGTGGCCGAACAGACGGGGGTCAGTGTGCCTACCATTAGGGGTTTTGAGAATGGGAAGACGGCCAATGTGTCGTTGCAAGTGTTGTTGTCCCTGATGCGGGCCGTAGGGCAATTAGAGCAAATTGAGCAATTGCTTCCCGAGTTGCCAGAAAACCCGAAAGATGTTTTTTTCAAAAAAGCGACGCCCAAACGAGTAAGGCATGGGAAATAACTCAATAGCAATATGGCTTTGGGGAAAAGTGTTGGGTTATCTTTCGTGGGATAGCCACAAACGCTGCTCTACGTTCGTCTTTGAGAAGGAATTTCTCGAGACGGGGTGGGAAGTGGCTCCTTTGTGGTGCTCGATACAATCGCCGTCTGCCTTGTTGCCACGGCATGGTAATGGCGATAAACTATATGCTGGCCTACCTCCTTTTGTGGCGGATTCATTGCCCGACCGTTGGGGTAACCGCGTGTTTGAGGCTTGGGCTAAACAAAACAATATCAATTCGCAGCAACTCAACCCGCTCGACCGCCTCTCATTCATAGGGAAACGAGGCATGGGAGCATTGGAGTTCCAGCCGGCGCAACTGTTGACAGGGGGCAATATGCCTATTCCTGTGGAGGAGTTGTATCACCTTGCCCTTGCCATTCAGGAAGAAAGACAAGAGATTCTGCTTAAGGAGGGTGACGACATATTGCTGGAGGATTTGTATCGGGTGGGGACCTCGGCTGGCGGCAAGCGGGCCAAGGCGGTCATTGCCATCAATGAGGAAGGTGACATCAGGTCGGGACAGGCTGATTTGTCAAGTGATTATGTCCACTATATCTTGAAATTCAATGATGACAAGGAATTTCCTTTCTCAGAGGTTGAATATGCCTACTACAAGATGGCGTGTGCTGCCGGTATCGCAATGATGCCCAGCCGACTGATGACGATTGAGGGGAAGCGGCATTTTCTCACAGAACGGTTCGACCGTCAAAAAGGGGAAAAAGTGCATGTGCTAACTTTGGCGGCGATGGATCCTGATGCCACCTCATACGATGAGTTGTTTTCGGTATGTCGTCGTTTGCGCCTCCCTGAGTCACAGCAGAGGGAGCTGTACCGTCGTATGGTCTTTAACGTGTTGGGTGGCAATGTGGATGACCACAGCAAGAATTTTTCCTTCTTGATGGACAAGCAAGGCACATGGAGCTTGGCTCCCGCGTATGATATGCTGTTTACGATAGATTTGGACGGACCGAAATATTTTAACAGGCATTCTCTTTCGTTGGGTATTAAGACGGACGGCATCACCGAGGCTGACCTGTTGCGTTTTGCCGAGGAGAACGATATATCACAGGCTGAGGGCGTGGTTCGGGAGGTGAGTCATGCGATAAGCAACTGGAAGACTTTTGCTGCCGAGGCACAAGTGCCCGACTTGTGGAGGGAGAGGATAGCTCAAGTTATAGTTAATAAGAACAATTAGCGGCGTAAGCCGCCCCGCTGCGCAGCAGCAATAATCCGTGTCATCTGTGAAATCTGTGTGACAAAAAACCGAAAATCCGGTTGCATTCCATAGGCGATCCATAGGCGAAGTATAGGCGAAGCGTAGGCGGGGGAAAATGGAAAAACGAAACCAATACACGGCTGTTTTTTAGTACAAGACCAAACGAAAGTTTATGAATGAAGTCAATAGCCATAAGGAGCGTCAAAGTTGCTTCGAATTGCTTCGATTGATTTCCATGTTTTTCATTGTCTTATACCATTTTCTGCGTTGGTTTGTACAAGACAATCCATCGCATAATGGTTTGCAGGCTCTTTGGCTGCCTCTACATGTAGGGGTGGTCTGTTTCGTCCTCATTTCTGGGTATTTTAGGATTAAACCATCTTCAAAAGGTTTTATTAAACTGATTGTGATGGTGCTGATTTATAGTTTGCCAGAGATAATTATTGGGGTGAGGAATGCAAGTGGTTGGCATGATGTTATGCACTCGCTCATGTTTATTTCACGCACCGAATATTGGTATGTAAGGACTTATGTTGGGCTGTATCTTTTTTCTCCTTTGATCAACGTATTTCTAGATCACTCTTCCATTAAGGCCAAGTGGTATATGCTGATTATTTCTGGAATTGTTTCCGTTTATTTGGGGAATTTTTGTAGATACTATTTGTACGTTGAAGGCACAAACATAATTAATTTTTTGTTTTTATATCAACTTGGCCAAATGTTGTCGTATTACTCTGAACAGTGGAGAAAGATTAAGGTCTGGAAGTTGTTAGTCGCCTATGCTTTACTAAATGTAATGCTTGTTGTTGGATATTATTACTCAATTGAAACACAGGGTGGAGAATTGCTATGGAGGCTGAGTTTCAGGTATAATTCTCCTATATTGATAATCAACGCGGTACTGCTTTTTGTGATCATAGGTCATCTGTCGTTTACGTCGTCGGCCCTGAATGGTTTGTCGGCAGGCATTTTTGCAGTGTATCTTATACATGGTAATCATCCGTTGGCTACAAGTTTTCAGCGAAATATTGTATCTGTAATATATCCATATATATCCAACTATTTGTTGTTTGTTGGTACTCTAATCCTGATGTCATTGGCTGTAATATTGCTTTGCTTGTTGATTAATCAACTGCTTTCTCCTGTTTGGAAGCTTTCAAGCCGTCTAGGTGATTTGACATATAGAAAATTAGGATTCTGACGGAACAAAGAATCAAACTTATATATCAAGAAAGTTTTGATGCGTAATGAATTATTAAACCGAGAACTATGAAGCATGTTCATCCACGAAGATATTATAGGTTGTTGAAGAGTCGTGCTCATGACTTGTTTTTCTATTATCTGATTCCTGATTCATGGGAAATACGCTATCGCTTCAAGAAATTGGTGGGCTATTCGTGCCACCTGAAAAATCCACGGTCATTCAACGAAAAGATACAATGGATTAAACTACATGATAGAAATCCTTTGTATACACAACTTACAGATAAACTACTAGTTAAAGAGTTCGTATCAAAGGAATTTGGCGGTGAGTATGTAATTCCTACTTTAGCTGGAGGCTTTTCGAGTTTTGACGATATCCCTTTTGATGAATTACCAAATCAATTTGTATTGAAATGTAATCATGACTCGAAAAGTACGATAGTTTGTGCGGATAAGAATAGTTTTGATTTTCAAGAAGCAAAACAAAAGTTGGAAAAGGCTTTGCATAGAAATTACTATCATTACAATGGGAAACCATGGGGGTGTAAAAACATTCAACGTTCTATTTTTGTGGAGAAGTACATGGCAGAACAAGATGGCCAGCTTAGGGATTATAAGTTTTTTGTATTTAATGGTGAATGTAAGGTTGTTTTCTACTTTGAAGGTAGATTCAATGAATTGAGATCAAATTGTTATGATATAAATTGGAATTTGCTACCGGTTGTATGGGGGACGAGAAAGAACACTGATTATGTGGTTCCGAAACCCGCAAACTTTGAGGAGATGTTGGCAATTGCAACTAAACTGGCAGCATTGGTGAACAATGCGTTTGTTAGGGTGGATTTGTACGATATTGAAGGAAAAATCTATTTTGGAGAATACACATTTTATCCAGGCGGTGGGTTTGACGCATTCGATCCTATTGAGTGGGACTTTACTTTTGGAAAATGGCTTGATTTGAGATCATGATAAACTATTCCATTATAATCCCGCACAAGAATACTCCAGACTTGTTGCAGTATTGTTTGGATTCTATCCCGATTCGTGATGACGTTCAAGTAATAGTCGTTGACGACAATAGCAATGCAGACAAGGTGGATTTCGGGCATTTCCCGCAGTGGAAAGGTAAGAACTACGAGTGTTATTTCACGAAAAAGAGCGGCGGAACTGGATATGCGGAAAATGTAGGGATGGGGTACGCCATAGGCAAATGGCTCCTGTTTGTCGGGGCTGACGATTATTTATTGCCATTGCCAAATGAGATTTTTGATGAGGAAAAGGATACGGAAGCGGATATGGTGTATTTTCGTCCCAAAGCAGTGATGTTGTCGGATAGGATTTCATACTCAAAGAGAGCGGATTGCTATAATGCCATTATTGATAGGTATTTTGCCTATGGCGATGAGACGGAATTGCGTTGCCGTTATTTCTCAATTTGCGGTAGGCTGATTAATCGTAAAATGGTTGTGGAGAAGAGCATCCGCTTTGACGAGATACAATATAGCAATGATAACCTGTTTGCGGTAAAGATTGGGGTGAATGCAGGGAAGATAGAGGTGCGTGAAAAGCCGCTTTATTGCATTACGGAATCTGGCAATACGCTTACCTCTAATTTCATGAAAAAGCCAGGAGAACTTCAGATCAGGACAGATGCTTTCTTTCGTGCACAGGAGGTGGTGCACGAACATGGTTATCCAGTGGATGAGAAGCTTGCCTTCGAGTATTTAAGATTGCTTTTTTCTTCTGATAAAAATGCTTTTATGTTGAATTTCGATCGTATGCGAAAACTGGGGTATAAGAAATCATGGTTGATGAAAGAACTATTCAAAAGTAACAGACCTGTGAGCCGAATCAAGAGAACAGCTTATGTGTTGTGTAAAACGATGTTTTGAAAATGATCAACTATTCCATCATCATCCCACATAAAAACATTCCCGACTTGTTGCAACGTTGTTTGGATTCTATACCTGTGCGCGATGATGTACAAGTTATTGTGGTGGACGACAATAGTGATGCTGACAAGGTGGATTTCGAGCGTTTCCCTCGTTGGAAGGGCAATAATTATGAGTATTATCTGACCAAAAAAGGAAAAGGCAGTGGTTATGCAAGGAACATCGGATTGCAATATGCTAAGGGAACATGGGTTGTGTTTTCAGATGCAGATGATTTTTTTACGACTGATTTTCAACAAGCACTTGATGAAATAACAGCTGATTCTCCAGATATTACTTTTTTTAATGCGACATCTATTAGGATAGATGATTCAAGTCATTCACATCGTGTAGATCATCTTAATCAGATGCATGTCTTGTACGATACAAATCCACAAAAGGCATCGCTCCAATTCAGGTTTTTATTTGGCGAACCTTGGTGCAAAATCATTCGGAGAGAATTGATTAGTAGTAGACAGGTCCGCTTTGACGAGATTCCCATTCATAACGATACATTGTTTTCTTATATGGTCGGGTATTATGCTAAAAGCATTGGAGTCAACCATTCAATAGTTTATTGTGTTACTGATTCCCCAGGAACTGTTTCCAAGAATCATACGAAAAAAGTCTATTATATAAGGACGGCAGTGTTTGCAAAAAAAAACCGATTCTTATATAAACATAGAATTCCGTTGTTTGATAAACTCTTATTAGTGCCTATCTCGGATTGTGTAACAAACAAAGAATGGAATAATTTGATAAGATGTTTATTTATAGCTAGGCGATATGGTTTTTCGTCTTTTGGCATGCTTATGAGGTTGATAGCTCCAAATAGGCTAAAATCATTGGTTGGGTTTGGCATGGCAAAACGTTATAAGTATGCTTTTGAAATTTAGAGTAAAAAAGCAAATGATAAGAAAATGGATAAACTTCTGACCATAGTAGTCCCCGTATACAAAGTAGAGCCCTACATCAATAAATGTCTAGACTCGCTAATTCTGGAGGACGAGGCTTTGATGAATCAATTGGAGGTCGTCATTGTTAATGATGGTACGCCCGACAATTCGGCTGAGATGAGCCGCGAGTATGTGAAACGTCATCCCCAAACTTTTCGCCAGATTGACAAGGAGAATGGAGGCCATGGCTCTGCTTGGAATGTGGGTTTGAAGGAAGCAACAGGGAAGTATCTGCGTTTTTTGGATTCAGATGATTGGCTGTCGAATTTGGACAGGCTGATGCTCGATTTGAGGAATTGTGATGCCGATGTGGTGTTCAATCCTTTTGAGGTTGTTCGTTTGTCTGATGATAATTTAATCATACCATGCCCAGTCCTTTTTGGGAAGTCGGATTCTTCCGATGGCTGCCAAACATATTCGATTACGAGGGAGATTTGGATGAAAGAGGGAAACAAGTACAGTAATGTCAATTTCTGGAGTGTGACTTACAAAACGGAGATTTTGAAACCCTTGTGGCCCTTGTTTGCAGAAAAGGTGATGTATGATGATTATATTTTGACCTGGGCTTCATTGGTAAAAGGAAGAACCTGTGTTGCATTCGATTATGTGTTGTATAATTATTTGGTGGGAAGGCCGGGCAATTCAATGTCGGTTTCGCAAATGCAAAGAAGGGCTTCTTCATACGATGTGTGTTTCAGACACTATGAAGCAAAAAGGCAAAAGATAGACGAAAGAGGCGTTCCTCGAGAATTGTTGAAATGCATTGATGAGTTGATTGCGGATTATGCCGTGTTCGTGTTTTGGTACGAGGTCTTTTTACCATACAATAAGGCTAAGGTGAATCTAAAGCATTTGTATGAGAATTATATCAAAGGAGATATGGGTAGGCCAGTGCTAAAAAGGTATTCGAAACTACCATTCTTCCTTTTTTATTGGGTTGAACACTTGAGGTACTTAAAAAACAAGCGGATAAGCGAATAAACGAATGAACAAACTCCTAACCATAGTCGTCCCCGTCTACAAAGTCGAGCCATACATCGACAAATGTCTAGGTTCTTTGATTTTGCAGAACGAAAACCTGATGAACCAATTGGAAGTCATCATCGTGAATGATGGCACTCCCGATAATTCAGCTGAGATGAGCCGTGAGTACGCGAAGCGCTATCCGCAAACTTTCCGCCAGATTGACAAGGAAAATGGTGGACACGGGTCGGCATGGAATGTAGGCTTGAAGGAAGCAACAGGAAAGTATTTGCGTTTTTTGGATTCGGATGACTGGCTGACAAATCTGGATCTGTTATTGGAAAAGCTAAGTGCGACAGATGCCGATGTGGTGGTAACTGCGATGAATACTTGTGATGAACACAGTGGAGAAACTGTTGCCGTGTCGTTGGCAAAGACAATAGGGGTGGAGATGCCAGTAAAGTCAGAAGAATTTGGTGGTAATATGTCGAATTTTTGGTGCGCAACGTATAAAACGTCATTGTTGAAGCCCTTGCATCCATTGTTTCTGGAAGGGGTGAGCTATGACGATTCCATCCTCTATATAGTCCCACATCTGTGTGCCGATACTTATATCGCGTTTGACTTTGTGGTGTACAATTATTTGGTGGGCAGGGATGGCCAATCGATGAATGTTGCGGTTCAAACAAAAAAGATTCCGGATATGTTTAGGAACTATGAACATTTGAGGGGTTTCGTTCAAAAGCATGCTGCAGGTGAAATAGATAGTTATGTTGATGAAGTGTTGGCTCATAACCGTTGGACAATGTTTAATGTGATCCCTTTTGTGGCCGACTATCGTTTGAGTAAGACTTATATGAGAGAGCTTGTTTTGTTGGGCAGTTTGGATCATATCCATACAAAGAAGTATCATCGATACAAGACACTTCCTTACAGACTGTTCTGGTTGTTGGAGAAACTAAGAAACACTAGCAAGGTCTCCAATTGATTTTGAAATGAAAGCATACGACTATCTTATTGTAGGCTCAGGCTTGTTTGGCGCCACATTTGCATACTTTGCCAAAAAGGCGGGTAAAAAATGTCTGGTCATCGACAAACGTCCTCACTTGGGCGGCAATGTCTATTGCGAAAGCATAGAAGGCATCAATGTGCACAAGTATGGCGCGCACATCTTCCATACTTCGAATAAGAAGGTCTGGGACTTCGTGAATGGCATTGTTCCGTTCAATCGCTATACCAATAGCCCCGTGGCGAATTACAAAGGCAAACTCTATAACTTGCCTTTCAATATGAACACGTTCTATCAGATGTGGGGTGTGACCACGCCTGATGCTGCTAAGGCCAAGATTGAGGAACAACGCGCCGAGGCTGTGAAGGCATTGCAAGGTCATGAGCCAGCCAATTTAGAGGAACAGGCGTTGAGTTTGGTAGGACGTGATATCTATGAAGCGCTTATCAAAGGCTATACCGAGAAACAGTGGGGCAGGAGTTGCACCGAATTGCCTGCTTTCATCATCCGCAGGTTGCCTTTGCGTTTTGTGTTCGACAACAACTATTTCAACGATTCGTATCAAGGTATCCCCATTGGCGGATACAATAAGCTGATAGATGGTTTGCTTGAGGGTGTCGAAACTCGGATCAATTGTGATTTTTTTGCTCATCGTGCTGAACTGTCGGCTTTGGCTGAGAAGATAGTCTATACAGGACAGATTGATGAGTTTTATGACTTCCGTTTTGGGCATTTGGATTTTCGTACGGTATCGTTTGAGCAGGAGACGTTGGATATGCCCAACTATCAAGGCAACGCTGTGGTGAACTATACTGAACGCGAAGCGCCTTATACAAGAGTCATCGAACACAAGCATTTTGAGATGTTTGGACAAACGGTGTATGATTGTCCGAAGACAGTTGTCTCTCGCGAGTATAGCACGGAATGGAAGCCTGGTATGGAGCCGTACTATCCTGTGAATAATGCCAAAAACGATCAGCTGTACCAGCGATACAAAGCTATGGCTGATGAAGAAAAGAATGTTGTCTTTGGTGGTCGTTTGGCCGAGTACAAATACTATGACATGGCTCCGATTATTGAGCGAGTGATGGAGATCTGGGAATTATTTGATTTTTGAGATGAAGCCATTAGTTTCGGTAGCTGTATTAACTTACAACAGCGAAGCGACTGTTCGACAGTGCATTGATTCGATTCTGTTGCAAAAGACCGATTTTGATTTTGAAATTGTTGTTGGAGATGATTGTAGTACGGATTCTACAAGGAGAATTCTATCAGATTATGATAATCAGTATCCTTCAAAGTTTGTTCTGCTGCTGAACGAAATGAACGAAGGTGTGTCAAAGAATAATATAAAGGTTCTGTCGCATTGCAAAGGTGAGTTTGTGGCGATGTGTGAGGGAGATGATTATTGGATTGATGAGAATAAGTTGCAGCGGCAAGTTGATTTTCTAAGGGCTAACGATGATTATGGTTTTGTTGGTGCTGCGTGTAATGAACTGAATCCAGATGGAAGAATGATCATAAACGGAGAAAAGGATGATGCGTATCAACAAGGTCGGTGGGTGCTTGATGGCAATGTGTTTGAGTATGCGGCGATAGGTCCTGTGACAAGAACACCTACAATTTGTTTTCGTAATGCCATTATCAAGCCATATTTGTCCTATATTGGAGCGGGCAATGATAATGTTCTACAAGCTATTTTGGCCAAACACTCAATGTTCGCCAGATGGACGTTGCCCATGGCGGTGTATAGGATTGGTGGTATTTCCAATGGACATGCGGGACTGGAAAAAGAACTAAGGTATAATGATTATGTTGCTGAAAACCAATGCCTGAAGCACAAACTGTTTCCAAAGTATTGCGGCTATGATGAAGAAGTCTTTTTGGATAGAGCTGATTATATTAGACTGCAATACGCTATCCATGAAAAAAAATGGAAAGAAGCGCTGGGCATAAAGAAAAGTTTACGTACCATTCAGTATCGCAAGAAAAAGTACGCTAGATATTTGATTGGCCCGATGAGTTGTTATTTTTTGTCGCTTTTATTAAAAAACTATGGGTAAGCCGTTATACGTTGTTCTTACCCCTGTTCGCAACGAGGCATGGGTGCTGCGTGCTTTCTTGGAAGCCACATCTTTATGGGCAGACTATATCATCATTGCCGACCAAATGTCGACCGATGGCAGCCGTGAGATTGCCAAGGAATACCCCAAGGTCATTCTGGTTGACAATGAACGCAAGGAGATGCACCAGGCGGCTACCAGGCGACTTCTCTTCGAAGAAGCAAAGAAGATTGAGGGAGAGAAACTACTATTCACCTTGGATGCGGACGAGTTCCTTTCAGGTGACTTTGTGAACACAAGTGATTGGCAGAAAATCATCAATTCCAGACCCGACGATTCGTTCTGCTGGCGGTGGATGAATCTGAAACAGGGCGATGTTACAAAGTATAGCACGTTTCAACATTATTATTGGTGCGTGCATGAGTCGGAGGCGTTGTGGGAGGGAGAGTTTCCTGATAACTTTATCCATGAATGGAGGCTCCCTTGGTCCCCCCAAGCTGATAAATCCCATGAGTTTTTGATTAATGATTTTTGTTCCATTCATTTGGCTCGAGTGAATCAATTACGGCAACGTAATAAAGAGCGTTTCTATCAGGTGTCTACTGTTGAACAAGACCCGAAAAAGAGCAAGATATCTTTATATCGACACTATCATGAAGAGGAGAAGCTGGAATATTTCGATGTTCCAGAAAATGCCTATCGCTTCTATGAAAACCATGGATTGGATATATGGAAATATGTGTATTTGGATGATGATGGAGAGTATTATACCAAAGAAGTGTTGGGTTATTTCAAAAGAGATGGATTAAAGAAGTATGCGCTTTTGGATATATGGGATGAGGATTGGATGAAAAGGAATGGCTTGAATGATCCAAGAACCAGAATCCAAAAGATGCTTCATTTGTATTTGAAGAAAACCATGCCTCGTGCTACAAGTATATGGGTCCGATGCATAGATAAACTATTAAAACTATTTGTTTGATAAAGAGGTGTTGTTATGTCAACAGCAATAGAATTCAATAATGTTAGTAAGTTGTACCGTCTGGGCTTGGTCTCCAGTGGCACACTGAGTAGTGATCTGCAAAGATGGTGGCAAATGAATATCTTGGGGAAGGAAGACCCGTTTCTTAAGGTGGGTTCGGTGAACGATCGATCCAAAGCCGCTGATAGCGACTATGTTTGGGCCTTGAAGGACATCGATTTCAAGGTGGAACAGGGCGATGTGGTGGGCATTATCGGAAAGAACGGAGCCGGAAAATCGACATTGCTGAAACTCCTTTCAAAAGTAACGGCTCCAACCACGGGTACGATTCGGGCAAAGGGCCGCATCGCTAGCCTTTTGGAAGTAGGTACGGGCTTTCATGGGGAACTGACAGGACGAGAAAATATTTATATGAATGGTGCTATTTTGGGAATGACCAAACAGGAGATAAAGAGTAAACTGGATGAAATTGTTGGTTTCTCGGGCTGCGAACGCTATATTGATACGCCAGTAAAGCGCTATTCTAGTGGTATGATGGTGCGTCTTGGTTTTGCTGTAGCTGCTCACCTTGAACCTGAAATTCTTGTTGTAGACGAAGTTCTCGCCGTGGGTGATGCTGAGTTCCAGAAAAAAGCTATTGGAAAGATGCAGGATGTAAGTAAGGGAGAGGGAAGGACCGTTCTGTTTGTAAGCCACAATATGGCGGCGGTAAGGAATTTGTGTATCAATGGCGTCGTATTGAAAAACGGTATTGTTGATTTTACGGGGAAAGCCGATGAATGTGTGGATTATTATCTGAGGTGCGAGACGACAAATAATGCTGTTGCTATAAATGATAGGACTGACCGAGAGGGAAGTGGTATATGCCGAGTTACTGCTATACGGATTGATGGATTATCTGGCGCTAGCACAATCAATGATGATACCCCTCTCTCTATTGAAATTGTATTATCACCTAAAGAGAAAATCATAAATCCGAGAATTGGGGTTAGCATTTATACAATGCAAAATGAATGTGCTCTTTGGATGGACTCGAAATCCGTATTGGGGACCTCGGTAACATTGACTAGGGACACAACGGTAAGAATCGACATTAGTCCGGATTTTGCATTAAGAGCAGGTGAGTATTTTGTCAATTTGGTATGTTTTGACACCAGTGGCAATATGATCGATTATGTGCAGCACGCAATCGAGTTTAAAGTAATACAAAGCACTTTCTGTAAGACGGGATTTTATCCGCTCGGAAGAAGTATGTGTCTTGTTGATCAAAAATGGACTTTTCGATGATTAAGATAAAAGACCTTCATTTTTGTGGCCCTTCTGTTGTGGATACTTTTGGCCGGGTTTTTGAATATGGGGGAGGGTATTACCGTATGATTTATAAATCATCGGAAGTTCTTTGTAGGGAATTGTTGGAATCGGAGTTGTTTCAGAAACTAATCCAATTGAGGTTTATTCCCAATACTTATATTACGGACGAGATTCAGATTGAGGGAAATCCTCTTGTTTTGAAACATGAAACGTGCTACATTAGTAAACCAAATGAGTGGTCATTTGAAATGTTCAAGGATGCAGCAATTCATATCTTAAAAGTTAATGAATTGTGCAATCAATATGGGTATGAGTTAAAAGATGCCCATCCATTTAATGTAACCTTCCATAAAGGCAGGCCGGTTTTTTTTGATATTGGTAGTATTATTAAAAGGAAGGGAAAAGAATGGGTCGCGAAAGAAGAATTCCTTCAAAAGTGTTATCTCTTGCTTTTATTGTGGGTTGATGAAGAATACAGCATCCTTAGAAATATTCTTGACGCAAACGATATGTTTTCCGAGAATCGCCTTCTTCCTAGACAATCATTCCTTGATACTCCCTTCTTCAGACAAAAAGTATTGCTTTCATCTTCATACCAGATACATATTAGACAGTTCAGGTTTTCTTTCAACGGAAGTTCGCCGGTATGGTTGTTCCAATTGGTCAACAGAGTCTCGAATTGTGTACTAAAGAAAGATGTCTTCCATATTACTTGTAGTTATGGGTTCGTTAATCCTACAATAGAGGATGTCGTAAAGCTGAGTAAAAAGAATCGTGATGTCAGGAAAAATGATCGGTGTCCAGTAGGACAAGGGAAACAAATTTCACAATTTGTGAAAATTGTCGATTTAATAAAAGCACACTGCTCTGATGCTAGAAGCGCCGTTGATTTGTCTGGAAATATTGGGAGTCTTTCGGTCTTGTTGCATCAATCAGGACAGTTTGATCATGTTTTCGTCATTAATTATGATGGGACTGCCGTTGACAGGACTTATTTATACTTCAAGGAGAACGAACTGCCCATAGATGTTCTTTACTCTAACATTGTTTTTCCATTTGATCTGGCATCGCTCTGTTCACGAGTTCAATCTGATATTGCAATAGCTTGTACTATGCCAAATCGCCTCGTATTACAACAAGGAGTTCCTCTATATGCGGCTTTTGAAAGGTTTTCATTATACACAAATAAATATATTGTTGTTGAATATGAAGCTCTGGGGGTACATGATGGTCAAAAGATGTCTCCGATGCCGGAATGGTATACAGAGGGATCGTTTAAGCGTGCTTTCGAGGAGTTTTTTGTTTTAATTCATCGTGAAGAGCTGGAAACCAATAGGATTGTTTATATCGGTGAAAAAAGAAAAGAAATGCATGAATAAGGATTTGAAATGCAAAATATGTGGGGGAAAAACAGAGTGTTTTGACCACGCGACAGTGCTCGGTAAGTATTCCGTACATTATTGCGCATGTCAATATTGCGGATTCGTACAAACAGAAGAACCCTATTGGCTTAAGGAAGCTTACTCCTCGGCAATCACGGATAGTGATATTGGTTTGGTTGCAAGGAATATCCATCTTTCAAATGTGGTTGATACTGTTCTGAAGATTATTAATCCGACAGGACAACTGCTTGATTTTGGCGGAGGTTATGGGATGTTTGTTAGAATGATGCGTGATAAAGGATGGGACTTTGAATGGTATGATGAGTATTGTGAGAATCTGTTTGCTAAGGGACATGAAATGCAGCGGGATCATTATGAAGTTGTGACTTCTTTTGAATTGCTTGAGCATTTGCCTAATCCGTTGGAAGTTTTTGAAAAGTTGTTCGCATTGTCTGACACTCTGATATGTACCTCTGAGATTATTCCACAACCAGCTCCTCGTGTAATGGATTGGTGGTATTATGCTACTGAAACTGGGCAACATGTAGCGTTTTATTCCCGGAAGAGTCTGAGTGTGATAGCTGAGAAGTTTGACAAATGCTTGTATGCTAAACATGGCATCATCATTTTTTCAGATAAAACGATACCGGAGAAGAAAATCAACCTTGCGTTCAATCATCCGATAATAGCACGATTGGTGTTGGGCTTGAATGATAGGGAGTCACTTCTTGGAGAGGATTATTATAGATTAACAGGCAAACGGATTTGATTCTCATATGCGTGTTTTTTTTGACTATCAGGCATTTGAAATGCAACGTATAGGAGGTGTCTCCCGCTCGTATGCTGAGTTGGTTTCTCATCTTTGTAATGAGGGTGCCGACTGTATTGTCGGCATAAAGGAAAGTGATAATGTGTATTTGCGAGAAAAAAGAATTGCGCAGGGGGTCAAACCGCTATATTATAGACATGAAAAATTGTTTGAAGGCCGTCGTTTGTTTAAGGGTCAAAGGGTATTGACTAGAAAAGCATTAGGGTTGTGGAACATTACAGATGATTGTCTCCATTTTAATAAGGATTATTGTGTTAAATTGTTAAAAAGGCAGCGTTTTGATGTGTTTGAGCCAACGTTTTTTGATTCTTATTTTCTGCCTTATTTGAAAGAAAAGCCTTTCGTAACGACGGTTCATGATATGATTCCAGAGTTAATGCCGTCGCAGTATGGGGCAGATTGTCAGATTGTCCAAAAAAGGAGACTGTGTCCGTTGGCTGCTCACATTCATGTGCCATCAACAAGAACTAAAGAGGATTTGGTGAATATACTCAACATTCTTCCAGAGAGAATCACGGTGATTCCGCATGGCAGACCAGAGTATGCAGATGACGATTGCTTGAAGCATCCTTTGTTTGATTTTCCTTACATTTTGTATGTAGGGGAACGGAATGGTTATAAAAATTATTCTTCTTTCATCGAAGAATGCTCAAAAATAATCCAACGTTTCCCAGAAATGCACATTGTATGTACGGGAAAGGATTTCAACAACAACGAGAGGAGAAGGCTTGCCGATTTGGATATGGGCGCAAATGTGGTACATCGTTTTGTTGATGAAGCGGCTTTGAGAAATCTTTATCACTATGCAGTAGCCTTTGTTTTCCCATCGGCGTACGAGGGCTTTGGCTTCCCGATTATTGAGGCATTTGTCAATGATTGTCCTGTGATGCTAAATAACGCGAGTTGCTTTCCGGAAGTGGCAGGAGATGCGGCTCTTTATTTTGATATCAATGAGCCTGGCGATTTGTATGAAAGATTTGCTGCTTTTTATTTGTCGGGAACAGACTTGAGGGAAAGAATGATCCAAAAAGGGAGAGCACAGGCGGAGCAATATTCTTGGGGAAAGTCTGCGAAGATGTTGAAAAGAATATATGACTCACTACTGTAGTTGTTTTTTTTTGAAACAATGAAACTCTCAATAATAACTATCAACTTCAACAATCGAGACGGTCTTCAAAAGACCATCGATAGTATTGTGTCCCAAACCTTCCGTGATTTTGAGTGGGTTGTCATCGATGGTGGTTCCACAGATGGTAGCCGTGAGCTGATTGAACAGAATGCGGATAATTTTGCTTATTGGGTGAGCGAGCCGGATAAGGGCGTTTATAATGCCATGAATAAGGGCATGGCTCAGGCAAAAGGTGATTATCTCTTGTTTATGAATAGTGGTGATTGGCTTTACAATGAGAATTCTTTGGAGAAGTGTTTTGCCCATGAGTTTAATGCCGACGTGATGTATGGAGATTGTTTGTTTCATTATACAGATTATGATGCTGAATGGCACAATCCTTCACCCATGACCTTTGAGTTTCTTTATCAAAGTTGCTTGTCGCACAGTTCTTCTTTCATTAAGCGGGAGGTGCTTGTTAAAGAAGGTTATGATGAGAATATGCGCATTGCTTCTGACTATGAGTTTTGGCTGAAGTTGGCATTTAGTAACGGTAGTTTCTGTCATCTTGATGAGCTTGTTTCTGTCTATGACACATCGGGAATTAGTTCTACTAATCAAGGACTTCTCAAAGATGAGCGAGCGAGACTTCAGGCAAAATACATACCTCAAATGGTGCAGGCTGACTATGCTAGATTAAAAAATATGCAAACACGGTTGTCCGATAATCAGGTAGAGGGTGTGTTGCAATATGGTCATAAAAAAAAGCTGTACCATAAGCTGATAACCGCTTCGCTGGTATTGTGTCGCTTTTTTGACAAATACTTTAGATGAACAAACCATGCTTCTTTCCATCATCATACCTGTCTATAATGTTGAGTCATGCCTGAGGGAATGCCTTGATTCGCTTTTTGCCCAAGATTTGGACAACTGTGAAGTGATAGCCGTCAACGACGGTTCAACTGACGGAAGTCGCGCCATACTTCAAGAATACAATGAGAAATATCCTAGTATTATTACGGTTTTTGATCAGGCTAATGGGGGACAAGGGTTGGCAAGAAATCTAGGTGCAGAGCATGCCCAAGGAGACTTCTTCTATTTTATGGATAGTGACGATTATTTGAAATCTCATGCTATAGCAACAATAAAACAAGCCATTGAAGTCGCTGATAAAGTGGATGTTGTTTATCTCGATTGCGTTGTTACCAACCAAGGGAAGAGACTGTGGACACATGGAAAAAAATCTATTCTAACGATGAATCTCAGGTCTTTTTTCGGTTATGCTTATAATTGTGGCATGGGAATCCTGGCGAATCCATATTCCTATGTTTACTCAAGTTCGTATTGGAGGAAGATTGGGTTGCATTATGAGGGAGGGTTGAAATATGAGGACGCCCTGTTCAATTACCAACTTTTCGTCAGAGAAGACGGAACGATTAAAACTGTTCATGTTGAGGAGCCTTTCTATGTCTATAGGGTGGGTCGGGAAGGGTCGACTACCACAAAGATAACCTTGAAGAATTTTACAGACAAACAGCGAATAAGGAAAACCGCGGATAGCGTGTGGGAAGATAATGGAATTGAAGACATCGCCTATTACCACATGTTGTTTGAGGAAATTGTGTATATGTTTTATGAAGCAAATAAAACTGGTTTTATTAAGCAGTACCGTAAGTATTGGGACAAAGAGGATGCGCGCATCATGCGAAAAGGGGTGTCAAACAGACGGGAGTATGGTTTGTGGCTATTAGTAAAACAGAACCCGATTTGGATGGCACGTTATTATGCCAATGAATTGCCAAGCTTTGCCAGGCGGTTAACGAATGTGTGGCTTACGGTTTGTACCAAGCGTTTATATCACAATGGGTAATAAGGCAAGATATTATATATTCACCCCAGCTCATTTCTGCTCGGGAGGTCCCGAAGCATTGCACCAACTGGCGTATTACATGCGTAAGTTGGGAATGGCTGTCTATACAGTTTATTATACTTATTCGGGTTTCCCAGACGTGCAATCGATAGATCGCTATAAGCAATATGAGGTTTCTGTGGTTAGGTATGGAGAGATTGAGGATGAGGTCGGTAATTATATTATTGCTCCGGAAAATGCACCATGGTGTCTTAATGGTTTCAAGAAAGCACAGAAATGCATTTGGTGGCTGAGCCTTCATGCAAACGAGGTGAAGAAAGGTACATTGAAAGAGCGTGCCACTCTAATGAAACGAAGACTTTTGCATGAGGATCTGAGCCATTATCGCCATATCGATTTCAATCCCGACAATTGCTGGCATTTGTGTGCATCGAAATACACTTATTTGTATGTCAGTCAGTCGTATAAGCAATCAAAGGTGGATTATTTGGTCGAGCCCATCAGTTTGGACTTCCTGAGGATGGGCAATGTGGATCTTCCCACCGAACGGGAGGACGTGGTGCTGTATAACCCGAGCAAGCCGTCGGCCATCATGACGGAACTGTTGGAAAGAGGCCGCTTCAATTATGTCCCGTTGAAAGGGTATACTCCAGAAGGTTTGGCTGAGAGATACAAAAAATCGAAACTCTATGTAGATTTTGGCCATTTCGGTGGACCGGAACGCATGCCGAAGGAGGCCGTTTTTTATGGCTGCAATATATTGGTGGCCAATCATAATGCTGCCTCCAACGATTTTGATGTGGCCATACCGCAGAAATATAAGATGGAAGACGGGATGTGTGCCGAGCAAATTGAGAGCAAAATAGCAGAAATGCTTGTAAATTATGATTTGCAGAATGTGGATTTTAAATCGTTCAAAATCAAAGTCGAGAGGCTTGAAGAGAATTTCATGGAACAATTGAAAGGCTTGTTCGAGTGAGTATGAAGTTTTCATTTTAAAAAAATTAGAAATGGATATCAATCAATTTGTATCAAATTTTGCTGAGTGTTTTGACGATACTGAAGCAGAAGCGTTTTCTCCAATGCTGAAGTTCAAAGAGTTGGAGGAATGGAGCTCTCTACAAGGATTGACAATTATTGCCATGTGCAGAAAAAACTATGGCATCAGAATCAGTGGGGCCGAAATACAAGAGGCCGATACGATTCAGGATGTGTATGAACTGGTCACGAACAAACTAGGATAATGGCGACTTTCATCAAGGCAATATCCTACTATTTGCCCGAAACAATCTTGTCTAACCAGGCCTTGGTCGAGGACTTCCCCGAATGGTCGGTGGAAAAGATTGCCAAAAAGGTGGGAGTGGTCAATAGGCATGTCGTTAAGAGCGATGAGTGCGCTTCTGACTTAGCGGAAAAGGCGGCCTTATCCTTGTTTGACGAGTGGAATGTCGACAAGAATTGCATAGATTTTGTCTTGTTGTGCACACAAAGTCCTGACTATTTCCTTCCGACAACAGCCTGTTTGCTTCAGCGTCGTCTGGGGCTGAAGACGTCATGCGGCGCTTTGGACTTCAATTTGGGGTGTTCGGGTTTCGTTTACGGTCTGGCGTTGGCAAAGGGACTGGTCGAAAGCCATACGGCCAGCAATGTTTTGCTTTTGACAGCGGAGACCTATTCGAAATACATACATGAGCGCGATAAGGGCAACCGAACGATTTTCGGAGATGCAGCGACGGCTACTTTGGTGTCGTCGGATGGATTTGCCGAGATAGGCAGTTGTGAATTGGGCACGGATGGCAAAGGGGCAGAAGACCTAATAGTAAAGTCGGGAGCGATGCGCCATCCTGGTCGGATCGGCGACATGGCTTACGACAAATCGGGGAATCCGGTCTCTTCGGACCATTTGTATATGAATGGTTCGGAGATATTCAATTTCACATTGGATACGGTTCCGGATGCCGTCGACAAAGTAATTGCCAAAAATAATGTCAGTCAAGATGATGTCGACCTTTATGTGTTCCATCAAGCCAACAAATACATGCTGGATTGCTTGTTCGATTTGATGGAGATTGACGAGCACAAGGCCTATTTCTATATGTCCGAGGTTGGCAACACGGTGTCGTCAACAATTCCGATCGCTTTATCGGAAGCACGAAAAGAGGGTAGATTGCTGGGGAATGTGGTTGTTGCTGGGTTCGGTGTAGGCTATTCATGGGGAGGTTGCCTCCTAAAATGTAGATAGATGCTGTTCAATTCCATAGAATTCGCCATTTTTCTGCCGATAGTGTTTTTGCTTTATTGGTTCGCGTTTGCAAAGAACCTGAAGTTGCAAAACCTGTTTGTCGTCATTGCTTCCTATGTGTTCTATGGCTGGTGGGATTGGCGTTTTCTCATCCTTATCGCCTTCACCTCGTTTTGCAGTTGGGGTAGCGGTTTGTTGATTGACAGGTATAAGGAGACGCCCAGAAAGGCGAAAGCGGTGAGCGTTTTGAACATTGTGTTCAATCTGCTGATCCTCGGCATTTTCAAGTATTACGACTTTTTTGTTGGATCGTTTGCCGACGTGTTTCTCGGAGGAAAAAGAGAGGGGCTGTTGCTCAATATCATCCTTCCCGTGGGAATCAGTTTCTATACTTTTCAAGCGTTAAGTTATAGCATTGACGTGTATAGAAGGAAAATGAAGCCGACAAAGGATGTTGTGCAATTTTTTGCTTTCGTGAGTTTCTTCCCCCAGTTGGTGGCGGGTCCCATTGAGCGGGCGACCAACCTGTTGCCCCAATTTGAGAAGCCTAGAAAGTTTGATTACGATTTGGCGGTCGATGGCTTGAGACAGATGCTTTGGGGCCTGTTCAAGAAAATGGTGGTGGCCGACAACTGCGCTGTGTATGTGAATAGGGTGTTTCCTGATTTCGCCTCGCAAAGTGGAAGCACATTGGTGTTGGGCATAGTCCTGTTTGCCATCCAGTTGTATTGTGATTTTTCTGGTTATTCGGACATTGCTATCGGTACGGCAAAACTGTTTGGCATTAGGCTGATGCGAAACTTCAACAACCCCTATTTCGCCACGTCTTTTGCCGATTATTGGAAACGCAACCATATCTCGTTGACCACATGGTTTATGGATTATGTGTATTATCCGATGATTGGCACCAGCGACAAACTGGCATACTGGAATCTCTGCATGATAGTGACGTTCCTGCTCAGCGGCTTATGGCATGGCGCGGGTTGGACCTTTGTGTTGTGGGGCCTTTATCAGGGCATATTCATAGTGATTTCGATGAATTCGGCCAAGGGTAGGAAACGTTTTGAGAAGAAGCATGGCTTCAAGAATAACAAGGCTTACGAATGGGTTTCGAGACTGGTAACGTTCATGATAATATGTATCGGATTGATTCTTTTTAGAGCCGAAAGCCTTTCGCAAGCCTGGGGTTATTTTAGTGGTATTTTGGGAAATGGTCTTTTCTCTATCCCTTGGCTTGACACAAGGCACTATTACATTCCTGTTTTAGCAAGCATCACGGTTCTTTTTGTTGTCGAATGGCTGCAGCGCAACAAAGAGCATGCGCTTGATTTGCGAGGCGTGAAGAGCCATGTCGTGAAGTTCGGCATCTACTATTTGCTGGTCGCCGCTCTCTTTTGGTTTGGCGGTCATGCAGAGAGTTTCATCTATTTCCAATTCTGAGGAACAATGAAGCAGTTCGTTGGTAGATTTTGTTTGTGGTTGTTGATACTTCTGCTGTTGGCAGTGGCCGTCGATGTGATGATAACCATGGGGTTGAAAAAAGTGAATACGAGAAAATATGCTGCGTGGAATGATATTTATGGGGACGAAATCAATGCCGATTTGGTTGTGTTGGGAAATTCGCAAGCTTGGTGTAGCTATAATACTTATGTGATGGATTCAATGTTGAATCTTAACTCGTATAATCTTGGAATAGACGGCCATTCTTTGCAGTTTCAATTGATTCGTTACAAGATCTATAGGCGCTTTAATCCTAAACCCCATACCATACTGCTCAATATTTGTTTCTTTGGTACTTATAACATCATGTCTGATGTGCAATATGAGAGAGAACAGTTCTTTCCATATGTAAATGATACTGAATTGATGGGGTTGGTGGCCGAAACGAAACACTTGACTTGGATGGATCGGCATGTCCCATTGTACAGGTATTTTGGCTATCGTGAGGAAGTTGAGACAGGGCTGGCATCTTTTTTCGGGAAAACTGAATTTACTGATGATGGCCTTTACAAGGGCTATAGAGGCAATGACTATAGTTGGGAAACCACAGAGATGCTGAAGGATAGTTTGAAGAGTGATATCGACGAAAAACAAGTACGTGAATTGGAGAACTTTGCCGAGGATTGCTGTAATGAAGGAATTCCTTTGGTGTTTGTGAAGTATCCTGTTTGTTATCCAATAGTGGATAGGGTAAGTAATCTCAGGGTGACTGATTCGATATTTGATGCAATAGCGAAGAGGTACAATGTGTCTGTGTTGGATTATTACCATGCGGATATTACCAAAGACCGCTCCAACTATTATAACTACAACCATCTGAACAAGAAAGGCTCGGAATTGTTTACCAAGGAACTGTGCCATGATTTGGATTCGGTCGGCCTTCTTGCTGGTATGAGATAACTCTATTGTTGTGAAATTATTTGTAATCATAGTAACCTATAAAGGCCAGCAATGGTACGATCGTTGCTTCACCTCGTTGCGCGAGTCCACCATCCCAGTGCAGACTGTCGTCGTTGACAATGCATCCAATGACGGGACGGCGGAATACATCAAAGAACACTATCCGGAGATTCATCTGATTGAATCAAAGGAGAACTTGGGGTTCGGGAGGGCCAACAATATTGGGATGCGCTATGCATTGGAAAATGGTTGCGACTATGTGTTCTTGCTCAATCAGGATGCATGGGTGGAGGCGGATACGCTTGAGAAATTGGTTGATATTCACCTGAAACACTCCGAATACGGTATTTTGAGTCCGATACATCTTAATGCGGAAAAGACAGGGATGGAGAAGGGATTGGTGAAATGCCTCGATGACAGTAGGGTGACCGATAAAGCATTGTTTGAGGATCTTTATTTCGGCAGGCTAAAGGAGGTCTATGACACGAGATACGTCAATGCCGCGGCATGGCTGTTGCCAAGAAAGACACTTGAGACCGTGGGCGGCTTTGATCCGATTTTTTCGCATTATGGCGAGGATGACAATTATTTGCATAGAGTGAAATACCATAAGATGAAAACGGGAATATGCCCTATGTGTGTCGCGGTTCACGACACGGTGCGTCGTATTTCATCTACAGACAAAAAGGTCCAAACAAAAGACAGCGTATTGTTGGCCGAAGTCACGGATATCAATTCACAAGTCAGCGTTGGGAGATTGTGTTTCTATCATTTCAGAAAAGCGTTGTCCAAACTCCTGCTTTTGAATACGTCACAAGCGAAGAGTCATTGGCAAGATTGTTGCTTTTTGCGCAAGAACGCCAAGGCTATTAAATACAGCAGGAGAGTTAATGTTTTGTCAGGTAGGAACTGGTTGTCTTGATGCTTATGGGCTTGAAAAGGAAAATAGTAAAGGCAATTGCGTTTGTCAAGAGATTTGATGTCTACAAGTCTGTCCGTTGGCGCAGGAAACTGCATCTGGGCAGAGCGGCTTCGTTCCATATTTGTCCGAAGTCGATTGTCGACATCGACAAGACTGCCAAGGTGAGTTTTGCATCTGGCGAACTGGTTGTCAACGATTCTTGGTTTGCCACGCGGAAGCGTCGCTATGTCTCTGAGTTCAGACTTGACCGGGACAGCACTTTTGTGTGCGAGGGAGACTTCAAACTCTACCAAGGCGCGTCCATCTACGTGGCGCCAGGCGCCAAACTGGTGGTGCACGGAGGTACGTTTCTCAATACCAATGCCACTTTGAATTGTTTCCATTATATCGAGATAGGCAAAGGTTGCGCCATCTCAGACAATGTGTGCATTGCTGATTCCGATACGCATTGCATTGACGGAAAAAAAGATAAGGTGATGGCGCCGATTGTCATTGGCGACCATGTCTGGATTGGCAAGAACGTCACGGTGCTGAAAGGCGTTACCATAGGGAGCGGTGCCATCATTGGCGCCGGTTCGGTGGTGACCAAAGACGTGCCAAGCAATACGGTGGTGGCGGGCAATCCCGCCAAGCCCATCAAAACGATTGAGAAATGGGAATGATCCCCTTCCATACCCCTGTTCTTTTGGTTGCCTTCAACCGCCCCGAGCATACGCGTCGAGCGTTGGAGGCTATCATGATAGCCCGACCTCAGGATTTGTATGTGTTTCAGGACGGTGCACGCGATTGGAATGAAGAAGATATAAGGAAATGTGCCGAGGTACGCCAAGTGGTTGAAGAATTGACGGCAGGGACGCAAACTCGGTTGCATCTCAATAGTTCTGAAAAGAATTTGGGCTGTGGGCCAGGCCCGACATCAGGCATCACATGGTTCTTTGGCCAAGTGGAGCAGGGAATCATTGTTGAAGACGATTGTGTGCTTTCGCCGTCGGCTTTTGCCTATTATGAATGTCTCTTGGATCGATACAAAGATGATAGTCGGGTGTCGGCTATTACGGCCACCAACTTGCATTTGAAATGGCGTAGCCATCGTGCGCCTTATCTTTTTGCCACAGTCGGTGCGGGCACATTAGGCTGCTGGGCTTCATGGGCGCGGGCGTGGAAATCGTTTGATTACTACATAAAGGCATGGCATACCGAAGAGGGGAGGAAAACCGTTGAGGAGGCTTTGGGTAAGAAGGTATATCGTGAGTATTATAAGAAGATTTTCGACAAGTGCGACGAGAAGCAGACCCACATGTGGGATTACCAGTGGTTCTTTGCCAAGACCTTGAACAATACGCTTACAATTGTAGCGTCACGGAACCAAGTCTCCAATATTGGATTTGACGAGGAAGGCACCCATACCTTGGGAGCGTCGCGCCTTGCCAATTTTCCGCTTTATTCGATTCCGATGCCGATGAAAACGGTTCCCGTGTGTCGGGATGCTTTGTTTGATTGGGCGGTGTTCCAAAGATACTACAACCCGAAGAAGAAGTCGATCCTTATGCGGGTTGTGCTCAAGTTGATTGATGCTTTGTTCCGTCACTGATGCAAAAAGTCGTCATAGTCATACCCGTCTATAAGCCAAGTTTTGACAAGTGGGAAGAGATTTCCCTGCGTCAAACGATGCGTGTGTTGGGCCAATATCCTTTGGTCTTGGTATGCCCCAAAGGAATGGATGCATCTCAATATGACAATCTCGCCAGTTCGGAGGGCGTGGTTTTGCATTATGAAAGGTTTGAACCATACTTCTTTGACGGGATAAAGGGCTACAACCGACTAATGCTGTCGAAGGACTTTTATACTCGCTTTGCCGACTATGAGTATGTCCTAATTTGCCAAACCGATGCATACGTGTTCCGTGACGAGTTGATGGAATGGTGCGGCAAAGGTTATGACTATGTGGGTGCTCCGATTTTCGGAAGGTTTTCAGATGTAGAGTTTCACCGCGACCAGGCACGTGTAGGCAATGGCGGTTTTTCGCTCCGTCGTGTCAAGGCCTTTATGGATTTCTTCAACGGGAAGAAGTATGTGTACAAAACGGGAGACCTCACCGAACGGATAGGACTCAAAGAGAAGCCCTATTCAAGGTGGCTCGTTTGGCTGCTGATGGCGATGGGATGGAGGAACAAACCTTATTCTGTTGCCAAGCGTTGGCAATATAACGAGGATGATTTTTGGTCGGGACTGCTGGAGGGATCCAATTATGAATTGACAAAGCCAAGTGTTGAAGAGGCTTTGTCGTTTGCATTCGAGAGATTCCCTTCTGAGGTCTTTGCCATAAGGGGCGCGCTGCCATTCGGTTGCCATGCTTGGGCCAAGTACCAATATGATACTTTTTGGAAGGATTATATCAAAGAATGATTTATGCGTCTCTCCATCATCACCATCAACCGAAACAACGCTGCAGGTCTTGAGAAGACATTGAAAACGTGGAATTAGATAAATAGGCATATTTTTATTGATTACAAAAAAATGATTCTTCAAATAAAACATAGTGGTCAATTGTGCAATAGATTGTTTTCGTTGCTTCCAACAATCTCATATGCAATACATAACAAAAAGAGAGTGTATGTTTTGTTTGAGCGAAAAGAGTATTTGGATTACTTCCCCAATATTTTGCATAATCCATATGTGAAGTTTTTGCTGTCAAAAGACAATGATGGCCGACAAAGTTTGGAGAGGCTTATGATGTGTTTTACAAAAAGTTCAAAGAAAAACCTTGGAAATAAGTTTGAGAGAGCAATGGTTAGATTGGCGAATAATCCAAAATATGTTGTGAATGGTGATTTGGCTGAAATTGATGATAAGAGAGGGATTTGTTGTATAGATGGCTGGGAACATAGAAATGACATATCGTATATTGAAGAAGAGAGGGCCGCTGTCTTGGATATGTTTATGCCTGATGAGAGTTATGTGGCCAATGTTGAAAAGGAATTCGATTCCTATGATGGGTTAACTGTAGGAGTACATGTAAGAAGAGGTGATTATAAGACTTATTTTGGAGGGAAATGGTATTTTGATGATGAGACCTATTGGGATGCTATTCAACAAATACATATTCAGTTAATGAACCTGGGTGAAGCGAAACATCGTTTTTTGGTTTGTTCTAACGAGCCGTTTGCTATAAAGGATGAAATGGTGGAGATGTTTCAAATAAAACCATTGTCTCCTTCTGATTGTATGACTGATTTATATGCGTTGAGTAGGTGCGATTATATTATAGGTCCTCCCAGTACCTTTTCGCAATGGTCTTCCTATTACGGCCATGTCCCTCTTCGTGTTATGAGGTATAAAGGTGAGAGAATTTTGTTGTCAGAGTTTTCTTCTTTTGTGTTGTTGGATAGGAATGAGAAAGGTTTTGATGATTATTTGTATGAGACTTTTCATAAACCTACAAGATAATTTGAAAGAAATAGTGTAGTTTTGTCGAGTTGTATGCGCCTTTCTATCATTACTATCAACTGAAACAACGCCGCTGGCCTCGAAAAGACCCTGCAGAGCGTGGCTTGAGAGGAAAATAGGTGTTTTTTCCATTTTATGATTTCCGTTTTATGGAAAAAAATTGTATTTTTGCAGGATGAATTAGTTAAGATGAAAACAAACCCTACTATTGTGGATAATCCATTTGTGACAACTGGATATATAGGTCCAGCGTTTTTTTGTGATAGGGAAAAGGAGACGGAAGACCTTGTCAGATTGTTGACGAATGGGAACAACGTGGCCTTAATTTCGCCTCGCAGATACGGGAAGACCGATTTGCTGAGACATTGCTTCGCACAACCTGTCCTCGCCGATCATTATTATACTTTTATCATTGACATTTACTCAACCAAGTCTGCGGCAGAGATGGTTGGCAAACTTGGAAGCGTGATTCTTGAGACATTGAAACCCAAAGGGCGCAAGGTTTGGGAGAAATTCCTTTCGGCCTTAGTCTCGGTTAAGCCAGGCATTAGTTTCGACATTAATGGATTACCTTCATGGACTATGGGCGTGGGTGAGATCAAGTCGCCAACAACAACGCTGGACGAAATATTTGCTTATCTTCAACAAGCTGACAGACCTTGCCTTGTCGCCATAGACGAATTCCAGCAAATCACAAAGTACGAAGACAAAAACATTGAGGCGGCCTTGCGAACGCATGTGCAATATTGTAGTAATGCGAACTTCGTTTTTTCAGGTTCGCGCCAGCATTTGATGGGGACGATGTTTACGTCTCCGGCTAGGCCTTTCTACCAAAGTGTTACTATTTATGGGTTGAGACTCATACCGCTGGAAAAATACAAAGCTTTTTGCCTGTGGCATTTCAGGAATAGGGAAAAAGACCTTGACCCCTCTGTTGTGGAAACTTTGTATTCTCAATTTGATGGCGTTACTTATTACCTGCAGCGTGTGATGAATGAGCTTTATTCACGTACACCCGAAGGTGGTATTTGCAGGCTTGACATGGTGAACGTTGCCATTCAGGGTATTATAGACGATTCTTCGTTGATCTATGAGGATTTGTTGTATCAGTTGCCTGAAAAGCAAAGCCAGGTTCTTGTGGCTATCGGGAAGGAGGGCAAGGCTGAGAATCTGACTTCAGGAAGATTTGCGTATAAGTATGGGCTAGTCTCTCCAAATTCTGTGAAATCTGCGGTGCCGGCATTGATTGATAAAGGTTTATTGACCATGGATAAAGGTGTCTATCAAGTGTATGACAAGTTTTTCCATTTATGGTTGCTTCAACATGTTTGAATGATGATCTGAATTTGCGTCATGAAACTCTCCATCATCACCATCAATCGAAACAACGCTACAGGTCTTGAGAAGACCCTGCAAAGCGTCGCCAGCCAGTCTTTCAAGGAGTTTGAATACATCGTCATTGATGGTGCCTCGACCGATGACAGCGTTGAGATTGTCAAGAAATATGAGTCGCAATTCGCCCACCTGAAATGGGTGTCGGAGCCCGACGCAGGCATCTACAACGCCATGAACAAGGGCATCCGCAGGGCCTCGGGCGACTACATCCAGATTCTCAACTCAGGCGACAGCCTTGCTGCCGACGATGTGACGGAACGCATGCTTGAGGCTCTGGATAAGATGGGCGAGCCTTCTATCTTATACGGCAACATGATAAAGTGCTTCCCCGATGGACGGCGTTATGTCGACAATGGCATTGGGGGCCAGGAGGTCACCTTCCTGCTTTTCTATCTGGGCACGCTCAACCATGATCCGACCTATATCCGTAGGACCTTGTTCAACAAATACGGCTACTATGACGAAAGCCTGAAGATCGTTTCTGACTGGAAATGGTTCATGCAAGCCATCATTGAGGGAGGAGAGGAACCCCAATATGTCAACATCAACGTTACCTTGTTCGACATGACCGGGGTGAGCGAGAGCAATGCTGCTTTGGTGAAGGAAGAAAGGGAGGCAGTGCTGCGCCAGGCCTATCCCGCTGCGCTGCTGGCCGATTATGAGCGCTATGCCGACCCGATCGAACGCTACCAAAGGCTCGAAAGACATCCCTGGGCATTGAAACTGACAGGCTTCATCGAACGCGTTCTGTTCAAGATGGAACAGCGAAAAGACAGGAAAACCAATATTTTAAAATAAAACTAAACTATTAACCATTAAAAAAGAAAGGGTACAATGATGACAAATCTAGTCGGAAAATGGAGAGTCGCCCAAATGCCGGACTTCAACAACGAAACGGAACGCTTTGAATGGACAAATGTCGAGGTTCTTCTTTCCCGAGACGATGCCGATAAGGACACGCGCCTGATGGGGAGGATGCAGATAGTTTTCGCCGAAGACGGAACTATCACCCTGTTGACCCCAATCCCTGAGGAGGCTACCCAGGAAGAGGTGGATGCCGCAGTGAAGTCGGGCCAAATCACGTTGAAAGACGGCATGATGCTCATGGGCGAGAACCATTGGAAAGTCGAAGGCGGAAAGAACATGGCCGACACAGGTCTGGAAGGCGAAGTGATGGGCGAGAAGGTCGGTCCTTGGGAAGAACTTAAGGAGGTTGAAGACGGAATGATCGAGATGGCTATGCTCCGCATCGCCCGCATGGAATAAATGAGACTGAGTGTCGTCGTTCCCGTCTACAACGTCGAGCCTTATCTGCGTAAATGCGTCGACAGCCTGCTCGACCAGGACCTGACGGAGGACGAATATGAGATAGTTTTGGTGGATGACGGTTCCACAGATCAGTGTGGAGCCATCTGCGATGCGTATGCCTCGCGCCATCCTCATGTCGTTGTGTTGCACCAACCCAACGGCGGACTCAGCGCGGCTCGCAATAGCGGCATTGACATGGCGCGAGGCAACTATGTCATGTTCGTCGACTCCGACGACTCTCTCGAACCCAAGGTGCTGAAGGCCTTGGTCGACAAGGTGGAGGCCGAAGACTTGGAGGTACTCCGTTTCAACTACCGAAACGTCAACGAACATTATGAGGCGTTTGAACCCAACAAGGTGAGCAAACCTTTCGTGGACTACCGCGACGAGGTGTGTGACGGCCCGACCTTCCTCACCGAGCGTTTGGGCTTTGGCTGCTACGCGTGGCAGTTTGTAATACGACGCGACTTGCTTGATGGATGTCGTTTCAAAGAAGGCATCTATTTTGAGGACACGGACTGGACCCCACGCTTGTTATGTAGGGCGCGCAGAGTAACCTCGACGGATTTGATGGTATATAATTATCTGATGCGCATTGGGTCTATTACGCAAAGCATTGATGAAAAGAAAAAAAAGAAGGTGCTTGATGACAAGTTGTTGCTTATTGATTCGTTGCAAGAACAAATGCGGAATGTTACTGATAAGCGGTGGTTTGAAGGAATGATTGCACAGACCGCGCTTTCAATCATAGGATATGTCAGTGAGTGTTTTTATGGCGAGAAATCAGTGGCGTTGGACGCTTTGAAAGCAAAGAGGGTGTTCCCTTTGTCTTCCTATCATTCCACTGAGGCAGCAATCAGAAAGATACGATGGGCCAATGTGTCGCCCAGTTTGCTGTGTCGGCTGATCCATTTCCGCAATAGGCTATAGGAGTTGAAATTGTCAATGCGTATTGTTCAAATAGGAGCTTATCCGTTATCAACAGACCATATTGCCGGAGGTGTTGAAGCGTCTGTTTATGGCCTCTCTCATGTGCAAAGCTGCGATTGTGAGGTGCATGTGTTTGATTGTCCGAGGATGGCTACCCAGCAAAAGGTGGAGAATGATAATGGCGTTATTGTTCACCGTTTTGTGAATCAAGGCAGGAGACAGATGTCGTCTGCCTGGAAGGCTAAACAAATTGCTGAGGAAATAATTGAATTAAAGCCTAATGTATGCCATATACATGGCACGAACCTTTATTCATGGTTAGTATATCGGGCGTTGAGGAAGAAAAAAGAGCCTGTGGTGGTTACCGTTCATGGTCTGGCGCGGGTGGAGAAAAAAAGCGCACTCAAAAAGCGCTTTTCATTCAAAAAGCTGTTTCAATACGTGTATCAAGGTTGGGTGGAGAAACAATTTTTGTCTCAGATGCCTATGGCTGTCGTTGACACGGATTATGTGAAAGATAGGATTAATCAATACCCAATCAAAAAAAAGCCGATAATGCATGTGGTCCCTCAAGGAATAGACGAATCTTTTTTTGGGCTGAATTGTTCGAAGGATTCGCGTGTGATAGTGTCGATTGGGGCGATAGGTCCCCGAAAGGGACATCTTGTCACATTGAAGGCATTTGAGACAATGAAACAAAAGGTTGCCGAAGCCAAACTTGTCATTGCGGGAACTGTCGCTGATTATCCCTATTTGGAACGGCTTCGGCAATCGGTCGAGCAATCGAAATACGGCAGCGATGTTTCGATTTGTACAGATTTGTCCAATGAGGATGTCAAACAATTATATGAAGAAGCACATCTGTTTGTCCTTCATAGTGAAGAGGAGAGTCAAGGGATTGTCTTTGCCGAGGCGATGGCGGTGGGTCTGCCTATAGTGGCGACCAATGTGGGAGGCGTGCCTTATGTCGTTGGGAATGAAAAAAACGGATTGCTTTTGCAATATGGAGATGAGAAGGCTTTCGCTGATGCTATGGCTTTTCTGATGACAGACGAAAAACAGTGGAAAGCTATGTCGGATGCTTCCAGAGTAATGTCACAAAACTATCATTGGACAATAATCAGCAATAGCATAAAACTCATTTATCAATCTATTGTTGACAATAATGAAAAAAGTTAGAAATTACTACGATGCTGACCTATTTTCCTAAATATTTTTCTACGCGTTCAATCATCGCCTATGGCGTTACCCTGGCATTGGTAAGCGCCCTTTACATGAATCGGGTGCTGCCATTGCAGTTCGTGCTGTTTGGCGTCGTCGCTGTGGTGACTTTCTTCGTGTTTTCCAACAAACTCACGATGGCGTGGGAGCGTTATTCCGAACGCATGTTCCCCAAAAAGTTGTTCCTCGCGGCCCTCCTCATCCGTCTTGTCTATGTCGTTTTCATCTATTTCTATTACATCGGAGCTACGGGGCAACCGCATGCATACCAAGCTGGCGACGAGCTTTTTTATCAAGGAGCCGCAGAGGTATGGTACAATTATGGTCTAGAGGAATTCTTGGACTATATGAAAACCTATGTCGATTTTTCCGACTCGGGTTATTGTTGGTGGTTGGCGCTTTTGTATTTGCCTTTGGGCCCCTACGTGTTGGTGGGACGTGTCGTGAAGTGTGTCATCGATGCCTTTACCTGTGTGTTGCTCTACAATATTGGCAAGCGGAATTTCGGCGAGGCCGCCGGACGCATTGGTGGCATTTTCTACATGCTGATGCCCAATGCGTGGCTCTATTGCGGTGTTACCTTGAAAGAGATTGAGATGGCATTCATGATTGTCCTGTTCGTAGAACGTGGCGATTTGGCGCTCCGCTCTCCTAAACTGAAGATACAAGACCTTCTCTTACCCCTCATCATCATTGGAGTGATGCTGACATTCCGCGCAGCTGTGGCGGCAGTGTTGGCGGCGGCCATGGTGGCTGCCCTCATCTTTACATCGAAGAAGCAACTCCAATTGTGGAAAAAGATTCTCTTCACGACCTTGTTTGGCCTCTGGATGCTGGCAACGACAGGCGTGGAATTGCTTCAAGAGGCCCAGACCTTGTGGGAAGGCAGGGAGCAGAACCAAACCGTTGGCTATCAGTACCGTTCTGAGATTCAGGGTGGCAACAATTTGGCCAAGTACGCAACGGCATCGGTGTTTGCGCCCCTCATCTTCACCATTCCTTTTTCCTCGATGGTGGAGGTGCAGGGCCAGGAGAACCAGATGATGATGAACGGCGCCAACTTCATCAAGAACATCCTCTCCGGATTGACCATCCTCGCCTTGTTCCTCCTGTTGAAGCGGGGCGATTGGCGAAAGCATGTGCTTCCTATTGCGGTGATGTGTGGCTATTTGGTGGTTTTGGTGTTCAGCAATTTTGCCCATTCCGAACGTTTCCATTTTCCTGTTTTGGCCTTGGAGCTGATGTTCGCTGCCTTTGGAGTGACCCAGCTGACCAATAAGCACAAACGATGGTATGTGATATGGCTTGTCGGGATTGGTGTGGCCAACATCGCATGGGCCTTAATCAAACTGAAGGGTAGAGGACTGGCATGAGGATTCTCATCGTCGCATCAGGCAACAAAGGGGCTTTGGCACCTTTCATTGTCGAGCAGGCCGAAGCACTCAAAGCCCTGGGTGTTGAAGTCGGTTTTTACGGCTTGCGAGGCAGAGGCGTTCGGGGTTATCTGGGCAACCTCTCCGGCTTAAGACGGAAGATTAAGGACTTCCGCCCCGATGTGGTGCATGCCCATTACGGCCTCTCGGGCTTGTTGGCATGCCTTCAGCGGAGGGTACCCGTGGTGGTGACCTACCATGGCTCGGATATCAACGACCCACAGGTATTTCGGTATTCCCAAAAGGCGGTGCGACTCTCGGCATGGAACGTGTTCGTCTCGCGCAAGACGCTCGAAAGAGCCTGTCCCAAAAAGAAATACAGCTTGCTGCCATGCGGCATCGACCTCACCGAGCAACAACTCACCGAAAGGGGCGAAGCGCGACGGACGATGGGCTGGTCGGGTGACCAACGCTATATCCTGTTCGCTGGCGCTTTTGACAACGAGGTGAAAAACGCTCCCTTGGCCCAAGAAGCGGTGGCGCTTTTGGGTGATGGTGTTGAGCTATTGGAACTGAAAGGCTACACCCGCGACGAAGTGACCTCGCTGATGTGTGCGGCCGATGTTTTGCTGATGACCTCCTTCACCGAAGGCTCGCCCCAGGTGGTCAAGGAGGCCATGGCCTGCGGATGCCCCATCGTGAGCGTGGACGTCGGCGACGTGAAGGAACGCACGGAAGGCGTCGCGGGTTGCTTTGTGGCCGAAACGCGTGAACCGGAAGCATTGGCCGGCCTGTTGCAAGCAGCCTTCGCTTTCGAGGGGAAGACAAAAGGCCGCGAGAAACTGGTCGCGGATGGTTTGGACAACCGAGTGGTGGCACAAAGGCTGATGGAGATTTACGAAACGGTATGTCGAAAGTAGTTGAGATACAGAGTGTTGATAAGTTGGCATGGGATGGATTGGTAAGGACTTCCTCCGTAGCTAGTTGGTTCCAGACTCGGGAAGCCTACGATTTCTACGACGGCCTCTCTTTTCTTGAGGCCTTCGCCTTGGGCGTTGTGGAGCAAGGACGCCTGAAAGGCGTGGTGGTGGGCTATCTACAGAAAGACGGAGGGAAGCTCAAGCAGTTCTTTTCGCGACGCGCCATCGTCACGGGCGGACCCTTGTTGGCCGACGACCTCACCGAAGAAGAACTGGTCCTGTTGCTTGACGCGCTGAAGTCGCGTCTGAAGCGCAAGGCCATATACATCGAGACGCGCAACTTCAACGACTACAGCCCTTGGCGTCCCGTCTTCGAGCGCTGCGGCTTCGCCTACGAGCCGCACTACGACATCTGGGTCGACACGTCTACAATGGAGGCCGTCAACGAACATCTAGGCAAGAGCCGCAAGCGCGACATCCGCGTTAGCCTGCGTGACGGTGCCCGCCTGGTGACCCAACCCTCGTTGGAACAAGTCAGGGAATATTATGCCATTCTGCTGGACCTATACACCACCAAGGTGAAGACGCCCTTGCCGTCGGTCGAGTTCTTTGAAAAACTGTTTTTCATCGCATCGTCGGCATTCTTGTTGGTGGAGTATGAGGGAAAGGTGGTCGGTGGCACGGTCTGCGTGGGCTTGGAGGGCCAGTCACTCTATGAGATGTATGCCTGCGGTCAGGACGGCGTCTTCAAGAACATCTTCCCCTCAGAGTTGGCCACGTTTGCCGGGCTTCAATATGCTGCAGAGAACGGTTGTCCGCGTTTCGACATGATGGGGGCCGGCAAGCCCGATGATGGCGGCTATGGTGTGCGTGACTTTAAGCTGAAATTTGGGGGAGAGCTGAAAGAGTTCGGACGAAATCGATTCGTGTGCAGCCGCTGGCTGTATGGCATCGGGAAGTTGGGCGTGAAAATCATGAAAAGACAATGAACATCCTGGTCGACATCAACCATCCCGCGCACGTGCACCTGTTGCGCAATGCCTATAGGATCCTTGTCGACCATGGACACGAGGTCGTCGTCGCCGTCAAGGAGATCCCTTCGGCGATGAAACTGCTCGATTTGTACGGCATTCCCTATGTCAACATCGGGAAGAAGAATGATGCCCTAGGCAAGAAAGGCATGGACCAGCTGGTTTACGACAGACGCCTACTGAAGTTGGTCCGGCAGCATCATATCGATCTAGGCATCGGATCGTCCATCAACCTCCCGCATGTCAGCAAACTGAGTCGGATGAAAAGCATCGTCATGGACGACGACGACGATGCCGCCGAGCCTTTGTTCGTCAAGTTCGGACATCCCTTTGCCGATGCCATCCTGACCCCCTCGGCCATCCGTCGCAAGTCCAAGAAAGCCGTCTATGTGGACTCCTACCACGAGTTGGCTTACCTCCATCCCAACCGCTTCACGCCCGACCCGAGCGTGCTTCGTGAGGCTGGACTCAAAGAGGGCGAGACCTTCTTCATCTTGAGGTTCAACGCTTTCAAAGCCCATCATGACGTGGGGGCTGAAGGCCTTTCCATTGAGAACAAGAGGCACCTGTTGGAGCTGTTGAAGACCCATGGCAAGGTGCTGATTACCACGGAACGCAACATCGACGATGAGTTCAAGCCCTATCAACTGACCGTGTCGCCCGAAAAGGCGCACTCGCTGATGGTTTATGCCACCATGTTTGTCGGCGACAGCCAGACGATGACCTCAGAAGCCGCCGTGCTGGGGACGCCTGCCGTGAAATGCAACAGCTTCGCAGGGCGGCTGTCGGTACCCAACGAACTGGAACAGAAATACGGTTTGTGCTATTCGTTCCTGCCTGAGCAGCAAGAAGCGTTTTTTGACAAGATAAATGAACTGCTCGCCCTGCCTGACTTGAAAGGGGAGTGGCAGCAACGTCGCCAAAGGATGCTCGCCGAGAAGATCGACTATACCCGTTTTTTGGTATGGTTTGTCGAGAACTATCCTGAGAGCAGGAAGACCCTCATGACGCAGCCAGGCCTCCAATTGGATTTCAGATGAGCAAAGACTTTACGCTGGCAAAATACACCGAACTGCTGCAAGGGCTGAAAGCGGGCGGCTATCGCTTCATCACTTTCGAGCAGTATTGCACGGACAAGGACAGCTTGGGTGAGGCGCGTTTCGTCATCCTTCGTCACGACGTCGACCTGAAGGCAGCCAACTCCTTGGCGACCGCCCGGATAGAACATGCGTTGGACATCCAGGCTTCGTATTATTTCCGTGTCGTCGAGCAGAGCAACCAGCCCGAGGTCATTAAAGACATAGTGGCCTTGGGGCATGAAATCGGCTATCATTATGAAGACATGGCCCTGTGCGAAGGGGATGCCGAGAAGGCGTTGCGTCATTTTGAAAAGCAGCTTTCCTATTTCCGGCAATACTATCCCGTCAGAACCCTCTGCATGCATGGGGCGCCGACGAGCAGATACGATGGCAGGGATTTGTGGAAATACGCGGATTATCACGACTATGGACTTGTCGGAGAGCCTTATTTCGATGTGGATTTCTCCAAGGTGTTTTATCTGACCGACACTGGACGGCGTTGGGATGGCTTCCACGTAAGTCTTCGTGACAAAGTGCCTGTGTACCAAGAGGAATGGATACGTCGGGGATGGGCCTATCACCGTACCGACGACCTCTTGAAGGCGTTGCACGACCATGGGTTGCCACGTCAGCTGATGGTGACCACCCATCCGCAGCGCTGGACCGACCACCGAGGCGAATGGTGGCGCGAAAAGATAGGCCAATCCTTAAAGAATGGGGTGAAAAGGCTTCTCGTGCATCGCGGTTAAGAAAATAGTTGTATTTTTGCACAATGAATTGAGACCAAAACATTTGTAACTCTATGAGAACGAATCGGATTTTCTTGTTTTTGTGCTTGGCTGCGCTCGCATTGGCCTCGTCGTCGTGCGTGACCACCAAGCACGTGCGCTATTTGCAGGACATGCCGACCTATGGATTGCCCATTAGCAAGACCTTGGAAGCTACGGTAGCGCCTTTCGACGAGCTGCGCATCCAGGTGGTGACCAAGTCGGGACAAAACGAAGAGCTACTGAAACCTTTCAACCAGTTGCATAATTCCCAGTATGGAGGGTACAATAATAGCGGCAACGGATCGTTGGCCGGATATTTGGTGGATGCCAAGGGCAACATCCAGTTCCCCGTGTTGGGGGATCTCCATGTGGCAGGATTGACGCGCCTGCAGTTGCAGGACACGATTGCGGCCAACATTATCCGCAACGGCTACCTCTCGGATCCTTTGGTGGTGGCGCGCTTCGCCAACTTCAAGGTTTTCTTCCTGAGTAGCTCGGGTGGTAAAGTGATCAGCATTCCCAACGAGCGCTGTACCTTCTTAGAGGCCTTGGCCATGGCGGGTGGCTTGGATTGGTACACACGCCGCGATCGCATCGGCGTCATGCGCGAAGTGAATGGCCAGCGGGTGATCCATTACCTCGATCCTCGCTCTACCGAGATCTTTAACGACGATTTCTTCGTGCTGCAGCAAAACGACATCATATTCACCGAGGAGCGTTCCTATAAGTTCTTCAGCAACAACCTGAATACGGTCTTGGGCGTGGTTTCCTCGCTGGTCTCGGTGTTGTCGATCTATACGCTGATTTCCAATTTCGTCCAAAAGCAACAATGATTTAAGACGTTAACCCTGTAACTTGTGTGAAGACATGGCAGATAACAACATAAACAGCAACCTCGTCGATCCAAAGGACAAGAGACCGGAAGATGTCAACTCGTTCTTTGATGAAAGTTCCAATAGCGGCTTTAAGTTCAAGGACCTGGTGTTCCTGGTGCTGCGCAACCTGCATTGGTTTATCCTCTGTGCGTTGATAGGCGGCCTCATCTCGTACTATAAGGTCAGGAAAGAGGAGCGGATCTATTCCAGTTATGCCTCCATCATGATCAAGACCACGCAGAGCAGCGGTTCCGAGTCGTTTCGAGGCTCGGCGGCACTGAATGGCCTGGTGGGCGGTCCTGTCATCAGTACGGTCAACAACGAGATTATGGTGCTGAAGTCGCAGTCGATCATGGAAGCCATGGTGCGTGAACTCAACCTGAATGTCTCCTATTCCTACAAGACCAAGGTTTCGAAACGCAACAGGGACCTCTACAAGGAATCGCCCGTTGAGGTGGACTTTCCTGAGATGGACGAGCAAGCCACGGCTTCTTTCACCGTGAAACCACTCGACGGCGCGCATGTCATCCTGGATGATTTCGGTGGCGACATCCCTGCGATGAAGGTGCGCCTCAACGACACGGTGATTTCGCCTATCGGGAAGCTGGTGATCAAGCCCACGTGGCGTTACAACGATTTCTACAACACCGCCATCACCGTCCGTCACCGTTCGGTATCGTCGGTGGCTGGTACCTATCGCGGTCGGGTCAACGTGAGGAGGGACAATGAGAAGAATGCCATCTTGCGGCTGGCCGTGAGCGACACGTCGCCCTTGCGCGCCGCGGATGTGCTCAACGCCCTCATGGATGCCTACAACAAGGAGTCGATTGCCGACCAGCAGCGAGTGCTTGACTATACGGAGAAGTTCATCAACGACCGTATCGAGTTCCTGATGAACGACATCCATGAATACGAGCAAGTGTCGGTCGACTTCAAACGTAGCCACAATATCATTGATACCAAGAGCTATGGCCAGGCGTACGTCGCCACGAGCGCTGCCTTGACCGAAGAGGCCAAGAAGCTGAACAGCCAGGCGGACATGCTGCGCTATCTGCTGAACTTCACGAAAAACCATACCGATGAGATGATCCCCGTTGGGGCGGTCAATATCTCGGGAGAAGCCAAGAGTGTGATCACCAAGTATAACGACAACTTGGCGAAGATCGAGAAATACAAGGCCGACGGAACCATCAACAACCCTGTGGCCCAGGGCTTGATGGAAGAACAAGTCACGCTTCATGCCAGTATTATCAATGTGCTTGAGGTCAACCTGCTGGGACTGGAAGACCGCATCGAGGCTGCCAACCACGAACGCAACATCGCCAACGCCCAGATTCAGAGTGTTCCTGTCGCACAACTTGAATTGGGCTCGGTGGAGCGCATGCAGGGCATCAAGGAGAAGCTGTATCTGCAGTTGCTCACCAAACGCGAGGAACTGCTGATGACGAGCCCACAATTGGAAGCCACGGGCAAGATCATCGATTATGCCTATCCGATCAACAAGCCCGTCTCGCCCAATGAGAAGAAGTCGACGACCATGGGTCTCCTCATCGGTTTGGCGGTGCCGATTGTCGTATTGCTGTTCAAGAACCTGCTGGATACGACTATCCACGACCGTACCGACGTGCAAAAGACTTCCAATGTGCCCTTCTTGGGTGATGTCACCTTCGAGAAAGGGATTGAAGGCCATGCCATCATGGTCAGGGAGAACGGGCGTGACTCGCTTTCCGAGGCGTTCCGCTTGATACGTTCCAGCCTTGAGTACATGAAAGACCGCAAAGAAGGTGGACATGTCGTGATGTTCACGTCGTTCATGGTGTCGTCAGGAAAGACTTTTGTCTCGACCAACTTGGCCGCCAGCTTTGCAATGGCCAAGCGCAAGACCGTCATCGTTGACTTGGACATTCGTAAGGGTACCTTGTTCAAAGTGTTTGGCGTGAACACGCGGGCGGGTATTTCCAACTACCTCTCGGGCAAGACCGATGCCATCGACGACATTATCCATAGCAGCTCAACCATACCAGGCCTCGATGTAGTCTATTCGGGACCCGTGCCGCCCAACCCCGCCGAATTGCTGATGAGCACCCGATTGGACGACCTCATGGCAGAACTGCGCAAGCGCTATGAATACATCTTCCTGGATAATGTGCCCGTGGGCATGGTGGCCGATGCCGACATCGTGAAGCGTTTGGCCGACACCACCATCATGGTCCTACGTGCCGGCAAGACCGACAAGCGTTTGCTCTTCGACGTCGACAAGTTCTACAAGGACAACAAGTTCCCGAACCTCTGCATCGTGCTGAATGGCGTCAACAAGAAGAAACGTGGCTATGGCTATTACGGCTATGGATATGGTTACGGCTATGGATATGGTTACGGCTATGGTTATGGCTACGGTTACGGATATGGCTACGGCTACGGCAACGAGGAAGAGAGCAAGAAGAAAAAGAAATGGTGGCAGAAGATCTTCCCCAAGCGTCATAAACACCATCACCACCGCCATCATCATTCGCATGTGGCCACGATGTCCGATGACGGTAAGGAATAAGAGGTATGCTTTCCTTTTTGAAACACAGATTGCCTGATGATTTCTTCAGGGGCGCTTGCGATGTGCATTGCCATCTGTTGCCCGGGGTCGACGACGGCTTCGCTACTACGGAGAAGTCGCTACATGCCTTGAAAAAGCTGGAGGAGAAGGGCGTCACGAAGATGATCCTGACGCCGCATTTCATGAAAGACTATCCGCTTAACGACCGCCAAAGCATCACGACCGAGTTTGAGGCGTTTCGACAACAAGCAGCGGAAGCGTGCGACATCGAATTGCGTCTTGCCGCCGAATACATGCTTGACGCTTGTTTTATGAAGCATTTCAAGCAAGGTTTCCTGACACTTGATAAGGCAGGCACGTATGTGCTTTGCGAGACTTCGTACATGATGTATGAGCAGGGCATAACAGAGATGTTATATGAAGTGATGTGTTCTGACCTTCAGCCAGTAATCGCACATCCCGAAAGATACGAGTATGCCAACAAGGACAATTATTACCGTTGGAAAGACAAGAACTATAAGTTCCAACTCAATCTGCTTTCACTAGCCGGCGCATACGGCGATCCGGCCTTTGCCAAGTCACATTATCTTTTGAAGGAAGGCTTTTATGACTATGTCGGCTCAGACATGCACAATCTGGGCAATTTCGAGCGATTTCTTCCAGAGATTAGGTTGAAGGCAAAGGAAATGGACGAGTTGCAGAGGTTGCTTGACAACAACAAGACCTTGTTCAACTGATCCTTAACCTACAAGTGAAATATTACAACAATCCCGACGAGGTGCTCGTCGGGATTGTTTGTTTATGGGTGTTGGGTTAGAACGTGTAACCGAAAGAGAAATAGGCTCCGAAATGGTTTTCGCCGAAAGCTCTCATCCAGTGGCCAGTGAGTGAAATAGGTCCTACTCGGGTGTTGTAAGAATACTTCAGGCCCGCCCCTTGCGGATGATAGGCAAACACATCGGCGAAGCTGCCATAACCAAATGCAGACCAATTTGCTTTGATGTTGTACATGGCGGTCAGATAATGCTTTCCGTAGAAATTGTATCGCAGGTCGCAGCGTAGAATACTCATAATGCTGCTCATGTCGGCGTCAATGCTACCAATGCCAATAAAGGGCATTTGACCCTCAAAATGGCGTCCCTCTATCTCGCTGCCATATAGGTTTGCCAGGTTTAAATGTGAATTCTCGGGGTCGGGGATATAGGAAAAACGGCCATATACCTGTGGAATGATGGTAAATCTTCCGTCATGCGGCGTAAAGTAAGCCTGAATAGCGTAGCAAAGATCAAAGTATTTGCCTTTTTCCTTGGTTTCATAATAAAAATGGCTAATCAAGTGGGATGAAATGCCGTGTTTGGCGAAGTAGCTGTCGTCAAGGTTGTCGTATGTGAATTCAGCAAAAGGAATGAGCATTCTGCTGTCTCGGAGCAGGGTGTCAAGAGAGCTGCCTTCTTCAGCTGAGAGGAGGTCATATTTTATTCCGTTATATGCCAAACCAACGCTGGTGCTGTAGTTGAGGAGATGGAACTGTGAGATATAACCGCTTATTTTTTGCTCCCGGTAATGCAAATTGATGGATTTATGGCCGGCCAGTGCACTGAAGTGTTCGTTCCTGTAGTCATAGGCAAGGCTGAAATTGGCCAGCGAAGGTCGTGAATAGGTGTATGTGATGTTGATTTTTGGGTTGTAGCTGAGTTTGACCTTGAAATCGAGTTTTGAGCCCCCGAATTTTTTCTCGTTCAGCCCCACTTTAAACAGTAGGGCGGCGCCTTCCTCAGTGTCGTAGCGGAAGCCTAGGCCTACCACATGGGGCTTTGAGGGCTTCATTTGGAAGGACAAGTCGTAGAAATCGGCTAGTTGTCCACCTGCGTTAATGGAATCTTGCTCCTTAATGGTATAGGTGATTTCATCGTAGCAACCTGTGCCGCGGTACACGCTGACGGCATGTTCAATGTCGTTTCTGCTGTATTGGTTGCCCACTTTAAGGCCTCCTTTGCGCATCAGCCATCGGCTGTCTCTGTCACTCACGTTGTTGAACTCTATGGAACTGACGAATACGCTGTCGGCTAATAGGTTGCGCGCCTTGGGTGCATGAAGCTCTTTGGCAACAGGATGCCCCGCTTCGTGATCGATGTATTGTTTGATGGCAAGCAATTGGTCGTGGTATTCGGAGGCTTTCTTGTAGCCTCTGCCCACGAGCGTGTTGATGGCTTCATGCGTAAAGCTGAGCATGCCATAGCCGCTGATATCGGGGACGATATGGATGTTGCAGAGCTCACTGTTTGCTTTGCGTTTGCCTTTGGTGCTGTTGATAACCAGGCGGCCTAGCAGTTGCGGCAATGATTGGATGTCTTTTTGGGTGATCTTTTTCTCGTTGACGACTTCAACGCCAATGATGATGTCTGCGCCCATTTCTTTCAACACGTCTGCTGGGAAGTTATTGACCAAGCCGCCATCGACAAGCACTTTGTCGCCAATGGTGACAGGCGAAAACACACCAGGGATGGCCATGCTGGCTCGCATTGCGGTAGGAACGTTGCCGCTGCGTATCACCACTTCTTCGCCAGTGGCAATGTCGGTGGCTACGCAGGCGAAAGGAATGGGCAAATCGTTGAAGTCCATTTCTTCTTGATAACCGACGCACAAGTCATTGAACAAGTTGACGAGGGAGCTGTTGTTGACATAGGCGCTGGGCAGGTTGTTGATGAATCCAGTGCCGGGATCTTTGTCGAAGAGCCCCTCCAAACCGAACGGGATGTTGAGCTGGGTTGTGCTGGTACGTTCACGGCTTTCCAACGACATGGTAGAACGCTGTATCCTGTTGCCGATGTATTCGCTCCAGTTCATGTCGGCAATGAGTGCGGCCAATTCGTCTGGGGTATAGCCCATGGCATAAAGACCACCGAGGATGGAACCCATGCTGGTGCCCGCCACATAGTCGACGGGGATGCCCATCTCTTCAATGTATTTCAATGCGCCTATGTGGGCCGCGCCTTTGGCGCCACCGCCACCAAGGACTACGCCTACTTTCGGGCGCGGAGGCTTGAGAAAAAGAGCGTTGTCTTGGGCAAGTATGGTCGCTGCGTGGCAAAACAGCAGCGCCGACAGGATAACAAGTGAGAGTTTGGATTTCATATTGTATGGATTGTTGTTTGTGGGGCCGCCATGAATTGGCAGCCCCACGTTTTGTTATTTCAGGCCACGCGCCTTCAGGTATGGCTCGTAGTCGGGATCTTGGCCGCGGAACTTGCGGTATTGCACCATGCCTTCATCGTTGCCGCATTCCTGCAGGCAGTTCTTGCGGAACGAGGCCGCCAGCTCGGGGTTGAAGAGATTACCGGAGGTCTTGAAGTAGTTGAAGGCGTCCTTGTCGAGCACCTCGGCCCAGGTATAGGCATAATAACCTGCACTGTAGCCACCACTGAAGATGTGGCTGAAGTTGGTGCTGCGGTAACGGGGCAGGATCTCGGGCATCAGGCCGATGGCGTCCATCTGCTGCTTCTCGAAGGCGTCGACGTTGAGGTCTTGAGGCTCGGTCAGTTCATGATACTTCATGTCGAGGATGGAGGCAGCGATGAGTTCAGTGGTCATGAAACCTTGGTTGAACAGGGCGCTGTTTTCGATCTTGTTGATAAGGCTGTCGGGCATGACATCGCCAGTCTGGTAGTGCTTGGCGTACATGCGGATGACTTCGGGCTCGGCGACCCAGTTTTCCATGATTTGTGAGGGCAGCTCCACGTAGTCGTGGGGCACGCTGCCGCAGGTACGGTCGTAGAGGCCGTCGGAGAAGAAGGCGTGCAGCGAGTGGCCGAATTCGTGCCACATGGTCTCGGTCTCGTCCCAGGTGAGCAGGGCAGGGGTGTCACCCGAAGCGGGGGTGAAGTTCATTACCAAGGAGACCAAAGGATAGATTTTCTTGCCCTCGATGTCGTGACCGCTCTCGCGGAAGCTGGTGCACCAGGCACCGCCGCTCTTCGAGTCGCGTGGATAGTAGTCGAGATAAAGGATACCGAGGAAGTCGCCATTGGCTTCCTTCACTTCGTAAGTCTCCACGCCAGGATAGTAGACGGGAAGCGTTTCATTTTTGGTGAAGGTAATGCCGTAGAGCTTATTGGCGGCATCAAACATGCCGTTGCGGACGTTGTCGATGGTGAGGTAAGGCTTGATGTAGTTCTCGTCGAAGTCGTATTTGGCCTTGCGAAGTTTCTCGGCGTAATACCACCAGTCCCAGCCTTCGAGTTTGAAGTCGGCGCCTTCGGCGTTGGCGATGACTTGCATCTCAGCCAGTTCTTTCTTGGCGAGTTGCTGGGCGGGATTGAAGATGTCGATGAGGAACTTGTCGACAGTCTTGGAGTCTTGCGCCATATTGACGGCGAGCACATAGTCAGCGTAGTTGTCGTAGCCGAACAACTTGGCCTTCTGCACGCGCAGCTTGCACATCTCGTTGACAAGTTGCTTGTTGTCGTACTCGTTGTTGTTGTCGCCACGGTTGTAGTAGGCCTTATACATTTGTTCGCGCAGGTCGCGGTTGTCGGCAAACTGTAGGAAGGGGATGAGGCTGGGCTTGCTGAGGGTGAACACCCACTTGCCTTCCTCGCCGTCGGTCTTGGCTTGCTCGGCAGCGGCGTCGATGCTCGTCTGAGGCAGACCTGCGAGGTCTTTTTCGTCTTCGATGACGAGTTTGAAGCCGCTGTTTTCCTTCAAGAGGTTGTTGCCGAATTGTAGGCTCAGCGTGGAGAGCTGCTCGTTGATTTTGCTCAATTCGGCTTGTTGCTCTTCATTAAGGCCGGCGCCGCTTCGGATGAAGTCTTGGTGGTACTTCTCTACCACACGGATTTGTTGGTCATCCAAACCCATCTCGTTGCGGTGTTGAAACACGTAGTCGATGCGCTCGAAGAGTTTAGGGTTCATCGCGATGGCATCGCCGTGTTTAGAAAGCATGGGCAGTACCTGCTCGGCAATGGTGATCATTTCGTCGTTGGTGAGGCATTCGTTGAGGTTGAAGAACACGTTGCTGACGCGATCCAGAATCTCGCCTGACTTGTCGTAAGGCAGTATGGTGTTCTCGAAAGTCGGCGTCTCTTCATTGTTGACGATAGCTTCCACTTCGGCCAATTGCTCTTTCATACCCGCCTCAAAAGCAGGCATGTAATGCTCGTTTTTGATTTGGTCGAACGGCACCACTTGGAAGGGTGTCTTGTATTCGGTCAGGAAGGGGTTCGGGGTTTCGGTCTCGACCTTTTGCTCGGGTTTTGTGGAGCACGAGGCCAAGGTAATTACGCTCAATGCGATCATGTTGATGAGTTTTTTTGTCATGATATTTTGTTTTGTTGTGTTTTGGGCTGCAAAGATAAAAAATGTTGTTTTTTCGCTTGCGAAAAATAAAAACATTATCTTTGTAGTCGGTTTTTTAGACGCGAGACGTAGGACTGCGAGACTCGAGACGTTGAATTGTCTCGTGTCCCGAGTCTCGAAGTCCCGTGTCAAAAAAAGGTTTGCTTGAAATAGATAGAAAAGTCAAATAATACAATGAGTTACATTTCCTGGGATAAGAAGAAACTGGTCAATCTGGAGTTTACGCTCAACCGTGAAGTGTTGCGCTCCAATGCCTTAGGTGCATTTCTTGCCACTACCGTGATTGGCTGTAACACAAGAAAATACCACGGTTTGTTGGTGGTTCCACAGCCCCAGCTGGACAACAATAACCATGTGCTTCTTTCGAGTCTCGATGAGACCATCATCGAGAACAAGGAGGAGTTCCACCTTGGCGTGCATATGTACCCCAATGGCGTTTTTGCGCCGCGTGGCCACAAATACATCCGCGACTTCACCGCCGACCCGATGCCGAAGCTGACGTATCGTATCGGCAATGTGGTCCTCCACAAGGAACTGATTTTTTCTTCCACCGAGGCACGACTCTTCGTGCGTTACACATTACGTGAGTCGGCGGTGCCGATTACCTTGCGCGTCTTGCCTTTCCTGGCTTTCCGCAATGTCCACATGCTAACGCATGAGAACTATGAGGCCAACCGCAAGGCGGACCTGGTGAAGAATGGTGCGTCATGGCAGCTTTATAAGGATTATTCCAAGTTGTATCTTCAGTTCTCTAGGGCTGCGCAATACACCCATGTGCCGCATTGGTACTATAATATGCTCTATATCCGTGAGCAGGAGCGTGGCTACGAGGCCGTCGAGGACCAGTTTGTCCCTGGATTCTTTGAGTTGCAGATGAAGCAAGGCGACACGGTGATTCTATCCGTCAGTTTGGAAGAACAGAATCCCGCTGCCATCAAGAGGCAATGCGAGGCTGAGGTGAAGAAGCTGTTGCCTCAGCACGATTATGAGGAGTGCCTTTTGAAGGCTGCCGACCAGTTCATCATCCGCGACGACAATGGCACGCGTCTCTGGGCGGGTTTCCCTTGGTTCGGTTCCTGCAGCCGCGACACCTTCCTTGCCCTGCCAGGCATTACCTTGGCGCAAGGTGACGAGAAGACCTTCACGGCGGCTTTGGATTATCTGATCTCAAGGATGCAAGGTCCCTTCTTCCCGCATCGCTACTATCAGAAGAGCCTGTACTTCACGGCAGTCGACTCGCCGCTTTGGTTCTTCTATGTGTTGCAGATCTATGAGAAGATGCTCGGCAAGGACAAGAAGGACATCTGGAAGAAATATAAGAAGCCGATGACGACCATCTTGGAGAGTTTCATCGCAGGCACGGACTTTAATGTTCATACTTTGGACGATGGCCAGCTTTATGCCGGCAACCGCGACTTGGCCTTGACGTGGATGAACGTCTTCGCCCAAGGCAAGCCTTGGACGCCGCGTACGGGTCTAGCTATCGAGGTGAATGCGCTATGGTACAATGCCCTGTGTTATGGTGTAGAGTTGCTGAAGACTGCCGACCCGAAGAGTCCGCTGCTGAAGAAATGGCAGGCTTTAGCAGACAAGGTGAAAGTCGCATTCGCCGACACTTTCTATAATAAGGAAACCAACGGTTTCTATGATTTTGTGAACAGCAACGAAAGAAACACGCAGGTGCGCCCCAATATGATGTTGGCCGCCGCTTTGCCGTTCACCCCGATGAGTGACGAGATGCAAAAGCGCGCCTTTGATATTGCCCATTCTGAACTGCTGACGGTTAGGGGCATACGTTCCCTGTCGCCCAACGATGAAGGTTATAAGGGTTCGACTATCGGTAGCCACAGCGAGCGCGAACGCGCCTACCACAATGGCTCGGCCTTCCCTTGGCTGATTGCCTTCTATGCCGACCTGTCGGTGAAGCTGTTCGGGAAGACCTCCTTGCCCTATCTGGAGGACTTATACAAAGGTTTCGAGTCGGCCATTACGGAGAACGGCATTGGCACAGTGTCGGAGATCTACGATGGCAACCCGCCGCATGAGGCTCGTGGCTGCATCTCGCAATCGACGAGCGTGGGTGCCTTGCTTTACCTGCATTACCTGATTGACGAACTAAATAAGAAAGGAGGCTCAAAATGAGAGTCCTGATGTTCGGGTGGGAGTTCCCACCTCATATTACCGGTGGCCTTGGAACGGCTTGTTTCGGTATGACCAAGGGTCTGGCCAAGAACGGTGTTGAGGTATTGTTCGTGGTGCCTCGCGCCTACGGCGATGAGGATCAATCGAACCTGCGCCTGCTCAATGCCAGCGACGTGACCATCGACATCGACCACGAGAAAGACCGCCGTTATTGGGAGCGTGTGCAATATATGGAGATCGGCTCCAATATCATCCCGTATGTCGGGCCGGAGGAGTTTGCCAAGTTCATGGAAGACCGTCATGTGGTGGAGAATTTCAATCGCACCAGCTCGGTGTTTGCCCGCAATTACCAGTTCTCGGGCAAATACGGCATGAACCTGATGGAGGAGGTGGCACGTTATGCCTTGATTGGCTCGTCGATTGCCACGAAGTACGACTTTGACGTCATCCATGCGCACGACTGGCTGACCTATTCGGCAGGCATCGCAGCGAAGGAGACCACGGGCAAGCCGCTGGTGGTGCATATGCACGCCACTGAGTTTGACCGCTCTGGCGAAAACATCAACACGGATGTGTACGCCATTGAACGCAGGGGCATGGAGGCTGCCGACCGCGTCATCACGGTGAGTAATTTGACGAGAAATATCGTCATCGAGAAATACGGCATTGACCCTGCCAAGGTCGTTACGGTGCACAATGCCGTAGAGCCCAACGACAAGCCCAAGTCGGAATACGAACGTAGCGGCTTGGACGCCAAGGTGGTGACCTTCCTCGGGAGAATCACATACCAGAAAGGGCCGGAGTATTTCATCGAGGCAGCTTACAAGGTTCATCAAGTCGACCCGAGCATCCATTTCGTGATGGCTGGCACGGGCGACATGTTGGAGAGGATGATCCGCCGTGTGGCGCAGCTCGGTATGGGCAGCCACTTCCACTTCACGGGCTTCCTGAAGGGCGACGCCGTTGACCAGATGTTCGCCATGACCGATGTGTTCGTCATGCCGTCCATCTCCGAGCCTTTCGGCATTGTGCCGCTGGAGGCCATGCGCCTGAATGTGCCGGTGGTCATCAGCAAACAGTCAGGCGTCTCCGAGGTCGTCAAGCATGCCTTGAAGGTCGACTTCTGGGACATCAACGGCTTGGCTGATGCCATCTATGGCCTCTGCCACTACGAGACTTTGGCCAACTGCTTCAAGGACCAGGGCAAGGACGAAGTGGATAGCCTCAAATGGGAAGCCGCTGCCAAGAAAATCAAGGCGGTTTACGAGTCGGTGGTTTAATTAGCGAATAATAATAAAACACAATATGAGCAAATCAGTTTGTTTCTATTTCCAAGTGCATCAGCCCTATAGGCTCCGCACGTATCGTTTCTTCGAAATTGGCAAGAAACACTATTACTATGACGACTACAGCAACCGCATGGTGATGCGGCGCGTGGCGGAAAAATGCTACCTGCCCATGAACGACCTGCTGATGCGGCAAATCGAGAAATTCGGCGACAAGTTCAAAGTGGCCTTCTCCTTCTCTGGCATCGCCATCGAGCAGATGGAGCAGTATGCCCCCGATGTATTAGAGAGTTTCCAGAAGTTGGTCGCTACGGGTAGGGTGGAGGTGCTTTCAGAGACCTACGCCCATTCCTTGGCCTCGCTGAACAACCCAGACGAGTTCAAGAAGCAGGTGACGGCGCACAAGCACAAGATGAAAGAGGTGTTTGGTGTCACGCCGAAGACTTTCCGCAACACGGAGTTGATTTACAGCGACGAAATTGGTGCGGCGGTGGCCGACATGGGCTACAATCTTATGCTCACCGAGGGAGCCAAGCACATCCTGGGTTGGAAGAGCCCCAACTACATGTACGCCAACGCCATCAACCCGAAGCTGAAGGTCCTGCTGCGCAACTTCAAGTTCAGCGACGAGATTGCCTTCCGCTTCGTGCAGGACAGTTTCCGCGCCGAGGACTTCGTCAATTGGCTGAATGCCTTGCCCGAGGAGGAAGAGGTGGTCAACATCTTCATGGACTACGAGACCTTCGGCGAGCACCAGTCGGCAGAGACGGGCATCTTCAACTTTATGGAGGCTTTACCTGGAGCCATCCTCAAAGGCACCAAGTTCAAGTTTGCTACACCGCAGGAGTTGGGGAAGAAGCTGCAGCCGGTGAGCATGGTCAATGTACCTAATGTTTTGTCGTGGAGTGACGAGGAGCGCGATCTCACCGCCTGGCTTGGCAACCCATTGCAGGACGATGCCTACCGTACCCTGTACGACCTCTCGACCAAGGTGCGTCGCATCAAGGACGAGGAGCTGCAGCAGGACTGGCTCGAACTCCAGACTTCCGACCACTTCTACTACATGTGCACAAAGTGGCTCTCCGACGGTGTGGTGCATAAGTATTTCAGTCCTTACGCTTCGCCGTATGATGCCTACATCAATTATATGAACGTGCTGACAGACTTCGCCGATCGGGTGGAGAAATTGTCGAAACGGAAGAAGGATTAACTATGGCTGATGGCCAATGGCCGATGGCAGCTACACCCCGGGCCATCATTGCGGACTTGATCCGCAATCTCCTTCAACGGGCGGCGCTGCCATAGTCATAAGCCATAGGCCATAGTCCCAAAGAAATAAAAACAGAAAACTAAATAGAATGAAAACCCCTGAATACCTTTTTGAAACCAGTTGGGAAGTATGTAATATGGTGGGTGGCATCTATACGGTGCTGTCCACAAAGTCGAACGTGATGCGTCAACTGCTTGACGACCGCTATATTACGATAGGCCCTGACGTGGTGAAGGAAGCGCACGAGACGCTTTATTTTGTCGAGGACAACGACCTCTTTCCCGAATGGCGCGAACGGGCGTTGGCGCAAGGCTTGAAATTCCGCGTCGGTCGCTGGAAAATCGAGAGCAGCCCCATCGCCATCTTGGTGGACTATACGCCTTTGTATCAGTCTAAGAACGAGATACTTGGTCATCTTTGGGAACAATATGAGCTGGACAGCATCCGTGGCCAATGGGACTATATAGAGCCAGTATTGTTTGGCTATGCCGCGGGCCAGGTGATTGAGAGCTTCTGCAATTTCAACTTGCAGCAGACCAGTAATATCGTGGCGCAGTTCCATGAGTGGATGACGGGTTCTGGCGTGCTGTATCTGAAGGAACATTGTCCTCAAATCGCCACGGTGTTCACCACCCACGCCACTTATCTCGGCCGTGCCATCTCGGGTAACGGCTTGTCACTATACGATAATCTGAAGTCTTACCTGCCATCAGTGATGGCGATGCAATTCAACATCGTCTCTCAGCAGTCGATGGAGCAGAAGGCCGCCAAGAATGCAGATGCGTTCACCACGGTGAGTGACATTACTGCGATGGAGTGCGAACAGTTCCTTTATCGCAAGCCCGACGTGGTGACGATGAATGGCATCGACCATACCCTGCGCAAAGACAAGGCCTCTTTCTCTGCCAAACGCAAGGAAGTTCGCGAGAAGGTCCTGAAGATTGTGGAGACCTTGTGCGGCGAGCCTATTGACAAAGATTGTTTGATGGTCATTAATAGTGGGCGTTATGAGTTCAAGAACAAGGGTATCGACCTCTTCATTGAGGCCTTGCGTCGCTTGAATGAGAACAAGAACCTGCAGCGTACGGTCGTCGCCGTGATTGCTGTGCCGAGCAACATCGCTGGTCCATCCAAGGACTTGCAGCATCGTCTCGACGGCACTAATGCCATCATGGGTCATACCGACTTCCCTGCGACGCACCACGTGTTCGATTACGAGAACGATGCCATATTGAACACCCTGCGCAATGCAGGCCTGCAGAACGACACCAACGACAAGGTGAAGGTGATGTTTGTGCCGGCTTACCTCAACGGCAACGACGGCATCTTCAACCTGACCTATTCGGAATTCCTCACGGCCTTTGACTTCTCGGTGTTCCCGTCGTATTACGAGCCTTGGGGTTACACGCCGCTTGAGAGCGTTTCCCTTGGCATCCCGACATTGACCACCGATGTGTCCGGCTTCGGTAAATTCGTGCAAAGAGAATTTCCTGGCAATGAGGCTGTTATCGTAATTCCTCGTCAGGAGGGTGACATCGACAAAGTTGTGGATGAGATCGCTTTCGCCTTGCGCCATTTCTTAACATTGACGAGCAAGGGCATGGCCCAGATCTCGGAGGAGGCGTTGAAGGTGGCGGAAAAGCTTTTGTGGAAAGACCTCATCGTAAACTATCAGAAGGCGTGGAATGTGGCACTAGAGAAATCGGGAGGACGCCATTATATGCTGGAACCAGTGCCTTATGCCGAGCTATTGCATGAGGTGGTGTACCAGAAAAACGACACTCCAAGTTGGAAGAAGGTGCTGGTTAAGCCCATATATTCCGTTGAGATGAAGAAACTGGAGGAGCTTTCGCGCAACATCTGGTGGTGCTGGAATGTGGATGCCATCGAACTCTTCGAGTCCATCGACCCAGTGGCATGGAAGGCCACAGAGCAGAATCCCGTCGCCATGATGGAAGCCCTTTCCGTTGAGCAGATCAACGACTTGGAGAATAACAAGGACTTCGTCGAACGGCTTAACAAGGTGTACGACCAGTTCAAGGATTACATGGCGCAGCCGACGAAACAAAAAGACCTCATCGCCTATTTCAGCATGGAATATGGTCTGATGAAGAGCCTCAAGATCTATTCTGGAGGTTTGGGCATCCTCGCTGGCGACTATATGAAGCAGGCTTCCGACTCCAATGCCAACATGGTGGGTGTTGGCCTTTTGTATCGTTATGGCTACTTTGCGCAGGAAATCACTGTTTCTGGTGAGCAAAGGGCCGAATACATCCCGCAAAAGTTCTCGCAATTGCCGTTACAGCCTGTGTTTAATGACAAAGGCGAGTGGGTGATGGTGAGCATCGCTTTCCCCGGCCGTTCGGTTTATGCCAAAGCATGGCGTGTCAATGTGGGTAGGGTAGGCCTCTATCTGTTGGATACCGACATTGAGGAGAACTCGCCTGAGGATCGTGGCATCACGAGCCGACTTTATGGTGGCGATCCGGAGATGCGCATCAAGCAGGAGATGTTCCTCGGCGTGGGCGGCATCCGCTTGCTCGAAGCTTTGGGATTGAAACCCACCATCTACCACTGCAATGAAGGCCACGCTGCCTTCAGCGGACTGGAGCGCCTGCGTGTCTATATCAACAAGCATAACCTTGACTTCGACGTTGCACTTGAGTTGGTCAGGACATCTACGTTGTTTACAACGCACACGCCTGTGCCTGCAGGTCACGATGCCTTTGAGGAGCACCTCATCCGTACCTATATGCCGCACTATGCCAACCGCATGAACATCAGCTGGGAACGCTTCATGGGTTTGGGTCGTTTCAACCCCAACAACCCGAACGAGAATTTCTCGATGAGCGTGTTGGCCACCAATCTCAGCCAAGAGGTGAATGGCGTGAGCAAGATCCACGGCCGCGTGTCGAGGGAGATGTTCCAGTCGCTGTGGCCAGGCTATTTTGCCGAGGAGAACCATATCGGCTACGTCACCAATGGCGTACACCTGCCCACTTGGAGCAACCGCTTGTGGCAGCGCCTATATAAAGAGACCTTTGGCCCAGATTTTCTTGACAACCAGTCGGATGTGAAGATGTGGGAGCAGATTTATGAGGTGCCTGATGCCAGGATTTGGGATATCCGTAAGCAGCTGAAGCACGAGCTGATCGCCTACCTCTCAGAGAAAATCAAGGAGGACATGCGGCAACGTCAAGAGAGCCCGAAACTCATCATGCAGACTGCCAGCAGCTTGAACGAGAATGCATTGATAGTCGGTTTCGCCCGTCGTTTCGCCACCTACAAGCGTGCCCACCTGTTGTTCGGCAACTTGGAACGCCTCTCGCAGTTGGTCAACGACCCGAAGCGTCCCGTTATCTTCCTCTTTGCAGGCAAGGCACACCCCAATGACAAGGCAGGTCAAGACCTCATTAAGATGATTATCGACATCTCGCGTCGTCCAGAGTTCATCGGCAAGATATTGTTTATCAGCAACTACGATATGGAACTTGGTGCCCGTTTGACCAGTGGTGTGGATGTGTGGCTCAACACGCCGACGCGTCCGCTTGAGGCTTCTGGAACGAGTGGCGAGAAGGCCGTGATGAATGGCGTGCTTAATTTCTCTGTGTTGGATGGTTGGTGGGCCGAGGGCTATCGTCCAGATGCAGGATGGGCCATTCAAGAGAAACGTACCTATCAAGACCAACGCTATCAGGATGAGATGGATGCCGAGACGATTTACAACACGTTAGAGAACGAAATTGTCCCGCTTTATTTCGCCCGCAATGTCCAAGAGATTCCTACGGGTTGGGTGGCCGCGATGAAGAAGTGCCTTAACCAGATTTCGCCGTGTTACACCATGAAACGCATGATGGACGACTACTTCAACCAGTATTATAACAAACTGATTGAACGGACCAATTGGATGCGTGCCAACCGCTACCAGAAAGCCTTTGAGATCAATGCGTGGAAGAATCGCGTGCGTGCCAACTGGGACAAGGTGGAAGTGAAATCAATCATCTTGCCCGACACCAACGTGCGCCCGTTGACCTTCGGAGAGCAGTTTGTCGCTGAGATCACATTGCTCACTCCTGGACTTGATGTCGGCGACCTTGCCATTGAGTTGCTGTTTGGCAACAAGAACAACGATCTGGTGAACGAGATTACCTCCGTGGAGAAGATGAAACTCGTCGACTCGGGCGACGGCTGGGTGAAGTACTATATTAAGGTGCCGATTAAGCGCGCTGGAATATACAACTATACCTTCCGTGTCTATCCTACGAACAAGATGCTGCCTCACCGACAGGACTTCCCCCTGGTGAAGTGGATCTAAAATGTAATTATGAAAGGTTGCAACGTTGCAACCTTTTTTTGTATGTGGAATTTGGCTATATTTGCATCGTCTAAAACAACAAAGCTATGCAAGCGTATTATATCTGGCTTATCGTAGCCATCATTTTGGTCATCGTCGAAATCCTCACCGCAGGATTCGGCGTCATCTGTTTTGCCATCGGTGCCGCGTTCTCGGCTTTGGTTTCTGCTTTGGGTGGAAGCTTTACCTGGCAAGTCGTGGTCTTCGTCGTCGTTTCGTTGTTGGCCTTCATCTTCCTGAGACCCGTCGTCATCCGGTTCTTGGACAAGAAATCGAAAGATGTGAAGACCAATGCCGATGCCCTCGTTGGCCGAAAGGGTGTGGTCTCGGAATGCATCGACGCCGGGAATCACACGGGTCGCGTGGCCATTGACGGCGACGATTGGAAAGCCGTTTCTGAAGACGGATCCGTTATCGAAAAAGGTGCATACGTTGAGATTGTAAAGCTCGACAGCATCATTGTCACGGTTAAAAAATGCTATTAATCATCAAAAAACTATATTACTATGAATCTAAGTGTCTTAAACATTGTTTTAATCGTATTGGGCGCCCTGGTCGTGATCTACATCCTTCGGGGCATCAAGATCGTCTCGCAGTCGGAGACCATGATTGTGGAACGTCTCGGTAAGTACAACCGTACTTTGAATGCGGGCATCAACATTGTGTTGCCCATCATCGAGCAGGCCAAGGAAGTCATCGTTCGCCAGCAGAACGGCAGGCTTTATCGCGCCAATCGCATCGACATGCGTGAGCAGGTGTATGACTTCGACAAACAAAGCGTGATCACCAAGGATAACGTGATGACGGAAATCAACGCCTTGCTCTATTTCCAGATTGTTGACCCGATGAAGGCTACCTACGAGATTCAAAACCTCCCCGTGGCTATCGAGAAGCTGACTCAGACCACATTGCGTAACGTGGTGGGTGAGATGGAACTCGACGAAACCTTGACCTCGCGCGACACCATCAACTCGAAGCTCCGCAATGTGCTTGATGATGCCACCAACAAATGGGGTGTTAAGGTGAACCGTGTTGAGCTGCAGGATATCACGCCTCCGGAGAGCATCCGTCGCACCATGGAACTCCAGATGCAGGCTGAACGTAACCGTCGTGCGGAAATCTTGAAGGCAGAAGGCGAGAAGCAGGCCCAGATCCTGAACTCGGAAGGTGAGAAGCAGGCAGAGATTAACGCCGCTGAAGCCGATAAGCAGGCCAACATCCTCAAGGCTGAAGGTGAAGCCCGTGCCAAGGTGCTGCAAGCCGAGGCTGAAGCCGCTGCTATCCGCAATATCGCTGATGCCGTCTCCGATCGTGGTGCCGACCCTGTCAATTATCTGCTTGCTGTCAAGTATATCGAGACCTTGAAGGAAGTGGCTGGCGGACAAGACAACAAGACGGTCTATCTGCCTTATGAGGCTACCAATATGCTTGGCTCGTTGGGTGGCATAAAGGATATGTTCGCCAAGTAAGTCGCTGTCCCTAAAACTTCATATTTATGATTTCGTATAAGAAAAACTTGCATATTGGAAGCATGATCCAGCAAGAGATGGAGAACCAAGGGAGGACTGTCGCTTGGTTGGCCAAGTCCATCTATTGTGAGAAGTCGAACATCTATAAGCTGTTCAGACGCGAAAGCATCGGCATCGACCAGCTGATGCGTATCTCGGAAGCGATGGGCCACGATTTTCTGGCCGACTGTTACGAGAAAAAGGATTGAAAAACGCCTTTACGATGCCGCAGTTTCATTAGTGAGACTGCGGCATTTTTGTTTTGACATTTGCGAGAATTCTTGTATCTTTGCACAATCAATAACCGTTGGCGCTATGGAAATCCTGGATTTGTACGACAAAGACTTGAAGTTCACGGGGCAGACCATCGAACGAGGCAGGCGTGTGCCTCCTGGCTTGATGATCCCAATCGTGGCGGTGTATGTCTACAACGACCAAGGACAGTATCTGATCCAAAAAGTGGCACCACGGAAGGGTAACTACTATTCCACCACGGCAGGGCATGTACAGAGTGGTGAGCGCGACTTTGCAGTGGCCATGCTGCGTGAGATGAAGGAGGAGATAGGGCTTTCGGCTACCAAAAGCGAGCTGAAACTGGTAAAGATCAGACGCTACGATTATAAGTTCACCTTGTTGTATATGTTGAAAAGCAACGTTCCGGCTGAGATGCTACGCCTTCAAAAGGAGGAAGTCGACTCGGTATCGTGGATGAGCCATGAGGACATAGAATTGCTGTGCAAGATGGGCCTTTTCAACAGAATTCACTACCAATTGTTGCTCGATTGCGAAGAAAGATTGCAAAACAAGCGTTGAACGCTTTTCCGTTTCGTTATTTTGGCTATATTTGCGGCAAATTATTTTGTTGCAACAAATACCTGTATTACTATGATAGCAAAAGAATTACTTAACCCGAAAAGCATCGTCATTTGCGGTGCGTCTAGTGACATTCATAAACCTGGCGGAAAGTCGCTGAAGAACCTTTTGGAGAGTCCCTTCAAAGGCCAAATCTATGCCGTCAATCCCAAAGAGACCGAGGTGCAAGGCGTGAAGTGCTACGCCAAGGTCGATGACCTGCCGCAGGTGGACTGCGCCCTCCTCTGTATTGCTGCCAAGTTCTGCGCCCAGACCGTTGACGTGCTGGCCAAGGAGAAAGGCTGCAAAGGTTTCATCATCATCAGTGCTGGTTTCTCTGAGGAAAGCCACGAGGGCGCTGAGATTGAAAAGCATATTGTCGACACCATCAACAGCGTCAGTGGCTCGCTCATCGGTCCCAATTGCACGGGCTTCCTCAACGTGAACTACGCTGGCTGCTTCGATACGCCCATCCCGCCGTTGAATCCCAAGGGCGTGGATTTCATCACTGGTTCAGGCGCCACCGCTGTGTTCATCAAGGAATACGGCATGAGCAACGGTCTTCAGTTCAACAGCGTATGGGCTGTGGGCAACAGCGCTCAATTAGGTATCGAAGACGTGCTGGAGCACCTCGACGAGACCTTCGATCCTGAAAAGTCGTCGCATGTCATCATGCTCTATATGGAGAAGATCGGCGACCCGCAGCGTCTGCTCAAGCATAGCCGCAGCCTGATCAATAAGGGCTGCCACATCGCTGCCATCAAGAGTGGCAATAGCGCTGCCGGTTCGCGTGCTGCCTCGTCTCACACTGGCGCTTTGGCCACCAGTGACGCTGCTGTCGATGCCTTGTTCCGTAAGGCGGGTATTGTGCGCTGCCAGAACCGTCAGGAATTGACCACTGTCTGTGCCGTTTTTATGCACCCCGAACTGAAGGGCAAACGTTGTGCTGTTGTCACCCATGCCGGTGGCCCTGCCGTGATGCTGACCGACGTGCTGAGTAACGGTGGCATGGAGGTTCCTTCGCTGAAGGAGCATCCCAAGGCACCTGAACTGCTGTCGAAGCTCTTTGGCGGCTCCTCGGTGGGTAACCCCATCGATTTCCTCGCTACAGGTACTGCCGAACAACTGGGTTATATCCTCGATGCCGTGGAGAACGACTTCGACGAGATCGACTTCTCTGTTGTCATCTTTGGCTCACCAGGTTTGTTCAGCAACAAGGAAGTCTACGACCTGCTGGATGAGAAGATGAAGACCTGCAAGAAGCCCATCTTCCCCGTGCTGCCGAGTATCATCAACGTGAAGGACGAAATCAATGATTTCATCGCCAAAGGCCGCATCAACTTCCCTGAAGAGTGCGTGTTGGGTAATGCTATCTGTAAGGTCTACAACACTCCCAAGCCACAACCCGAGCATGTGGAGTTGCCGCAGATTGACGTGGCACGTATCCGCAAGACCATTGACCGCTGCAAGGACGGCTATCTGGAGATTGCCGACTACAACGAACTGTTGGATGCCGCTGGCATCAGCCGTAAGAAGAGCGTTGAGGTCTCGAAGAAGGAGGATGCACTGGCCTTCGCCAAGGAGGTCGGCTGCAGCAAGGACGTGCCGTTGGTGATGAAGGTCGTAGGCCCGTTGCACAAGAGCGACGTGGGTGGTGTGACCCTCGGTGTGAAAGACCTCGACACCGTTGCCAAGGAGTTCGACCGTCTCATCGTCATCCCTGAGACTTATGCTGTGGAGATGTATCCTATGCTGGACGGTTTGGATGTCTACATCGGCGCTATCAAGGATGCCAAGTTCGGTCATCAGATCTTCTTCGGTCTGGGTGGTATCTTCATCGAGGTGCTGAAAGACGTGCAGAGCGCGTTGGCTCCCATCACTGCTGCCGAAGCCAAGGAGATGCTCAAACAGCTCAAGGGCTATAAGATCCTCGAAGGTGTGCGTGGTCAGGAGGGTGTCAATATTGACCTCTATGCCGATCAGGTGGCTCGCGTCAGTGCCTTGGTTCAGGCAGCTCCTGAGATTGCCGAGATGGACCTCAACCCGCTGCTCGGCAACCCGCGTTATGTTACCGCTGTTGATGCACGTATTAGAATTGAAAAATAGCAATGGTTTGGTAGAGACGGTGCATGCACCGTCTCTACAATCCAACCCTATGAAAACATGATTACCGAGAAAGCAACCTATTACCTCGTCTACGCTGCATTGGTGGTTGTCACCTTCCTGCTCGACAATCTCCTGCTGAAAAAAGAGGACAAGACGAGCCGCACCATTGGCTACATCCTTAGCATTATCGTGGATTTGGCCATCTTCGGCTATGGCATTTATCTTTACCTTGTCAAAGGTGAGGATCAAACTGGCTTCGTGCTTGGCGGCATCCTCTGTGGTCTGTGTCTATTGTGCCTGTTGGGTCGCTATTGGCAGAACAAGGAACAGGACAAAAGGCGTAACCTCTAATGAAACGCTTGGCGCTCATAGGATTCGTGCTCTTGCTTTCGCAATGGGTGTGGGCGCAGAAGGTGACGTTTTCCACCACAGGCGGATTCTATGATGCGTCGTTTGACTTGGCTCTACTATGTGACGGCCCCTATCAGATTCGTTATACTGTCAATGGCAATGCCCCGACGAGGAGTTCCGCATTGTATGAGTCGCCGTTGACTTTGAATGAGGATTTGTATTCAAGATCGGACATCTACACGATACAGACTGCATGTGAAGAGCTCTTTTATGCGCCTGCTTCAGTGCAGCATTGCATCACGCTTCGGGCTGCGGCCTTCGATGAAGCAGGGAATCGTGTGGGCGACGTGGTCACACAAAGCTATTTCATCCGCTCTCTGGGTTGCGATACCCATGGCTTGCCCGTGATGGCCATCAGCGCTGATTCATTGGATTTGTTTGGTTATGAGGCCGGTATCCTCGTTCCTGGTGCGTATTTCGACTCCACCCATTCCTATGTGTCGGGGAATTTCTATCAGAGCGGCAGGGAATGGGAACGCCCTATCAACGTGGAGTTCTATGAGCCAACTGACAATAGCGGCATCAACCAACAGGCTGGCATACGTACGCATGGCGGAACATGCCGCTGCCAGACGCAGAAAGGCTTGAAAATCTATGCCCGAGACGAGTACGGCAAGAAACGCTTCAAGCATAGATTCTTTGAGTCGATTCCTAATGAGAGCTTTAAGCATTTGGTGCTCAAGCCATTCAGTTACCGATGGTTCAACTATGGCATACAGGACGACATATGCAATCGTATGGCGGCGCAGCTTGATGTGGAGTCCGTCGCCTCGCGTCCTATGGTGCTCTTCTTGAACGGCGAGTACTGGGGCATCTATTACCTCAAGGAAAAGCCTGATGCCCATTATCTAGAGGACCATTTTGGGAATGAAGACACGGACTATAACGTCGTCAGCAATTGGTATGGATATCAGGTGGATGGCGACACGACAGGCTTCGTTGAGATGATGCGTTGGGTGAAGAACTGCGACCTTACCCAAGAAGACCAGTATGCCCGCATTGGGGAAATGATTGACATCAGTAGCTTCATTGATTACTATTGCTTTGAACTTTTCATCGGCAACAATGATTGGCCTGCCAACAACATGCGCTGCTATCAGTTGCACGATGGGAGATGGCGTTGGATCTTCTTCGATGGCGATGATGCACTCACGAAAATGGATTTTGACGTGTTGGAAAACGCTACTTCAACAATCAACATGGGCTGGCCAACCGACTCAAAGTCAACGCTGTTGTTCAGAAAACTCCTTGAGAATGATGAATTTAGAGTCCGGTTTATCAGTCGTTTCTATGCTCTTATGGCTACGCAATTCTCTTATGGAGTTACAAAGGCCCTTTATGACGATGCCGCCGCCTTGGTTAGGGGAGAGGTTCCGCATCAATGTGAGCGTTTTGGCTTGCCTCTGAGCTTGGGACAATGGGAGTATGACATTAAGGCGGTGAATAAATTCTTGAAGACACGTGTGGAGAATATGAGCAACCGTCTTGAAGAAGTCTTTTCGGATGAGGACAATAACTTGAACATCAAAGTGTTGTATCCGAATCCTGTAAGTGATGAGGCCCATCTTATCCTTTGGAGTGATGGTTTTGCGGTGAACGACATCGAATTGTTTGATCTCATGGGTCGGAAACTCTATTCTCGAAAGCTGGTCTTGATGGAAGGAGAAAACTATTTGGATTTGTCCTGCCCATTTGCTTCTGGCATATACATTCTTAAATTTGGAGATAAAACACAAAAATTTGTAATTCAATAAGTTGTAATATGAAAAAAGCTGATTTGATTACCATTTTGATTGTGGTTGCCGTCGTTTGCGGTTTTGCTTTCATTCCGAGCGCGTGGGATTGGTTTCTTACGACCACTACCAACCACGGCCTGCTGATGAGCTTCTTCAAGTTCGCCATCCTCGGTACGTTTGGCGAGATGCTGGCCTTGCGCATCCGCGAGGGCATTTACATCAAGAAAGGCTTTGGTTTGCTGCCCAAACTATTGATTTGGGGCGTATTGGGTGTGGTCATTGCCTCTGCGATGACCATCTTCAAGACAGGAACGGTCAAGCTATTGGATGGAGGTTTCCATCTCAATGGCAAAGCGGCCGAATGGTTTGGTGGCGACCTTAGTTGGGGTAAGGCTTTTGTGGCATTGTGTGTCAGCGTGCTGATGAATACCTTGTTTGCGCCAGTCTTCATGACTTTCCACAAGATCACCGATATCCACGTGGCCGAGACGGGTGGAACGTTGAAGGGCTTCTTCAGCCATCCTTTGAACATCCGTGAAAAAATGAGCAAGAAGATCAACTGGGACATCCAATATGGCTTTGTCTTTGCCAAGACCATCCCGCTGTTTTGGTATCCGATGCACACGATTACTTTCTTGCTTCCTGGCACGCTCCAGGTGCTGTTTGCGGCCTTCCTCGGCGTGGCTTTGGGCGTGATTTTGAGTATCAAGAAATGATTTCAATTGCATAATAGATTTGCAGTAAATGATAATTGCTATATTTGCAACGAATTAATACAAAAAATCATGAAAGCATATAAAATCTTCAGGTGGTTGTTGAGAGCTTCTGCACTCACCACGGTGATGTTCATCATGCAGGCATGTTATGGCTCACCTTATTTGCCGGACCTGCCCGAAGAGGAACTGACGGAAGAAAGCGATACTGTTGTTCGTCAACAATACCCTGAGGACATACAATCCGCAGAGGTCGTCGAGGAAGTGCAATCCGTTGACGGGCAAGCGGAATAATGCTCCAAGCTTTCCATAATTATTTCCGGAAGAAGGAAACCCAACTCCACGAGTTGAACTATCTCTTTTGGGAGTGTACGCAGCGTTGCAACCTTAATTGTCAGCATTGCGGTTCGGATTGTTTGGCATCGTCGCGCTACAAGGACATGCCTTTTGAGGATTTCCTGAACGCCATTAAACCGCTTGAGACCAAATACAAGCGCAATTCGGTGTTGGTGGTCATCACGGGCGGCGAGCCTTTGGTGCGTCCCGATTTGCCTGATTGCGGGCGACAGTTGCGACAGCACGGTTTCCTTTGGGGCATTGTCAGCAATGGCTGGGCCTACGACGAAGCCATGCACCAAAAACTGATGGAGGCGGGTATGTGCAGCATCACCATCAGCCTCGATGGATTGCGCGACACGCATGATGCTTTTCGCAAGCGCCAAGGCAGCTTCGACCATGCCCTTCACGCCATCGACTTGATCGCTAACGAAAAACGCCTGCCGACCTACGATGTCGTCACATGCGTCAGCCCGATGAACTTGGGCGAGTTGGAGGCGATGAAGCAATTGCTTATTGAACACAAGGTAAAGACATGGCGTTTTTTCACAATTGCACCTATTGGTCGTGCCGCCGCAGACGACGGACTGCAACTCAGTGATGTTCAGTTCAAGCAGTTGATGGAATTCATTGTTACGACTCGAAAGGAGGGAAAGATTAACGCGATGTTCAGTTGCGAGGCATATGTCGGTCCATACGAACGTAAAGTGCGCGACTGGTTCTATTTCTGCCGCGCGGGTATCACCATCGGTTCCATCCTCATTGACGGCTCTATCTCCGCCTGTCCGAACATAGACCGTGGTTTTGTTCAAGGCAACATCTATAAGGACGACTTTCTCGACATTTGGGAGAACCGTTTCCGGCCTTTCCGCGACCGCCAATGGATGAAGACAGGGCAATGCGCTGACTGCAAGGTATATAAAAACTGCCTTGGCGGGGCGATGCATTTGCATAGGAAGGATGAGGATGGGATTTTGATTTGCCATTACAACAAGTTAGGCGTTTAGTATTTGACGCGCAAAGCGCGTCATTGCGAACGAAGTGAAGCAATCCAGGCCAGAAGCTTTTTGTCTGGATTGCTTCGTCGTGCCTCCTCGCAATGACGCGAAGCGGCAAAAAATCGAAAAAAAACAAAAAAATCTCACTTTTTTCTTGACAGTTATAAAAATTGTTGTACTTTTGCAGTGTTCTATTCAACTAATACACTAACACAAAATACAGCAACATGATTGAAATCAAGAACTTAGACTTCGGCTACAAGAATCAGCCAGTCTTCAAAAACATCAGCCTCGGCTTCGAGAAGGGTAACATCTACGGGCTGTTAGGCGAAAATGGAGTGGGGAAGACCTCCCTGCTGAAACTCATCAGCGGTTTGCAAAAGCCCACCGCAGGCAGTTGCGACGTTGACGGCATCGCGCCTTTCAACCGCTTGCCTGAAACCCTCCAAAAGATTTTCTTCATTTCGGAAGACTTCGCCATTCCGGAGGGTACACCTATTAATAATATGAAGGAGTTGGGTGTGTTCTATCCCAACTACGACGAGAGTCTCTTTTTTGAACTCTGCAAGGAGATGGAAGTCGACCCGACACGCAAGTACGCCGAGATGTCGTTCGGCCAGCAAAAGAAATGCCTTATTTCCACCGCTCTGGCACTCAATACGGATTACTTGCTCCTTGACGAACCTACCAACGGCCTCGACATCCCCTCGAAGACGCTGTTTCGTCAGGTGATTGCCAAGCACGCCAACGATGACCGCACCATCATCATCTCCACCCACCAGGTGAAGGATGTGGAGAACCTCATCGACCCCATCATCATCCTTGACCACGATGAAGTGCTGCTGAAGGCTTCGTTCCGCGAGATTACCGACAAGCTCTTCTTTGACTACGGCATGGAGAAGGACGACACTGCACTTTACAGTGAGACGATTCCTGGCGGCTACGTCAACGTCATGCGCAACACCGAAGGCCTCGACAGCAAGGTCAGCATCGAAGTTCTGTTCAATACTGTCATGAAAAACAAGGAAACCATCAAACAACTCTTTGGCTAAGAAAGGGCTGTGTTATGAATAAGACATTTGATATAAAACGTTTCGGTCAGGTGCTGGCAAAGGACTGGAAGAACTATTTCCGCAACTTTGGCATCTCCCTGATTGTATGGTGTTGCATTCCTGTCCTGTTCTGGATTGCCACCCTTGTCCTCGATTTCGAAATGGAAAATGCCTCGAGAGCCTCTATTATTGCTAGTTTGGTCTTCTCTGTGTTGATGTTTGTGCCTTCCAAGGTCTATGGTAAAGCCAACCTTTCGCGTGAAGGTGTGGGCTTCGCCATGTTGCCCGCCACCAGCCTTGAGAAGTTCCTTAGCATGGTTTTGTACTGCTCTGTTCTCACCCCTTTGATTGTCGGGTTGGGTAGTTGGGCTATTGACAGCCTCCTCTATTTATTGCCTTTCGGTGGATTCACTTACTTTTTTGTGGCGTTGCCGAAATCTGAGTTAGGGCTACTGATCAACAGCATTGCTTGTTCGATTATGCTGATTTCATCCATCTTTCTGTTTGGCAATATGGTTTTCAAGAAACGCAAAGCAGGAAAGACCGTCGCATGGGGGATGCTCATCATCTTTGTTATCACAATGATTCTGCAATTGTTCCACTTTTGGGATGCTTTTGGGATGTGGGTTACGAACACTAGTGCCCGTCTGGATCAGCGTTTCCTCCCATGGCTTTATAGTGCTTTTATGCTCGTCATCGCCATCGTGTTCTATTTGCTTACCTATCGTAAAATCAAAACGCAAAAATACTGATTATGAACAACACATTCAATATCAATCGTTTCGGTAAGGTTCTTGCCTTCGATGGCAGGAAATACATCAGCAATTTTGGCCTTACGCTCGCCATCTTGTGCGGGCTGAGCTTGGTGATGTGGATTTTGACTCTTGTTTTCAATTTCACTATGCCCACCATGTCTCGTTGGGGCTTAATCTACTTCGCGTTGTCCCTTGCCATTATCATGGTGCCGGCAAAAGCCTTTGGCGACATCAATCTTTCCCGTGAAGGCGTGAAGTTCGCCATGCTTCCAGCCTCCAACTTGGAGAAGTATCTCAGTTACTTTTTGTTCTGTTTGCTCACTCCTGTAGTGGTTGTCTTTGCCGCTTGGGGCGTTGACTCATTGCTGACCTTGCTGCCTTTCGGTGGTTTTGATCGCTATATTAGGCATTTTGGAATCGCCGGTATGTTGCAGGATTTCCTGATGGAGATGGGCGAATTGACTGAGAATGACCTTAGCGGTGAAGATTATGAGGCCTTCCAAAAGGTTAAAGACGTCATCCTTCCGGTTTACAACTATAGGGTCATTATTGGAATGCTTTTCTCTATCGGTCTCTTTATGTTGGGCAATCTGCTGTTTAAGTCTCACAAGACCGTGAAAACGCTTTTGATCATGATTGGCGTTTCTTATGCCATAACTATGGTTTTGCAAGTCGTTTTTTTCTCCAGAGGCATTTTCCCATGGATGAACACTGAGTCGATGGGCATTTCGGCCGATGCGGGTCAAATTATTGATTATGCCAATGGAGCAATGACGGTTAGCAATGTCATTAACACCATTCTTACCATAGGCATATACATCGGAATATTCTTCAAACTAAAAACTCAAAAATACTAAACCATGGAATTCAACGCACACAAACCAATATACTTGCAGATTTGCTCGCAACTCTATGAGCAGATCCTGCGTGGCGAGCTGAAGGCCGACGACCGCATCCTTTCGGTGCGCGACTACGGCATCCAACTCGGCGTGAACCCCAACACCATCATGCGCTCCTATGAGACCATGACGGCGGTGGGTATCATCTACAACAAGCGCGGCATCGGCTATTTCATCTCCGCCGAGGCCAAGGACATCGTCCTCAAACAGATGCGAGAGGAGTTTCTCGAAAAGGAGTTGCCCGAAGTGGTTAAGAAGATGAAGCTCTTGGGCATTGGGCTCGATGAGGTTAAAAGTTTATACGAATTGTAACTTTTTCGATATAAATCCGTCTAATAGAAAAACATCAAAACTAATACCATGAAAAGAAACATCCTAATTATCGCGACGGCCATCATCGGTATGGCACTCATTTCGTGTACCATCAATGTCGATGGTGAAACCTTCGGCGTCGAGACCATTAAAGGCAATGGCAATGTCGTGACGCAGAACTACAATGTAAATGCATTCAACGAAATCTCTACCTCGCTTCCCGCGACGATCAACTTCACTGTTTCAAACGATTATACTTGTGTTGTCCGTGTGGATGAGAACATTATGGAATACCTTGACATCAAGGTGGATGAGCAAGACCTTGTCATGAAAAAGCAAGAGAAACACAAAAACGCCATTTTGCGTGCGACGGAATTCGTCATCGAGGTCACTGCACCAAGTTTGGAGGACATCAACCTTGCTGGCAGTGGTGCGCTTTATGTGCTCAGCCCGATGGAAGGCAATGAAATTGAAGTCAACCTGGCCGGTTCAGGTGATGTCATTTTCAAGCAACAGCTCAGTCTTAATGAGATCGAACTCAACTTGGCTGGTTCGGGCAACATCGAATGTTACGAACTGGTTGCCGATAGGTTGGATGCCAATGTGGCGGGTTCCGGTGACTTGAGAGTGAAAGCGGGCACTGTAACCAAGGCAGAAGCTAGCGTGGCAGGCTCGGGCGACTGCGACCTGTATTGCGAGATAGACACCCTGGACGCTAATATCGCTGGTTCGGGCGACATCAAGGCTCGGGTCAGCGGTAAGCTTAAGTATAGCATCATCGGCTCGGGCGACATCGGCTACTATGGCGATCCGATCGTGGAAGGCGACAAAGTGGGTCATGGTAAGGCGACTCGCCTTGGAGACTGACACCAACGAAAGTAAATCACTTTTTCATATCCTTGTAATGAGAAACGGCTGACCATTTTGGCCAGCCGTTTTCTGTTTCTCTTAAAGCGTTGTCTTCGATCAATCGTATTCGCCCCAACGCATGCAAGCGCCCTTCAGCTGCTTCTTCAGCGGGAAGAGCAGGGTGAGCTTAACGGAGGCGTCGGTGTTGAAACGCTTCTGTAACAGATAGGGGTCGATGTAGGCAGCGCCGATGACAATCTGTGAATCGCCGTGGTTCTCGTCTTTTGTGAACGAGTTGATGAAGGCGGCATGGCCTGACAAGTCAAGCTTCAAGAGGAGGTAGTAGTTGCTGAAATTGAGTTTGTATCGGATGCCGACGCCAGCTACAAGACCCACATTCCAACGGCGCATGTTTTGTCCACTCATATTCACAGTGTCGTGGACAACATTTTCTTCGCTGTAGTGCTCGTTCTCCGTGCCATAGTCGATGATTTCCTGTTTCTGCCACACCAATGTTCCCGACAAGGGTAGGGTGAAGCGAGGAGCGACGAAAACATAGGGTCTAAGGTTGCCTTGGCTGAAATAATAGGTCAGCGGAGCCTGTACGGCCACTTCCATGTAATCCACGTCATACTGACGGAAGAAATCCTTGTTGATATTGATGGCGACAGGGAAATTGAGTACGTTGTAGTCCAGATGGGTGTTACGCATCGCGAACAGCCCCTCCACGGCGAGGGAAGAGTTGCTGTTGAACATGCGCTCCACGACGAGACCACCGATAGGGCCGAAGTTGAGAGGCTGATGGTATTGAGTCCCAGTGCCGGCAAAATGAAACCAATGGGTCGTTGTCAGGCCTCCCGTGATGCCAACGTTGTAGCGGGCTTCGGAACCAATGGTGTTGCGCGACTGCAAGGGCTTCCTGAATTGTGCCATGGCATTGTTGCCGGCAAGCAATAAGGACAGGAATAATATTAAGCTTAGCTTTTTCATGCTGCGATGGGTCTTTTTCGTTAGTTGTTATGGCATTTCTCCTGTGTGTGTGTCAACGTTGTTGCGGAGCACCATCAGGTCGCCTGGGGTGGGCAGGAAGCCAAAATGGATAATTTGGTTGATGCTGTTGCTCTCTTGGCAATACTTCATGGTTTGCAGTCCCCATCTCAAGTCTTTGATGACGGGCTTGACAATAGTGTCGGTAGTGTGGCTGACGGTGTCATTGACCACGATGGTTTCTTTGTCTAACTTACCCGAGAGGATGACGGCATTCAGCGGATAACCTTTTGACTTGATGTCTCTTACTTCGTAGTAAAACACGGTGAAATAAGGATCATCGCCCATGATGTACACGGTGTTGAAATCTCTTGATTCGAGTTTGCCCATTCTAAAATAGATGGGCGCAATGGAGTCGTTTACAAAGAAGTCGGTGTTGGGACTCATGATAGAGTCCGTCATTTCCGTGTTCGATTGCTCCATGAAATAGTCAAATTGTCCGATTTCACCTTTAGGGCTTTTAAATCTCATTTTGGCAATGCCCTTGTGCTGCTCGAAAAACTCGAAATATTGGGAATTGGGAATGGAATTGTCCGCGGGTTGCAGCCATGTGCTTGATGGAACTTTTTCGACATCGGTGACCCAAACGTCCTCAGCAACGAAAATGCCTTCAAGTTTGGGCGGCTCGTCACCGAAATACAAGTGTTCGTTGCCCATGGCATACAAGAGCTTCTGAGGCATAAACTCGTTGATATTGGGAATCTGTTGGTAGGCGTAATAGACCGTCGCATTGTTCTTAGGGTCGTCTTTCAGGCATGATGCCATAAGCACTATGCCGCATAAGAAGAGGATGGTCCTGTATAAGTGCTTCTTCATATTACCTTAGTTTTGAAGAGGTGCTGTAATTGACAATAATAATCGGCAAATGTAAGTAATTTAGTCTATTGTTCTGCTCCAAACGCGTTTTTTTTTGGGTATTTTTTATTTATAAACTGAAATACAGCTTATTATATTGTTGAAATACCTAAAAAAGCTAGTGGACAATGATTGCTTTTTTTGTCAAGATACCATTGGCTCCAGAAACGACGAAGAAATACATGCCGTTGTTGACAGGTTTCATCGTGTAATGGAAACTGCTGAGTTGGGTGCCATTATAGGTCTCAAAGTGGTCAATCATTGCGCCCTTCATGTCGTACACCTTGATGTCGTTTTTACCATAAAGATGCTCGAACACCAGATCCATGTCCCCATTATTGGGGTTGGGAACGACTTCAAATTGTGCTTTGGCGTCCTGCTCATCGAGGCTGTAGAAGGAGCATAGTAACCAGTATCGGCGCTCGACACCTTGTGGATGGCATTCATTGTATACTGTTGCTTGCAACCAAATTGTGTCGGTCAAGGAGTTCAATACCATCAGCTTGCAAATCATCCCAGGAGGTTGGGTGGTTGTGTCTGGCTCCAGAATCCAATGGGCTTCGGGTCTGTCAAGTGCCCATAGGACGGAATCCCAATGCCAGTTGGGGTTGTCGTCTTGAATGGTGAAGTTATAGGAATTGATTTGGAACTCGGAGGCTGTGATCACCCAATGGGGTGTAGTATTGTCGGCATCGGCGGGCATGATCTCGGTGGGGGTGGGGGTGTATTCTAGAGCTAGATTGAGATAGATTGTGCTATCGCAGCCAAAAACAGAAGGGAAGACTTTTGGGTATATACCTGATTCAGTGTATTCTTCCTCGTACCATGTATAGGTATCGCATCCGGTCACGAAATCGGTGGCGCCTTCTACGTTGGTGCCGATGGTCAAATGGAGCATCACGGTGCTATCGCAGCCGTATTGTGAACTGAAGACTTGGCTGTAGTCGCCTGTGGTGTCGTAGACGATGCCGTTCCATTCATAACTGTAGCAACCAAGGTCGGCCCATTCTGTCTCAACGGCGTTATTGACGGTGAGGTGTAGCGTGACGATGCTGTCGCCTTCATGTTGTGATACGAAATGTTGCGTGTAGTCACCCGTGGTGTCGTAGGTGACGCCGTTCCATTCGAAGTTGTCGCATGCGGTTGCGGTCCATTCTGTCATCACCAATTCATGTTCGATTTCGAGGTGGAGCGTGACGATGGAGTCGCAACCCTGCTGCGAGGTGAACTCTTGTATGTAGTCGCCTGAGATGTCATAGACGCTGTCGTTCCAGGTGAAACTGTTGTACGCGTGCTGCGACCATTCGGTGTACTGGATGTGGTTGATGGTGAGGTGAAGTGTGACGATGGAGTCGCAGCCTTGAAGTGAGGTGTAATGGATCGAGTAATCACCTGAGGCGTAATAGGTGCTGTCGTTCCATGTGTATTCCATGCAGGCTTGTTCGGACAACTCGGTCTGCAGCATATTGTTGATGGTGAGGTGAAGTGTGACGATGGAGTCGCAGCCATTGACTGTGGTGAGTTCCAACTGCCTGTCGTATTCTCCTATACCGTCGTATTCAAAGCTGAATCCATGGCCGTCGTAGATGCTTGGTTCGCCTTGCCAACAACGGCTTTCGTTGAACGGAATGTGGTAGCTTGGGTGTGCAGTGAGGTAGACTAACAAGCTGTCCTTGCATTCGGGATGAATGGCGTTGTCGACCAGCCGTGTCAAAATGGTGTCGTTGCTGATCGGCACATTGTCGAATCCGTAGCTGGAATAATAATCGCCGACGCATGTCTCTTCTTCTTCGATAATGTACTGTTGTGTCAAGTCAATGAAGAATGTCGAGGCTTGTGTCGTCGATGACCAGCATCCATTGCCTGCGGAGATCGTTAAGGTGACGGGATAGATGAGGCTGTTATGATAGATGTGTGTGGCGGGATTGTCGGTGCTGGTTGTGCCGTCCCCGAAATCCCACTGTAGTGAATAATCCTCGATGTTGACGTCGACTTGGAAGTCCATGCTTTCTTCCGTACAGTATGGGTAGCTTTCTTCGGGGAAAATAGTTGCTTCGTTGATGGTGACGCTGGTGCTAAGGTCAATGGCGTTGGAGCCGACCATATAAGCGTAGCCTCTAGCGTAGCCGAATCCGTATACGTGGGCGTTGACGCCATTGGAACATGTCAAGCGATGCACGCCATGCTCAATCTTTTTCCTGAGGAAACAGTATTGTGGGGCACTGTTCACGGCTGCAAACTCCGTCGAAGGTAGCAGTTCTCCGTCATAAAACACATTCTCAATGTCGTTAGCACCAACGATGATATTTACATAGTGGTCTCTAATGTCAGTATCGTGTTCGCTCTCATAATTGAAAGTCGAAAAAGTGATGTCATGGATGCGCTGCTCAATAGGGGCTATGCAAACCATGCTCGGCGCTCCAAGACCAGTTGTAGTCCAGCTGTCGTTATCTTTGGAATGGTTGTACAGGTATACGGCGCAGCCGCGTGAGGCTTCTATGTAACAGGATTTGTCAGATTGTCTTAGCTCAAATGAGGTGGATTCGCCCGTGTTGAGCGTGGTCAAGACTGTGCCGTTGAGATGGATTTCGTTGTTGTCGTAGGCCGAAGTGATTTTGACGATGTCGTTGAGATTCCTTCCGAGTGAGGCCGTGACAACGAATTTCTTTCCCCATGCAGTTAAGGGCATGGCTTGCTCAAAAATGCAATCGGAGTCGTTGCCGTCGTTGGGCACCATGGTGAGATTGTTGCCATTGAACACGGCAATCTTCTTGCAGTCGCGTGCTGTTACACGGGTTCCACTTAAGTCTCGGCTTCCGAAACTGTTATGCGAACGCACTTGGTATGATTCCCCAAAGTGTAAGGTGATGCTATACGCTTCATGAGCGGCATGGCCTTCCAAGGTATTTACATTAGGTGTAATGTCAACCGTGGTTTCGCCCTCTTCTGTTGCGACGATAAGAAAGGCGGAAGTGTAATAGTTGGCATAAGGGGTGTTGCTTGTCGACTGGTCATAGGTTTGAATGATGTAGTCGTTGCCCAAAGCGGCAGAGGGTAGGACGTAGGAGGCGTCAAACGACATTTCGGCAATGTTGCTGCAATATACAGATACAGTGTCGTCAGCAGAGATGATGAGGCCTTTGTTCAACGCTTGTCCGTATTCGTCCAATTCCATATAGGCCTCTTCCCAAGGGATATTGTCAAAAAGATAGGTGTTGTTGGCTTCTACTGTAAAGGATTGGGAATAACCGGTATTAGGGTTTTTTATGGTACAGTTACAGTCGCGTTTGGCACTGACAATTAATTGTGTCCTAAGCCATGTGAACTCATATTGCCCGAAAGCGTTATACCTGTCTTTGAAGCCGTTTCCCATGAACGAGACCCAAAATTCCTTGCCTTGCGTGGATGCGTTTTGTGCCTGTGAGGGATTGGGTAGGGCCAATAAGATACCAACAACAAGCAGAAGTAGTGTCTTGTAGCATTTCATAGGTTAATGTGTTGGTTGTTAGTGATGTTGCTTGTATGTTGATATAAACCAGTGTCTTCGGTGTTACCGCTGAATGATCACTTTTCTTGCTAAGGTTCCTTCCTTGCCCGTAGCCACGAAGAAGTAGATGCCGTCGACGCGGTTCCTCATCTGGTAGGTGTAGGCGTAGGAATTCATGTCGTTGTAGGTCTCGAAGTCGTCGAGCAGTGCACCTCTCATGTCATAGACCTTGACCTTGATCTTGCCTGTGAGGTTCTCGAAGTTGAGCGTCATCTGTCCCTTGTTGGGGTTGGGCACGACGGAGAAGTCGGCTTGTGCCTGCTGCTCGTCAATGCCGTAGAAGGAGCATACCAGCCAGTACCTTTGCGTGACACCGTCGTCAGGGGCGCAGCGGTTGAAGGCATGTGCAGTAAGCCAAACGGTGTCTTCAACGTGGTTGAGGACGTACACCTTGCAGCACTTGGCCTTGACTCCGAAAGGCTCAAGCACCCATTCGGGTGCGCCGTCGCAATACCATGTGACGGTATCCCAGTGGCAGTTGGGGTTGATGTCCCAGAGGTTGAAGTCATAGGCATTGATCTGGAACTCGGTGGCGGTGATGACCCAGTGTGGGGCGGTGTTGTCGAGGTCCATGGGGTAGATGGGCGTGGGGTGCGGCGTGTATTCCATGGTGACGTTCATGGTGACGAGACTGTCGCAGTCGGCAACGTTCTTGTAGGTCCTGTGGTAGGTGCCGGTCATGATGTAGACCTCGTCCTCGTGGTCGGTATAGAATATTTGGTGTCCTCTGGGATCCCAGAAGTACTCGTCGCAGGCCTCCTCCTCGGGGACGGTGAAGGCGCTCTCGTCGTGGTCGTTGATGGTGAGGTGGAGGGTGGCCTCGCTCTCACAGCCGAAGGCGTTGATGTAGTGGTGTGTGTAGACGGTGCTTTCAGTGAAGGTCATGTCGACGTTGAAGTTGTCGTTGAGCCAACGGTAGTCGTCGCAGCTGGAGGTGACGACGTCGTCGTAGAGGTTGGGCCTGAGCTCAAGGTTGAGGACGACGGTGCTGTCGCAAGTGTTGGCGAAATGTAGGGTGTCGTAGTAGGTGCCGGACTCGTAGTAAGTGATGCCGTTAGAGCCCCAGGTGAACTCGGTGCCGCAGAGTGAGACGTTGTAGTTCTTGGAGTTGTATGCAGATTCTTCGATGTGGATGATGATGGTGCTGTCGCAGTGGTTGACGGAGGGGTAGTGGAAGCTGTAGGGGGTGGCGCTGGGCTGGAGGTAGGTGATGTTGCCGTCGTCGACATAGAGATATCCGTCACCGCCCTCGCAGGTGGACTCCCACATCTCAAATTCATAGATGGGGTCTTGGATGAGGTTGAGGCGGATGGTGCTGTCGCAGCCGTGCTGGGAGTGGAGGGTGTGATAGTAGATGCCGGGCTCGCTGACGTTCTGGTCGAAGAACTCGTAGGTGTCGTTCTGGCAGAAACGATCGCTGACGGTGGTCTCGTAGGTCAACCAGTTGTCGAGGTGGAGGTGGACGATGGAGTCGCAGCCGTATTGCGTGTGGAGGGTGTGGTCATACACGCCCGGGGTGTGGACGTCTTGTCCGAAGAAGGAGAACGCGTCGTTCTCACAGATGGTCTCGTAGATGTCCTTCTCGACGTTGGGGTGGACATGAATCGTGATGTTGAGGTTGATGTCGGTGAAGCCGTCGCTGATGTGGCAGGAGTAGGTGGTGTTGCCGAGTCCCGGCGTGGCGACGGGGTTCTGTGAGGAGGCGTTGCTGAGCGTCTCGGCGGGCGACCACTGGAAGGAGTAGTTTTCAGCGGCGCCGCCTGAGGGGATGACGTGAAGGGTGGTGGACTCACCATCGCAGAGGTCAGTCTTGTCGGCAGAGAGCATGGCGAGGAGGCCTGAGCCGTCAATGCTGACGATGACCTGGGCGGTGCTGGTGCAGTTGCCCTGTGGGTTGGTGACGGTGACGGTGAAGGTCTGCGACCCCTGCAGCGCAATAGTCTGTGTGGTCTGCGAGTTGGGGTTGGCGACCATGTCGGCAGGTTCCCAGTGGAAGTTGAAGGAGCCTTGTGTTCCGGCATCTGCGCTCAAGGTGGTGCTGGCACCGTAGAGGATGGTGGAAGGCGTTGCCGATGCGGAGGCAACGGGCATGGCATAGACTTCGACGGCTTGCGAGATTTGGTCGGTGCATCCGCCAGCGGTCTGGACGTCGAGGGTCACATTGTAGGTACCAGCCTGTGTATAGGTGTGACTGATGGTCTCTCCGTTACCTGTGGTGCCATCGCCGAAGTTCCACTGGTAGCCGTTGATCTGGTCTCCTATGGAGGTGCTGGTGAATAGGGTGGGGTTGCCTTGGCAGACGCTGGTGGCATCGAAGCTTGACGTAGGCAACGCGTTCACGGTGACGGTCTGCGTGGTCTGGTCGGTGCATCCGCCTGCGGTTTGCACGGTGAGCGTCACCTCATAGGTGCCGGCCTGTTCGTAAGTGTGGTTCGGGCTTTGCCCGGTTCCCGTCTGGTCGTCGCCGAAGTTCCACTGGAAGCTGTCGATGCCTTGTCCGGTGGAGGTGCTGGTGAACTGTGTGGATTCGCCTTGGCAGACGGTGGTGGCGTCGAAGCTGGCGGTGGGCAGTGCGTTCACGGTGATGGTCTGCGTGGTCTGGTCGGAGCATCCGCTGGCGGTCTGCACGGTAAGGGTCACCTGGTAGGTGCCTGCCTGTGCGTAGGTGTGGCTGGCGTTCTGTCCCGTTCCTGTTTGGTTGTCACCGAAGTTCCACTGGAAGCTGTTGACGCCTTGTCCGGTAGAGGTGCTGGTGAACTGCGTGGCCTCGCCCTGGCAGACGGTGGTGGCGTTGAAGCTCGCTGTAGGCAGCGCGTTCACGGTGATGGTCTGCGTGATTTGGTCGGAGCATCCTCCGGCAGTCTGCACGGTGAGGGTCACTTGGTAGGTGCCTGCTTGTGCGTAAGTATGTGTGGCGTTTTGTCCCGTTCCCGTCTGATTGTCTCCGAAGTTCCACTGGAAGCTGTTGACGCCTTGTCCGGTGGAGGTGCTGGTGAACTGCGTGGCTTGGCCCTGACAGACGGTGGTGGCGTTGAAGCCGGCGGTGGGCAGCGCGTTCACGGTGACGGTCTGCGTGGTCTGGTCGGAGCATCCTCCCGCGGTTTCCACGGTGAGGGTCACATGGTAGGTGCCTGCCTGTGCGTAGGTATGTGTGGCATTTTGTCCCGTTCCTGTCTGGTTGTCACCGAAGTTCCACTGGTAGCTGTTGATGCCTTGTCCTGTGGAGGTGCTGGTGAACTGTGTGGCTTGGCCTTGGCAGACGGTGGTGGCGTTGAAGCTGGCTGTGGGGCTGGCATTCACGGTGACGGTCTGCGTGATCTGGTCGGAGCATCCTCCAGCGGTCTGCACGGTGAGGGTCACCTGGTAGGTACCTGCCTGTGCGTAGGTGTGACTGGCATTTTGTCCCGTACCCGTCTGATTGTCACCGAAGTTCCACTGGTAGCTGTTGATGCTTTGTCCCGTTGAGGTGCTGGTGAACTGTGTGGGTTGGCCTTGGCATACGGTAGTGGCGTTGAAGCTCGCAGTGGGGGCTGGGTTGACGGTGACGGTTTTGGTGATGTCGTCGGTGCAGTGCCCGTTGCCTGTTGACACCGTCAATGTCGCTTGGTAGGTGCCGGCAGTGGCATAGGTGTGTGTCGTGCTTTGCCCCGAACCTGTCTGTCCGTCGCCGAAGTTCCATTGGTAGCTGCCGATGGTCTGTCCGCTGGGGTTGGTGGTGGAGGTGCTGGTAAACTGTGTGGGTTGGCCTTGGCAAACTGTAGTAGAGTTGAAGTTAGCCGTGGGCTGGGCATACACCACAACGGCTTCGGTAGTGGCGCTGTTGCTTTGGTTGCCCACGGTGATGGTGCAGGTGTAGGTGCCTGCCATGGCCATGGTGCAGTTGGGACGGCTGGGGTTCTGCTGGTTGGAGGTGAACCCACCAGGACCTGTCCAGCTATAGGAGGCGCCTGCTTGACCATTGGCAGTCAGGTTGATGGTCTCGCCAACGCAATAAGGACCGCCAGCGTCAACCAGAGGAGGCAGGATGCTGCAGTCGGTGGTGCCAGTGCCACTCACCTTGCTGAAGTGGATGTCGCAAGTCTGGTTGGAATAGTTGGTGATGATAAGGATGAAATAGTCTCCCGTTTGCGCAGTCGAAGGGATTACGCAAGTCTCATTCCAACTGGTGCTATAGCTGCACGATACAACCTTATCGCTCGTCAAGCCGTTGGGGCAAGGAGTGACTGGATCATCAAACGGCCCCCAACAGCAGAAGTCGATGTCTACACTCGGCGTACTGTACATGTAAATGTTAATATTGCCGGGGTTCAATATCCTCATATAATACCATGCAGGATTCGGAGTAGAGTAGAGGCAGTTGTAATCGGGTCCCGATTCACCCGAACCTGCATTTACGCCTGCGGGAAATTCATACATGCCATTGTCGGTGCAGAACGGGTCTGCATTGGCGCATGTGTTGTTTTGCCGCGATCTTGTATAGTAGTCCATCATCAGCGAAAGAATGATTTCTCTTGGCAAAGTGGACTTGTATTCAAGAGCTGTTTGTGCTGCCTGTTCTTTGCTTAGCATGGAGAATTGAAGGGCATTCTGCACGCGGAAATCGGCGAAGGCTTCATAAAGGTCCATGCCGTCGTATGCATTGTCGGCATTGACGACGAAAATGCCATCGTTTTCGCTGTTGATGACGTCGAAACGTCCGTCATTCAGCAGGTTGTGGATGAAAAAGATGCGCTCGTCGAAGTTGGAAATGTCGGTAATGTCGAATTCAATTGTCTGTTCGTTTGCCCGTGTCGGAACGGTTTGGGCGAAATGCCTGAAAGGCATGATCAGGACGAACAGAACTACGCAAGTGGTTTTTAGGCAATTATTCATGGGGATATTGTTTAGTTGATTATTTCTATGTTAGTGCTGTATCACAACTTTCTTTGCCAAGGTGCCTTCCTTGCCCGTGGCGACGAAGAAGTAGATGCCGTCGGCGCGGTTTCTCATCTGGTAAGTGTAGGTGTAGGAGTTCATGGTGTTGTAGGTCTCGAAGTCGTCGAGCAGGGCGCCTCTCATGTCATAGACCTTGACCTTGATTTTTCCAGTGAGGTTCTCGAAGTTGAGCGTCATCTGTCCCTGGTTGGGGTTGGGGACGATAGAGAAGTCGGCCTGAGCCTGCTGCTCGTTGATGCCGTAGAAGGAGCAGAGCAACCAGTATCTCTGCCTGACGCCATCGTCAGGGGCGCAGCGGTTGAAGGCGTGCGCGGTGAGCCAAACGGTGTCTTCGACATGGTTGAGGACGTACAGCTTGCAGCACTTGCCCTTTGCGCCGAAGGGTTCGAGCACCCATTCTGGTGCTTCGTCGCAAGACCAAGTGACGGTGTCCCAGCGGCAGTTGGGGTTGACGTCCCAGAGGTTGAAGTCGTAAGAGTTGATCTGGAACTCGGTGGCGGTGACGACCCAGTGCGGGGCGGTATTGTCGAGGTCCATGGGGTAGATGGGGGTGGGGTGAGGCGTGTATTCCATCTGGACGCTCATGGTGACGAGGCTGTCGCAGTCGGCCACATTCTTGTAGGTTCTGTGGTAAGTGCCAGTCATGGAATAGAAGTCGTTGTCATGGTCGGTATAGATGATCTCGTGTCCGCGTGGATCCCAAAAGTACTCGTCGCAGGCCTCCTCTTCGGGGACGGTGAAATCATATACGTCATGGTTGTTGATGGTGAGGTTTAGCGTGGCCTCGCTCTCGCAACCGAAGGCGTTGATGTAGTGGTGTGTGTAGACGGTGCTTTCGGTGAAGGTCATGTCGACATTGTAGGTGTCGTCGAGCCAGCGGTAGCTGTCGCAGCTTGAGGTGACGACCTCGTTGTAGTGGTTGGGTCTAAGCTCGAGGTTGAGAACGATGGTGCTGTCGCAAGAACCGTCATAATGGATAGTGTCGTAGTAAATGCCTGTATCGTAATAGGTGATGCCGTTGGAGCCCCAAGTGAACTCTGTGCCGCAGACGGAGACGTTGTAGCTCTTGGAGTTGTATGCAGATTCTTCGATGTGTATAACGATGGTGCTGTCGCAATGCTTGACAGAGGGATAGGTGAAGGAGTAGGGCTCGGGGCTGGGCTGCAGGTAGGTGATGTTGTCGTTGTCGATATAGAGATATCCGTCACCACCCTGGCAAGTGGACTCCCACATCTCAAATTCGTAGATGGGGTCCTGGATGAGGTTAAGTCGGATGGTGCTGTCGCAGCCGTGCTGGGAATAGAGGGTGTGATAGTAGACGCCTGGCTCGCTGACGTTCTGGTCGAAGAACTCGTAGGTGTCGTTCTGGCAGAAGCGGTCGCTGATGGAAGTTTCGTAGGTCATCCAGTTGTCGAGGTGGAGGTGGACGATGGAGTCGCAGCCGTATTGTGTGTGTAGTGTGTGGTCATACACGCCTGGAGTGTGGACATCTTGTCCGAAGAAGGAGTAGGCATCGTCTTCGCAGATGGTCTCGTAGATGTCCTTTTCGACATTGGGATGGACATGAATCGTGATGTTGAGGTTGATGTCGGTGAAGCCGTCGCTGATTTGGCAGGAGTAGGTGGTATTGCCGAGTCCTGGCGTTGCCACGGGATTTTGCGAGGTGGCGTTGCTAAGCGTTTCCGCGGGCGACCACTGGAAGGTGTAGTTCTCGATAGCGCCGCCCGAGGGGATGACGTGCAGGGTGGTGGACTCACCGTCGCAGAGGTCGGTCTTGTCGGCGGAGAGCATGGCGAGGAGGCCTGACCCCTCGATGCTGACAATGATCTGGGCGGTGCTGGTGCAGTTGCCTTGCGGGTTGGTGACGGTGACGGTGAAGGTCTGCGACTCTTGCAATGTCACGGTCTGTGTGGTTTGCGAGTTGGGATTGACGACCATGTCGGCAGGCTCCCAGTGGAAGTTGAAGGTGCCTTGCGTTCCGGCATCTGCACTCAAGGTGGTGCTGGCACCGTAGAGGATAACGGAAGGCGTGGCGGATGCGGAGGCCACGGGCATGGCATACACTTCGACGGCCTGCGAGATCTGGTCAGTGCATCCTCCTGCGGTTTGGACGTTGAGGGTCACGTTGTAGTTGCCGGCCTGTGCGAAGGTGTGGCTGGCAGTGGCGCCAGTGTCGTTTTGCCCGTCACCGAAGTTCCACTGGTAACTGTTGATTTGGTCGCCCGTGGAGGTGCTGGTGAATTCGGTAGCCTCGCCTTGACATACGGTGGTGGCAGTGAAGCTTGCTTCCGGGAGGTCGAGCACGGTGATGGTTTCGTTGATGGAGCTTTGGCAGCCGTTAGAGGTCGCTACTGTGTGGAGCACCCGGTATTGGCCTGGTTCGGTATAGGTGTGACTGACGTCTTCTCCTTCGCCTGTCTCCCCGTCTCCAAAACTCCATTGATAACTGGCAAAATGCTGTCCGACGACGGTGGCGGTGCTGTGGAACTCCGTGGGTTGGCCGACGCAAACCGTAGAGGCCTCGAAGCTGGCTGTCGGTAGCGAAAGGACGAGGATGGAAGTGGAGGCGCTGCTGGTTTGGCCACCGACGGTGATGGTGCAGGTGTAGGTGCCTGCCATGTCCGGAGTGCAGTTCTGTAGGGTGGGGTTCTGTTCTGTCGACGTGAAGCCGTTGGGTCCCACCCAGCTATAGGTGGCTCCCGTTTGTCCGACAGCGGACAGGTGGATGGTCTCGCCATAGCAATAGGGACCGTCGTTGTCCACCATGGGAGGCAGGATGCTGCAGTCGGTCTCGCCGTCACCTGCGTATTTTTGGAAGGTGATGTCGCCGCTACTTCCGCTGTAGTTGGTGATAAGAAGGATGTAGTATTGTCCTACTTGTCCGTTCACGACGTGTGCATACTCATAGTGTCGGGCGTCGAAACTGCAGTCATGCAGGTTGCCGGAGGGATAGAAGTTTTCGTTTGTTGTGTTGTTGGGGCAGCTGGTGCAGTCTGCAGTCAACATACCGGATTGTCCCGCTTCTGTCGGGCAAGGGTCGGTCTGGTTGCTGAAAGGTCCCCAAAGGGCGAAGTCGACATCGAAGCCGGCTTCGATCTTGATGGTGATGTTGCCTGCAACGCCGATTCTCATGTAATACCAGAAAGAATGCTTGCTCATGGGGGAGGAGCCTAGGCATCCGTAGTTCGGCCCCGACCATGAATAACCGCTGTTGAGGGCGGGGAAGTTATAGACATTGGTGGTGCAGAAAGGCTCCGCATCCATGCAATGGTTGGCACGGTCGAGACGGTCGGAGATCAGGAAGTTGTAAAACTCGGGGCTGAGGTTGCGTGCCCATGACTGGAAGATTGCGGCAAACTCCTCTTTCGGTGATGAAGAGGCCACTTCGTATTCCTCTCTGAGCGTCGATCTGAGGTAGTCGAATTCGGCATAAATCGGGATGTCGGCGTAGTAGCTGTTGGGTCTGATGAACAGCTCTCCAGGGTTGTCGGTCGGGTTGCAAATCCAGATGTCGCTTGTGGCAAGTGCTGACGCTAACTGAACACGTTCCTCCACGTTTTCGATTTCGAAAACGTTGAAGAGGAAGCCGTTTTCATAATCCCTGATTTGGACTGCTTGTGTCGTGTTGACAATACCCTCGTTGGCATTCTGCCCGTTGGGGGATTGTGCGAACTGTTGCGTTGGTATGGCCAATGAAATCAACAAGGCCAGCAGAGTGATTTTCGTGAGTTTATTCATATCAGTTATATTTGTGATTATTATCGTTTGTTTATGACATTTTACTCTATGAGACAACATTATTAAAATAAAAAAGCGCGTAAAGATACGCACTTTTTTTGGATTATTAAAGTTTTTTCTGCTAAAATGCTGATTTTTTGTATGCACAATTGGATCTAAGGGAATCAGCGAACGTTGTTAAACATGTAAATTCATCTTGTGCTAATAAATACCAGACCACAAAAAGAAACAGATATTTAAAAGAGCTCTAAAAATCCTCATCATTGATTTATAGTTTTATTACATTAGTGACATAATGATACGAATTAGATTGAATAACAAGGTGAAACACCCCTGATTGTGGAAATGGGATATCAATCCCCGTTTTTCTTCCGATAATATCTTGTTTGATTATCGTTCTGCCAAAAGTGTCACAAACCATGACAGTATAATTGTCTTCTGTCGGCAGTTCAACGATAAGTCTTTCTTTGAAAGGATTAGGATAGACAGCGGGGGATTCTAATGCATTTTCTTCAACGGCATGAAAATAATCGCATTCAACATAGGGCACTGAAAAATTAACCGTACCCATTTCATTGTCAGAATAGCAGCGCAGCGTCCCTCCTTCGAAAGAATCAGCAACGAGTTGTTGCTCTGGAAACAAATAGCCTGATAAATTCCCGATTTTCTCACAGATTCTTGCATAACCCTGATAAAAATCTTGGTCAAATGCCCAAGCTGAATTATCAACTTTCCGCAAATCGTAATACTTTAACTCAAGTCCATCTATTTCAAAAACACCTTTGCCAATGACCACTGCCTGCCCAATTGAGTCTCCGAAGGTTACAAACGCATCAGCTTCATACGAATAACTTCCTGGAAAAGAAACGGTGTCTCCTGTTTTTACAGTGAAATCATATAATTTGTAAAACCGCCCATATCTATATATCATGACAGAATCACCAATTTGGGAAATGTATTCATGGCCTTTGACAAATTCCTTCTCAATACCATCTAAATGATCAAACAAGAAATACCGTTTTTCTATTTTCTTGCATGAGATGCCATCAATAATAGTATCGGATAAGGATTTTATTCGGACATAGCCTTCTGTCGAAAACTGCTTAATTTCATAGTGCCATTCTGCCCCTATTGGAGCGAATTCATAGGTTTGTGCTCTTACCATGCTCGCGAAAGCAAGCAATATAAACAGTATAGCTATGCTTTTTTTGTTCTTTAATTTGTTCATGATTATACCTTTTTTCGGTTTCAATCATCAAAAATACTGAAAAATCAATAACATACAAACTCTTTTCTAATTCCACCAACAAAAAGGTTTGCAGATCAAACACCTTAGTTTAATTCGTTACCGAAAACTCACCGTAATACTCGTCTCCGTTGGAGAGGGTCGGGGTGAGGATGGCTATTCCTTCACCACCTTCCTCACGCACTTGCGCCCATCTTTGTCGGTGATGTTGACGAAGTAGACTCCAGCAGGCAGATTGCTGATGTCCACCGTCATTTGTTCACCCTCACCTTTGACCGTGGCCACGCATTGGCCGAGGGTGTTGATGACCTCGGCAAGTCTCAAGTCATTGCCTGTGATGGTAACTTTGCCTGTGGAGGGGTTGGGATGGATGACGCCAAAATTGGTTGCTCCAAATTCTTCCACTTTCATTATATTGGTCTGTCCCCATTGCATAGGATAATTTGGAATAGGACAATAAGCTATCTTGTCACAATATGCCCAAACTTTAGGGTATGAGTTTGTTTGTTCTCTTCGAATATATACATTTGCCCATGCATAATAGTTTTCTCCATTTTTAGTTTTTCGAAAACCTAACATTTTATTCACATACATGACATTGTATGGATAAAACATAAATTCCCAACAATAATTAGCAGGAGCCCAGTTGCTTTCCTCCGAAGGAACAATAGAGTCGTTTTCCTGCATACTTCTGCAATTCCATGATGAAACCAAATATACGGCTTTGGGATAAACCGAGGACTGAAATGCTATGAACATTTTAAAATCAATATTGCCATCATCGTCGAAATCAATTTTTATAGTGTCACTTGTATAATTATCCTCCAGTGCGCACACACATAAATCTGGCTCGAAGTCAGTGTAAATAATGTTGGGCTGTTGGGCATATGTATACAATAATGTGCTAATAGCAAACATTGTGAGTATTATCTTTTTTATTTTCATTGTTTTAATGTTTATGAGTTAATCTCTGTTAATTCAGTTGGGACATTCTTGAACAATAAAGGTCATCTGTGCTCCAGCATTTATTTCAAAACCAGTGCCAATTTCAAATCCATCCACACTACGTAAAGTCATGTGAGTATTATTTGGTACTGCCAAAGAGCTAATAGGCTCGATGTAAATTGTTTTTTTTACAGAAGGATTCATCATCAATAAATCTGAAAGGCTTGTGATGACAACATCAGAGTTGCAGTTCGTTTTCAATTGGAGTACTTTCAAATACTCAATAGTCATTACATCCGTTCCAAACCACTGCGGTTGATACTGATTGGAACCAGTAATTGGTACAGCATAATTGTCAATAGCATAGTTTACCTTAAGTGCCATAGAATGGTGAGGAATGTGATCCCTGTTTAATTCTTCATTTACAACAACCCCATCAACAAACCATGTTACACGATCAGGAAGCCATTCACATGCGAAAACATGAGGTTGACGTAAGTCTGTTGAAGTTTCAGGTAGGATAGGCTGTGTACGCGCATACGATGTATAGTTTGTATTGTAATTGTCACAATAAATACCGCAAGTGAACTGTTTATAATAATTATCTAATGCTATACCATTTGAGTACTCAAATATATCTATTTCATTGTAATAGTTAGAACCTCCACCGTAAAGCCAAAACGCGGGGAAAGATCCAGCATGTATCGGCAAGCTACATTTTATTTCAAAATAGCCATAAAGATACTTTACATCGGTCTCAATTTTGCCAGTCGAATAAAACAAAGACGGATGGTTTATGTCACAGATTTTTTCTGGGGGAATGTCATAATCACCGCATTGAAGGGGTTGGTTGTCTTGCCCTCCTTCATAGACCGATACAAATTGTAAAAGGCCATTATTGTTGAATTGGCAGTTTTCTCTTTGATACACTTGGTGTTCAGACAATCCACGACTCACACCTGATGGCCATTCCGGGATAAAAGCTTTGTAGTGACCATATGGATGGCTGATTAACCAATTATCCCATGTGTTCCAACTGTTATTGGTGAATTCATCATATAAAACACAATCCCAGTTGTTCTGGTCGTATGGATCAATTTGTGCCATAACATTCATACAAAGCAACATCATGCCGCAAAGGTATATAAACTTTTTCATGGCTGCACAAGTTTGTCTTGTTTATTCCTTCACCACCTTCCGCACGCACTTCCGCCCATCTTTGTCGGTGACGTTGACGAAGTAGACGCCGGCGGGCAGGGCGCTGATGTCCATGGTCATTCGTTCGCCTTCGCCTTGTGCTATTGCTACGCGCTGTCCGAGCGTGTTGAACACTTCGGCGGTCTTAAGGTCTTTGCCGGTGATGGTGACTTGGCCGTTGGTGGGGTTGGGGTGGAGAGTGACGAAGCCCGTTAATTCGGATTCGCCAATACCATCGGTGAGGCTGGTTTGTCCCCATCGAAGGGGATAACCGGGGATGGTGCAGAAGGCGATTCTATCAATATAAATCCTAAATTCATAAGGTCCTCCTGAGTATAAGCTTCCTTCCGTACCATAGCCATGATACCAACCATAATAGTCCTCGCCTTCAATCATCTTGTGAGTGCCATAATGTTCATGGTAGATTCCATTGGCACTTAGGCTCGGATAATAGTAATGCGCATAATTGGGACCTTGTGTCCAACCATTTGGCGCGTTGGGGATAATGGTATCGCTTTCATCAAAAGTATCGGGATCGATTTCATCCAAGCCAACCAGTCTGGTTTCCCATCCGTTAAGTGATTCCTCAACAAGAGGCCATTCGTGATAATCCCAGTATTCACCTTGTATCCTGTGGTCAGTCTCTCCATCTCCGTCAAAGTCCAATTCCAAAACCAGAGCGGGACCATAAATGTTTTGTACAATTTCCAAAGGAGGGTTGAGTTCTCTGTAAATGATTTCGCCTTGCTGGGCATGCAAAAGAACTATTCCAGTGATTGCCAATATGGTTAATAGTATTTTCTTCAAAATAATGATAATTTGTTGTTTAACATTGTTTTATTTCTTCACCACCTTCCTCACGCACTTGCGTCCGTCCTTGTCGGTGACGTTGACGAAGTAGACGCCGGCGGGCAGAGCGCTGATGTCCATGGTCATTCGCTCTCCTTCGCCTTGCACTGAAGCTACACGTTGCCCGAGCGTGTTGAACACTTCGGCGGATCTCAGGTCTTGTCCAGTGATGGTGACTTGGCCGTTGGTGGGGTTGGGATGGAGAGTGGCGAAGGCGGAAGAGTTGTTTTCTTTTAACTCCCACGTAAAAGCTGTTTGGCCTAAACGTAGTGGGTAGTCTGGAATGGTACAAAAGGCCATACGATTGATACAGAGCAAGCCTTCTGTCCATTGAGGTGGCAGCGTTGTCCAATGCCAATTCATGGTACACTCCATCCATCCGTAACAATAGTGCTTTTCCTCTTCATCTCCATCAATCTCATGGCGGACGGCTATCATGAGGTGGCTTTCAGTAATGTCAGGTTCTTCGTCAGTACCGCCATTAACAGCCTGGTACATACGTTCATCCCATCTTGAAATACCTTCAGGGATATTTCGGAGCGTGTCTATACGTGCACCTTCTGGAAGATAGGAAAAAGCCCATGTGTGATGTCCATGGGGGGCTTCAATGATGTCGTATAGAAAACAACTGTAAACAGTCCATCCTGGCCTGTCAGCTCTAATGCCTAAGAAAGCGGCTTCATTAACTGCCGCGATGCCAGACGTGGTGTGAAAATCATAAATGGAGTCTCCATCTATGTCGAAATGTGTTCCTTCAGAAGGGTATCCGTTTCTTGAGAAATCACAGACATCTGTAAATTCAAAATAAACGATTTCGCCCTCTTGGGCGTGAAGGCCGATAAAACACAGTAATAAAACTGTTAGAGATAGTATTTTAGTTTTCATAATATATTATTACGGTTTATCATGTTGTTTGTTTATAGATTTTCAGGACATTCTTGTACGATAAGAGACATCTGTACTCCTTGAGGCAACTCAAATGGTTGGTCTATTAATATGGATTCTGAAGCTCGAAATGTTTGATTTTGGTTTTGCGGGACTATTAGTCCATTTGTAGAACCTATAGAGATAGTATTTTTTACTCTTGGTTCAAAGTTTTCCCAATCAGAAATTGTGCGAATAAAAACGTCATCAGAGCAATCGGTTTTTAGCTCATAAACTTTTATGTAATCTATTACTAGTTCATCAGTTCCAAACCACATAAGACTTCCATGATACGTGCCAATTTCGTAAGTAACTAATATCCATTTTCTGTATTGAGGAATATGCTCTCTGTTGCGGTATTCACTTACTACGTTTCCGTCACGATACCATTTCACATAATCGGGCATCCATTCAAGCCCAAAAGTGTGATACTCGCTTAAATCGGGTTCATTTGTAGGTAAGTGATAGTATGATTTCGCATAATTGATTGCATAGTCGTTTGGATCCAAAGGATTGTTGGCATAAATGCCATTTGGATTATGCCAAATTCCAGAACTATAGCCGTATAGCGAATCATCTTGACAGTCACCGTTTGAATATTCCATTATATCTATTTCCTCATACGTCTCAGGACCACCTCCGAATACCCAAAAACCGACATGTGCATCCCTGTGTGCTGGTGTTTTGTAACGAATCTCATAATAACCAAAACCGAATTTGGGAAGGCTTTGTATCATTCCAGATAGATAATTATTGTGTGGTTGTTCACAATTCTCACATGTAGCGCCTGGAATGCTTTGAGGGAGAATGTAGTCTCCATTGGCGCAACTCAAGTCGTCTTCTCCTGTATATTCAGAAATAAGGCTTAAAACATTATTTTCAAAAACACATTGTGAAGGCTGATAAACTTGATGATGGTATTCGTCTGTAAACACAGTACAAGGATAAAATGCCCCAGCACCACACCACCAGATAGCATTAGGATGTTCCAAAGTTGTCAGTTCATGAAAGTTATATGTGTTCCATCCTCTCCCTGCACTAATAAAACCATCATACAGAGCTTCTTCCCAATTCTCATCGTTCAAGTCAATCTGCGCCATAACATTCATACAAAGCAACATCATGCCGCAAAGATATATCAACTTTTTCATGGCTGCAAGGGTTTTATTATCTTAGAAGACCATTTTCTCTTAAAACGGCTTCCATTTGTTCAATCTTGGCCTGTTGTTCCTTGAAGGCCTCAACGAGCACGGTGACCACAGCATTGTAGTTAACGCCAACATTCCCTTCCGCCGTGTGGCGAACAGCCTCGGGAAGCACTTCTTCCAGTACTTCTGCATCCAGCCCGATGGTTTTGCTTCTTCTGAGGTCTTTGAGAATGCCATCCAATGCTTCGGGTACGATTTCTTCACTATTCTCAAGTTCTTCGGGTGTTATCTCTCCAAACTCGTCGGAATCCCAATAATACCCTTTCATTCCTAAAGTCAGTTCTGTGGCTTCGACTATTGGTGACTGGTTTTTTGTATCACCTCCACCCAAGCCACCACTGCCATTGCCGCCAGAATTGAAAACATAATAGTTGCTTGCATAGGTATTTCCGTTTCCATTTACATAAAAAAGCAAGCCTGAAGGCGCGAGACTTGGATCGCTGGTTATCATATTCAGCACCCACGACTTTGATAGCAGATGAAATGCTTTGGTTTGGGCTGTCACAAGATATGCCGAGGTGATGTTTGGTTCGATGGACATCACACCATTAGATGGAATTTGTATTCCGTTGGAAGTTGTAGTACTTTGGAGGCTCAGTTGTCCCGAGCTGTGAACCTTTAATGCGGTCTGTGCCTGAACAGTCACCGACAATAACACGATGGCAAAAGCAAATAATATCTTTTTCATTGTTGTTTGATTTTAGATGTTTGTTAATTAGTTAGTTAATTCGTTACCGTAAACTCACCGTAGTACTCGTCGCCGTTGGAGAGGGTGAAGGTGATGATGTAGTCCCCGGTTTGGTTGAGGTAAAACCCGAAGCTTTCGGGCGTTACCGTTTGGAAGCCGAAAATGTTAGGGCCATTGACCTTGTCCAGCTCCATCGTCACCGTGCCGATGTCTTGGGTGTAGGTCACCGTGAGATAATGCCCGGTGATGGAGGCTTGGATGGTGGATCCCCTAGGGGTACCTGATACATGAGCTTCTTTTATTTGAATGGCACTATATCCATCTATTGAATGGATGGAGGTGGCGCCGCCCCATGTTACAGGCAACATCAAAGCAAATACTACAATGAGTTGTTTGAGTCTGATAAATTTTTGCATACTGATTTGGTTTTAAATTCGAATGCAAATTTACCAAGGTGAAAATCGCTTTGTCAAGAAAAAACAATTTCGGTTTTTTCGGTTTTTTCTTTTAACAACCTGATAATTGGCTGTTTATAATTCCAAAAAGAATTACAGAAACTTTGTCATCAGATCCAAAAATCTTTTTCAAACGGTTCTCCCTATCCCATATTGTGCTGATTGATTTTTGTTGCAATACGGCAATCTGCATGTTATCCAACCCAAGCAGACACAGATAACAATAGAAGAAGTCTTTTTCCTTTAGTTCTGGATGCTGCAACTTCATTGTTTCAAATAAAAGGCCGTAATGACGCATGGCTGCATCTTTGAGTTGGGCTTTTTGGATGTCAGAAAGCGCAAGGTGGGCGTAAGCAGAAACTGGGATAGTGGATTTGATAGGGTTACTCTTGTCGTTGCAAACACAAAGGATTTGTTTGCTAATAGGCTCGTCCAAATAATTTTCAGCATTGGTTTGGGGCTGATGAGAAGAAAGAGCCAAAGCGGATGCTTGCTTTTTCTTCCGCTCATTCAGGTCGGCATTGCTACGTCTAAGCCTACCCGCCATGGCCGCTTGTTGTATTTTATGGGCATGGCGTTCGGTCTCAAGAGATTTTTTGTGTTTAATGATTCTCCAAAACAGGAAAACCATGGCTAATATCAATCCCCAAAAAACTATTGCCCCCGTTATAATGTATTTTCGTGTCTCTTTTTGGTGCTGGTAATCAAGACGATTCTGTTTTGATTCATTATAGAGTGTCATTGGTGTCCACTAAAAATTTGGACGATTAAAATTTGAATGTTTAACTTTAAAATAATAACAGTTCACTATTATCAATTCGTTCTTTGACATCGTTG
>CAJOIS010000001.1 GCA_905234645.1 uncultured Bacteroidales bacterium | reverse complement strand
TGCCAGCATCGGCTCCGAGAAGTCGAAGGGCACCAAGGTGTTCGCTCTGGCCGGTCAGATCAACAACGTCGGTCTGATTGAGGTCCCGATGGGCACCACACTGCGCGACATTATTTATGAAATCGGTGGTGGCATCAAGGGCGGCCGTAAGTTCAAGGCCGTCCAAACCGGTGGTCCTTCAGGCGGCTGCTTGACGGAGAAACACCTTGACACTGCTATCGACTATGAAAGCCTCGCCGCTGCCGGCTCCATGATGGGCTCGGGCGGTATGGTGGTCATGGACGAGACCTCCTGCATGGTGGCTATCGCCAAGTTCTACTTGGAGTTCACCTGCGAAGAAAGCTGCGGTAAGTGCTCGCCCTGCCGTATCGGTAACAAGCGTATGCTCGAAATCCTCACCAAGATCACGGAAGGCAACGGCACCATGGATGACCTCCAGGAACTCCGCAACCTCGCCGCTGTGATTAAGGACACCGCCCTCTGCGGTCTGGGTCAGACCTCACCGAACCCGGTGCTGTCGACTTTGGACAACTTCTGGGACGAGTATGTCGAGCACGTCGTTGACAAGAAATGCCGCGCTGGCGTCTGCAAGAAGCTCATGAGCTACGAGATCGACAAGGAGAAGTGCATTGGCTGCGGCAAGTGCGCCAAGAACTGCCCCGCTGAGGCCATCTCGAAGACCGACTACATCGCTCCTGGCCACAAGCTGCCTTCGATGTGGATTGACTCCACCAAGTGCATCAAGTGCGGTGCCTGTATCTCCGGTTGTAAGTTCGAAGCCATTTCTGTCAAATAAAATAGAGGAGGAGAAACACTATGATTAACGTAACAATTGATAACAAACAGATTCAGGTCCCGGAAGGCACTACCATTCTGAAAGCCTCCTACCCTTTGCTATTTTGAACTGGCAGGAATGAAATTTGAAAACAAACCCGGTGGCTGCCGCGTTTGCGTCGTCGAAGTGACCAAAGACTTCAACGGTAAACCGCGTCGTAACCTGGCCCCGGCTTGCGCCACCGACTGTGTGGAAGGCATGGAAGTGCTGACCCACAGCGCCCGCGTCATCAACGCCCGCCGCACTGTGGTCGAACTCATTCTTTCCGACCACCCGACGGACTGCTTGACCTGCGCCAAGAGCGGCAACTGCGAGCTCCAAAGCCTGGCCCAGTACCTCGGCATCCGCGACATCCCGTTCAAGGGTGAGCAGAGCCACTATCGTCAAGATATGTCGCCCAGCATCGTCCGCGATATGGACAAGTGCGTCATGTGCCGCCGCTGCGAGAACATGTGCAACAACGTCCAGACCGTTGGTGCCCTGAGCGCCGTCAACCGTGGCTTCCGAGCAGGATATGGTTGACTCGCCTTGCGTCATGTGCGGTCAGTGCGTCCAAGTGTGCCCCGTCGGCGCCCTCACTGAGGTGGACGACACCCGCAACGTTATGGCTGCCATCAACAACCCCAAGAAGACCGTCATCGTCAACACGGCTCCCGCTACGCGTGTGGCCCTCGGCGAAGAGTTCGGCATGCCTGCCGGCACCATCGTCACCGGTCAGATGGCCGCTGCCCTGCGTCGCCTCGGTTTCGACTATGTGTTTGACACCGACTTCACTGCCGACCTTACCATCATGGAGGAAGGCACTGAGCTCCTCGGCCGTATCAAGAAGTTCATGGAAGGCGACAAGAGTGTCCGTCTGCCTATCCTCACTTCCTGCTGCCCGGGTTGGGTCAACTTCTTCGAGCACAACTTCCCCGATATGCTGGATGTGCCTTCAACCGCCAAGTCGCCCATGCAGATGTTTGGCGCCATCGCCAAGAACTACTGGGCCGAGAAGATGGGCATCAAGAGAGAAGACCTCGTCGTCGTCTCCATCATGCCTTGCTTGGCCAAGAAGTACGAAAGCAAGCGTAAGGAATTCTACAAGGATGGTAACCCCGACATCGACTACGTTCTGACGACCCGTGAGTTGGCCCGCTTGATCAAGCAGTTCAACCTCGACCTGAAGGACATGCCGAGCGAAGACTACGACGACCCGCTGGGCGAATCCACGGGTGCCGCCGTCATCTTCGGCGCCACTGGTGGTGTGATCGAAGCTGCCACCCGTACCGCCTACGAGGTGTTCACCGGCAAACCTTGCCCGAAGATCGACTTCACCGAACTCCGTGGTATGGAAGGCATCCGCGATGCTTGGGTCGACTTCAACGGCACGCCCATCCACATCGGTATCGCCCACGGTCTGTCCAACGCCCGCGCCCTGCTCGAAAGAGTGCGCGAAGGCGGAACAGTTCCATGCCATCGAGGTCATGGCCTGCCCCGGCGGTTGCGTCGGCGGCGCTGGTCAGCCCTACCACCACGGCAACAGCGAGATCATCAAGAAGCGCACGGAAGCCATCTACCGCGAGGATGCTGGCAAACCGATCCGTAAGTCGCATGAGAATCCTTCAATCATCAAGTTGTACAAGGAATATCTTGGTGAACCCTGTGGCCATCTGTCACACGAACTGCTGCACACCCACTATTTCGACAAGTCAGACCATGTCGAGATCAGCGAGTAATTCAATAACCAGTAAATAATAGAAAGGAAATTAAATATGGCAGTTATTAAATTATCAGAATCGAAGATCAACTTCGTGAAGGAAGTGTGCAAATCGTTCGGCAACAAGGCCGGCGAGGTCATCAACGTGCTTCACAAGGTTCAGGGCGAGTTCGGCTATTTGCCGGCTGAGGTTCAGGAATTGGTCGCCAAGGAACTGAACATCCCTGTCTCGAGAGTCTACGGCATCGTTTCGTTCTATTCCTTACCATGACCCCGAAGGGCGAGCACCCGATCAGCGTTTGCTTGGGTACCGCTTGCTACGTGCGTGGTGCCGAGAAGGTGTTGGACGAGCTGAAGCGTCAGCTGGGCATCAACGTCGGCGAGGTCACTCCCGATGGCAAGTTCTCACTGACCTGCCTCCGCTGCGTCGGTGCCTGCGGTCTTGCTCCCGTCATCGAAGTCGGTGAGAAGGTGTACGGCCGTATGACCCCCGACCGCGTCAAGGACGTGCTGGCCGAGTATAAATAATTGGTGTCAATGTAGAGACGGTGCATGCACCGTCTCTACCACACCTTATTTATATATAGGGACATGAAAGAATCTCCATCTCGATTGAGGTGGAGATTTCTTGTTATGAAAACGGCCGCTTTCCTATGAGAGTAGTCGTTTTTTTTATGTATCAAAGATAACTTTTGCTATTTTTGTGGCTCAGGAATAACGTTTATTGATGTATTGAAAGATGAAAAGAATAATACTGTTGATTTTTGCATGCTTCTGCCTTGGCAGTGTTCATGCTGCTTATTTGAGGAATGTCCCTGTGACATTAACCCAACCTGACGGCACTGTGTTGCATTGCTATGCGTCGGGAGACGAATTCTTCAACTACCTCCATGACGCAAACGGGTTTACCATCGTGCAACATCCCCAAACAGGTTTCTATGTTTATGCCGACAAACGTGACGGTCAACTGGTGGCCACGGAGTTTGTGGCGGATAGGGTAGACCCTGCCAGCAAAAACTTGCAGCCTTTCAATCTCATTTCGCCCCAAGAATGGATGGAAAGGAGAAAAGCATGGAAAGACAAGGAAACTCTGATCAATCGAGACGACCTTCCGAATCATGGCACGCTCAACAACATCTCCATTTTCATTCGTTTCTCTGACGATGCAGAGTTTACCAACACTTATTCTTCCATCAATAATATGTTCAATGATACTTCTCAGAATGCCGTTTCGATGAGAACCTATTTCAGGGCAGCTTCCTACGGTGCCATAGAGATTCCCACCTACTTTTATCCTGGACATGACGGAGAAACCATCATCTCCTATCAAGACACCTTTCCTCGCAGCTATTTCCAGCCATACAATTCATCCACTAATACCAATGGTTATCAAGATGATAATGAAAGACAGATACGCGAATTTGACCTACTTGAACGAGCAGTGAATTATATCAATGGTAACGACATGATACCCACCGATTTAAACATCGACTATAATGATGACGGCTATGTGGACAATGTCTGTTTCATCGTTCGCGGTAACGTTGGTACATGGAGTTCCTTGCTTTGGCCTCACCAATGGAGTTTATATGACAGAACGGTCAGTATTAATGGCAAGCGGGTTTACACGTTCAATTTTCAACTAGCCGATGCATCGGGCTATTTCAACACTTCAACAATGTGCCACGAGATGAACCATTCCTTAAGCGCGCCAGATTTGTACCACTATTACAATGGGACAAACTTGTCACCAGTAGGCAGTTGGGACTTGATGCAAAGCAATGCCAATCCTCCCCAGCATTGTGGAGCCTATATGAAGATGAAATATGGCCACTGGATTGATGAGATTCCCGAAATCACCCAGGCCGGAACATATACCCTGAATCCCATCAGTTCGGCTACCCCCACCAATGTCGCCTACAAAATTCGGTCGGAAGACCCTAACCAGTTTTATGTGTTGGAATACAGAGACAAGACTTCCTTGTTTGAGTCGGCGTTGCCTGGCTCTGGACTTCTTATATACCGTATTGACACCCGTTTTAATGGGAATCAAGGTTACGATCCCAGCAACGGCATTTATGATGAAGTCTACATTTTCAGACCAGGAGGATCTCCCACTGTGAATGGCAATCTGAACAATGCACATTTCAGTTCCGATGTCGGCAGGACCGAATTCAGCGCTTCAACGAGCGCCTATCCGTTTTTCACTGATGGCACTATTGACAATAATTTCAGAATCTACAACATCACGAATGCAGGCAGTACTATTTCATTCACCTACGGTTCTACTTCTGTTTGTGATCCTCCAACTCATCTTGTCGCCTCTGTTGACGGCAAAGACGTGTCTTTGTCATGGGATGCAGCCAATAATGCCCAATCGTATAACATTTATAGGAACGGAGCACTTGTCGGCAACACGAGTGGTACAACTTATCTCGACAACTATTTACCCTATAGGACGTACACTTATTATTTGAAAAGTGTTGACGCAAATGGAGCGCTATCAGTTTCATCGGAAACAGTCAGCGTGGATGTCACGCCCTTGCAAGTCGTTGCCGAGTATTATCCGGAGGCCAACAATCCCAACAGCCCTTATGTTAAGGTGCATTGGTACAACAGCCGTTCAATCTATAACGTCTATCGCTGCAGTTGCGATGGGGAAGAAGCGGAACTGATTGCAGAGAACGTGAGCGGAGACCATTATATAGACTACGATTGGCCGGCATTGTCTCCAGGAAATTATAAATATGGGATCGATATTGTGAATGGGAGAGGCAAGGTTGAAGAACCCTCACGTGTGACCGATGACGAGGGTTGGCTTTATTATGACAATGGCACGTATGCCATGTCTATTGGCACAAGGGACACGATGTATTGGGGGATTATGTATCCAAGTGAAATGCTTGCCTCTTACAGTGGCACCCTCCTGTCGAAAGTGGCTCTATATGAAAACTCCAACAACTCTAGTCCGATTACCCTTTACATTTATCTGGGCGGCATGTCGGCACCAAGCACGTTGGTGTATACGGCTACCTTCAACCCGATTGGCGCCCAATCCTTCCATGAGATAGAATTAAACGAAACGGTTGCCATCGATGGAACACAGGAACTGTGGATCGTTTTCGGCAGTAGCGACCAGTATCCGGCCAACGGCTGCACCGACACAGGCGATGCCAATGGCCGTTGGATAAGCTTTGACGGCAATTCTTGGGACGATTTGGCTGATCTTGGTGCGAACTACACCTGGATGATCCGAGGTTATTTCGAAGAAGATCCCTCACAATTGTTGTGGTCCAATTGTATTGAAAAACCGATTACATATCAACAATCCATCGTGTTACAACCAGGCTGGAACTGGTGGGCGCCCACCGTTTCCACGACCTTGGACCAATTGGAGGCCGCCCTTGGCGACAACGGCCTCCTCATCAATTCGCAGGACGACGGCTTCGCCCGCTACGAAAACGGCAGCTGGAGCGGCACATTGCAGGGCTTCGAGCCGGGACAGATGTACAAGATTGAGACGCAAAATGCCGACACGATCACCTTGACGGGCACATCATCCGTTCCAACTACCCTCAGTTTCCTGCCTGGCTATACCTGGTTCGGCTACACGGGTGGGGAAGGCCTCAGCATCTCAGAGGCCTTGGGTAATGGTGTCACCCCCTCCGAAGGCGACCAGATCATAGGGCAGGAGGGAAGCGCCACCTTCAGCGGCAGTGCATGGGGCGGCTCGCTCACCAGCCTCGTCCCCGGCAAGGGCTATGTGTATGTCTCGGCCACTCAAAGAAGTAAAAGTGACACAAAAAGAGTTGGCGAATAAGGAGAAATCTCCTCAATATCACTTTTCGTTGATTTTTTTTGAAAAATTCCTAGCAGGAACCAAATAAACCTATTATTTTTGAACGGTATTATAGTGGAAAATATCAAAACCATAACGATATGAACAAAAGACTACTATTTTTGATGGCTTCCCTGCTCCTTTGCGGAGCGGTGAGTGCGCAGAATTACTGGGGCGACGATCCCAATTCCCATGCGCAACCCTCGAACACGCCTATCGTGGCCAGTGTCACAATGGATGGCACTGCTGTTACGACCTCCAACGCCATGCGTCTCGGCGCCTTCGTTGGCGACGAGCTACGAGGCATTGCCGCGCCACACACCGACGGCAAGTTCTGGATTCAGGTGTTCTACACCGATGCCAACGACCACATCACCTTCAAATTCTACGACGGTACGAATGAGTACACCACCTGTGAGACCACCCTCGATGGATCAGAAGAAGGCTACGGAACGCCTGGTGCACCTCAGGTGCTGAACTTCACGACGACACAGACGATGACGACAGAATTGGCACAAGGATGGACTTGGTGGTCGACGCCGATTGAGATCACCAATGGCGAGGCTGCCTTAACTATGATAGAGAATAGTTTGGAACACAATGGTGTTACTATCAAATCTCAAAACGACTTTACAATAAACTATTATGGTGAAGTCGATTACGATCTTTGGTATGGTGGACTTGAAGCAATAAACAACGAACAAGGTTATATGATTCAGACTAATACGGCTTGCAATGTTAGCATGGTTGGTGTTTTCGCCAATCCTTCGAATCATGAGATTACTCTTACTAGAAACTGGAATTGGATTGGATACCCTGTGTCGACAAATCAATATGTCACTCCTGCTTTGTCTGCTTTAGAGCCTGTTGATGGTGATGTTCTTAAAGATAAGAATAATTTTACCACATATTATGAGGGCTTCGGATGGTATCCGGATGATTTTGTTTTGTACCCAGGCAAAGGATATATGTATTACTCAAATTCCAACACGAATTCATTCCATTATACTATTGGCAGGGATAATGTGGACAACACAAATAATGATTTATATTGGACTCCAATAACTGATAAGTATCCCTTTAATAACAGTATAATTGCTGTTTTAAGTATTGGTGACAAAGAAATTACAGATGACATAGAGGTTGGAGCATTTGTAAATGATGAATGTAGGGGGAGCGTAAAGCTTAGTTATTTTCCTCCTACTGGACGTTATTATGCCTTATTGTGTGTATCGGGTACAAACAAAGAGACGATTTCTTTTAAAACTCTTGATTTAGAAAGTGAAACGTACATTAGTTTTAAAGAAAATGAAATTGTCGGAAGTCTGGACAATCCTTTGGTAATTAAGTTTACCCAACCTGCCATGGAGACAAATTACATTTCTCTCTATCCAAATCCGGTAAAAAGAAACCAAGAGTTTAAAGTCCTTATTCCTGAAGAAGAACAAGTATCAGAGTATATTATTAATGACATGGTAGGTACAACAATTTATAAAGAAACTACCAACAAAAACACATTAATAAGTTCAGTGTCACCTGGAGTTTATTTGTTGAAAGTCATATGCAAATCTGGCAACATATATTATAGTAAATTTATTGTTGAGTAATTATTAAAATAGAAAACAATCCATATGAAAAAACTATTAATTATTACAATCTTGGTTCTTTTTGGAAGAACTGTTTTTTCGCAAACACATTGGACACCAGTTACAGGAATTGAAAGCACTATGAGTGTCACTGGAGTCATCATTATTGATGGTGTAGAACAACAATCCAACCAGTTAGAAATTGGCGCTTTTTGTGGAGATGAATGTAGAGGTGCAAAAAAGGCAAGCTACAACCCAGTATGGCATAGATACACAGTTCCCATTTCGATATGTGGTAATGATGGAGACATTATTGTATTCCGCATTTTTAATCATGATCCAGAGGTAAATACGGAACTTGATCTGCAAAGTTTGAATACTATTACATTCGTTACTAATGCAATTATTGGTAATACGAATGCGACTGCATTTCAATTTGCTTTCACCACCCCCTCAACCTCTCAGACCTACACCCTCAACATCGAAGGTTACGGTGCCGGCAACGCTGGTGGCTACCACCTAATCGCCTCGCCTGTGACAGAAGCGATTACTCCTTCGACGGAAAATGGCTTCATCTCGAGTAACTTCGATCTCTACTACTTCGACCAGAACGGCGACGACGAGTATAATGAGTGGATCAACTACAAAGCTGAGGATTACGAACAAAACGGTACCATCAACCCGAATTTCGGAAACATTGTGTCCGGCAAGGGTTACCTCTATGCTAGCGAAGGCGGCACCACGCTCCAATTCACGGGCACAGCCTACAGCGGCGACGGCGTTATCCCGTTGGTCTATTCCGAGACCAACCCCGATGCAACCATGCACGGTTGGAACCTCATCGGCAACCCCTTCCTGAATGAGAATGGCGCCATCATCGACAGAGCTGGTTATAAGATGAAAGCCGACGGTACCGATCTCGAAGCTTTTGATGCCAACACGGTCATCCCGGCAATGAACGGTGTCTTCGTCAAGGCCACGGAAGAAGGCGAGAACGTCACCTTCGCTCCCAACGTCGTCAACAACTCCAACGCTGCCAAGATTGTCGTCAACGTCCTCAAGGATCGTGGCGTCGCCATGGACCGCGCCATCGTGCGCTTCGACAACAGCAGCACGCTGCCCAAGTTCATGCTCAATCCCGACAACACCAAGGTCTACATCCCACAAGGCGGTGAAGACTACGCCGTGGTCAACAGCAATATCGAGAACTCGATGCCCGTCAACTTCAAGGCTAGCGAAGACGGCAACTACACCCTCAAAATCGAAGTCAACGACGTCAGGATGGAATACCTCCACCTGATCGACAATAAGACCGGTGCCGACGTCGACCTGCTCGTCCAGCCCGACTACCAGTTCAGCGCCACCAACCACGACTACGAGTCCCGCTTCACCCTGGTCTTCAAAGCCATGACGGGTGTCAACGAACAGACCCAGCAGACCTTCTGCTTCGTCAACGGCCGCAACCTCTACTTCTGCGAAGACGTCGAAGGCGCCGACTTCAGCCTCGTCGACATGACGGGTCGCACGCTGTGCAACAAGGTACTGAAAGGCAACGGCGTGGACCTCAGCAGCCTCAGCCAAGGCGTCTATGTAGTGCGCCTGACCAACGGCAATGACGTGAAGGTGCAAAAGGTGGTCGTGAGATAACTATGGCCCATGGCTGATGGCCAATGGCCCGCTTCAGCCAAAGTGTGGAATTTGTCACCCTGGGCGAAGCGAGCCATAGGCTATAGGCCATAAGCCATAGTACAACAAACCGATAAACGAAAATTAAAGTTGAACAAAATATATAAACTAAAATACGATGAAGAAAATAGTTTTGACAACTGCAATTATCCTCGGAATGACCATGACCACCTTCGCCGATGGCGGCGGCCTCTTTAACCGTGCCGACAACGCCAAGAACGGTGCCTCTGGTTACACCTATTTCAGCGGCAACGGACCGGCCAACGATCCCAGTGTTATCACTCCCGCTCTGCCAGCCCACAACCAGGAAGGCAACCAGGATGCCCCGCTGGGCTCCGGCATCGCCGTGCTGGCCATCCTCGGCGGCGCCTACCTCGTAGGCAAGAAACGTAAGGAGGAATAAGATATTACAGACGCGTTTCGCGCGTCGCCGCAAAGCAAGAAGCAGTCTGGATCACCAGCCTCAAAGCGGGAGGTCCAGACTGCTTCGTTTTATTTTGGTATGGAAGGGGAGAGGAGAGGCCTAGCCTTTGATGGCTTCCGCCACAGCTTTGCCTAAGTTGTAAAGCTTATCCCAGTCCTCTTCGCGGATGGGGGCGCCTTTCACCTCGACGCTTTCGGCCACGAGGTTCCACTTGCCTTCTTCGGCGTATTTGGCTAAAGTCTTTACGCCGCCACCGCTCCAGCTCATGCCACCGAAGAGGCCGTAGCACTTGTCCTTCGGCTTGAACTCGTTGATTTCATGCGTCAACAAAGTCATGTTGGGGAACATGCTGGCGTAATGCGCGCAGGCACCGATGATGACACCTTTGTACTTCCAGATGTCACTCATGATGAAGGAGACCTCGGTCTTGGCCACGTCGTAGACTTTCACTTCCTTGATGCCAGCCTCTGCTGCACCACGGGCCACGATGTCGGCCATCACGCCGGTGTTGCCGTGCATCGAGCCGTAGACGATGACCACGCCTTCTTCCGAATCCTGCTTGCTCCATTGGGTGTATTTGCCCAAGACCCAAGCGAGGTTGCTGCGCCAGACGAGGCCGTGGGAGGGGGCAATCATCTTGATGTTCAAGGCACCCAGTTTCTCAATGGCTTTCAAGGCTTGCATGGCCACCTTGCCGACGATGTTGGCATAATAGCGGCGCATGTCGTCCTCAAAGAAGGCAATGTTGATCTGGTCGTCGAAGATGCCACCGTTGAGTGCTCCAAAGCCACCAAATGCGTCGTTGCTGAAGACGATGCCACTGGTCTGCTCGTAGGTCACCATCGACTCGGGCCAATGCACCATAGGCACCATGAAGAACTGCAAGTTGTGTTGGCCAAGGCTCAAAGTCTCGCCTTCGGCAATGGTTTTCTTGTTCTCAATGGAGCCGTAGAAAGCCTCCAGCGGGCCGAAGGTCTTGGCGTTGCCCACCACTTGTACCTCAGGCCATTCCCTCAGCACGGCAGCGATGCTGCTGCTGTGGTCCGGCTCATCGTGATTAATAACAAGGTAGTCGACTTTACGACCTTGCAGCACCGATTTGATCTTAAAGAGGTATTCCTCGATGAAACCAGCCTCGACGGGGTCGATCAGGGCGACTTTCTCGTCGACGATGAGGTAGGAATTATAGGAGACGCCGTTGGGCAGTTCCATGTGGTTCTCAAACATGTCGGTGCGGCGGTCGTTGACGCCGACATAAAAAATGTTTTCGGTTAATTGTATTTGTTGCATAATTGATATTGTTTCGTTACGGTTTGTAGAGACGGTGCATGCACCGTCTCTACCTAAAAAACCTCCTCGAAGTCCTCCTTGCCATGTTTACACAAGGGACATTCGATGTCGTCGGGGAGGAAATCGCCCTCGTAGACGTAGCCGCACACTTTACACACCCAGCGGCGTTTGCCGTCCTTGGGCTTCTCGGCGGGTTGCGGTTTGGGCTTGATGTTTTTCTGGTAGTAGTCGTAAGTCACGGAAGGCTTGTCGGAAAGCACCTGGGCGTCCAGCACATCGGCGATGAACATGGTGTGCGTGCCGAAGTCGATGCTCTTGGTAACGCGGCAGGCGAGATAAGCGTTAGTGAACTTAGGGATATAGAGCACATGGTTGACGGCACGGTTTTCAGATTCGCAGTCGGCGAATTTGTTTACCTTACGACCCGACTGGAAACCGAAATGCTCAAAGACCTTCATCGGTGTCTCTGTAGTCAGCATGCTGACGTTGAACACGCAGGAATCCTTGATAAGGTCATGCGTGTAGTTGCCCTTGTTGACCGTCACGGCAATCTGCAGCGGGTTGCTCGTGACTTGGATCACCGTGTTCACGATGCAGCCATTGTCGATGTTGTCGTAATTGGTGGTCAGGACATACAGGCCGTAACCGATATTGAATAATGCCTTGGTATCCATTGGTTTTCATAATTATCGCTTTGTAGGGCTGTCATACCATGGCAGCCGCATGGGTTATCCCATAATGCGGCTGTCGTAATACGGCAGCCCTACAAACAAATTATTCCATGACAGAGAAACTGTCCTTGCCGATGCCGCAAAGCGGGCAGGACCAGCTGTCGGGGATGGCCTCAAAGGGCGTGCCGGGAGCGATGCCGCTGTCGGGATCGCCTTTCTCTGGGTCGTAGATGTAACCGCAGACGTCGCAAACATACTTTTTCATACTGATTTGTTTTGATTGTTTGTAAAATGTTGATAATTAGTAATTTATAAAATTATTTCACAATAAAAGGGTATGGGAAGCCCTACATCGTAGGGCAAAATTAGCATATTTTTTCGGATTTCAAAGCGATGATTCCGTATTTTTGCACCTGAAATGTTTTGGAAACGGAAAAATAGGAGAATCAAGGGAGACTGGTCAGATGCGGAATGGCCGTCATACATTCCCAAATACCATCTGAATGACTTCGCTGCCATTGATTTCGAGGCTGCCAATGGAGAAGTGACCAGTGCCTGTAGCATAGGCATTGTCATTGTGAGGGATAATGAGATCGTGGAGCGTTTCTATAGCCTTATCAAGCCGGTGCCCAACAAATACGACTTTTGGACCACCAAAGTGCATGGCATTACCTATAAGGACACCAACCATGCGCCGTTGTTTCCAGAAGTGTGGGAACAAATAGCGGATAAGGTACAAGGGCTACCTATGGTGGCGCACGGCATTTCGTTCGACGAGCGCGTGCTGAAGGCCTTGCACGAATTGTATCATATTCCATATCCAGGTTTCAAATTCTATTGCACGCATCTTGGCTCACAACAATTGGTTCCAGATCTGGAAAACCACAAGCTGCAGACTGTAGCCAAGCATTTCGGTTACGACCTCGCCGCAAATCATCATAACGCCGTGGCAGATGCAGAGGCTTGCGCGGTTATAGCGATGAACATTTTTTGAGAAAAAGAGTGTCCGCTTTTATGTCATTCCCTTAGGAATCTATAAAAGCGGACGGGGCAAGAATTGGTTTTGTGTTCAAAAGAGTGATGTTTCGTGTGTGGGCATATGCCAAACACAATATTTAACATAATGTTGATTATTTTCAAATAGGGGTTTTGGAAAATAATCGCCCAAGCTCCATGTTTTTTCGTTGTTTTCCTTTTTAGCAAACGAAAGATGTTTAACTTTGCAGTCCAAAATCGCCTTTTCAAGTCAAAGTTTTTGGGCTACTTATTTTTCAATTAACTTCGTTGAATGCTTCGCATTTCTCAATTATCAATTCTCAATTGTAAATTATCAATTATCAAATAACTACACTATGGAAATTATCGGTAAAGTGGTCAGACTCGGCAATCTGACCGAAGGACAAAGCGCCCGCGGTCCATGGCGCAAACAAGAACTTATCATTGAAACTGAAGAGCAGTATCCCAAGACGGTCTGCTTGATCTGCTGGACAAACCAGATCGACGAAATCCAGAAATTCGCGCCTGGACAGACCATCAAAGCGCAGATTGAGATCTCGTCACGAGAATTCAACGGAAAATGGTACACCGACGTGCGTGTTTGGCGTTTCGACCCTGTTGGCGCTACCACAACTCCTGCAGCCGCTCCTGCCCAGCCTGCACAACAACCTATGATGCACCAAACACCGCCTGCCGCAGCACCTGCGACGGAATACTTCCCACCTGCGGAAGACAGCGTGGACGACCTGCCCTTCTGACATTATGTTAAATTCCGACACCATCTGCGCCATCGCTACGCCCCATGGTATGGGTGCCATTGCCGTCGTGCGCATCTCGGGACCGGAATCCTTCTCCATTATCGGCCGACTGTTCCATACGAACGGCCGGCCTTTTAATGTGGAGAATGCCGTATCCCATAAAGCCTATCATGGCCACATCATTGACGATGGCGAGATGCTTGACGAGGTGCTGGTGACGCTTTTCAAGGCCCCCCACTCTTTCACGGGTGAAGACTCTGCCGAAATCAGCGTGCATGGCTCGGTGTATGTCCAGCAAAAGCTCCTACAGGTCCTTATCGCCCACGGCTGTCGCATGGCCGATGCCGGCGAGTTCACCCGCCGCGCCTTCGTCAACCGCAAGTTCGACCTGGCACAAGCCGAAGCCATCGCCGACTTGATCAGTTCAGAGAGCGAAGCAGCCCATCGTGTGGCCATCAACCAGCTGAAAGGCGGATTTTCAAAAGAACTTCAAGTAATGCGTTCCAAGTTATTGGAAATGACCTCACTGATGGAACTCGAATTGGACTTCTCCGAAGAAGATGTCGAGTTTGCAGACCGCAGCCAGCTGAAGGCATTGCTTGATGAAACCTTGTCGCATGTCAACCGATTGAAAGACTCCTTCCGTCTCGGCAATGCCATCAAGAATGGCATACCCGTGGCCATCGTAGGTCAGACCAACACAGGCAAAAGCACCTTGTTGAACGCCCTTTTGGGCGAAGACCGCGCCATTGTAAGCGACATCGCCGGCACCACACGCGACACCATTGAGGAAACCTTGAATATCAACGGCATACTCTACCGTTTCATCGACACCGCTGGCCTTCGCGAGACCGAAGAGACCATCGAAAGAATCGGTATCGAGCGTTCCTATCGGAAGATCCATGAAGCCACGGTTGTCATCGGGATGCTGGATGGAACGAAAAGCATTGAGAATGTGATTCTTGCGGCCCATGAGATTCTCGAACGGAGCGACCTTGAGCACCAGCAACTCCTATTATGTATTAATAAGGTGGACACTTTGGATGACCAAGGTGAGACCTTATTGGGGCAACTTCGCCAAGACCTGGATAACGATGATATCATGGTCATCTGTCTCTCAGCGAAACACCATTTCGGCCTCAACGACCTTTATAGCACCCTCAAACACAGCCAACCCCTCGCCTCCCCTGATGCCACTTTGGTCACCAACGTAAGGCATTTCGAGGCCTTGACGCATGCCAGCGAAGCCCTTTCTCGTGTTAAAGAAGGGCTTCAAATAAACATTCCTACTGATTTGGTTTCACAGGACTTACGTGAAGCGTTACATTACTTAGGAAGCATCACGGGAGAAATTACCACAGACGAGGTACTTGGTTCCATCTTCTCACGTTTCTGCATCGGGAAATAACTACGGCTCGTCCGTGACATCAATGGCCTTGTTGGCTTCCCGAGCCTCCTCAAAAAGTGCCGTCATCGTCGGATTGCCTTTCGTCAGTTTCTTGATGGTCAAGGCCTCTGCCTTGTCGTTGGCCAAACGTAAATTGTTCTCGCTGCCGATGAGCGCATCCTTGATTTTCTGCAAGTGCGCGATGGACTTGTCAATCTCATCAATGGCAACTTGGAATTTCTCGCTGGCCAGACGGTAGTTCCGCCCAAACTTATCCTGAAAGTCAAGTAGTTGGTTCTCGAAGTTGGTCACGTCGATAGACTGGCTCTTGGCGATGGCGAGCTGTTGCTTGTATTCCAGACTTTTCTTGGAAGTCTGCACCAGCAACGAGATGATAGGCAGGAAGAACTGCGGACGAATGACGTACATCTTGTCGTAGCGGTAGGAAACATCGACGATGCCGCCGTTATATAGCTCATTGTCAGGCTCCAAAAGCGACACCAGAACGGCAAACTCACAATTCTTTGCCTTACGGTCGGCATCGAGCTTCTTGAAGAAGTCCTCGTTCTTATGTTTGGTGGCGGTCTCGTCGGCCTCGTTCTTCATCTCGAACATGATGGAGACGTATTCCGTGCCGTCGGTGCCATAGTCACGGAAGATGAAGTCACCTTTCGATCCCCCCGAGGCGTCGTTGTCCTTCTCGAAATAGGCATTGGGCAAGAGAGGGCGCATCATCTGGTTATACTGCGTGGAGCAATGGATTTCCAAGGTCTCCCCTATCATTTTGGTAGACATTTTAGTCTTCAAGTCCTTATAATAGTCCACCTGTTCTTGTGCCACTTTGAGTTTCGCCTCATACTGTTCTTTGAGGGAGTTCACATAGTTGACAGCCTTCTGGTGCGACAATTCAGCCGAAGATTTCAGCTCCATAATCTGTGCTTCTTTCTCCTGCAGACTCTTCTCCGCTTTGCGTTGTTCTTCCATCACAGCCATCTGCTGCTGCTGACCGCTTTGAGCGATTTGTGCCTTCAACGCGTCAATGGCTTTGTCCTTCGCGGCCAAGGCGAGTTCCAACTCCGAGTGTTTTTGCTGTTCGATGCTCTGAAGGCTATTTCGCAATTGGTTGATTTCAAGCTCCTTCTTGTTGATTTCCTGTTCTTTCTTGTTCATCTCCACTTGGTGTTCCTTCTCCAATTTAGCCTCAGCCGACTGCTGTTCGGCAAGATGTTGCCTATGCAATTCTTGGAGTCGAGAATTCAATTCCAAGTTGAACTCGGCGTTCTTCACTTGGTTGACAATGGAGGCATAGTCAGCTTCGTCAACGGTGAAAACGCTCCCGCATTTAGGGCATTTCAGTTCTTTCATATCCGATTATCTACCTCGTCCATCAAATCATATGCTCTCACCAAGCAAAACACATGGTTGAAAGCTCCAATGGTCACCACCCGCTTTTCGCCGTCGTAATACATCTTGCCAACGTTCAGCACTTTATAATCCTCCACCTTGAGCTGGCTCTTCACATAGACGCGCGCCACCGCTTCGCTGATGGAGCCGGCAAGGACATTGCCAAGCTCTTCCAAAATGCCGGCATCTTCGTTTTGCTCGCCTTGAGCGGAGTTGACAATCTCTTGGGTCAGTTTATCCACATGATTTTGCTCTTCAGGACAGGTGAACAGCATGACCCCAGCAATGATGCCAAGGACGATAAGGATCTTGATTAGTATTCTCATATTCTTGTAATTTAACGTTTATCTTCAATAGTAACACCGGGATAATCATTGGCGTTGAAAGTAACCTGCTTTTCGGTCACGCCGAAAGAAATGTTGCGCATGGTGATGGTCACGCCAGACACTTTGGTTTTCAAGCTGACGGGCATGTAACTGCCTTTGGCGATGACAAGTTCCATTTTCTTTGGGGCATCTTTGTCCATGTTGGATTTCGACCTCTTGCAGCGGATTGTCCACGCCGTTGCCGTTTCCTTGTCGATGGTGACATCGTAGCCATCGGTGATTCCGTCAAACATCTCCACATCGCCCTCTGACTCGGCTTCAGCTTCCAGTTTGCTGATTTCGACCTCGTTTTTCTTGGAGTTGTAGGTCCAAGACGTCTCTCCATCGGTCCAAGTGACGATGCTTACGCCCAACATCTCCGCCTCGGCTCGCGTTTTATTTCCCAAAGTATAGGTCTTAGTGCTCATTGTACCCACAATGGGTACCTTGGCATCTATCGTCATAACGACGCCTTCGTTTTCATGCTTATCCAATTCGGCCTCCATGCGGGAGATGATTTCCTGAGGCGTTTGTGCCACGGCAATGGCCGCGAAGGCCAGGAAAGAGATGATGCTGAGTAGTTTTTTCATCATGATCAGTGTTTATATTGATGCAAAAATACAATTTTTGGGGATATACCGAAATATTCCGGCTTGGCTTATTCTCTCGGCAAAGCATTAATATTGTCTAAAAAATCCTTTTCCACCTGGCTTAAAGTGCGTTGCTGGTATTTCTTATACTCATTGGTGGCGTGTTCGATGGCTTGTTGGTGCGACACTGTTCCTGCGCCTTGAAGTAACTTTTCACCGCTCATGGTCAGAATCCGGTCCAAATGTGCCGCCCAGTCTTTCATGGTCATGGTTTGCTGACGTTCGGCCTGTCGTTCGCCAAAATCCAGGTATCCAGAAACAATTTGTCCCATCGCCCGCAATTCCTTTTCATCCAAATAGTTCTTTGCTATGACTGCATCCTTCAAATGCGGCCTATCACCTTCAAATGTCGTCAAACCCATGAATTCTTTTTCCGCATCAGCGCGGCTGACAATGACTTCGGCTGCTGTCTGTCCGTGAACGGCATAATGTATCTTGTTTTGCACCCGTTTGAAAAACTCAATAGAAATATCGGCTTGGGGGTCATAATCGATGCTTGTGGCGTAAATATCTAATACCTGTCTGTAAAACACCTTTTCGGACGAGCGGATGTCGCGTATGCGCTCGATGAGTTCTTTCCAATAGCCGCCACCGCCAAGGTTTTTTAGGCGGTTGTCGTCGAGGGCGAAGCCTTTGCGAATATACTCTTTCAACACACCTGTAGCCCAAATGCGGAACTGTGTAGCTTTGGCTGAATTGACACGGTAGCCAACGGAGATTATAGCGTCAAGATTATAGAATAGAGTTTGGTAGTTTTTCCCGTCAGCGGCAGTTGCCGAGTTTTTCTCGGTAACTGAATCTTTGTCCAATTCTGACGATGCGAAGATGTTTTTCAAATGAAGAGAAACATTGTCCGTTGAACACCCAAACAATTGAGCCATAGCCTTTTGTGTCGCCCAGATTGTTTCATCCTTGACGACCACTTGAATTACTCCTTCTTCGTCGGGAAGTTGGTATAGTATGAATTGGGTTTCGTTGGATTCTGACATATATAAAACGGTTTTCTCGCTGCAAAGATAACAAATTCGTCTTTTATTTCAAATACTTTCACCAAATAATCGTACCTTTGTCCCCAACATTCTATTCATTAAATCAACCAATAATGAAAAAAACTACCTTACTAATCATGGGCAGCATCATCACCCTTTTCGGCTGCAACCAGCAGCCCGCTGAACGTTATTCCGTCAAGGCTTATCCCGAGACGCGAAAGGACACCACCGTCGTTGACGACTACTTCGGAACGAAGGTCGCCGACCCGTATCGCTGGCTTGAGAACGACACTTGTGCTGAAACCGCTGACTGGGTCAAGGCACAAATGGAAGTCACCAACGACTACCTGAGCCACATCCCCTTCCGCAGCGCCCTCAAGGACCGCCTGACGGAAATCGTCAACTACGAACGCTATGGCATACCTTCAAAGGAACACGGCCGCTACATCTACTCGAAGAATGACGGCCTCCAGAACCAAAGCGTCATCTACATGCAGGAGACACTCGACGGCGATCCTACCGTCCTCCTGGATCCCAATGCCCTCTCCGATGATGGCACCGTCTCGCTGGGCGGCATCAGCTTCTCCAACGACGGCAAATACATGGCCTATACCATTCAACGCAGCGGCTCTGACTGGGTCGAGATCTACGTGAAAGACATGTCTACCCTCGAGCTCCTTCCCGACCACATCGAATGGGCCAAGTTCACGGGTGCCAACTGGTACAAGGACGGCTTCTTCTATGCCGCCTATGACCGCCCCACCGAAGGCAAGGAGTTCAGCAACGTGAACGAAAACCACAAGATCTACTACCACAGACTCGGCACGCCTCAGGAACAAGACGAGCTCTTCTACTCCAACCCCGCCCAACCGCGCTATTTCCACCAAGTGGACCTCACTGAAGATGAACACTATATGTTCCTCTTCGAGAGCGGACAAGGCGCCGGCAGCACGCTGTGGATCAGGGATATGCAAGACGCAATGGGCAAGTTCGTGCAGATCGCCGATGACATGGACTACCAATACGGCCCCATCGACGTCATCAACGATACCTTATATATATTCACCAACTACAACGCGCCCAAGGGCCGCATCTGCCGCGTATCGGTCAAGGCTCCCCAGATGGAGAACTGGGTGGATGTCATTCCTGAGAGCGAGAATGTCATCGCAGGCATCAGCCTCGCCGCCGGCAAGATGATCGTCACCTACGACAAGGACGCCGCCAACCACGCCTATGTCTACACCATGGACGGCAAGCAACTCCATGAGATTGCCCTGCCCACCTACGGCGCTGTCGGCTTCAGCAGCAAATACGAGGAACCCGAGGTGTTCTACGCCTTCACCTCCTTTGCCTTCCCGACCACGATCTACCAATACAACATTGAAGACAACACCTCCACTGTATTCCGCGCGCCCGCCATTGACTTCAAGTCGGACAACTACGTCACGGAGCAGGTCTTCGTCACCTCGAAGGACGGCACCAAGGTCCCGATGTTCCTGACCTACAAGAAAGGTTTGCAAAAGGACGGCACCAACCCCACCCTGCTTTATGGCTACGGTGGTTTCAACATCACCCTCAATCCTGGCTTTAGCACATCACGTCTGCCCTTCATTGAGAATGGCGGCATTTACGCCCAGATGAACCTGCGCGGCGGCAACGAATATGGTGAGGAATGGCATATCGCTGGCACCAAGTTGCAGAAACAAAACGTCTTCGACGACTGCATTGCCTGCGCCGAATACCTGATCAACAACAACTACACCTCTGCCGACTATCTGGCTTTGAACGGCGGTTCCAATGGGGGTCTGCTCGTTGGAGCAGTGGTCAACCAGCGTCCCGACCTGTTTAAAGTCGCCGTGCCGCAAGTCGGTGTGATGGACATGCTGCGCTACCACCTCTTCACCATCGGTTGGAACTGGGCCAGCGACTATGGCACCAGCGAGGACGACGAGGCCATGTTCAAGGCCTTGTACGCCTACTCGCCACTGCACACCATCCAAAGCGGTGAGAATGTGCACTATCCCGCCATCATGGTCACCACTGCCGACCACGACGACCGCGTGGTGCCTGCCCACTCGTTCAAGTACGCTGCTGCATTGCAGGCTGCACAAACAGGTAACGAGCCCAAAATCATCCGCATCGACACCAAGGCCGGACACGGCGGCGGCAAGCCCATCTCCAAGGTGTTGGAAGAGCAAGCCGACATCTATTCGTTCATCCTCTACAACATGGGATTAAGCTATCCTACCGAAAAGAAATAAGACTTAAATTGAAAAATTTTTGGCATAATAATTGGTAAATCCAAAAAAAGGCATACTTTTGCCAAATGATAGGATATTGCTCTAGAATCCAAATGCAATGACAATCATTGAACTATTTAATAATTAAAACCAAGTACTATGAAAAAAGCATTACAGTACATGTCAATCTTTGCCATTCTTTTCACGATGGCGATTCCAACAATGGCCCAAAGCAGCAGGGAACACATCCGCAACGCTATCAAATCGCACGGCGAATGCAGAAACGTTGCCATCACCCGCACAGGAGGCGACCTTATGCTCTATGGCCGCAACGGCTATGCTTCCAAGGGCTGCCCTTCTTCTTTGGTCAACAAACTCAGCGAACTGCATGACGACGGAGAATACATCGACGACGTCCAGCTGACAGAAGAAGGAAGCTGGCTGATCCTTTACGGCGACAACGGTTTGTATTGGAACGGCATCCCGAAATCGTTGGAACGCAAATTGCGCGAGTATAACGAAGCAGGAGAAGTCATCAACACCGTGACTTTCAACGACGATGGAGACTGGATCATCATCACCGACACCAAGTATTCAGCTTCCGACAGCGACTATCTGGAATGGCTTCGCGACGGTGAAGACGAGCATGGTGAGTTGTGGACTGCCCACATGACCGACGACGCTCTCGTAGCAGTCTATGAAAACGGATACAAATGGGTCGGCAACGTCCCTTCCGACCTCAAAGAAGAAGCCAGAACCGTGGAGTTCGACGTCTATCGCCTGAAGTTCGCCGGCACGGCATGGTTTATGGCCGACAAGAAAGGCCATTACAGCTACGACATGTAATCCGGACTTAGGTCCATTATTGAAACAAGGGTATGAAACAATGGTTTATCATCGTATGGCTTAGTTTTTGTGCCCTTGTTTCTTTTGCACAAACAAGCATTGAAAACCCTTATGTGGAGTCTTCATACCGAAGCAGGTATGGTGACACCAAGGTTGAGCGCGTAGCCATCAACAGCAGAGAGACCCGGGTCTACATTTCATACAGCGCCAAAACCAACGAAGACATCTCCGTCGCCATCAGTTCAAAGACCACCTTGAAAACCGATGGGCGACGCTTAAGCATTACGAAATGGGGCACCGTCGCCGACGGACAGTTCTCGGCTCTGAACCTCAACCAATCCTATGGCCTGAATTCCATTAAGAAATTCACTTTCTGCTTGGTATTTCCCAGCATCCCGACAAACAGCCAATCCATCGACATCGAAGAAAACGTAAGCGACGGCTTTTATTGGCGCGGCATCCGTCTCAGAAGGAGTTCCGCAAACTCAAATGACGACCGCGAGGATTCTGGCACATCGAATCACCGCTCACAAACCGACCGCAACGATAGCGGGACAGCTCACAATGATGGTGGGACCAACCATAACAGTGGAACCAATCGCAACAACGGCGATGCCGATCGCAACGACAGCGGGACCTCTCGCAACGAACACCACGACAAAAACGGCAGGGAAAACTCTGCTGCCACTCCCAGGACGCAGCGCCCCGTCGAAACTCCTTTCGTTGTCTCTGCCAGCGGCAGCAGCTTTGCCATCAATGGAGAAGGCTACCTCGCCACCTGCTATCACGTCATCGAAGGCGCGAGGAGGGTTCGCATCAGGGGTGTGAATGGCGACTTCGACCATCCTGTCATGGCCGTGGTCTACGCCACGGACCGCGACAACGACCTGGCAATATTGAAAATCACAGATAACGGCTTTCATGGTATAGGCAGCCTCCCCTATCGCATCAAAACCTCGGAATCGGAAGTCGGCGAGGAAGTGTTTACCTTAGGTTATCCCCTTCGTTCGGTGATGGGCGATGAAATCAAGCTCACCAATGGCGTCATCAGCGCCTGTTCTGGATATCAAGGCGACATGGCTTCGTACCAACTCTCCGCCACCGTCCAGTCGGGCAACAGCGGTTGTCCGGTGTTTAACGCAAATGGCGAAGTCATCGGCGTGGTCAGCTCGAGACTTGAGAATATTGAAAGCGCTTCTTACGCCATCAAGGAGCAATATCTTATCCGCCTGATCCAAAAACAAGGCATACAGTTGTCATCCGCTGGCGTTCGTTCCATGGCAACCGAGCCCATGACCACTAAGGTCAGGACAGTTAAGCCTTACATTTACATCGTGGAGGTCGAATAATTCCCTACCAAACCCTTTATTTCTTCACAGGAGCCTTTATCTTTCCCAGGCTTCTCACCACGGCATCCCACCAACGGGTCGGGAGCAGCCAATGGAAGAACACGATGGTGTTGGCAAAGGCGCCGGTACGATAGCGGGCGCGAGGATGACGGCTGTTGACGGCCTTGCACATCGTCCTGGTGACCACGGCAGGTTTCGAGAGGTAGTTGGTCTCATACATCCAGTGGAAATTCTCTGCTTCCTGAAGCCCCGTTTTCTCGTATGCCGTACCTTTCGACGACTCGGCCAAATGATCAGCGGCAATATGCCCCCACTCCGTCTTAATGCCACCCGGCTCAATCATCACCACGTCGATGCCGAAAGGCTTCATTTCGATGCGCAACGCATCGCTGAAGGCTTCCACGGAATATTTGGTCACATGGTACCAGCCGCCATAATACAACACAGACTTCCCCGCCACCGACGAGGTGTTGATGATGCGTCCTCCACCCTGTTGGCGCATGATGGGGAGCACCAGCTGACACAAGCGTGCCAATCCAAACACATTGACCTCCACCTGTCGGCGTGCCTCTTCCATGCTCACCGTCTCAATGGCGCCGAAATAGCCATATCCGGCATTGTTGATGAGCACGTCGATACTGCCTTCCGCCTGCATCACAATGTCTAACGCGTCTTTGATGGATGCCTCATCCGTAACGTCCATCCTGATGGGCACAACCCCCACTTGGCGCAACGGTTCCATTTTCTCCATCCTTCGGGCTGCAGCATACACCTTATACCCCTGCTTGGCTAATGCCGATGCCGTGTCATAACCGATGCCGCTGCTAGCACCCGTGATCAATATCACTTTCGAAGTCTTCATTGCTGGGATTGTATGGCTTTATAAAGATCTGGCAAACGTTTCGAGATGGCCACCGGGCGACCGTTTTCGATGAAGCAATGCATGCTTTGCGCAGTGCAGACCGTCTTATCGCCCACACGCATCTCGTATAGAAACTCGAACTTCATCTCCGTCACCTTGCCGATAGCGACCGTAATATCGATGACATCCTTGAAGGTAGTTGGGCTTTTGTAGTTGCACTGAACGGAGACGACAGGAGAAAACACGCCATCGGCCTCTATCTTCTCGAAGCCGTAACCCAGTTGATCAAGGTAGTCCACACGGGCTTCTTCCATGAAACGGACATAGTTGGAATGATGCGTCACGCCCATGCGGTCACACTCGTAATACTTTACTTCATGCTTGTAGATATGCATAGCTTGGAATTATTTCGTTTTTGTAAACCAGTCATTCAATCGGATATGCCTCATACAGGATGTCGTGCAAGGCGGTGCGGATCCCCGTTTTCACCAATTTGTTCGGCTCGGCATCGGGATAGACACGGTTGGACAGGAAGATGATAATCATATCGTTGGCGGGGTCAGCCCACACGAAAGTCCCCGTGAAGCCCGTATGTCCATAGCCTTGCATTGAGCCGGACTTGGATGCGGTGCAAGAGCCTTTCTTGTTGATGGGCAACTTGTCGAATCCGATGCCACGACGGTTGTCGTTGCTGGCTGCGAAAGGCGCCTTGGTGAAATAACGTACCGTCTCGGGCTTCAGGTAACGCACACCATTGTAAACGCCCTCATCCAGCCACATCTGCATGATGGCTGCCAAATCGTGGGCATTGGAGAACAGCCCTGCATGACCTGCCACACCGCCGAACATGGCTGCGGCTTGGTCGTGGACATCACCCCATATCAGCTGGCGGCGAAAAACGGTGTCGTTCTCCGTCGGGGCGATTTGTTCGCGGGTGAAATGATTCAAAGGCTTGTAGCAGATATGATTCAGCCCCATGGGATAGTAAAACTCGTCCCTCAGAAAGTCCTCTATGCTCTGATTGGTAATCTGTTTCACGATCTTGGGGATGTAATAGAAGCCCATGTCGCTGTACAGATATTTCTTCCTCCCCAAGGCCGTCTTCGACACCGAGTCAAAGATACGGTCTTCATAATCATTGACAAGATAAAGGTTCTCCGCCACCCTCACGCCATGGCTCTCGTCGATTTTGTCGCTGTAGAATTCCGCCATGGGGCCGTTGTCGTCAATAGTAACCTTATAAAACGGCACCCACGCTTTCAATCCCGCCTGATGGGTCATGATCTCGATGAGCTTCAGCTTTCCATGGGGATTGCCTTTCAGATAGGGAAAAAAATCCGTCAAGGTTTTGTTCAAGTCTATCAAGCCTTCGTCATACAACTTCATGACTGCCAACGTGGAAGCGAAAATCTTCGTGCAAGAGGCTATGTCGTAGAGGTCGTCGGGCTGCACCTTATGACCACCACCGTAGGTGAACGTGCCGAAGCACTTGTCGTACACCATCTTGCCGTCTTTCATCGCCACAATCTGGCATCCGGGATAAGCCCCGCGTCTGATGCCCGACAAGGCAACGGAGTCCAGCTTGGCAACATACTTTTCATCCAATGTAGCTCTATGTATCAGAGCGGCTTGCTCTTCTTGTGTAGGGATCGTAGCAGGTGCAGGTATCTCCTTCTGTGGGAGTATAATTTCCTTACGCTCAGGCATGGCAGCAGCGATACCGTCGCCACACTTGAACTTACCCGCCGAGACTGGCAGCGTGCCTTTAGCCTCAAGCTCGCCTGAGAGCAGTCTCACAACGGCATTAACGGCAGGCACCTCGTCCTGATAGGCCACTACCAAGCCCTTCACACTATTGTTGATGCGGAACAAATCCAAGGCATAAGGACATGCAAAAAGATTGAGAATCACGTCGTTCTGTGCCACCAAGCGGTTGAAGAAATTCACCGTCTCATCCGTAATGCCATAATTCTTGTTGGCAAACATCGTCGTTTTCTCGATGCTCACCACCACCAAGTCAAAGCTCTCCAGTTGTTTCAGCCAACTCGTCGTTTTAGAAGCGATATCTTCTTTCTTGACCACAAAAGATGTTGTGCTGTAGCCATGAGCGACGAGGCCTTCGTTCACATCGTTCTTAGTATTTCCGATGGTCACCACAGCGATTTTCTTGTTGTTGACCAAGGGAATCACCTGGTTGTCATTGCGAAGCATCGTGATGGCCTCGTCATATAATTGTTGGCGTAAATCGGTGTACTCCTTCTTCTTCAGGTCCGAAAGGAGGTTGGCTGTCGGAACGGGCTTATAATGGTTCAAGCCAGCGCGGTACTTGTAACGCAAGATCTTCTTGCAGCTCTCCTCGAGACGTGCTGCCGCTTGTGAATCACGCTCAGCAGCCTGCTTAATGGTTTTGATGGCAAACGGCACATTGGTGGGCAGGATCAGCACATCATTGCCCGCCATAAAAGCGACATACGGCACGCTGTCCTGACGCACCTTCTCCGACACGCCTTTCATGTCTAGGCCATCAGTGAAAATCAAGCCTTCGAATCCCATTTCGTTTTTCAACAAGTCGGTAACCACGCCATGCGAAAGCGACGATGAGGTGTTCTTGACTTTCTCTATGGCAGGAAAATACAAATGTCCCACCATGGCGCCGTTCACACCGTTGGCAATGAGATGTCGGAAAGGAGCCAGTTCGATGTCGCGAACCTCTTCCATCGTACGGGTCACCGTGGGCAAGGTCATATGAGAGTCCGTTGCCGTATTGCCGTGACCAGGGAAATGTTTCATGCTGGTAATCAAACCTTTACTTTGCATACCCAAGGCATAGGCAGTGCCCTTCTCTCCCACTTTTGCAGGGTCTTCTCCGAAGCTGCGCATGCCGATGATCGGGTTGGCGGCATTAGAGTTGACATCCACTACAGGGGCAAAATTGACATGGATGCCCATCCTTTGGCATTGTTCGGCAATCTGTTGCCCCATCTCATAAATCAACGCATCATCGTTGATAGCACCCAAAGTCATCTGGTATGGATAAGCAATGGTGTTTTTCAAACGCATTGCCAAACCCCATTCAGCATCGATAGACACCATTAACGGGGTTTTTGCCAGCGCTTGCCACTGGTTGGTCTGCTCAACCTGTTGCACCAAATCATTGCGGAAGAAGCAGACGCCACCAATATTGTACTGTTTGATGTATTTTGCCACATCTTCGTTATATGGTTTGTCCGGCTGATTGGCACGCATGCATATCAATTGTGCCACCCGCTGCTCCATCGTGAGGCTGTTGTAAACCGAATCCACCCAGCGCGATTCCGCATCCTGGGCAAAGCTAGTGCCAGCCGAGAAAGCCAACACAAATAAAAGGATTATTGACTTATGTCTATTCATATAACTATATAATTTTCAGCCGATTTAATTATTTATTCTCAACCATTCCTTTAAGTCGTTCCAATCGTATGGCTTGCACACAATAGTCCGTTCGGCATCCAAAACCAAAACCATTGGCGTCGAGGTGACATGATAATCCAAGAAAGGCTTACTATCCCAACGCAGACTATCATAGAAATGGTATCCGGGCAAACGAATCTTTTTCACCGTCGCCACTACTTCATCCTTGTTGTCAGCCAAGGCGAAGGTAACCAACTCGAAATCGGTCTTCAGGTTCAAATGCTTGCGGATCTGAACCAGAAATTCATGGCAGTACTCACAGTCCGTTGACCAAAAGACAGCGATAACGCGCTCTGCCTTAGAATCATACAGATGATAATCGAGGCCATCGATAGTGACACCGATAACATCCGGTGCTTTCGCCCCAACTTTCACTTTCTGATAGGGTTCAGTGATGGAATCCAATCGCAGGCCTTCTTCCATATCAACTTCACCCTCAGCAAGTTGTGGATAGTTTAAAAGATAATTCGTCACCTGGTCACGCCCCATGGATGAATAACCATTTAGGGCAAAATCCAGAATATACTCATACATCCGCATATTGACCTTGGCCTTGTCAAGCACTACGCACAAACCCACAATCGACAGACTGTCAAAGCGTCGCTCATCGCCATCGGTGAAAGAATAGAAGAAAGCGACCAACTTGTCGAACATCGCCTGCGACGAGATCAAGGTCGTATCGCTGAAATCCACATCATCCCAATACCTTTGTAAAGCCTCGTTCTGTGCCTTAAGCGAAAACGCAGAAAGCACAAAGACCAGTAGTATTGAAATGTGGATTATTTTTTTCATATTCTTTTAATTACATTATTCTATTAAAAGTCCAACTTTAATTGAATAGCCATATTAAAAGTCATGCGATGCAAAGGGCATGTCCCATATTCGGCAATGGCCTTTTTATGCTCTGGAGTTGGATAGCCCTTGTTCTTTTTCCAATTGTAAACCGGATACTGCTCGCCATACTCCTCCATCATCATATCCCTGGTGGTCTTGGCAAGGATGGAGGCAGCCGCAATGGATTGGTATTTTGCGTCGCCGCCTACCACACAAACATGCTTTATCTTCTTATAAGGATTAAAGCGGTTGCCGTCGATCAGCAGGAGCTCAGGCTTAATGGTTAATTGGTCCAAGGCCCGGTGCATTGCCAAAAACGAGGCGTTGAGGATGTTGATCTCATCGATTTCCTGTGCCGTTACGATGCCGATGCCGTATGACAAGGCTTCACGCATCACCAATTCGCGCAGCTGCATTCTCATTTTCTCGGTAAGTTGCTTAGAATCATTGAGTTCTGGATAATCGGCATCATTCTTCAATACCACCGCAGCGGCCACTACGGGTCCCGCCAGGCAGCCCCTCCCAGCTTCGTCGCAGCCGGCTTCGACCTTATCCGAGTAATGTGTCAGCAAGCCCATGACTTATAGGAACTTAAAGTAATACAGGTTTGCAAAAACCAACACCATAAACAATGCCAAAAACAAATTGGCCCACCCCGTGTTGCCAATATACGAGAAGGCATATGACAGAAGGATGGCCAAAGCGATGAAAAACAATCCATTCATCAAGACGTTGCCGCCCAAGAAAAGAATAAAGACGGCAAAGGCCAACAAAATGACGGTCATCGAGATTTTTATCCTTACCGCCACTGTCTTCTCAAAGTTGGCATTGCTGCCTCCGAAAAGAAGGATGACAGTTGGCACAAGGAGCATCACTAACAATAAGATAATCCTCAAGTTAAACGGTTCCACCGAGAATCTAATTGCGGTGAAATAATCGCGGTAGCCATACAACAAGGCCCGCAAATCACCAAACAAATAGACGGCTACAAAGTACGCGAAATACACGAACAGGAAGCCAAACAGCGGTATCAATTGAAGCCGCAACGTTCCTTTCTTGGCCATGGGAAGCACTATCAACACCCATAGGATCAACAAGATAGATTGAAAATAGCACATTGAAGCCAGGGCTATACAAACCCCTGCTTTCAACAAGCTCATTTCCGGGTTCGGCAATTGATAGGCTTCGTACAATGTGCTTATTGTCAAGATAATAAATATGGCAGACAAGGCAAAAGGGTAAAAACCGGCTTGCGTTAGCGTCAGGCTCATCAGCAGGACGAAGACGAAAGCGCCCATGGTGCTCACCTTGCCCACGATTTGGTTCTTGACCAACATCATATTGAACAACAAGGTTTCAAGCACCAACAAGATAAAGGCAAAAGCATGTTGTGCTATGGGTGAAAAGCCAAGCAGTTTGTCAATCACATTGAAAATGGGCGTGACAGGACTGTCCAAACCCATGGTCAACTTCCCTGTTGCAAAAGCGGGAATCCATAAGGCAATCGCCATCAATGCAATCACCACATACTGAATGGCATAGCTCTGTCTGAAAAACTTTATCATTGCATTTTCATCAAATCAAGTCCAATGTCGTGGCGGTAGTTGGCACCTTCAAAATGAATCTTCTCCACTTCGTGATAGGCAATCCCCCTCGCCTCTTCGATGCTGTCGCCATGCGCCGTCACAGCAATGACGCGACCGCCCGCCGTGACCACATTCCTGTCAGCATCAAACGCCGTGCCAGCATGGAAGGCGACGACATCCTTCAGCGCGTCCAATCCGCTCATTTTCATGCCTTTCTTGTAGGCTTCTGGATAGCCACCTGACACCATCATCACCGTGACGGCGGTTTTGTCGCTCTTGGCGTAGTGAACCTCGTCCAATCGGCCATCGGCACAAGCCACCAACAGGTCTGCTAAATCACCCTCGATGCGAGTCATCACCGCCTCGGTCTCAGGATCGCCCATACGCACGTTGTATTCAATGACATACGGATGGCCGCCGTCGTTCATCAAGCCCAAGAAAATGAAGCCCTTATAATCGATGCCTTCGGCTTTCAGGCCTTTAAGAGTCGGCTTCACGATGCGTTCCTCCACCCTGCTTAGAAACTCTGGTGTGCAGAATGGCACGGGCGAGACTGCGCCCATACCACCAGTGTTCAGGCCTTGGTCGCCATCGCCAATACGTTTGTAATCCTTGGCTTCAGGCAACAACACATAATGCTCGCCGTCGGTCAAAACAAACACAGACACCTCGATGCCTTTCAGAAACTCCTCAATGACCACCGTGGCCGATGCTGCACCAAACTTGCCGTCAAGCATCTTGGCCAACTCCTCCTTAGCTTCTTGCAAATCGTTGAGTATCAATACGCCCTTGCCAGCTGCCAAACCATCGGCCTTGAGTACGTATGGTGCCTTGACATTTTCAAGGAACTGATAGCCTTCATCGAGATTATCCTTGTTGACCTTAAAGCATTTCGCTGTTGGAACACCATATTTTTCCATGAAGTCCTTGGCAAAGGCCTTGCTGCCTTCCAGTTGTGCGCCACGCTTGTCGGGACCGATGATCTTCACGGACCTCAGCGCCTCATCACCCTTGAAGAAATCCACAATACCATCCACCAAAGGCTGCTCAGGACCCACCACAACAAGGTTAATCTCTTGCTTTAAACAAATGTCTTTTATCGCTTCAAAATCAGATAGTTTTAAATTGACATTAGTCCCAACTTGAGCCGTTCCGGCATTCCCAGGGGCAATAAAGACGTGCGCTCCTTCACTCTGAGCCAGTTTCCACGCCAAGGCGTGTTCACGGCCACCAGAACCCAGCACCAAGATGTTGCGATTCACTGCTGTGATATGCTGACCTTGGACGGCTTTCCAATCCAAGGTCTCTTTTCTGGCTTCGCCAGGATACATAATTATCTTTGCCATATTCTATTCTTTAATAGCTTTCATCAACGAATTCCAAATGTCCTCTGCCGCCTTGTTCCACGAGAAGTCCTTGGCACGTTCGCGTCCCTTTTCTATCAAGGCCTCACGCACGTTTTCATCCAACATCTCCGTCATGCCTTCGGCGATGGATGCTTCGCTGAATGGGTCGACAAGCAAGGCTGCATCGTCAGCCACCTCGGGCATGGAAGTCACATTGGAAGTGATGACAGGCGTGTCGCAACGGAAGGCCTCCAAAATCGGGATGCCAAAGCCCTCGAAATACGACACGTACACCGAGGCCAAAGCCGATGCCGTCACCTTGTGCAGTTCCTCTGCGCTCAAGCGGCCGGTGAAAACCACCTCATCCTTGAAACGCATCGCACCATACGCCTTATCTATCGGCTCAGACCACCAACGCTTCTCCCCTACAATCAGCAACTTAACGTTTGACGGCGCCTGGCTCTTGAACAAGTCGAAAGCGGTAAACAGGCGCGCCAGATTCTTGCGCGGATGCAAAGAGCCGACGAACATGAAATAGGGATTGCCTCCAGTATATTTCGCCCGGACAGCTTCTTGTTCTTCATCGGCAATAGGTGCAAACTTCTCGTTCACACCATTATATGCCACGTCTATCTTCTCTGGCGCAATGCCATAGCAGTCCACAATGTCCTGCTTCGAGAACTCCGACACCGTCACAATGCGCTTGGCCTTGCGGGCGAACTTCGGGAAAAACTTTTTGTAGTGCCAGAGATGGATCTTCGGCATATCCTTTGGGAAATGCTCAAAGTTAAGGTCATGGAACTGAGCCACCTGCGGCATATCGGAACGAAGGCTCAAATAGCCGTCTGGCGAAAAGAACAAGTCGGGTTGTATCTTTTTCAGTGCTTTCTTAACCGAAAACTCGAAGAACCAGATAAACAGGAAAGGATGCCTTGCCTGCGGGAACAATACGACGGGTTTCACGTTGTCGCCAAAAAGAAACATCGGGTCAGGCTCGCGGTCGAAAATGAAGTAAAACTCCACCTCGGGGTGGTCTTTCACCATACGGCGCAAGGTCTCATACTCCACCCAACCTATGCCTTCCAGCTTGTTTTTCAGCAACAAGCGCGTATTAACAGCAATTTTCATTACTAAGATTTTGTAGCTTTCAGGTACCGAACGGCACCCACAATTTTGTTTCGCAAAGATACAAAATTCCATCACAATGGGAGACCTGTTTCCTTATTAATCTCGGATTTTTATTATTTTTGCTATCTAAAACTATTTAAGCATGAAAAAGTCTGTAATCTTGCTGTCGCTCATTGCCCTATTTTCAATGGGATATGGTCAGCCGAGGGTTTCCGGTCTATCCTACCCAAGCCATGTCAACGTTTTCGATTTGTATGAGATCTCGTTCTCTTTGGGCAACTATTCCAACCCGTATGACCCCAGAGTTATCGATGTTTACGCCGACTTCGTAGGACCCGACAACAACGTCTGCCGCGTCAATGGCTTCTACTACGAATCCTATTCCTTCAAGAAAGTAAAGAACCGTGAAGAAGCCGAGGCTGGTCTCGAAAAGGGATGGCACATCAGGTTCACACCCGACAAAGCCGGCACTTGGTCTTTTGTCATCCACGCCATCGACAGCAAGGGCTCCGTCCAAGCAACCAAACAACCTGTTACGTTCCGCTGTGATGCCGTTGACAGCACGACGGGATTCATCAGCGTGGCCAACAAACGCTACTTGAAACGCGATGCCGTGGAAAACGGTTTACACAAAGAGTCGCCCTTCTACCCCATCGGATTCAATGTCGCATGGTACGATTACGAGGCTTCAAAGACCAAGCCAAAAGGCGTTTACGAATACGAAAGAATTATTGACGCCATCGCCGGGAGCGCCAACTACATGCGCATCTGGCTGAATCGTTACCAATGCCTCAACCTCTATGGGCCAGAATACACCCAACAACAAGGCAAGAATCCCATCGTGTACTTCGACTCAAAACTCAACCAAAAAGACGCCGCCGAACTTGACCACATTATCAGCTATGCCGCAAGAAATGGCATCAATATTTCGCCTTGCATCTTTTCTTATGGAGACTTTTGCAATAAGAGCAAAGATTCCAGCAAATGGGACAACAATCCGTTCCACACCATCCTGGGACTGAAGTCTTGGACCAGCTTCTTCACGAACAAGGACGCCAAACGCATCTCGAAAAACCTCATTCGTTACATTGTCGCACGATGGGGTTATGCCACCAATATCGTTTGCTGGGAGTTATGGAACGAGGTCGACAACATCCCCTGCGAAAGCCTATCCCAGGCACAATTCAATAGAAACATCGTCGATTGGCACAACGAGATGGCGTCATATATCCGATCCATCGATCCCTATAAGCATCCCATCACCACTTCCAACGCCTCCTCAAAAACAACCGATGATTTGTACAAGCAATTATATGCATCCTTGGATTTCGTCCAAATCCACACCTATGGCAACATTCAAAAGGCAAAATCGAAAGAGGAACAATGCCTTAATCTGCTCTATAAGAGCAACGATGCACACACCCTCTATCCCGACAAACCCTGTTTTATTGAGGAATTCGGCTTCGGACAAGCCACGAGCAAAGTGAAATACAAGGACAAAGACCCTAATGGCATTGACATTCACAATAGTCTATGGGCGTCATTGTTTTCCAGTAGCACGGGCCCTGCAGCATTCTGGTATTGGGATCACCTTGATAAACAAGGACTTCTCCGCATCTATGAGCCCATCCTACAATACAGCAAAAACCTGCCATTGCTATCAGATTCCTTCAAAGCTTATAACACGGCAAAAACCAGTAAGAATTCAGCGATCTATCCCAACGGCATTCAAACCTTCTATCTGGCCAACATCACTGAAGACAGCATATTTGGATGGTGTCAGGACACTGCATTCAGTTATCAGGCGCTTCGCCGTCAGGCTGACAAAGTAACCAAGGGCCACTTCGATACCTTAGGCAAATCCGATGTCAATGCATATGTTTACACTCTGGATGCAAAGAAAAAACCCAAGCCAAGTTCCCAAAGCAACACCATTATCCTGCCCATCGCCAACCAACCTGCAGGCACCATCTACACCATAAAATGGTACGATGGTGAAACGGGAAACGAAATCGTATCGGAACGAACGACGGTTGCTGTCAAAAGCGATATTAGGAATGGGAAGCATCTCGCTTTTGAATTCCCAGCCTCGATCAGAGACCTGAAAAAGAAAACCATCAACAACGCCCTCGGCGATGCTGCTTTTATCCTTTACCTACAACAAGACATCAATAAAAATGGCGACACCCAATCCGATGATGCCGCCAATATTAGAAAGAGAAGGATAAACTTTATAAGAAGACTAAAACATTAATAACGGTAGATGTCCGACTTATAAGGTCCTTCAACAGGCACGCCGATGTAGTCGGCCTGCTTCTGTGTGAGCTTGGTGAGCTTCACGCCGATCTTCTCAAGGTGCAGGCGAGCCACCTCCTCGTCCAAGTACTTGGGCAGGCAATACACACCCACCTTATATTGTCCACGCTTTTCCCAGAGGTCCATCTGAGCCAGTGTCTGGTTGGTGAACGAGTTGCTCATCACGAAACTGGCATGACCCGTGGCGCAACCGAGGTTGACCAAACGGCCTGAAGCCAACAGGAAGATGCAATGGCCGTCGTCGAAGACGTACTTGTCGACTTGCGGCTTGATGTTGATCTTCTCCTTCAGATGCTCTGTCTTCTCGAGGCGGTCCACCTGAATTTCGTTGTCGAAGTGACCGATATTGCACACGATGGCTTGATCCTTCATCTTCAAGATGTGTTCCAGCGTGATGACATCGCAGTTGCCCGTTGTGGTGACGAAGATGTTACCTTCCTTGACGGCCTCCTCCATCGTCGTAACCTCGAAGCCTTCCATGGCAGCTTGCAGGGCGCAGATGGGGTCAATCTCGGTGACAAGCACGCGGGCGCCATAGCTCTTCATGGAATGCGAACAGCCCTTGCCCACTTCGCCATAACCGCACACAACGACCACCTTACCGGCAATCATCACGTCGGTGGCGCGCTTGATGCCGTCAGCCAGCGACTCGCGGCAACCGTAGAGGTTGTCGAACTTCGACTTGGTCACCGAGTCGTTCACGTTGATGGCAGGGACGAGCAACTCGCCGCGCTCATGCATCTGATACAGACGATGCACGCCCGTGGTGGTCTCTTCCGACACGCCCTTCCAGCCAGCCACAACGGTATGCCAGAAGGTAGGATTCTCTTTATAGGTGGCCTTGATGACGCTCATTAAGGCTCTCTCCTCTTCGCTACCCGTGGGTACGTCAAGGAGCTTGGGATCGTTCTCGCAGGCATAGCCCTTGTGGATCAGCAAGGTGGCGTCGCCGCCGTCGTCCACGATGAGGTCCGGACCTGTGCCGTCCGGGAAGGTGATGGCGCGTTTGGTGCACCACCAGTAGTCTTCTAGGGTCTCGCCCTTCCAGGCGAAGACGGCAGTACCCGTCTCGGCGATGGCCGCGGCAGCGTGGTCCTGCGTGGAATAGATGTTGCAGCTGCACCAGCGCACCGTGGCACCCAACTTCACGAGGGTCTCGATAAGACATGCTGTCTGGATGGTCATGTGCAGCGAGCCCATGATTTTCGCGCCTTGCAGCGGCTTCGTGTCACCGTACTTCTTGCGCAGCGACATCAGGCCAGGCATTTCGTGTTCCGATACTTCAATTTCCTTGCGTCCCCAAGCAGCCAGGTTCATGTCGGCCACCAAATAGGGCAATTTACTGTCTAATAATCTGTTATCCATTGATTTAGGTGTTTTGTTTTCGTGTTAATATGAAAGGGCAAAGATAAACAAATTTCCGACATAAATTAGGAAAAGGCCAAGATTTCAAATTATTGTGTACTTTTGCCCTACAAAAACAAATCAAAAACAACACTACCATGAATCAACCATACACCAACATCAACATCAACCCCAACACAAAGAAAATCGGACGTTACATCGTTTGGGGCATTGTGGGACTCTTCGCCATCCTCGTGTTCTTCTCTTCGTTCTACACCATCCGCTCGACGGAACGCGGCGTGCTCGCCACTTTCGGTAAGATGAGCGACGAGGTCATTGGGGACGGCCTGCACATGAAGATTCCATTCATCCAAACCATCAAGCGCGTGAACGTGCAGCAAAAAAAGTTTGACGGCATAGAAAACAGCTACACCAAGGACGTTCAGACCTCGGAAGTGGAATATACCATCAACTACGACCTAGTACGCGAAAACGTCAGCAAGCTGATGAAGAACGTGGGCGACGACTACCACAACCGTATCGTAGTGCCGTTCATCCGCTCGGCCATGAAACAAAGTTTTGGTAATTTTGCGGCAACGGAGATCGTTGAAAACCGTGACGCCGTCCGTCGTGAGATAGAAGCATCATTGCGTCAGACTTTGGACAGCAACTATTTCATGAATGTCCAATTCCAAATCACTAACATCGACTTCGACGACGACTTCGAGACCGCCATCAAGGAGAAACAGGTGGCCGAACAGAATGCCTTGAAGGCCAAGAACGTCACCATCCAAGTGGAAGAGCAAGCCAAGCAAACCAAAATCAAGGCCCAAGCCGAGGCTGAGGCTATGAGCATCAAGGCGGCTGCCTTGGAAAGCAATCCCAAGTTGGTGAACTACGAAGCCGTACAGAAATGGGATGGCAAGATGCCGCAGTACATGCTGGGCAACTCGGTGCCGTTCATTGATCTGAAATAACAATTACATAACATAATGAAAAAACTAACTTTACTACTCGCCCTATTTTTGGTCTCTTTCCAATGGGCGTTTGCCGCTCCTTTAAAGAACATCCCTGTTCGCCTTACCCAACCTGATGGCCAAGTCATCGAATGCTTTGCCTCGGGAGATGAGTTCTACAACTACCTGCATGATGCCAACGGCTTCACCATCGTGAAAGGCGAAGGCAGCTATTATTGCTACGCCATGTACGACAACCGTGGCGAAGTGGTAGCGTCTACTTACCGCGTCAACACTGTCGACCCGGCTTCCGTGGGATTGCAGCCCTACGTGAAGATTTCGGAAAACGCCTATATGCAACGGCGTCAGGCGCGAGAACAACATATCCAGCCTGTCAGACGGCCTACCGACCGAGAGCTCAACCACGGCCGCTTCAACAACTTAGTTGTCTTTATTCGTTTTGCGGACGACACCTACCATACCACCCCCTATTCTGCCGTCGACTCCATGTTCAACGCCAACAACTATGATGCAGTGTCACTACGCAACTATTTCCACCACGCTTCATACAACCAACTTGACCTTCAATCTTATCTATATCCTCTTCCCGATGGCGAAACCATCCTTTCCTACGAGGATATCCATCCGAAAGAATACTACATGCCATACGATCCCATTACCAATCCTATCGGTTATCAAGAGGGCGAGAATGCAGAGCGCGAGTTCTCTATGTTGGAACGCGCCATCTATTATGTTGCCGACCAAGTCTCAGACACAATCGACCTCGACTATAACGGCGATGGCAAAGTCGACAACGTGGTTTTCGTCATCAAAGGCCGGCCTGGCGAATGGGCATCGTTGCTTTGGCCTCATCGCTGGTGGATTTACGACCGTGAGGTTTGGCTGAAAGGGTTACAAGTATATGACTTCAACCTGCAACTCGAAATCGGCGACTATTTCACCGTCAGCACGCTTTGCCATGAGATGAACCATTCATTGGGCGCACCCGACCTTTACCACTATTCCACTGGCATCGATGCCGTTGGTTCATGGGACCTGATGTGCAGCAACGCCAGCCCCCCGCAACACATGGGCATGTACATGAAGTATAAGTACGGCAATTGGATTGACGACATTCCCGAAATCACCGAATACGGCACCTACGAGCTTGAGGCCACCTCGTGGGAAGGCAACCGCCGCAATGCCTATAAAATCGCTAGTAGCAACCCTAACCAGTATTACGTCATCGAGCATCGTGACGACACGCGCATGTTCGATGAAAGTCTTCCCGACGGAGGTCTGCTCATCTATCGTATCGACACTCGTTTCGACGGCAACGCAGGATACAACGGCGACGACATCTTCGATGAAGTGTACATCTTCCGTCCCAACGGCAGCATCACCAACGTTGGCGACCTTGGAAAGGCTGCCTTTAGTGAAGACCGCAGCCGCACCGAGTTCAACTATCATACCAACCCGGCGCCTTTTCTTACCAATGGTCAACCTGACGAACAACTCTGCATCTACAACATCAGCAAGAGAGGCGACCGCATGAGTTTCACATACGGCCCCGTGAATCATGAAACGATACCTCAGAACCTCATCACCCATGTTGATGCCCTACACCATCAAGTGGTGCTGAGATGGGACGAAGTGACAAACGCTGAGAGCTATGCCGTCTATCGCGACGGCGAGCTTTTGACCGGCGGTATCACCGAGGTCCAATACAGCCATGACTATACAAGCAGCGACAACGGCTACCACACCTACTGTGTCAGCGCTTTCGTCGACGGAAGTCTCTCGGTGCAGTCTGAGCCACAATGGGTCATTTTAGGCAATTATGAAAACCTTAGACTCTCCATCACCGCCAATTCACCTTACGGCACCAAAGGTGGAGAGTTGGAGGTGGATTTCGATAACGGCATGCCCTCGCAATACCTCACCATCTATGAAGGCGAGCGTGCTGAAGCAGAGTATTGCGTCCCCGCCAACACCCAAGTCACCCTTAGTTGGGTCGCTGGCTTCGACCCTGAAAGCGAAGGCATACGCCTCACCGCCAAACGCTTCAACCAAAACGAAGAGACTGTGGTTTTCGACATCGAGCATCCCCAAGCCGGAGTGTTGACGACCTATACCGTATCCGACAATGGTTTAGGCATATACGCGCCTCAACATTTAAGTGCCACTTCTGACGGACAGTGCATCCTGCTCGCTTGGACCATTCCTACCGAGAATACCAATTTCGACATTTACCGTGGCGACAGAAAGGTACAGACAGCGCATGAAGGCTACAATTATCTCGACGACAAAATCATGCGTTCGGGAACCTACTACTACCACGTGGAGACCAACCTTAACGGCATTTCGACTTGGACTCCAGAACAAAGCGTCTATGCCAATGCCATGAACTATTACTGCGAGCCGCCACGCAACCTTGAAGGGTCGTACGACAACGGTCATATCGAACTCAGCTGGGAAGCCCCCGAGTTTTTCGGACAAGGCTTGTTGGCATACGACGACAACGTTTTTATCGATCAAATCGGATCGAACAGCACCAAATGGGGCATTAAGTTAGAGCCAGAGATTCTAGCTCATTTTGAAGGCCATCCGCTTACCCATATTGAGCTGTTCGACTGTTCATCGGGACACTACACCTTCACCATCTACAACGGTGAAGCAACCAACAGCAGCACCACCCTCTATGTGCAAGCACATGACATGGAAGGCAGCCAAGAATTTGTCAGATTTGCTCTTGACGAGCCTGTTGCCTTTGACCCAACATTACCGTTATGGATTTGCACCTCCTCCTCAGGAGCCCAACATCCCATCCCATGCTGCAATTATGTCGGCGAGCCCAACAGTTGTTTGGTCAAGTCGGGTAACACCTGGAGGCCTGCTCCTTCCTATGGAATGAATCGTTCCTGGCTCTTACGCGGCTACACCAGCCCGATAGAAAACAGTAGCGACTTCACCTACAACATCTATTGGGGTCCCGAGGAATGTAGCGACGAACAGCTCGACTTGGGTTTTGAGGCCTTGACGGCCACACAGGCCAGCTACAACACCACGGAAAACCGCAGGTACAATGTCACCGCGATGTGGAACGGCCGCGAGACCGACCTTTCCAACACCGTTGTGCTAGGTCCCAGTGTAGGGATTGAGGAAGCCGCGACAACCGACTATGCCATAGAAATGTATCCCAACCCCGTTGGTGATCGCCTCACCATCAATGGCGATGGCATACAGTATGTGCGTCTTTTCACTGTCACCGGAACCTGTGTATATGAAAAAACGGTGAAACACAACAAGATTGAGATTGACATGGCTTCATTGCCACATGGGTTGTATTTCCTGAACGTTCAGACCGAAAAAGGAATTGTTGTTAGGAAGCTGGTGAAAGAATGATTCGCCCGAAAACTGTCAATTGTCAATTAACTAATACCGATACTCCAGCATCGCCTCATAGCTCCTTCCAGGCATGGCGCGCCAGATGACGTTTTGGTAATCCTTGTCGGTGAGGTTGTTGCAACGCAGCTCAATGCGGAACTTCTTGATCTGACAGCCCAAGGCCACATGATGCAGCACATACGACGGCAAATCGTAGGCAAAGAATTCCTGTTCGTTGTATGAGGTGCTGCGGCGTCCTGTGATTTCAAGGGTATAGCTCAAGTTCAACATTTTCCACTGCGTGTTAAGGAAGAAGTTGGCGTGGTGGCGCGGGATGTAAATGAGCTGCTTGCCGTTGGTGCCTTGTTGGTGAGCCTTTTCGCTCTCGTCGGTGGTGACGGTGAAGACATAATTGCCCGACAGCGTAACCTTCCAGTCGTCTTTCACGAAGGCAGCATCAATATGGTTTTCGATGCCACGTGCAAACACCTTGGACACATTCTCAGGCACCCAAAAACGATACGATGTCGGCATCCACTGGATCCAGTTCTTTACATTGGAGAAATAGCCGCCCGTACGAAGGTCAAGCTTGAAAGGACCTTTTTGCAGACCGTATTTCACCGCCAAGTCAACCGTGCGACCATTCTCGGGCAAGAGGTCGGGATTGCCGCCAGGATACCAATAGAGGTCATTGAGAGAAGGATTGCGGTAGTTGTGGCTATAACCCAAAGTGAAGCTCAATGCCTTATAGAAAGGCATTTGGTAAGAGAAGGTGAGCGTCGGGAAAAAGCCCATACCCTTGCCGTCGGTCCAGTCATAACGCCCCGTGAGGTTGAGGTTGGCGCAGGCAAAAGGCTCGCCGTTGATAGCAGCATAAGCCGAAACGAGGTTACGGCGTTTCAGGCCTTCATAGTTGTTGCTCCTCACCTGTTCGTTGTCCCATTGCAGCTTGGCTTTCAGCGTCCAGCTCTTGTACAACTTCTGGTCAAGGTTCGCGATTTGGTGAAAGATCAGAGCATGGTTCTCCGAATTAATAAAGGTGACCGTATCGTCGGTGATCGGGTTGCGCGTCAACAAAAAGTACCGTTGGCTTTCAATGAAGGCCGCCGATTTCAGCTGCAGGCTGCCTGTCTCCCAGAAAGTCTTGTATGAAATGAAATTTCGCGAGAAATTATCGCGCGTCCACTCCTCCGAGTTGACATTGAACACGTTGGGCATAATAGGCGGCAAGTTACGGTTGTTCCACTGGTTCCATGACGACACGGAGATGACACTGTTCTTCAACATGAAGCTCATCTCAGGCATCACGCCATAGTCCACGAAGTCCGCATTGCGTTGCTTCATCTTCTGGTGTGGGATGGTGGCCAGGTTTTCATACTCAAAGTCGTTGTCCGAAGAGTTACGGTAGGCCTTCACGCGGAACGAAAACTTCTTTCCGTAGTAACCCACAGTAAGGAAGCTGCCCAAGGTGTTGAAGCTACCATAGGTCTGCTTCAAGTCGAGCAGAAAACCATCACCGAAATGATGGGTGTTGTCGATGTTGACCGCACCACCCAAGCCACCGCTGTTGTTGGAGGTGCCGCTGCCCCAATTGAGGCTGACATCATCGGCCAAAAAAACAGGGATGGTGCTAAAATCGACCTGGCCCAACGTCGGCGCGTTGAGTTGAAACCCGTTCCATAACACCAAAGTGTGACTGGCCGTAGTACCACGAAACGATGCGGTGGAGACACCACCTGGACCATATGTCTTGATAAACACGGGACTATGCTGAATAAGCAGATCCGAGAGACTTGAAGTGCTTTTGGACTGCAGCACGAGGGTATCCAACTTCCTCGCCACCAAAGGTTTCAAAACTTCCACATCATTACGCTCCGCCGTCACATCAACGGAATGGAGCACGATGGTGTCCTGAGCATGGAGCTCCATAAACGCCATACACAGCAGCAGGACGATATATTGCTTGAACCCTCGCATAGCGGTGCAAAAATAAAGAAAAAACCGCGGCAAAGAGCTCTTCGCCACGGTTTTTCGTTCAACGCATTACACGTTTATTGCTTTTTGTCTTCTTTTTTCGGTTCCTGTTGAGGCTCGTAAGTCTTCGTCTTCCCTTGTTGCTTGCCATTCTTGTATACAGCCTCGGTCTTCAACGTGCCATCAGGATAATAGGTCGTCTGCGGGCCGTCAAACTGGCCGTTCTTATAGACGATGCTCATTTTCTTATTGCCCTTCTCGTCATACCAAATCGTCTCGCCATCACGTTGACCGTCCTTGTATTGCGACACTTCGAGGTTGCCTCCTTGTTCATAACAAAGGACTTGTTGTCCATTAAGTCGGCCGTTCTTATAGGTGTGCATCGATGAAAGACGACCGCCGCGATACCATTCACTCATCTGGCCATCGAGGACATCGTTCTTATACTCAGCTTTTCTGGTAATCGAACCCGTCTTGTCGATTTCGATGAAAACGCCGTTCTTCTTACCGTTTTCATAGTTCACAATCTTCTTGGGCAGGAAGCTGTCGAGAAAGTATTCCATCCAGGTACCCGTTTTTTGGCCATTTAGGACCATACCTTCAATGGTGCAATCGTTACCCTTGGACTTAAACAATCCATCAGGAGCTTTCGAAACATCCACTGTTTCAATGGTTTGCGCAAAAATAGGCAGAGCAAACAAAACCATTGCAATGATAATCAAAGTCTTACGCATATTCTTTTGTATTTAAAGATTGGACAAAATTATAAAAATCAGCCCAAACCCAATCAAAATTCATGCAAATTCTTCAAAATTCAGTTTTTTTTCGCATTTTTGGAGTCCAAAACCGATGCTTTATGAAAAAAGTCGAAGTCAAAAATTTCAAGCTCTACACCACTGCCGTCATCAGCATTGAGTGGAAACAGGAGCTCCTCAACGTGAATCTCGACCTCGCTATGATGCTGAAGATGATGCACATGGAAGGTCTCACCGAAGCCGACATCGAGCGTTACAGCCAACAAGGACAACCCATCCCCTTCAAAAAGGTGACGCTCATCCTCTTCCAGGATGACAACAAACCCGGACAGTATTATACGGACGAATCGTTCGACGAAGACGATGATCCGACGGTGTTCTACGTTGAAATCAAGGAATAAGAACTATGGCCCATGGCTTATGGCCTATGGCTTGCTTCCATAGAAAACGTAGTTTTTACTTCTAATGTGAGCAAGCCATAGGCCATCGGCTATAGGCCATAGTCAAAAGAATCAATGTAGGCTCTTGATATACTCATCAATCGCCTTGGCGGCCTTCTTACCGGCACCCATGGCGAGGATGACCGTAGCAGCACCGCTTACGGCGTCACCGCCAGCGAAGATGCCGGGACGTGAGGTGGTACCCACTTCGTCGGCCACGATGCAGCCCTTCTTGTTCAAATCGAGGTTGCGGGTCGTGCTGCCAATCAGCGGGTTGGGCGAAGTGCCGAGGGCCATGATGATCATATCAACATCAAGGACAAACTCTGAACCAGAAACGGGAACGGGGCTTCTACGGCCTGAAGCATCAGGCTCGCCGAGTTCGCATTTCACGCACTCGAAGCCTTTCACCCAGCCGTTCTCGTCGCCTATGACCTTGACGGGAGCCGTGAGCAGGTCGAAGATAACACCTTCTTCCTTTGCATGGTGCACCTCTTCCACTCTCGCAGGCAGCTCAGCCTCGGAGCGACGATAGACGATATGCACCTCGGCACCGAGACGCAAGGCGGTACGCGCGGCATCCATGGCCACATTACCGCCACCCACCACGGCGACTTTCTTGCCGACGTAGTTGGGTGTCTCATAGCCTTCCTTATAAGCGAAGAGCAGGTTGTTACGGGTCAGAAACTCGTTGGCCGATACCACACCGCAGAGGTTCTCGCCCGGCACGTTCATCATCATCGGGAAACCAGCTCCCGAGCCAACGAAGACAGCCTTGAAGTTTTCGCGTTTCATCAGCTCGTCGATGGTGATGGTGCGACCCACGACCACGTCCTTCTCGAACTTGGCACCCAGGCGGCGCACACTTTCCACCTCTTTCTTCACAACGGTGTCCTTAGGCAGACGGAACGACGGAATGCCATACATCAATACGCCGCCCAGCTCATGCAAGGCCTCGAAGATGGTGACGTCGTAGCCCATCGAGAGCAAGTCCTTGGCGCAGGTAAGGCCTGAAGGACCACTGCCGATGATGGCCACCTTATGTCCGTTGGGGATGCACTGGCTGCTGAAATGCAGGTCGTGCTCGATAGCATAGTCGCCCACGAAACGCTCCAGTTTGCCGATGGCGATAGGCTCGAACTTCTTGCCCATCACGCAACTGCCTTCGCATTGCGTCTCCTGCGGGCACACACGACCGCAGACGGCAGGCAGTGCCGAGTCGCAGCTGATGACGCCGGCAGCACCCTCAAAGTCGCCTTGGGCCACGCGAGCGATGAAGCCAGGAATATTTACGTTGACGGGACAATGTTCCACGCACTGCGGGTTCTTGCAGTTGAGGCAACGTTGTGCCTCCATCATGGCCATCTCGGCCGAATAACCGAGACACACCTCATCGAAGTTGTGGGCACGGATCTCAGGCTTTTGCTCAGGCACCGGCACGCGCTTCTTCTTGTCGAAGGTCTCTTCGCTGATGCCTCCGATATGGCAGTCGTGACCTTCAGCCTTCTCCTCGGCCTGGAGTTGTTTGCGTGTCACCACGTTGTTGTACATAGCCTGACGTTTCATGGCTTCGTCAAAGTCGACATCACGGCCAAGGAATTCGGGACCGTCGATGCAGGTGAACTTGGTCTTGCCGCCAATGCTCACACGACAGGCGCCGCACATACCCGTGCCGTCGACCATAATCGAGTTGAGCGACACCGTGCAACGGATGCCCAGTTCCTCGCAGGTCTTGGTGGCGAATTTCATCATGATCATCGGACCGATGGCCACAGCTTCGTCATACTGCTTGCCGCTGGCCACAAGTTGGCGCAACACGTCGGTCACCAAGCCCTTGCGGCCAGTGGAACCGTCGTCGGAGGTGACATACAGGTTACTGACCTCTGCCAGTTCCTTTTCGAAGATAAGCAGGTCCTTGGTACGGGCTCCGATGATGCAATCGGCTGTGGCACCATGGTCATTCAACCATTTCACCTGCGGATAGATCGGGGCGATGCCCACGCCGCCGCCGATGAAGACAAACGAGCGTTTGCGCAATTCCTCTGCCGTCATCGTGGCAAACTCTGAGGGTTTACCCAGCGGACCAACGATGTCAGCAAAACGGTCGCCTTCCTTGTATTCAGCCATCTTCTTTGTTGATTCGCCAATGGCTTTGAACACAAGGGTCACCGTTCCTCTGACACGATGGTAGTCACTGATGGTCAACGGGATACGCTCGGAGTTTTCTTCCATCTTGACGATCAGGAACTGGCCTGGCAAAGCCGAATGTGCGATACGGGGCGCAACGACTTCCATAAGGTAAGTCTCAGCCGCAAAGGTTTCTTTGTGTATAATCTCGAACATAATGCTATGGTGTATTTTGAGTTAGTTTTCAAGCAATTTGCTCTGCAAAGATAATAAATTTCATAAAGTCAAGCAAAAAAGGACTTCTTTTTTGGCTTTGTGAAAACAGTATGATTTTTCAAGAATTATTCGTTTCTTTGCAAAGACTATTATGCCTACAAAATCATCTCACGAAGATCACGTATTACAAAAAAAAACCTAAAAAATGATTGAATTAGACGACAACTTTGGATTGGGAAGCCTCTCCAACGAATTGAAAACCAAATTCGAAGACGTTCAGTACAACAAAACGAGAGTGTCGTCCTACGGTGGCGACCTCATCTTTACCCGCAACAAAGTCTATTTCCTCGTTGGCATACCCAATCCTAACGAGAGACATCCCTTGGATTTCAGCGGCGCGCCCAAGTCGTGGTGCATCGACATCAACGAGATTGCCAGCTACAGGAAATACGGTCTCGGTGGCTTCATGTTCGTGTTGACAGACGGCAAGGAAGTCCGTTTCACCAATGTGTTCCGCAAGTTGCGCAACAACATCATCGAAGCCATTGAAGAACGCAAGAAATAGCGTGAAACGAGACCGTTGTGGTCATGAATGGCCAAATAAAAAAAGCCTCGCGGTTGCGAGGCTTTTTGCATTTGTGTTATCTTGTATTATTCTCTGCCGTCCAAGGCCTTCACCTCGTCGGTCATCTTGAGCTTCACATAGATGGAGCGCAACACGTTCTTCACGTCGTCTGAAGGCTGGGCTTCGTAGGCCTGCTGCAGGTAAGGAAGACCCGTGCGAAGCAGTTCGTTGGCCTGTTCGATGAGGCCGTCGTACTTGGCGATTTCAGCCTTTGAGAAGCCGGTGATTTCATTGGCTTCCTCAATGTACTTGTTGGCCATCGTGGTGTAAAGAACGCCGATGTTATAGGTGGCATCATAGTAGTCCGGCTTGATGGTGAGAGCCTGCTCATAGTATTGGCGAGCTTTGTCGGTGTCGAAAATATCTCCGTTGTTCTCATCGCCGTAGATGGTGCCAAGCACGAAGAGCAGCTGGGCATTTTCAGGATCGAGTTCAAGAAGCTTTTCAAGGTCAGCGACGGCATCAGCACCCTTGCCTTCCTTCAGGTAGGCATTCACCTTTTCAAGGATGAGGTTGGCATCGCTGGGATCAATAGCCAAGCCCGCGTTGATCATATCCATGGCTTGTTCAGCATCACCCAATCCATTGTAGCAAGCGGCCATGTGTCTGTAAAGCTCTGCATTCTCAACGCCACTGAGCTTCAGCTCATCGAAATACTCCAGAGCGGTGGTGTATTCTTCTGCTCTCAGAGCGGAAGTGGCGGCGAGGTTCAGCATGTCGCTGGCTTCGTTACCACCACCCAATGACTTGGCGATGTCGTAGGCCTTCTTGAACAAGGGAGCGGCTTCAGCAAACTTGCCGTTGTTGTAGTCGTCGGCACCTTGTGAATAATAAGCCGTCAAGACCGATCCGATACGGGTGGCGATTTCCATCTGGTTCTCTTCCACGAAAGATTCGTTCTTCATGCAGTTCATCAACGACTCATAGACGATTTCAAGAGCGTTGGGGACTTGAGCCTTAAGGTTCTCATCGTTGGACTGAAGGATGTTCTGATAAATGGCGGCGCGATAGAGCCAAGCGGTAGCCTGGTCGTTGGGCTTCATGCCAAGGAACTGCTCGTGGTTAACGCACTTGTCAATGGATTTCATTGCCTTCTCGTACTGGCCGTTCTTGTTGTACATGTAGGCGTCGGTTCTGTCTTTCTTTTGGGCCATCATCACGTTGGCAGTGAGGGCGATGACCAGCAAAATCATTACTTTTTTCATTTTTCCAAGTATTTAAAGTTTGACAATTTCGTTTGTTGATATTGTTCTATACAATTATTGTTCCAAAGTGTTTTCAGAGGTTTCTTCAGCCTGCCCTTCGACGCCTTCAACGCCTTCAACGGGCTCGATGGCCTCGGTTTCCTCTTCCTCTTCTTCATGTTCGGTCTTGGTGACAGCGGCAATCTCGTCGGTACCACGCAGGTCGATGAGCTTCACACCTTGGGTGGCACGACCCATCACGCGGAGTTTGCTGACCTCCATGCGGATGACGATGCCCGACTTGTTGATGATCATCAAGTCCTCATCGTCGGTCACACCCTTGATGGCGATAAGGTCGCCGGTCTTGTCGGTGATGTTGAGGGTCTTCACACCCTTGGCACCACGGTTGGTGATGCGGTAGTCGTCGATGTTGGAGCGCTTGCCGAAGCCCTTCTCCGAGACCACCAAGACGGTCTGTTGCGGGTCGTTGATGCAGACCATGCCAATGACTTCGTCTTCGGGTGAACCCAAGGTAATGGCCTTCACACCTGTGGCGGTACGACCCATAGGACGGACGGTCTGCTCGTTGAAGCGGACAGCCTTGCCCGAGCGGACAGCCATCAGCACCTCGTCGTTGCCACTGGTGAGGCAGGCCTCCAACAGTTGGTCGTCCTCGCGGATGTTAACAGCGATGATACCGTTTTGGCGTACATTCTTATAAGCAGCCAGGTTAGTCTTCTTGATGATACCCTTCTTGGTGCAGAGGATGATGTAGTTGTTTTCAAGGTATTCCTCATCGCTCATGCTCTTCACGTTGAGGTAGGCCATCACCTTGTTGTCCTTGTCGATCGGAATCAGGTTTTGGATGGCGCGACCCTTGCTGTTCTTGCCTTCCTCGGGAATCTCGAAGGCACGCAACTTGTAACACTTGCCTTGTTCGGTGAAGAACAGCAGGTGGTTGTGGTTCGTGGCCGTGAAGATATGCTCGATGAAGTCGGTGTCGCGGGTGGCGGAGCCTTTCGAGCCCTTACCACCACGGCTCTGCACACGGTATTCGGTCAGCGGCGTGCGCTTGATGTAACCGAGGTGCGAGATGGTGATGACCACGGCATCGTCGGCGATGATGTCTTCCATGCGGAACTCACCGGCAGCAGGCACAATCTGGGTACGACGGGCGTCGCCATATTTTTCTTTGATGACCAGCAGCTCGTCCTTGATGATCTGGAACTGCAATGCCTCATTATTCAGAATTTCGTTGAAGTATTTGATGCGCTCGTGGATTTCCTCCAACTCGTCCATGATCTTCTTGATCTCAAGTCCGGCCAACTGACCGAGGCGGTAGGCCACGATAGCGCTGGCTTGCGGGTCGTCGAAGCCGAACTTGTCCATGATGGCTTGCTTGGCTTCGGGGGTGCCGCCCTTACAGGCACGAATGGTGGCGATGATCTCGTCGACGATGTCGATGGCGCGGGCCAAACCCTCCAAGATATGGGCACGGTCTTCGGCTTTCTTCAGGTCGAAGCGCGTGCGGCGCAGGACGACTTCATGGCGGTGCGCCACGAAATGCTCAATCAGCTGCTTGAGGTTCAAGGTATAAGGGCGACCGTTGACCAAAGCCACATTATTCACGTTGAACGAGCTTTGCAGCGGCGTCATCATAAACAACTTATTCAGCACCACGTCGGGATTGGCGTCGCGTTTCAGCTCATACACCACGCGGATACCTTTTCTATCTGACTCGTCGCGAATGTCGGCGAGGCCTTCCAACTTCTTGTCGTTGACGAGGTCGGCGGTCTTCTTGATCATCTCGGCCTTGTTGACCTGGTAAGGCACCGAGGTGGCGATGATGCGCTCATGGCCATTGTGTTCCTCGAAGTGGGTCTCGCCACGGAGGACGATGCGACCTCTACCCGTCTCAAACGCCTCACGCACACCTTCGTAGCCGTAGATGATGCCTGCGGTCGGGAAATCGGGGGCTTTGATGTATTGCATCAAGCCGGCCGTGTCGATGTCGCGGTTGTCGATATAAGCGATGATGCCATCGACGCACTCGCTGAGGTTATGTGGCGCCATGTTGGTGGCCATACCCACGGCGATGCCGCTGGAGCCATTCACCAACAAGCCAGGAATCTGCGTAGGAAGCACGGTAGGCTCCTGCGAGGAATCGTCAAAAGTATTCTGGAAATCAACAGTATCCTTGTCGAGGTCGTCGAGCATCTCTTCGGAAATCTTCTCCAGACGCGCCTCGGTATAACGCATGGCAGCGGGGCTGTCGCCGTCCATCGAACCGAAGTTACCTTGGGGATCCACCAAGGGATAACGCAGCGACCACCACTGAGCCATACGTGCCAGAGTGTCATAGATGGCAGAATCGCCATGCGGGTGATAGTTACCCATCACTTCACCGACGATCTTGGCGGATTTCCTGTAGGCTCCTCTCGATGTGACGCCCATGTTCTTCATGCCATACAACACACGGCGCTGCACCGGTTTGAGGCCGTCGCGCACATCAGGAAGGGCACGCGATACGATGACCGACATCGAATAGTCGATGTAAGCCGACTTCATTTGGTTCTCAAGGTTGACCTTGATAATCTTTTCTCCAGTGTTTTCAGGAATGTTTTCTTCCTGATTTTCAGTGGTATTGATATTATTTTCGTCCATTTTGGGGTTTTAGTTTTCGCTTTAATTAATAAGGGTGCAAAGTTAGAAAAAAAACTGATAGGTTTTTCAAAAAGTTTTGTTTTTGCATCACCACAATGCTGCCACACGCGGAATACCTGACAACCATTTGGTTATCTTACTGTCATTACGTGCAGTCTGCAGATTATAGCGGGTCTGCAGATTCATCAACATATCCGCAGAAATGCCCAATGCAACCTCAAACAACAAGGCCGTTGAAGGTGTCAACGGGCGCTTGCCATTCAGCAGTTCATTCAACACCGAATAAGACATACCCACTTGCTTCGCAAAACTGCGTTGCGAAATCTTTCGGGCTTCTAGCTCCTCTTTTAGAATGTCCCCAGGATGTGTGGGATAGAACGAATAACCTATGTTAGCCATAATCTTATCATTTATAATGGTTTGTCAAATCAATAATATTACAAACAGTAATCATTTGTTTGCTTTCGATTGTCTCAGAACGAATAATTAATCGATACTTGTCATTCACACGAACAGACTCATATCCCTTCATATCGCCTTCAAGCTTTTCATAATTCAACGAACGCAAAGGAAACAAATCCTCAATCCTGTTCGCAGAAATGAGCGTGTTAACCACATGAGTTTATCGTTTTACAATGTCAGGCTGAAAGCGATGTTTCTTGTCGCTTGATTTGCCGTTATAGTACAACTCGCTCAGATATTCTTTTTGAAAGACAATCTGCATCTTATTTATAAATCTTCGCTGCAAAAATAAGAATTTGTTTCGAATGTTCACTAATTTTGCGAACATTTTTTATCGTTGTCTTTTCGCATTGCAAATGCTAATATTCAAAAACGGACGGATTGCAAATCCGCCCGAACTGAGTCATTTTTAAAGAATCTGACTTTGGTAGTGGCGCGGCGCGGTTTTTGTTTGTAACTTTGCACCGCAGAAGTGCTTTTTGAAAGAAAAATACGATTATTATTTAAATTACTGAATATAAACGAATTATAACCATATGGACGCAAAATTTTCTCCTAGGGTTCGTGCCATTTTGTCACTCAGTCACCAAGAGGCACAGCGTCTGGGGAACGCATACGTCGGGTTGGAGCACCTTTTTTTGGGTATGTTGAAGGAAGGCGGCAGCGCTGCCATCCGCATTTTGGAAAACCTCAACCTGAACATAGAAGTCTTCTCGAAGAAACTGGAAGCCTCGGTACGCACCGCCAACAGCAACTCCAGCCAAGTGCTGGCATTGCCGCTGACCAAGCAGGCCGAGCGCGTGCTGAAGTTCACCTATATCATCGCCAAGGAGTTCCATTCGGACATCGTCCGCTCCGAGCACCTCATGCTGGCCATCCTGCACGAGAAGAACAACATCATATCGCAAAACCTTGAGTTTGAAGGCATCTATTATGATAACTTCAAGCAGGAGCTGCTGCGCTTCGCGGCCGAAAACAGCGACCCGCAAGAATCGGCGCCCGAAGAGCAACAAGGCTACGCTTCCAACATTTTTGAGGAGGAAGACGAAGAGGAAGACGACCTGATGAACGAGATCCGGCCGCAACAAGAGAAGCCCAAGAAGACTCCTGCCGCCAAGAGCAAGACTCCTGTGCTCGATAACTTCGGCCGCGACCTCACCAAAGCCGCCGAGGAAAACCGCCTCGACCCCATCGTTGGCCGTGAGCGTGAGCTGGAACGCATCGCCCAGATCCTTAGCCGCCGCAAGAAGAACAACCCCATCCTCATCGGTGAACCTGGCGTGGGCAAGTCAGCCATCGCCGAGGGCCTGGCCATCCGCATCGTGCAACATCGCGTGCCACGCACCTTATTTAATAAGCGCGTCGTCATGCTCGACATCGGCTCCATCGTGGCCGGCACCAAATACCGTGGCCAGTTTGAGGAACGCATCAAGGCCATACTCAACGAGTTGGAAAACAACCGCGACATCATCCTCTTCGTCGACGAAATCCATACCCTCGTTGGTGCAGGTAATGCCAATGGCTCCTTGGATGCCAGCAACATGTTCAAGCCCGCCTTGGCGCGCGGTGAGTTGCAGTGCATCGGCTCCACCACGCTTGATGAATACCGCCAGTACATCGAGAAAGACGGTGCTTTGGAGCGTCGTTTCCAGAAGATCCTCGTCGAGCCCACCACGCCCGCCGAGACCATCGAGATCCTGAACAACATCAAACCGAGATACGAAGACCATCACCTGGTCACCTACACGCCCGAAGCCATCGAAGCCTGCGTAAAACTCACCGACCGTTACCTCAGCGACCGTCACCTGCCCGACAAGGCCATCGACGCCTTGGACGAAGCCGGTGCACGCGTCCACATCAAGAATATTGACGTGCCGAGCGAGATTACTGAGTTGGAAGGTCGCCTAGAAGCCGTACGCAAGGACAAGAAAGCCGCCATCGCCGAGCAGAAGTTCGAGGAAGCGGGTATGTACCGCAACGAAGAGGTGAAAATCATGGCCAAACTTGAGGACGTCAAGAAAGCATGGGAGGACAACGCCGTGGCGCATCGCCAACCCGTGACTGAGCAGAACGTCGCCGAGGTCGTCGCCATGATGACCGGAGTGCCTGTGCAGCGCATCGCCAAGAACGAAGGCGACCGCCTGATGCACATGGAAACTGAGTTGGCAGGCACCGTCATCGGTCAGGACGAGGCCATCAAGAAAGTGACCCGTGCCATCCGTCGCAACCGCGCCGGACTGAAAGACCCGAACAAGCCCATCGGCTCGTTCATCTTCCTCGGTCCCACGGGCGTAGGTAAGACCTACCTCGCCAAGGTGCTGGCCAAGTTCCTCTTCGACAGCGAAGACGCCCTCATCCGCATCGACATGAGCGAATACATGGAGAAGTTCGCCGTGTCGCGCCTCGTGGGAGCGCCTCCTGGATATGTGGGTTACGAAGAAGGCGGACAGCTTACCGAGAAAGTGCGCCGCAAGCCCTACTCCATCGTGCTTTTGGATGAAATCGAGAAGGCTCACCCCGATGTGTTCAACCTGCTGCTCCAAGTCCTCGACGACGGCCAGCTCACCGATAGTCTCGGTCGTAAGGTCGACTTCAAGAACACCATCATCATCATGACCTCCAACATCGGCTCGCGCCAACTGAAGGACTTCGGTCAAGGTGTCGGCTTCGGCACACAGGCCAAGCTCAACGCGAAGAACGAGTATTCACAGAGCGTCATCGACAATGCCTTGAAGCGCACCTTCGCGCCCGAGTTCCTCAACCGCGTCGACGATGTGGTGATGTTCAACGCTTTGGAAAAGAATGACATCCAGAAAATTATCGGCATCGAGATTCGTCAGGTGGTCAAGCGCGTCGAAGAGATGGGCTACAAGATCGAAATCACCGAGAAGGCCATGGACTTCCTCGCCGAGAAGGGCTGGGACGAACAATATGGTGCCCGTCCGTTGAAGCGTGCCGTCCAGAAGTATGTGGAAGACGTCTTGGCCGAGGCCATCATCTCCGCCAACCTCCATATCGGCGACACCATCAGTATCGACCTCGACGAAAAGGGCGAAGAGACCATCGTCAACATCATCCCGACCGAAAAGAAAGTCCTTGAAGAAGCCAAAGTCTGATGAACTACGACTTCAAGAAACATATCAGCAGCAAGATCTTTAAGGTGATTGCCTACGCCAGTGCGGAGTTGGGCTACAAGAGCTATGTCATCGGCGGCTATGTGCGCGACATCCTGTTGCGCCGTCCGTCGAATGACATTGACGTGGTCACCGTGGGCAGCGGCATCACCCTCGCAAAGAAGGTCGCCTCTCTCCTGCCCGGTCATAAGGAAGCCAAATACTACGGCGCCTTCGGCACGGCCATGATTCGCTTCGATGGCATGGAAGTAGAGTTTGTGGGCGCGAGGAAAGAGTCCTACGACCGCAACAGCCGCAAGCCCGTGGTGGAAAACGGCACGTTGGAAGACGACATCAGTCGCCGCGACTTCACCATCAACGCCATGGCCCTCAGCCTCAATGCCGAGGACTTCGGCACGCTCATCGACCTTTACGGCGGCATGGCCGACATGGAGGAACTGTTATTAAGAACACCCCTTGACCCTGACATCACCTATTCCGACGACCCACTCCGCATGATGCGGGCCATCAGGTTTGCTTCGCAACTCAAGTTCTACATTGAACATGAATCTTTTGAGGCCATTAAGCGCAATGCCGAGCGCATCAAGATCGTCTCGATGGAGCGTGTCACCGAGGAGCTGAACAAAATCATCCTCTCGCCGAAGCCTTCCATCGGATTCAAGCTATTGGATGAAAGCGGGCTGCTAAAGCTCATCTTCCCGCAGCTTTGCCAATTGAAAGGCGTGGAAGTCGTGCAAGGCCGAGGCCATAAGGACAACTTCCTGCACACATTGCAAGTGCTTGACCAAGTGGCCGAGAAAAGCGACGACCTCTGGCTGCGATGGGCTGCCTTGCTGCACGACATCGCCAAGCCCCAGACCAAACGTTGGGAAGACGGCACAGGCTGGACCTTCCACGGCCATGAGTTCAAAGGTTCCAAAATGGTGCCCAAGATCTTCGCCGCCATGAAGCTGCCCTTGAACGAGAAGATGAAATATGTGGAGAAGCTGGTGTTGCTCCACCTTCGCCCCATCGTCCTGGCCGAAGACGTGGTCACAGACAGCGCAGTGAGAAGGCTTTTGTTTGATGCCGGTGACGACATCGACGACCTTATGCTGCTCTGCCATGCCGACATCACCTCGAAAAACGAGGAAAAAGTCAAGAAGTTCCACCACAATTTCGAGATCGTGCAGGAAAAGCTAAAGGAAATCGAGGCCAAGGACCACCTGCGCAACTGGCAGCCGCCCATCGACGGCAATGCCATCATGGAGACCTTTGGCATCCCTGAGGGTCGCGAGGTCGGCGTCATCAAGAACGCCATCCGCGAGGCCATCCTCGACGGTGTCATCGGCAACAACTTCACCGAGGCTTACGCATTCATGAAGGAAGAAGGAAAGAAGCTGGGGCTTAGTGTGGTGAAGGAAATCCAAGAGCCCATCGTGGTAGCAAATAACGGACCGGTGCCGAATAAACTTTAAAGCTTATGACACGTTTTACGTCACTGCGAGGAACGAAGCAGTCCAGAGAAAAAGTTCTTTTCTGGATTGCTTCGTCGAACCTCCTCGCAATGACGCAAAGCGACAACAATGGCATTCAATGAAAACCCTCATCGTCATAGCCGGCCCCACTGCCTCAGGCAAGACCGCCTTCTCCATTGAGTTGGCCAAGGCCTTGAATACCGTCATCCTCTCCGCCGACAGCCGTCAGTTCTACAAGGAGATGAGCATCGGTACGGCAGCACCCACCGAGGATGAACTGAGTCAAGCCAAGCATTATTTTGTGCATCACATCAGCATCGAGGACAAATACGATGTGGCCGACTACGAGAGCGACGCCATACAACTTTTGGACGAGCTCTTCAAAACCCATGACACTGTTGTCATGACCGGCGGCTCTGGTCTCTTCATCGACGCCGTCTGCAACGGCATCGACGCCATGCCCGACGTAGAGCCTGAAATCCGAGAGAAAGTAGAGAAACTATACCATGACGAAGGCTTGCATGGCATGCAAGAGGCCTTGCAGCGTCTCGACTCCGACTATTACGCCATCGTAGACCAGCAGAACCCACGCCGCCTACAACGCGCTTTGGAGGTCTGCTACCAAACAGGAAAGCCATTCTCTTCGTTCCGCAGTGGCGAAACGGTCAAGCGCGACTTCGCCATCAAGAAATACGCCCTGCTTTGGGACCGACAAGCCCTCATCGAGCGCATCGACAGGCGGGTTGACATGATGATGGAGCAAGGGCTGTTGGAAGAAGCCAAAGCACGCTATCCCAAGCGGGATCTGAACGCCTTGAACACCGTTGGTTACAAAGAATTATTCGCCTATTTCGATGGCATCTGCACTCTGGAAGAGGCCGTGGAACAAATCAAGATCCACACGCGGCAATATGCCAAGCGGCAGATGACGTGGTTAAGGAAGGACAGCAGCTATCAGTGGATTACTCCGGAAGATTTTGATAATACCGTATCAGTCCTTCGGCAGGAGCTTGCATGACCTCACCCATTGTGAGACCAAAATCCGACAGTGTTTCCTCCAGCACATCGCTGAAATGATAGGCCACCGATCCCACGAAACCCATTTTCAGAGAGCGGCATTCTCCGAAACGAAGGATAAATGCCTCGATAAAGGCCTTGAAACAGGTTTTCACCAAACCTCGATCATAAGGATGCATTTGGTTTTCGCCCGCAAACTTGGCGAAAGCGGCCAGATACTTCGATGGCTGCCCCTCATGATATAGCCGCTGGATGAATTCCTTCAAATCCAAATGATACTCCGCATCGAATCTCATCCGCAATTCCTCAGGCATGAAGCCATAAAAATAGGCGCGCACCACTTCCCTGCCGATATGCATCCCACTGCCTTCGTCGCCAACGAGATAGCCAAGTGAAACGGCTTTTTCCACAATCTTTTCACCATCATAAACACAGGCATTCGAGCCTGTTCCCAAAATACAGGCAATGCCTTTTTCGTGACCCAAAACGGCATGGCAGGCCGCCATCAGGTCGTGGGTGACATGGATTTCAGCATCAGGAAAACGGTTTTGGAACACCTCCTTGATGGTTTGGCAATTCTGTTCGTTGCCACAACCGGTGCCGTAATAAAATATGGCATGTAGAGACGCCGATTCATCGCGTCTCGAAACATGACAATCATTATTTGGAGACGCGATAAATCGCGTCTCTACAAAGTTGATGGTGTTTTCAAGGCATTGCCTATCGGAATAATTTGGATTGAAACCTTCCGTCTCGAAACGGGATTTTACCTCATTTCCATCCATCAGGATCCATTCCATCTTGGTGGAACCGGCATCGATAATGAGCCTCATAGATGCATATTTTTGTGCAAAAATAAGGAAAACTGCGTAAAACCGAATATTTTTAATAGTTTTGCAGCCCATTTATAACCTAACAAAACCTGTAGCAATGAGAAAATGGCGCATTGAAGACTCCGAGGACCTTTACAACGTGAAAGGCTGGGGAGGCAGTTATTTTTCCATCAACGAAAAAGGCCACATGGTCGTTACACCCAAAGAAGGCTGTGCCTCGGTCGACCTACCGGAACTGGTTGACGAGCTGTCACTTAGAGATGTTTCAGCCCCCATGCTGATACGTTTTCCAGACATCCTTGACGACCGCATCAACAAGATTGACTCCTGCTTCAAGGAGGCTGCTAAAGAATATGAATTCCACGGCCAGAACTTCGTGGTGATGCCCATCAAGGTGAACCAAATGCGTCCTGTGGTTGAAGAGATTGTCAGCCACGGCAAGAAGTGCAACATCGGTCTAGAAGCTGGCTCGAAACCAGAGCTTCATGCCATCATTGCCCTTGGCACCGACTCCGACTCGCTCATCGTCTGCAATGGATATAAGGACGAGGAATTCATCGAGCTCGCCCTGCTCGCCCAGAAGATGGGGCGCAAAATCATCATCGTCATTGAGAAGCTCAACGAGCTGAAAATCACGGCAAAGATCGCCCGTCGGCTGAAGGTCACGCCTAATTTGGGCGTGCGAATCAAATTGGCCAGCTCGGGTGCAGGCAAATGGGAAGAATCGGGCGGCGACGGCAGCAAGTTTGGCCTCACCTCCTCCGAGCTCCTCGAAGCCCTCGACTTCCTCGAGGAACACGACATGAAGGACTGCCTCAAGCTTGTCCACTACCACATCGGCAGCCAAGTCAGCAAGATCAAGAAAATCAACGTGGCCTTGCGTGAGGCGGCACAGTTCTACGTGCAGCTCTACAAGATGGGCTACCATATCGAATACGTCGACATGGGTGGTGGTCTCGGCGTCGACTACGACGGCACCAGCTCAAGCAGCGCAAGCTCGGTCAACTACAGCATCCAGGAGTACGCCAACAACGCCATCTACACCATCGTGGATGCCTGCGACAAAAACGAACTGCCCCATCCCAACGTCATCTGTGAATCTGGTCGCGCCCTGACCGCACATCACTCCGTGCTCATTTTCGAAGTGCTGGAAAAGACCTCATTGCCTGAATGGGACGACAACGAAGAACCCGAAGAAAACGACCACGAGCTCATCAAGGAACTTTACGAGTCGTGGGACGAGCTTACCAAAAACTCTTCTCTTGAGATTTGGCACGATGCCCAGGAAATCCGTGAAGAAGCCCTCAACCTGTTCAGCCTCGGCTTGCTCGACCTCAAGTCGCGCGCCAAGATTGAAAGATTGTTCTGGAGCATCGCCCGCGAGGTGAACCACATCGCCAACAGCCTGAAACGTGTGCCCGAGGACTTCGCCTCCTTGCCGAAACTCTTGGCTGACAAATACTTCTGCAACTTCTCACTATTCCAGTCGCTGCCCGACCTTTGGGCCATTGACCAGCTCTTCCCCATCATCCCGATTCAAAGGCTTGACGAGAACCCGACCCACCTCGCTACCCTGCAAGACATCACCTGCGACAGTGACGGCAAAATCACCAACTTCGTGGCCAAGTCGACGCAGCACACCATCCCGCTGCATTCGTTCACTGACAAGGAGCATTATTATATAGGAGTGTTCCTCGTAGGTGCCTACCAAGAGATTTTGGGCGACCTCCACAACCTATTTGGCGACACCAATGCCGTGCACGTCTCGGTGGACGAAAAAGGCTACTACATTGACCAAGTCATCGATGGCGAGACCGTGGCCGACGTGCTCGAATACGTACAATACAGTCCCAAGAAACTCGTCCGCACGGTGGAGACCTGGGTCACCAAGTGCGTCAAGGAAGGCAAAATCACCGTCGAAGAGGGCAAGGAGTTCCTTTCGAACTATCGCTCGGGGTTGTACGGGTACACCTACTTGGAATGATGGAACCCTTGGGTAAGCCATGGGTAACCCCAGTCTAACCCCAGTCTAACCCAAGTCTAACCCAAGTCTAACCCTTGGGTATCCCTAGTCTAAGACATCGGGGGTATGTTTGAAATATAGCCGCTCCTCCCTCTCCGCTCGGAGAGGGTTGATGTGATGTTACTTAATCCTTCAAGCACCCAATGGGCACAACAAACACTCCGTCTTCACGGCGATAGGCATACGTTCCCACGCCCACCAGCACCATCATAAACGAAGGATCCTTCATCTTCTCCGTGTCAATCTTGCCTGCAAGATCCAATAATGATGCTGCGCCTTCATTGATGAGGTCATCGCCCCCCAGCTTTATTTCAACCAAGCCATAACGACCATTCCTTAGATGCACCACAGCATCGCATTCCAGACCGTTCTTGTCCCGGAAATGGTACACCTTACCGTTGAGTGCATCGGCGTAGGCTCGCAGGTCTCGCACGGCCAATGTTTCAAACATCAATCCGAAGGTGTTCAAGTCGTTCACCAAGTCGCGAGGGCCTATGCCTAATGCAGCGGTGGCAATCGATGGGTCGGTGTAATACCGCGTGTCGCTCGTCCGTATCGCCGTCTTGCTCCGCAAGTTCGGATTCCAAGCCTCGCTGTCCTCTACCACAAAAATCTCTTTCAGAGCCTTGATATACGATGCGATGGTATCTTCCGACAAAGCGTCCGACTCATTCGCTATCAAGTCTGCCTTGATAGTGCCGCACGATGCCTGGCTGCCTTGGTTTCGCGCCAGTGAGCGCAGCAGGCGGTGAACCCTTACGGGGTCGCGCTCCACACCGTCCACCTTCGAAATATCACGTTTCTCAACCGCCTCCACATAGTCAAACGCCTGGTCTAAGGCTATCTCGTGTTCCATATCCACAGCCAATGGCCATCCTCCGCGGCAGGTCAGGAAAGCCAATCGGTCAATGTCCATATTGTTGATGGCTCCAACTTGTTCGGGTGTTTCAAACAATTCAGCCAACGACACCTCTCCAGTCGATTCCTGCGACTCCCATAGGCTCATGGGGCGCATCCTAAGCCACCCAATGCGTCCTGTTCCTGAGTGAACCACCTTGCTCATGTCAGCAGGGACGGCTGAGCCTGTCAGAATAAACTGACCCAGCGCGCCGTGGTCTGATTCAAAACGAATGCTGTCCCACAGTTGAGGGGCAATCTGCCATTCATCGATAAGCCGAGGAAAATTACCTCTTAACAGCAGCTTCGGATTCAGCGTCGCCATCTTGATATTCTGGTCAACCATTCCTGTTTCCGTCATATATTTCACGCTCTTGGCAATCTGCTCCGCTGTGGTGGTCTTTCCGCACCACTTCGCGCCCTCGATAAGCACAGCCCCTTTGCCTGCTAATTTACGCTCCAACAGCCTGTCAGCTATTCTTTTCTTATAGGTCTTGTCCATACTTTTTTGTTTGAATTGTGACGCAAAAATACGAAAATTCTTTTACGTTCACCCATTTGGCCAAAAATCGTTCACCCATTTGGCTAAAAATCGTTCACCCAATTGGCCAAAAATCGTTCGCCACTTTGGGAATTTTGTCAATTTTTCAAGTGTGAGGGTAAGACAATCCCACCTTCGTCCGCACCGTGGAGACTTGGGTCACCAAGTGCGTCAAGGAAGGCAAAATCTCCGTTGAGGAAGGAAAGGAATTCCTTTCCAACTATCGGTCGGGGTTGTATGGGTACACTTATTTGGAGTGATGGAACCCTTGGGCATCCCTTGGGTAAGGGTTGGGTAAGCCTAGTCTAACCCTTCGGTAACAGACACACTCGCATAAAGATAAGTATTTGAATAAAAAAAAGGTCTGCAAGACCGTCTCCACAGCCTTGCAGACCTTCATAATATCATAATCTTTACAGTTTCTCCCCTACTTCCCGTCCTTTGTCGTCCAATATCACCGAGCCATAAGCCCGGTCGCAATGGTAACGGTTGGCTGATATGGCCTCGATTCTGGAATAGATGGGTGGCGTAATGATGTTGCCTTGTTTGTCCATCAGGCCACAATACCATTCGGTGGTGAAGTATTCCATGCAGTTCGCCGGATAGGTTTTCAGATCCCCATTCTCATCGTATTCGCCATTGTTGTATTCCAGCATTTCGACACTCATGTAATTGCAGCTGTTCAGCACATTGCATTCGAAGTCGAGCACCTGATTGACATGGTTCAGATGGCGCGTAAAAATGCAGCTGTCGTCATGGTGGATGGTGATGTTGCCATACTCGACAGGCAGCAACATCTGCCCCTTTGCATCGAGCAGGCCATAATTCCAATCGCAGTCCTGCACCAGCCAGAAGCCTTTTGTGTCATACTCAATCTCGTAGTATTGTGGCTCCACCACCCATTCGCCCTGCTTGTCGATGAGGCCGAAGCGTCCGTTTTCGTCATACATGATGCAAAGCCCATTGTGGAAGCAATAGTCGTCGTTGCGGATGCCGTAAGGGAACTCCTTGTCCATCACTTTTCTCCCATCATGGTCGATGAAGTGGAGCATTCCCTTTTCGTAGACACAGGCCAAGCCGTCGGAAAAAATCCATGCCTTGTCATATTGCGCCGGGATGACTGGCTCGCCCGTGAACACGTTGAAATAACCGCGTTTGCGTTCATGATCGTAGCCCGCGCAGAAGCAAGCCAAGCTGTCGCCATCGCTCGGCTTGGCGATCCAGTTGATGCCCGTCAGGGTGCGACGGCCCGTCCTCATGTTGTAGAGGTAGTTGGGCGAGCCGTCGTGGTGGACGACATAAGGGCTGACGTAGGTGTTGCGATAGTTGTGAAGGAAGGTGGGGTCGTTTGCCTCGCGTTTGCTCTGGCGATTGTACTTGTACCGATCCACTTCCTGGATGACGAGGATGGTAAGTGAGACGGCTGCATACAGTGTCAACGCGGCAGCGCTTGTGGCGAACACATACCACACGCCCCTTGCGTACTTGTTCTCGGCTTTGTAGCCGAACATCTTGGCTGCCCAGCGGGCGGCTTGCTTGATGCCTCTGCCGAGGGAGGTGGTCTTTTCTGAATTGTTGTTTTTACTCATGGCTTTATGTAACTTAGATAAACTTTAATTGTCAATGAAATAACTCATTACCACCAGCCCTTGCCGTCGCAGCTTACACATTTTGTATGGTAGTGGTTGTCAGGAACAGTCTTACCACATTCTTTGCAATACTTGGTATTGCCGAATGAAGGGACACCCTTGGTTTCTGTCATTCTTCCAGTTCCTCCACAAACACCACACTTGTGGGTTTTGGTAGTCGTCGAAGAAGTGGTAGTCGAACTGCTTGAGGTGCTGCTTGAGCCACTCGTACCTCCCAAGTAAATGCCATTTTGGACTTGCCAAACGGCATAGCCCGGATCCAACAAGTAGTCGTTATTTCCAGAATATGACATCGTACCGTAAGGATAAGAATACATACCGGCCATTGTACCTAGCAGCACATCACAAGATGAGAGAGAGAAAGTCGCTGTCATCATCATTGCAGCCATTGTCAAGTTTCTGAAGGTTTTCTTGAGGTTTTTCATTGTTCAATGCACTAAATCCGTGTCGTGCGCAACTTCTAAATTGATTATTAAGTGTTGTTGTTTTGTTTGATTTGACTGTTTATGTTCCCAAAAGGCGAAAAGTAACCCAGCCGGACAAAAAAAATTGCGCGAGCGGTTTCGCTCACGCAATTTTGATGGAAACGATGTAGTGCAAACGCCTAATCCAACATCACAAAGCCAGCCCAATAATAGGGTTCACGATACTTGTCACGGATAAGTGATTTCGCGGCATCAAACGCTTTCCTTTTGTCCATGGCATAGGATTCGTCCAATAGGTTCTTATAGAAAGCCGTCATCAACTCAGTGCCGACCATATCGTCAACATCCCACAGCGACATGACCATCGTCTTTACTCCTGCTTTCTTGAAAGCACGTTGCAAGCCATACAAGCCTTCGGCAGTGGCTTCACCATCTCCCGTGCGACAGGCCGAAAGCACGACAAGCTCCACGTCGCTCAAATCGAGGCTCGCGATGTCGGAGGCCGTCAATATGCCCCCTAACACTCCTTCCGGGAGTGCTTTTCCCGTCCACGCCCTATTTCCACCAGCCATCACAAGGCCAGAGAGGGACATGGCATCGCTATAACCTCTCAAATAGTCAATTTCAGCTGCCTCATTCGGCGTGTAAAAGAAACCATGTGTAGCCAAATGCAATACGGGAGGGGCCATACCATCCAAACTCAAAAACGACTCTTCCGTTCCTTTCTCTTCAAAATATGTCAACACATTAAAATGATGCGCTTTGAGGACGGTCTCAATGGAATCTATCTCGACCCTTGACCATGGAAGATAACACAGGGAATCGCCTCGTACACGGCTTCCTCTTTGAGCAAGCAAATCCTGAATATCATACTTGTGGGCTTCTTCCCGCATCGTGTTTGGGGCAACATCGTAAACCAGGCCTCCATAAAGCACGGCATCTGTCCTTTCCGGATCCACCTTCATAGACAACTTGACATTCATCCTTGTTAATTCGCGTGCCGAAGAAAGCCTGATGAAACGATAATGGTCGCCCAAAAGCGACCCGTCGCCATAGGGCAATGACTCGATTGCTATCTTTAGCAAGACTTGTGACGGCACATAATAAACCGTCGACCCCTCTTTTACATAATCTTGAAATGGCTCCCATAAAACGTGCCAGATTGCTTCGGCATACGGGCTTTCGTAAAACAAATCCGGATAAGCTATCTGCATGGAGTCAATCTTACTTTCGGCAAAAAGGCTCATGAGAAGCGGATAATCATCTTCTTTCCTGATCAAATATGCCACATATTTCCTGCCCTGTGATCGTGAGACGAAGTCAGTAAAATCAATGAGGACGTCACCGTCTTTCAGCTTTTCCTTTACCTTTTGATAATCCGTTTTCATAAAAGCGGTCATGTCACCATAGCTGCGGCATCTGCTTGCCAGCTGCGACTCCAAGCGCTCGATTTTTTTGGTCAGCAAAAGTATGCTATCCGTATCCTTGTCTTCTTTCCTCTCCAATTCACGGATTTCGGAGCGTGCAGCATCAATCGCAGCCAAATCACGCTTGTCGTTTTCGGTCCCTTCTTTCTTTATCAGGTCATAAACCGTGCGTTCCGATTCGAGCAAAAATGACTTTGAAAGGATCAGTCCATTATAGCAGGTCTCTGTGAAAGGTGTTTGCAACTCTTGCGCAGCTATGGCAAAAGGCGTCATGTTCCATATTGCCTCGGAAACGGATTTCCAATATCCTTCTCTTTCGTAGGTGGTAAGATAAGGGAAATCATCCTGAACCTTTTGTCTCAATTTCGCGAAAGCTATGGTGTAATCCTCGCAAGCCGCATCGATACTGCCATTAATTCCTTCCGCATTAGCGAGATAGACCAATGAATTAATATAATCACTATGCCTTTCTCCAAGCAATTCCCTTAATCTTTCCGCATATTGCCGATAATAGTTTTCCGACGATTCATAACGGCCTAGCCGATGCTCTACGCCTCCCATGAGTGGCAACAGCCTTACCCTGTCCTCGTCAAGCTCTCCATATTTAGTCGCCAGCAAACTGTCAGCGGCCTTATAATCATCCAAAGCGTTTTCATAATTCCCGAATGCATTATTACAAACGGCTCTGGTCAAATATAGCTTACTGGATTTCCTTGGCTCATCAACCAGGTTCAGCAAGGAAAACATCGTGTCAATGGCCTGAAAGCATCGGACACTATCTCCCATGCGACGATATATTAGGGCCTCTTCGTTGTAAGAGTAAACGTATTGGGAAGGATCGATTGCGTCTTCCTCTTTTTGGATTTCCTTTTTGTTAAGCTGAGCATAATACAAAGCATCGTCCCATCTGCCCATGTGCTCATAAAGCGAGCACAAATTGCCATAATGCATACGCCTATCGCCATTGGGTTTGCCCTTGTCCAAACTCATGATGTATGGATCGTTTTTTTTATACCAGCGTTCAGCCATGATGAAGTCGCCGTATTCCTTAGCCATGTCTCCCAACATGTCATAATAAGGGAACCTTGTCTTGTCGTCAAGGAAAGAATCAGCCAATGAATCCATTTTTTGCATTAATTCTTGCCTCAACCCATTATTGTTGAGATCTTTGCTTAACAAGTATTGTTCCTTGTAAATTGACGCCAGTTTATCGCTACTTTGCAAGGACAACGCCATCAGCTCGGCTTGACGATAGGCTTCCCATGCCCCATGGAAATCACCGAGAAACCTTTTTATCCAGCCGACATGGCACCATGAATCGAGTTCATACTTCTTGTCTCCTTTTTCATGGAAACCCTTTTGTGCATTTTCAAAGCACCGAAGTGCTTGCCCTACATCATATTTTTCAAGGGAACGAGTTCCCTCGATATACAAAGTCTCAGGCGAAACCACATCTTCAGAGGTTTCTTGCGCCACCAATGGCAAGCCCATCAAAACGAGGGACAAAACGACGACAATTGTTTTTTTCATTTACTTCTTTTTAACAAGTTTATATAGCGACTTAGCTTGTTCTTGGTAAATCCCTTCCTTATTTCGAAGTTCGTCCAGTATTGTCAAGGCTTCGTCTTTCCTGTCAAGGCCTAGCAGTGCAATGGCTTCCATCCATTTCAGATCGTCATTGCTTTCATCGACAAGAAGCATGTTGTATTCCAATGCCTCTTCGTTGATAGTCGTGTCGTTGGCAATTCTGCATGAATCGGCTTTCAGTTCCGAGATTTCCTTCTCTATCAGGACAAGAGCGTCCTCGTAGTTCTCTTGCAAAAGCAGTGAGTCAATGGTGGCGTAGGAAGTACCGCCAGACCGGACACCTTCTTGGAATCGCACCCATTCTGACAAATCAGGACTCCTTTGCATTCTATTAATGCCAGGGAACAGGAACAGGCCGATAACGAGTACGGCCGCGATGCTTGAAACCCAATAAACCACGCTTTTGTGGGTATGAGCACCTTGGCCCTCCCACTCTTTCATGGCCTCCAGTTTCTCGTTTCGGCTTTTCAGGGCATGTTGCATGTCTTGAGTAAACTCAAGCTGCTCTTTCAGTTCGCTGTTGGAATCAAGTTCCCGCTCAAATGCCGAGCGTTGCCCTGGCGTCATCCTATCCAACAGGTAATCGTCAATTCTGTCTTGATAATCAATTTTCATGATCTTTTAGTTTTATATTGTTTGTTTTTATGCTTTGGCCAAATATCTGTCATAGACTTCATTCGCAGTGGTTTTCAATCTTTCCATACATTTGTATTTGGCTGTCTTGAGGGCATCTTTGCTCAAATATGATGCGAGTTCATCCAAAATCCTATCCAACGATTTCATTTCATAATAGAACATCGTAAGGATTTGCCTGCAATGATTCGGCATATTGGCAATGCATTCCTCCAAAATCTCAAACTTCTTTTCTCGTTCGTCCATAACATCCGTATCAGCATTCCACTGTTCATAGAGTTGCTTTGCCATCGCAAGTTCCTCGTCGGTATAGGTTGCATGTGGATTGTCGCGAAGCCACTCCTTGAATTTATTCATGGCAATACTCATGAAATAAGTAGTAAGCTTTGCCTTGAATGGCTCGCCTCCACCGTAAAGCACACCGTTTTCGACATATAGTTTTCCTTGCATGATATTCTTCCACATCACCATGAACGACTCTTGAAAGATATCGTGTTTTTTTTCGTCACCCGCAAAGAATACACTTCCGTATTTTTCATCATAGTATTCCTGGCAATGGTCAAATAAGGATCGCTCTATCCTTCTGTCATGTTTATACACACCTTCAACGAAATCAACATCCGTGTATTTTTTTGAGAACAATTGAAATGTTTTGGCCATTATTGTAAGATTTTTGACAACTCATATTTTGTTGCATCACCCGTCAACACAGGGGTCTGGACGTTACTGCTTCGTCTATCGCTTCTCAGGCTTTTCATAAAGCCGACAATCGAATCCATCGTCACCACCCCTTTTCCTGAAACGGAATACAAGGCATAGGTCAGCTTGCCGACTTGAGGGCTTTTCAATTCGAAATTCGACTGGTAATCGGCGCAGGCGCTCAAAGTCAACCATGGCTCTGAATCCGGTGTCCTCCTTGTCTTTTCGGTTGTCGGGATCACAAATCGCTTGTCAATTCCCCTCACCGCATTGCCCTCCTTGATAGCGGCGCTTCGCGATGATGCGGAGCCTCCACTATGGCATGCGTCAACGACGACCAACAAAGCCCCCTCGTCGCCGATCTTGTCCCTGATGGCATATAGCAACACATTGATTTCATCGTCGACAAGGTGCTTCTCTCCCTGGTCCATGTCACCATACTCCACGTATGCATCGTATGGAATCCAAGATTCATCCCAACCGTCTTCCTCATCACCGTCAACATCTGTCACCTGCTGCCCGTGGCCTGAAAAGTGGATATAGACCACATCGCCCTTTCCGCATTTTGCCGCCAGATCATGGAACGCAGCGACAATTCCCTTTTTTGTGGCCTCCTCATTGACCAGTGTATCCAATTCGTCGTATCCCGCCCATGTCAGCATGTCTTTCACATAACGCACATCCTTGTCACCATTGATTTTTGCCCAATTCTTGTCTTCTTGTTTGCCCAATCCAATGACGAGTGCTCTTTTGGTCTGGGCAGGGAGATGCGAAGACAAAAACAAGAAAAAGATAGCCGCTATATACGATATGGTTTTCATGAAAGCAGTTTTAACATGGCTTATGGGTTGCAAAAATACGATATTTCGTGTCGTACGCAACTTTTAATGGGTTAGTCTGTTTTTTGTCTGTTTATGACGGCAAACCTGAAAAAGTAACCAAACCAAATAAAATTTGTAGAGACGGTGCGTGCACCGTCTCTACTATTCGTTTTCATAACGTATTTTCTTGTTCTTATCCGTCACAACAAAATGTTCTTGGCTAATCAACACTTTCTCAAGTTTCTTATTCTTCGTACAATCAAGGTATGAGATAGTTCTTTCGTTTCGCAAATCAAGGAAAGTCAGCGAGTTGTTCTGGCACATGACGCTATCAACTGCGGTATTCGACAAATCTAGGCTATTCAACATATTGTTGGAACAATCAATAACTTCCAATTCAACATTGTTCGAAGCCATTATTGATACCAATCCATTGTTAGCACAATATAACTCTGTAAGATTCGGATTATTATTTAATGAAATAACATTGAGTTCATTATCACTGACATCCAAAAAAGTCAGATTAGGGTTATTGTTTATGTCAAGTTCACGCAATGCATTATTTTTACATGACAATCGCTTCAAATCTGTGTTTTCATTAATTTTAAGCACCTTTAAACTACACCCATCCACTTCAACTGTTTCGAGTAAAGAATTATGGCTCAAGTCAATTATACGAATTTCGTTGCCAGAACATATAAGTTTCTTTAGGTTTTTGTATGCCTCGATGCCCTCAAGACTATATATCGGTTAAGACCCACTATTCAAAAATAACCCTTTGTTTTTATGACTGCAATCTATCACATACGTATGTTCGGCATCCCAAGTAGTAATTACACCATCATTATCCATGTCGCAATAATGCAACAAATGGGCCTTGAATGCAGGGTCTTTGATGTCAAGAGCTGTTTTATTCTCACTACTGTTTACACTTGATAGCGCAGCCAAATCAGCCTCCAGCTTTTTGACTTCTTCTTTCAACCGATCATTTTCGGCTTGCAGTTCACTATAATTACTACCATATGCCTTTCTCTGACATTTTTTTAATTGTTTTTCCAGGGACTGGTTCTTATCCTCTAACAACTTGTTTTTTGCACTTAATTGATTATTGGTCAGCCTCAATTCGTCGGTCGTTTGCGCTTGTAACGGAATCAGAGACAGAAACAGCAGCCCACATACAGTTGCAAATATTCTCTTATTTGTTTTCATAAAAAAATGTTTTATTCAAAAATGTATTTTCCTTCTTTCATTAAAAATTCAGTTGTGTCATCCATGTTATACATGATACCATCCCATGGTTCCATGTGCATAAACGTACCTTCATAATGGTATTTTCCACTATTCATACTGCCCGAGTCAATTTCACTTCCCGTGAAATAACCTTCATACACACGTCCTTCCCATTCACCACTCATATATGTCATTTTCCCGTAACCTTCCAAATCACCATCTTTGAATGAGCCAAAATACTCAAACAAGTCAAACACAGCCTCTCCTTGTCCATTTGGTTTACCCAGGCTATCCATTTCACCCTTATACACATATCGTTGGCCAAGAGTATAGCAAATGACCGAATCCGGTTTTGAAGGATTAACAATTTCACCATTATCTTGATTATTATCTTTGCCGCTATCATCCGGACCATGGAAGGCTTTCCAAACTAAAAAACATGCCAATATGGCCATCAAAGCTGCAGCACCTATAATGATTTTTTCTTCTTGCCATCGTCTTGTCCACCGTTGCCAGACATCCATTCATCTATCGCCACTCTGAACTCAGCTGCACTTTGATATCTTTTATTCTGATCCTTATCAGTAGCTTTGTCGATAATGGATCTCAACACTTTGTCATTGATTTCCTTCAGAGGCAATTTGTCATTAAGTTGTTTCTTATAAACTTCTGTAAAAGACCCTTCGAATGGGAGATGCCCGGTCACAAGTTGAAACAAGGTGACACCCAAAGCATAGATATCTGTGGTCTTACTTTGATGCTTTAAATCACCTAAAACAAGTTCTGGGGCCGCATAACAAACTTTTCCTGCGAATTGCCCGTCCGAAGTTAGTTGCTTATCAGTGGTAGCAAGGGCATCAATCTTTTTTGCAATTCCGAAGTCAATAAGCTTAACATCACCATCGGATGTAATCATAATATTCGATGGATCAATATCTCTATGGATATATCCCTGATCATGCAACACGCTAATTCCAGAAAGAAGTCCCCTAAACACCATGCCAATGAAGGCTTTGCGATTCTGTTGATATTGGTTATACAACTTTTTTGCAAACGGGTTGGGGCTTCCATCATGATTGTCAACTCGGCCTTCCAATAATTCATCCAAGTTAACACCTTCAAGAAGCTCACTGACCACATGGTAATAAACATTTTGACCCTTTTTAATCTCCACAAAATCAATCATTTCGATTAAATTAAGGCTCTTGACACGTATGGATGCTTCGCGCCGGGCTCTCATAATGACGTGTTCAGGGAGATTATCATACATGCATTTGATAGCCACATTTCTCTCCCTCAAAACGGTTCCCTGATTATTGGTTTCAATTCGTTTTCCACGGAACACACGTCCCATACCGCCTTCACCCAAAGGCTTTGTAGAAGAATCATACTCATAATAGATATTCTTCTCGAATTCGTTTTGTAGTCTAATACTAGCCATAACGTAGCAATATTAATCATTTGTATTCTTCATATCCACAATTCATACATCTAAATCCAAATCTCCTATCTGTTAATAAACTATCAAGCGTATTATGAGGATACTGGAATGCTGTCATCGGTCCGTATCCACAACGAGGGCATTGGTTTCCTACATATCTTTTCTTTATCTCAAACACGACAAAACTTCTACTCTTATCATTGACAAAGACATAATCACTCGGTTCTGTAATCATGTAAGAAAACTCCGCCGTGATATCCCATAACATAACACTTGATGGAGACAACAATTCTCCTATCTCACTCCCGCATTGCAATTTGTGCAATTTCCAATCATCTGTCTTTTCTCCGCTTTTCACATCCACGATTAGCTGCATGTTAAAACTGAAATCATGGTGTATTATTCTATTTAGATATAACGAAACTTGGGGCTCGCCAAAAATAATTGGGAATGCTCCCATAGTTATTATTTCACATTGAATTGGATTAGCTATCGGATGACTACAATACCCAATTGGATAATATGTAAGCCCTATAAGGTTGGCTTTGCTTTCATCTCTCTTCCTATCCCTAACAAAAGAATAAAGTGTATCCCAACGAGTTGTATTTCTCATTTTATGAAAAGTTTGTATTATTGTCAAATTATGCTTCTAAAATGAGTTTGACACCAATTACTCAAAAGAGGACAGTTTGATTCGATCTTGCTGTCCTCCGTTCGAATAAATACATAATCCTCTGTGTTTCACAATGTCTTCTCCAATAATTGTTTTTCATTCTACTACAATCACCACCGCTTTTTTAGTGTTAGAGTTGTAAAACACATACACACCTTTTGAATTGACCGTATATGTAGCCTTGGTGGTGTTGTTCATACTGGTTCCACTCTCATTGGGCTGAATGCTCGACTCGATGAGGTCTTTGTACTTGAAGTAATACCAACCGGCACGTTTCTTATCGTTTTCATAAGTGCGGGTCTTGATGAAGTAGTTGTCCTTAGCCTCTTTCTCGTCTTTAAAGTTGGCTTGGATACATACCTCAAAGTTATGGCCTTCATGCTTCAAAGTGACACGCTTCGCGGCAGGAGCAACAACATAACCATTCGACTGTTCGGTAAGTTTCACAAGTTCAGCCTCATTGCCATTGACAAGAATTTGGCCAGGGTTGAGCAGGATATCGCGAACTTCTACATAATCAGGATTGGGAAGATTACGATATTCCATCACATCGCTCATTTTCAGCATCACGGGAGTTTCCACTTCTCCAACCTTTTTTACAAGCAAGAGACAATTGGGATTTTCCTCGTAGTTGTTTTCCATGATAATGCCTTGATGGATTTCACCGTCCTTCATCCTTACCTCATCAAGCAGAACACTCTGCTCAAAGATGGTTTGATTTGGATTGTTGGGAACCAGATTGTCTTTCAAGATATCTTTGGTTTCAATCGACTCTATCACACCGTCTTCTCGCAAGAGAAAAGTCAATGCTCCAGGAATCTTTTTGATACATTGTCCCGTAACGGTTCTTGCCATGTCGCCTGTTTTGACTTTGAACGTATGATTGACACCCGAAAGAAGCAACTCATCTCGCTGCATGTATTCCATCATGCCGATTTTGTTCCACCGTAGTGTATAATCATGCTTCAACTCGATATATTTCACGAAGCGACCTTGCTCAAGCACTAGCACGTTTTCAATCATGGCACCCGTATCAATGCTGCTGAGGGTCAGCTCTTTCTTCTTGTCTAACAAGCCATTTTCATCAGCATAGGCTTTCCATTCGGCAGAGAGGCTGTTATAGCCGACCTTTTTCCCGACAACGCTTTTCGCTTTCTGACCATCCATCACCACTTCAGCGGTTTCTGCATAGAAAACGCAGTTATTGCCAGGTTTCTGGCTTTTCATGTAGCCATGCAGTCGAGAACCGTTTTTCAGAGTCAGGGTCTGCACAACTTGGGCCTTGGCCGGCAGCATACAGCCAACGGCCAAGGCAATCATCATTAAGTACTTTTTCATAAGAGTTTAGTTTGCATCAACTCCAACACAACGGCTCATATCGGTATCTTTTGAAAGCTGATTCCCTAAACTAGGCGTTCCTTTACCATCAAGATTTGTGATGGAGAACTCCAATTCAGGTAAAAACAGCTCAAATTGATAGGTTTTACCTGGTACAATGTTCTGGCTCTTTGCGCCATCCGTAATATCTTCCAACTCGCCCGAATTGGTATCAGCATCCCACCTGAAATTCGATCCGCCCACTGGAATAAACTGATAGCCATATCCACCATAACTAGAATAGTTATTAGGATAAAAACGATATACATACTTGTTGAATATGACTTCCTCGCATGACACTTCCCAAGTTCCATCACTATTAAACGAGCAGCATTTAAATGCTCTATTAGTCATCAAATTATAACATGTGACATCATTAAACGATTGGATACCCCATACAATGCACAAGGCCAAAGCCCCCTGAGGTTCCAATCGGATGGCATATTCGGTTTGACCATGTTGCACATTGACATTTTGACGGCCTACGCCCAAAATCTTGTGTTCATAGCCTAAATAACCAGCATGATTGATTTTTAGCTCGGTAAGTTTTTCTTTGCCTTCAAATTTCCAAAACTCAAAATCAACCCTGCCATTATACTCCACCACATCCGTTGTGGCAATTGCAATATAATTACCATCAGGCAAATCAAATGAGGTATTCATGGTGGAATGATAATCTTTCAGATAATCCACATCATAATTCACCAATTTCCCATCCGTGTCATACACATACACTTGGGTACGGACTCTATACGAATTGGGAAGCAAATCCAGATCGCCTTCATTTGCTTGATTGTTCACAAACCCATTGATGACATCATAAGGATTCACTGTAAATCTCACTTCTCTCGAAATCGAGATGTCCTCATTTTTACAAGATGCAAACAGCAAGGCAACAACTGCCATGCACATAATCATATATTTCTTCATGACTCTCATTTTTTAGGTTATTTTACAATGTTGAACAAGTAAGAGAGCGAGAGCATGACGGAACTGACCTTCGTGTCGAAGTTGCCAGCCAAATTGCTCATGCCCATGTTGTAGCGAGCATCGATTAGTAAGGCCGAATTACCATTGAAGCGGGCTTTGTAAGCCAAACCTGCAGTAATCATCACATCGTTGCCTTTGATTTTTCCAGTGCCGTAAGTTGCGCCTTCATAATTAAGCTCGTTAGGTGTACCTTTAAGGACAAACACTGGTGTAGCGCCAGCCTGAAGAGCAAAATTTGGCGTGAAATACAATTGCGCCAACACAGGCACTTCAATGCAGCTTGTTCCCAATCTCGACGAACCAAGCTTGATGTTACGGCCACTGTACATGGCTTCAATCTGCAGACCGAACCAGCCAGTACCGCCACAGCTCATTTCAGTGCGACGTCCGAATTGGGCATTGAACGCGGCACCAACTTGGTAACCGAAGCCCACTCCGAATTTAAGATTCTCAAGATTGGAATGGCTTCCCATGTCCAATCCGACACCTACTTTGGGGCCTATAGCCATGCGGAGAGGTCTGTCATCCTCGCACTCTTCCTGGGCGAGCAACCCGTTGCAGCATAATGCTGCAAACAGAAGTAACAATAAATGTTTACGCATAAGAATTAAAATTTAAGGTTAATTGATTAATTGATTGATTAGATTTTCTTTAATGATACATAGCCTGACTTGCTTCCACAATTGTGTCCATCAACCCCAGCACTTATCGTCGCCTGGACATGTTTATCCTCATTCACTTTGACGGTTACTGTTATGGTTTTCGATTGTTTGGGCGAAAGCTCTCCTTTGAAAGGGACTGTCTTTCCGTCTACCGTGAGTTTTGCCGACACGGTAACGGCGACATCCGAGTTGTTGGTTACAGCTGCCTTAACGGTCTGGTTGTCGTTTTCATCAGCATATTCCGAAGTAACGACAGGATTGCTCATGTCAATGTTAATATAGCTGATATTGATATCACGCGTCTCTTCCCATAATACGAGATTGGGGTATCCATTCTCACAATAAGTAGCCCTCGCTTTCAACTCGCATTTATGGTTCTTACGATTAATAACTTGATCAGCCACTGTGAAATTGCATGTCAAACCATTGCATTCGGCATAGTATCCATCACCTTTGTCAAGTTCCAATTTGATTTTACCGGATTCAACCGATGCAGGAGTGGTAAGTTCAAACAGAATCGATTCCGCCTCATTGGCTAACTCATATACACGTTCCCTTTCGCTTGACCAATGAGAGACGAACTCGCCACTAAGAAGTTCAATAATGCCATAGTTGCCTCCCATTGAAACGATAGCGCGGTTAGCATAGAAATCTTGGGCTTCATCGAATTGTGCAGGAACAACACTTCCATTGGAAGTCTGAAAACCCCTTTTTCCACCCTTTTCATAGGTAGAATAATCTCCATTCCTGGTAGGTGTGCAGTTAACAGGAGGCGGAACAGGTTTGTCGCTTCCTTCAGGTTTATATGAATAGTCATACGCATTAACGAGTTGTTTCTTATTCTCATCCTTGTTCCCATTCACATTGTTTTTTTTCGCCGTGAACTTTGTGTCAAAGACAATGTATTTTCCACCCTTCACTTTCGCTAAGGCATACCCATCTGCATTGAACGACGTTACCCACACAAAACTTTCTCCACTTACAAGTGCAGGCATTCCTTTAGCCGACCAATCGTCTGAGCGTTTATACCTGCGAGGGAGGGTTTTCGCGTCTTTGCCGTTCTCTGTAACTGCAGCCCATCCATGTCGGACCGGCAATGCTTCAACATATTCACACTTAAGAACCAAATTGCCATTTGAATCCATATAGCCCTGTTTCCCATCAACACTGCCTTGAGCTACCGCAATATAACCTTCCGAGAAGAAAGAATATTTTGTAGCATAATAATCACCACTCACAGATTTGAAATTATGAGGCTTGGCTTCGGGAAAGAATCCCAAGATCTTATTCCCCTGCAAAACAACGGCATAGCCGTCAGAGTATTCCGTAACCGCATCAGCTCTTTCAGCAAGGTCTTTAGGCAGCAAAGATTGGCCGTTCCAATCCAGGAGTTGTAACTTCCCATTCTTGTCTATGCATTTAAAGACGTCTTCGCTGTAATGTGTGATGGAGGCATACTCTGGTGCGACCAACCATTTCACGGTTTGGGCGTGTGTCATACACCCCATAAGCATTATCGCGGCAATTATTAGTATTGATCGTTTCATCATTCCACCCATTTGTATCTGTTATACAATTCCACCAAATGCTTAATGTTGCAGCAATAAGTAATTTCATTGTTTCGATATCCAGAACAGAGCACCCCGACAAGATTGCGTTTGGCATCTATTACAGGAGAACCACTTTGTCCTCCCATAGCAATAGTTTGCATTTGGAACCGGTTGTTGTCCGGTTTTCTACTCATTGTGGCATTCGCATGAGAGGGATTTAGTTCCTGACCATTACCCATATTCATACCCGTCGCCAAACCATTAGGGTATCCTATGGTTTGTAGAGGCTCATTAATTCGCAATTTTGTTTCATCAATACGGGCATTCTCAATATAATACCACCCTCTCTCTAAAACGCGACGAGGCGTTTCAGGATTGTTCAAACGAAGCAAAGCGACATCTTTATTGGGATCCCCTGATTCAGCAATGACCTGACAAGCCATCAAGTCGGCTTGGGTAGTAAATGTGTTACCTCGTAAAAGAATGCCGAGATAGGAGAAGTTACCTGATATTTGAAATTCACATTGATCAAGCATCTCCATAACCCTTTTTACATATTTGGTTTCAGCATCCTCATCTTCTTGTTTTATTTCCACTCCGTAATTCGCCAATATATATATTTTAGCCGCTTGAAACTCCGCCTGTTTATTATTCTCCCTCTTTTTGAATTCATCCAAAATAAGATCATGTATTGCGTTCTTCATCTGAAGTTTAATGTTAAATACATGTGTAGGAGATGTAGCCACTTCATCCCATGGCACTGCAATGTGTCTGTTCGTACCCATTTCACCATATTTTGAAATGAAGAACGCTGTTCCATTATAAATGCAGGGGTTACTTCCACCAAGAACCCATTCATTCGACTTTGCGTCATATCCGAATCGCCAGGAATTTGGCCATTCCCCTGGCAGCAATTCTTTAAGAGGATCGTCTTTGATAGTCACATCAATATAATAAGCTCCTATGACGCATGGTGTAGCCGTCATCAATGCCTCGATACTTGGACGCTTATGCCAAGGATTTGGCAAGACATTTAAAACCAATAGCACCACAGCAGCAATTGCAGCAGCACTACCGCCAACTTTCAGTACTGTCGACCAAATATCTGGCTTGATATAAGGCTTCAGGTCAACAGGGACCCCACCCACCACCACATCATCACCACGCTTCACACGCACATTCTGATGAGCCGCAATACGCTTGCCATTGATAGACGTACCGTTCAGACTGTGATCTTCGATAAAGGCACGGCCTTGCTTGTCAATCTTCAAAGTGGCGTGAAAACGGCTCACCGTATTGCCTGTCACCTGAATGTCGTTGTAGCGCATGTTACTTCCGATGCCGTAAATTTTCTTGAACATGCTGTTATTCGAAGGTTGAGGTACGGACGACCATTGCAGCTCCGTATCAGCAAAGCGAATCAGGTCGCCACGACGCACCGGTACTGATGCACCCTGTTTGATAGGTTGGTTGTTGACATAAGTGCCATTGGTGCTTCCTTTATCTTCGAGTAGGATATCGCCGTTGTTGAGCATGATCAGCTCCGCATGAAGGGCACTGACTCTTCTACTATTGAGCACGATGTCGCAGTCCGGAGAACTGCCAATTTTCAGTAATCTCATAATATTTTAATTTTATTGTTTGCTATTACTTACAGTCTTTCATTACTATTTTCCTTCCATTGGGCATAGAGTTTCATATTACCCTTGGGTTTGAGGCTGCTCTTGTCACCGTATGACGTTCCACTATCAGGTCCTGTCTTCCAGCCGACAAAGGTGTATCCTTCGCGGGTAAACGTATTGGAGGGCAACGTGACACTCTTACCTTTCTCCACCGTAACGGGAGCCATCGTTCCCTTTCCTCCATGGGCATCAAAAGTGATGGTGTAATTGGCTTCCACAGCCTTCCATTGTGCATATAAAGTGATGTCTTTCGTGAAATTAACCACAGCCTTATCAGTAAAGGATGTACTACTTTCACTCTTTTGAGGATTGGCGGATGTATTCCAACCGACAAAGACATGGCCTTTATTGATAAAAGCATTTGCGTTGAGCACAGTATCCGTCGCAATCTTGACCTTTTGAGGAGGCATATTATTATCATTTCCGCCGCAGTTCGACTTGAAAGTGATAATGACAACCGTCTTCTCCCATTGGGCATACAGCTTGAGGTTGGATGTAGGTGATATAGTGGCTTTATCCTCATAAGCCTTGCCCTTGCCATCAGCTTGATCATTCCAACCAACGAATTTGTAATCCTCGCGAGAGTATTTGTTCTCATACAGTGATGCGGTTTCTCCACCCCTCACCACTTGGGCTTCCATCTCGCCCTTAGCATCATCGGCATTGGCCATGAATGTCACCGCGAAACTGCCTTGCGGCACTTCTATTTGCGGGTCGTCATTCGTCGGGTCAATAATCTTGGGGATGAGGATAATGCAGGCTGCAATCAGGGCGGCGGCAGCCAAGCCACCAATCACATAACGCAGCCATTGGTTCGACTTGGGAATGATATTCCAGTCGAGGGTGCTGACATGGGCAAAGGAAACGGAATCCTTGCGCGTGACAGGGACAGCCACATTTGAAGAAATGCGTTGCCCATTGATGTAGGTACCGTTGGTACTCAAATCGGTGATGGTCATCTTTCCTGATGACGCTACAGTTAAAACAGCATGACGACGGCTGATGACATCCGTGTTGTCATTCAGAACGATGTCGCAGCCTGCGTCTCTTCCTATTGAATAACTTTTCATGGTATGGATTTATTTATTGTTTCTTCGTACAAATAATCGTGTCATATTTATTGGAATCAGTAATGCTGATAAGATACAAAGTGCTGTCCGTTTGTATGAGCGTATCGTAAACTAAAGAAGACACCTCGTTGTTTTTAGGCTTATTATTACTCGAACATTGTGTGATGTTCAATATGCAGCTTACGACCAACAAAGTCGCAATGCCGACAAGGATGAATTTGTTTCTTGTACTCATTTTTTCCTTCAATATTGAGTTTTGTTTCGTTTCGATGATGGCTATTGTTAGGTTATCGTGACCACCGCCATTCCTTCTTCCTTCCCCATCTACTTGAGTGGCGAGGTCATCGACGGTTTGCCCCGCGTTTTTACTTTTGGTAGCTTTCAGTATTAATTCTTTTTCAGGCATCGTGCCATGAATTCCATCTGTGCAAAGCATAAAGCGATCCCCTTTTTCGTAAGCTCTTTCGGTGATGTCGATTTCCAGCTTTGCATCAAGGCCAAGTGCACGGGTAATGACATTCGACTGATCAGAGAGGCGCGCCTGTTCCTCGGTGATGACTTTTTCCTTCACCAGACCGAATACAAGAGAATGGTCGAAGGTGCGAAACACCTTACGATGGTGGCGCAACTGGTAAACGCGGCTGTCACCCACATGCGCGATAACAGCCGACTCCTTATTAATTAAAAGTGCCGTGCAAGTCGTTCCCATGCCTTTCAATCTTGGATTCTCCTCAGCAGAGGATACTATCGCAAGATTGGCACGATGAATTGCCTTCAACAGAGCATTGGAAGGTGTTTCATCATCATTGGCTTCTATAACCCCATCTATGATTTCTTTCACGGCAATGCTTGAGGCTGTCTTGCCTCCTGGCCCACCACCCATACCATCGCACACGGTGACCAACAAGCCGAACTTGGTATCCGCAAAGCCGAACGAATCTTGGTTTTCGCTTCGTCCACCTTGACGAGATTCGCCATATCCGATAAAAGGATGTTCTGTTTCTATTTTATGTAGTTCCATTTTTTCTTTGTTTTAGGTCGTTTTTGAGAACCAACTCTTTATGCGTTGCCAAAGGCTTGGGGGTGGTCCTATTGCTATGTTGATTGCTGCTCGGAATTCACCAGCAGTCTGATAACGTTTAGATTGTTCCTTTTCAGTAGCTTTGAGCAACACTTGCATCAAACGCTTTGGCACCAGATCGCTGTTGGGTAATGGGTCACGTACCTGACGCGTAAGGGTTTCCATCTCACTATCACTGTCGAAAGGATTGTAGCCAGCCAACAACTCAAAGAAGGTGACACCTAAAGCATAAATATCGGTTGCCGCATTGATGGGCAAGTTCTTATTCACGTCGCGGACGACCTGTTCGGGAGCAGCATACTGCGGGGTACCGATAAAGCCAAACTGAGAGAACTTATTCCCACCGCTCATGCGGGCAATGCCCAAATCCATTAATCTGGCATTTGACTCTTCCTCGATCATGATGTTGGACGGCTTGATGTCTCGGTGGATGATGCCATTGGCATGAATATACTCCAAAGCGTCAAGTACTTGGCAGATACATCTTGAAAGGGTATCAACTTTCTGTGGCCCATCGGGGATTTGCTTGGCGAACTTATCGATATCCTGCCCAGACACAAACTTGCTCAGCAGCCAAATGGGGCCTCTATCGGGATACACCATGCAACAGCCTATCATCTCAATAAGATTCTGATGACGAAAAGCCATCGACGACTCCAAGCGGGCCCGCTCACGGATGATGGGAATGTTGACATACTCATCCTTCACACGCTTAATGGCAATCTGCTCGCCTGTCTTCACACGATACCCACGCCAAACCGTTCCCATCGCGCCACTGCCCAGAGGTTCCTCCAAAGGATTGTAGCAATACCATTCCCGCTCCACAAAGAGGTAGAGATAAGGGTCGCCTTTGCGTTGGAATACCGTTTTTCGTTGGATTTGGGGCATGAAAATATGTTTTTATTTCCTTGGCTTTTCGCGATTCTTTCCTGAAACAGCTTTTAACTTCTCTTTTACTGCCAGATAATAAGGATTACTCTCGTTTACTCCAGTCAACTTCTTTATTTCATCAAAACAATAATGAGCACATTCCCATTTTTTCATGTTACATCTTTCTGTCCACATATAATCACAACCAAGCTCATACAAAAGAACGGGGTCGTCTTCTTTTATTTCGAAAGCATCCATGAGCAATTCGTGTGCTTTAACATTGTCAGTTTCTACACCGCAATTCTTGCGCATAGTTTCCCAATTTTTGTCGTAAAACTCATTTCCTTTATTACCTGGAACTGCTTTGGGGTCGAAATAAATCCTGCTCATCAGGAAGATGGCATCATAGTTGTTTTCCTCGACAAGTTGCTGAAGCATATCGAGGCCCTCCTTTGCGGTGTTTTTATCCTTAAGAAGTTCTGTGGCCCTGTCCATTGAGGCGGGTGCTGTCTCTGGGACCTCTTCCTTTACAGTAACAGGTTCCGGTTCCTCTACAACTACTTCCGGTTGATCTACAAGCGGCTTAGACGGCTTAGGCGGCCTCGTGGCAAAATAGACAACCAACCCAACAATTACCAATCCAGCAGCTGCAATACCAATCCATTTCCCGATAGGTTTGGAACCGCTACTTGACCGTGACTGTTTTGTGGGTCGTGCAGGTTTGTAAGACTTAACCGATTTCGGAGCTTCCGATATCCATCTGTCAAGGTCAACGCGGAATTCGGCGGCAGACTGGTAACGTTTCTTTTGGTCTTTTTCAGTGGCCTTTTCGATGATTTTACGCACAGTTTTGTCTGCGACTTCATTCAATGGCAACTTTTCGTGCATTTGCTTTTCATACACCTCCTGAAACGCACCTTCGAAAGGAAGGTGTCCCGTCATTAACTGGAAAAGCACTATACCCAATGCATAGACATCAGTCGAGTAGCTTTGTTGTTTCAAGTCGCCAAGCAGCAACTCGGGAGCAGCATAATAAGGTTTGCCAATGAATTGTCCTGGCGAGGTCAAAGACTTCCCCGTGGTAAACAGTTCATTGACTTTTTTAGCGATGCCGAAATCGATCAGTTTGATTTTACCATCGGTTGTAACCATAATGTTTGACGGGTCGATGTCGCGATGTATGTAGCCCGCATCGTGCAAAGCCATGATTCCTGACAATATACAGCGGAACACTTCCCCAGCAAAAGCCTTACGGTTTTCACTGTAGTTATGAAGCAAACGCTCGGCTGTAGGATTGGGATTACCGTCATGACTGGTAGTCCGCCCTTCAAGCAACTCGTCAAGATTGATTCCATCCAGCAACTCGCTGACGACATGGTAATGGGTTACATAACTGTCATGGGTTTCCACAAAATCAATCATTTCGACGAGGTTGTCATTCTTGAGGCGTATGGAAGCCTCGCGTCGCGAACGCTTAATGGCATGTTCCGGAAGATCCTCTAACAAGCATTTTATGGCAACTTCACGCTCCTTTCGCGACCCATTGCTTCCTTCATCTACCTGGACACCACGAAACACTCGTCCCATTCCTCCCTCGCCAAGCGGTTTTTGGCCAGGGTCAAATTCATAATGAATATTTGTTTCGCCGTTTCCGTTCTGTAATCTGATTATCGGCATAGCTCAATGATTATTACATTGCCTCTGTCTTGTGCTTATTACCTCCAAACATAGGCTCGCCATTCATCGCGTTGGTAGCCTTCGAGGTTTGGTTGGGGTCGAAGTAAGGAGTATCCTGACGGCTCGGTTTATAGGGAGAATCATTACCTTCGTCCCAAGGATCACTGCTTTCCACAGTTTCAACTGAAATAAAATTCTCGGCCTTCTTAAGCCCAAGTTCCCTCACATCAAACAAAATCAACATACATTCATAACTGCCCCCAAAACGCAGGATATCACCATTCTTGCACTCTTCAGTACGCCCATAGATGACACGTTTGCCGTTGATAAAAGTGCCATTCTTCGAACCTTTGTTTTCCAAAACCGCCACGGTCTCGTTGGGATTGGTGTATTGTTCAATCACCAATGCAGCGTGTTCATTCGAAACAGAGCCTTCAAGCAAGTTAATCATATTCGCAGAGTCACCAGTATTCCTGCCAATGGTGTTCTTTCCAATGTATAATGGCCAATACTCACCAAAAGGAGTTTTGGACACAGAGAACAGGAAGCCAACTATCGGGTCATGTGGAACTTCGGCCTGCCGCCCGTTTTCTACACTTTCTATTCCTGGAAAACGAGTCGCCTTTGGATCGTTTCTTTTCATTTCATCATCGCCATTGGAGACAAACATATCCCGATTGTAAGGATTGTTTGCGGCATTTTCCATTCCTGGAAATCTTGTCTTGTTTTGTGACATATTAATTTGTTTTTTTAATGTTGAATTTTTTGCAAAAAAAAGAAAGAATCAAGCAAAATTTATTGCATAATTTGCATTAAATATGGTAATATTCGCCATATACTATGGGATTTGCCTATAGGAAACCTTATAAAGCTCCTCCATTCTTCTTTTCAAACTCATCCGACAAATCCTTGAAAAAATTGTGGTTCAATTCCTTAGAATAGCGATAAAGTTGGTTGATTTCCAAACTGTCTTTTTTTAAAATACGATAGATGTTGCTTGGGTCGGTGCCGATAATCTCGGCAAAATCATATTTTGAAATATGCTGCTGGTACATAACCTCAGCCACCATTTCACCGACATGGACAAACAAACAATTTGGATTTTTTTCTTCTTTTTTATTTTTCATAATTCTCCTGATGGTTGCAGCATTGCCGTCCATCAATTGTAAGGAAAGAAAAGGTGCGGGCTTTTCCATCATATTCACGGGGAGCGTCGCATGAACCCCATCCTGTCTTTATGAAAACAGCCCACACCGAAAAGATGCGAGCATTAACTTCACATAAGACAGGATACGAACTAACACTCTTCGTGAATTCCTTACCGATTCAACAATTACAAATCATCAGTTTGCGACGCTTTTGATTTGAATATGAATAACAGCTAATGCCTTGTTTGATAATATGTTATTTTCTTTCTTTCTTTTTATTTATGTGGTTTTATCCTTTCTTTCAAAGTTAATGTGCAAAAATAAGCAAAAAGTCTATATTTTGAGATACAAAATATACAACAAAATATTTGCTCGATAGCTATTGAGTCGATGCTATATTAGATAATAAAACATCTACATTTCCCCTTGCAAATCCAAGAATAATTTCTATCTTTGCAACTCCACTTACCTTATTGACTGCGAGACTGCGAGACTGCGAGACTGCGAGACGGCGAGACCGCGAGACCGCGAGACCGCGAGACCGCGAGACCGCGAGACTGCGAGACTGCGAGACTGCGAGACCGCGAGACCGCGAGACCGCGAGACCGCGAGACCGCGAGACTGCGAGACGCAGGAATGAATGATGGAAGCTCTTGGTTCCCGTTAGGGTTTTTTACGAGAAACATAAAAAAAATGAAAAAAATTTCGTGCCGACCCCCTGAAAATTGAAAAAAGTAGGATAAAATACAAGTGAAGGGACCGATGAAGTGGTATGGCTGACACTAAGTCGGGACTGGGACAAACAACTAATCATATTTATCAACAATCAAAAAACTAATAATGGAAAAAGTCCAATTATCTTTAGAGGAGTGGCAACGTCTGGCCGAGGTCACTCCAGAAGAAAGGGAAAGCGCCTTGAAACTACTCAGGCGGTGGGTGAGTTGGCAGATCATCTATCGCGGTTTCAGCCTCGATTACGGGCCTTTCTCTCGTGCTGCCCTGGGCGGCGACGCCGACGACATCATTAGCAACGAGTGCGAAGAGGCCCTCTTCTGCGGCGAATGGCACTGGAAACCATCGTGCAAATTAAGCACACAGCTGATCAACATTGCCAAGTCGAAGATGGGTCACATCATCGAAGACTACTACGAACGCGGTCAGCCTGAACACACACTAACCAGCGACCAGAGCTTCAGTGAGGAGATGGAGACCAACCTTGCACTCGCCGATCAATGGAAGTTTGAAGCCAACATGCGCGACATGGGCTACGAAATCGCCCGTAAGGCGGTGAAAGGCCATCCCGACTTGGAAGCCTACCTCGACGCCATGTACAAGCTCGATAACTATTACGGCATCGCCAGTCTTCTCAACACTGACGTGAAAACGGTTTTGAAACTCGAAAAGAAGCTGCTCAACCTGCTCGCGAAGGTGTAATCATGCATCAGGGCCCGCAAGGGCGACAACCAGCGGGCCCTTTATTTCATAGAATCATGGTAAAATCAAAAGAGTAAACAGTATTATGACAAAGAAAGTAAACCTCATTGAAAGGATTGATACTATCAGGGCTAACTCGGTCTCTGACAAACAGTATGAGCAGACCTGGGGTAGAAGCCTGGATAGTAAGGTGAAACAATCGATGGATCGGTGGGACGCGTTGCTCGCCGCAGCCAAGGAAACCATCGTCAGCAAGAACAACTAAGGCAGGGCCGCCACGGATTGAGAAAGGAGAGTAAGGCATCCGAAAAGGCCTAAAAGAGAACCAACAAAAACACGTTTAACCACTAAAAACAGACAAAACATGGGAGAAATTAAATTGACTAAAGCCAACAACGGCAATAAGAAGAACACCGACCGCAAGCAAAGCGGCTGACGAAACACGACATAGTACCATCCGAAATGAGGGCTCGCCGAATACTCTGGCGGGCCCTTTTTATAACCAAAAACCAACATATATGAAACACTTTACCGACACGGAGCTGCGCTGCAAGTGTTGCGGCCGGCTCCCTCCCGAAGCCAAAGCAAACGCCGAAGCCTTGGTCGACAACGTCCTCGACCCTGCCCGCGAGCTTTTGGGCAAACCCATCCACGTCAACAGCGGCTTCCGCTGCCCTGCGCACAACGCCGCCGTGGGTGGCGTCGCCAAAAGCCAACACACCCTCGGCGAGGCCGCCGACATCACCACAGGCTCGCCCGCCGAAAACCTCAAGCTGGCCCGCCTCATCGCCAAACGAGGCCAATACGACCAGATGATTCTTTATGTCACAACCGGCTCGATGGAGCCTCAGTTCATCCACGTCTCATGGAAGCGCAACGGCGACAACCGCCACCGCATCCTGAAGCATGTGATCGGCACCCCAGGCTACTCAACCGTTACAAGTCTCTAACCATCAAGAACCAAAAACTCCAATTATGAACACCATCGACATTAGCGCCATCATCCTGTCGCTGATAGGAATGGTCAGCGGCTGGCTCAACTGGTATCTCGACCGCCGCAAGCACCGACAAGAAGTGAAGAATCTGGAGGCCCAAGCCAAAGCCATCGAAGCCGAGACCCGCCAGAAGTACATGGACCTCGCCAAGATGTATGTGGACGAATACACCAAAAACATCGTCAAGCCTTTGGAGAGCCGCGTCTACGAACTCACCCAAGAAGTAAAAGACCTGAAAAATGAACTGGAATGTGTCAAAAAGCTGGCTTGCTATTCTACTGGCTGCCACTCTCGCGTCAGCATGCTCGGTGCAGAGAAGCCTGACGCATGAGGTCATAAGCCAAAGCTCGGAAACGAGCACTGACACGATGAGCGAACAGATGGTGGTGGTCGTCCTCGACACCCTCAAGGAAACCACCACCATCACCCTGCGCGAGTCGGAAACTGGCGACACCCTCCGCGTCACCACGGTGACCGACCGTATCCGGGCCTCCACCCGCGACCGATACCACGACGTCAAGGAGAAAGTCATCGTCCGCACCGACACGGTCTACGTCGAGAAACAAGCCCAAAACACCGTGGCAGTCGCAGGATCCTCTACCGAGATCACCCCCAATGGCATCATCCGCCCCCGCGGCGTCATCCTCAAATGGGTTTTCTTCATCCTATTGGCAGTCATCGCGCTGCTTATCATCTTCAAAACAACCAAAAACTAATCATTAACCTTAAAAAACCAAAAATCATGGGAAAAGCTAAAGGAATGTTGTCCGACATTCACGGTCAAGTCGGACGACTGATTGTGGTTCACCGCAAGAATTGTGACCATCCGATCGTTTACGAGGCACCCGATGTGCCAAAAGTTGCCCAGCGCACCGAAAACCAAGCCGCCATGCGCATGCTCTTCAGCAACATGGGGGCCATCTACAGCCAACTCAAGCCCTATTTGGCCAACGCTTTCGAAGGCAATGGCAAGATGAATGCCTACAACGCCTTCGTCCAGGCCAACAGCAAGCTCTGCAAGGTGTACATCACCAAAGACATCCGCTTGAACGGGGGATGCGTGTTGGCTCCCTATCTCGTCTCACGTGGCATGCTGACTTCGATTCTCTACACCAAGAACAGGGGCGACATGCTGGTGACCGACATCAGCCTCGGCGGCCTCGTCATCGACGACAACACCACCGTGGCTGAGTTGAGCGCTGCCGTCATCAGCTGCAACGACAACTGGGAAGAGGGCGACCAGCTTTCGTTCATCCACGGCGTGCAAACGCACGATCCCGTCACGGGCGTGCCTCGCGCCAAGATGAACGGCAGCAAGGTGGTGCTCAACCTCACCGACGACACGCCCTTGATGGTGATGGTGAACGCCATCGGTTTCTGCTCCGTGGGCGGCTTCCTGGGCATGAGCCAACCCATCACCGAAAGCGCAGCAGCCTGGGTTCACAGCCGCAACAATAACGGCGACGTCAGCGTCAGCACCCAGTACCTCTTTGTCGACCCCGCCGTCTACACTAGCTACCAAGGCCAAGATGCCCTCAACGCCAGCATCAACAGCTACGGTGGCACGAGCAAAGGTTCTGCATTCCTCTCGCCCAAGTCCACCCCGCAACGCAACGCTACCGACGCCGTCGGTAATTGATTATTTGTAGAGAAGGTGCGTGCTCCGTCTCTACTACAACGACAATGGCCGCCCCAACACGAGGTTGAAGCGGCCATTTGTTCTTGGGCAGAGACGGTGTCACACCGTCTCTACAATATTATTCGAACATCTTATCGATGACGTCCTTATATTTCGCGATGAGGACCTTGCGCTTGACTTTAAGCGTGGGTGTCAGCAAGCCGTTGCCGATGCTCCACTCGTCGGCGAGCAGCACATGCTTCTTGATCTTCTCGGTCTCGCCCAAGCCCTTGTTCAGCTCGTTGACTTCCTTCGCAAAGCGTTTGAGCACCTCGGGATTCCGGATCATCTCCTCGTTGGTCGTATAGGGGATTTTCTCTTCAGCGCACCAAGACTTGAGCTCACTGAAACTCGGGATGATGAGGGCGCCTGCGAACTTCTGGTTCTCACCTACCACTAGGATGTTTTCAATCAGCTTAGAGGCGCAGAACTTGGCTTCGATGACATCAGGGTTGATGTATTTGCCGCCCGAGGTCTTGAAGAGACTCTTGATACGGCCTGTGATACGTAAGCGGTTGTATTGGTCAATCTCGCCCATATCGCCCGTGTGGAACCAGCCTTCCTCGTCGATGACCTCCTTGGTGAGTTCGGGATGTTTGTAGTAGCCCATCATCACATTGTGGCCACGGCAGCAAATCTCACCGTTGTCCGCAATCTTCACCTCTGTGCCAGGCAAGGGTTGACCCACATAGCCCACTTCGCGACCATGAGGGCTGCGGTTGCTGACGGCGATGACAGGAGATGTCTCCGTCAAACCATAGCCTTCAAACACAGGCATCTTGATGGCCGAGAAGAATCCAGCAATCTTTTGCGAGATGGCGGCGGCACCCGACACGATGATGTCGAAGTTGTCGGCGCCGATACCTTCCCTGATTTTGGCGTAAACCAGCTTGTCAGCGATACCCAGCTTCCAATCATAGAACCAGTGGCGACTGACCGCATCAATCTTATAACGCTCGCCAAGGCGCACGGCCCAGAAGAAAATGCGTTTCTTAATGCCCTTCTGTTTCTTGCCCGACTGCAGGATGGCGTCATAGAAGCGTTCCAAGACGCGCGGCACGGCACACATCATCGTGGGATGCACCTCACGCATGTCAGAGGCAATGGTACCCAAACTCTCGGCATAATAGATGGACATGCCACGATATTGGTAGCAATAGTTCAGCGCACGCTCGTAGGCATGGCACACAGGCAAGAAGCTGAAAGCCTTGTTGGAGGTGTCACTAATAGTGTAATGGAAGTTCGGGAACTGGTTCATCAGGTTATGGTGCGAAAGCATCACGCCCTTGGGGGTTCCTGTGGTACCCGAGGTGTAGATGATGGTGGCGCAGTCCATCTCGTCGACGGCGGCCTTGCGGGCAGCCAGTTCTTCGGCGTGCGGATGGTCCTTGCCCAACTGGAGCAACTGGTCGAAATAAGGATATTTCTCGCGGTCGACCATGGTATAGACCAACTTCACATTGGGCGCGTCAGGCAAAATAGCGGTCACCTTGTTCATCACGCTGAGGCCGTCGATGATGACCATCTTGGCGTCGCAGTCATGAAGGATATAGCGGTAGTCCTCCTCGCTGATGGTAGGATAAACAGGCACGTTGATGGCACCGACTTGACAAATGGCCATGTCCAGCATGTTCCATTCGGGGCGGTTGGTGAGGATCATCGCCACCTTGTCGCCTTTCTCGATGCCCAACTCGATGAGCGCGTAGCTCAATATGTCGGCATGCTCCTTATAGGACAGTGAGCTGTAGTTCACCCACTGTCCGTTTTTCTTTCCAGCAAGGGCCACCTGCTGGTTGGGGTACTTCTCCACGTAGTTGTCGAGGAGGTCAAAGACTCTCTTTATTTCCATATCCTTGCAATTTTGTTTCTAATCGATTCTGCAAATATAAGGAAATTACCTTACCAACATAAGTTTTCTGCATAATAGCAGTTTTTTTCAAACTTCTTGGTCCTTGTGCCGCTTGGCCAAAAGATACGCTCCGCCTAAGCCGGCCATGACCAGCAGTCCGCTTCCCAAAGGGACATACGCATCGATGTCACTAGCTTGGTATGGGACGATCAAACCACCGTCCCATTCCTGGATAGAGACACGAGATCCGCCTTGGTCCTCATCATCGAGAAAGATTTGGGCGTTCATTTGGCATGGCATAAGCAGTCCGATAGTCATGACCGCTGCCAGGATTCGTTTCTTCATATCTTTCATTTTCAGTTTCCTCCTTTTACTTTTTCACAACTACTTTCTGGACTTGTACATCATCTGAGTTGACGAGTCTGAACATATACACTCCAGCAGCCACCTTAGGTATTCCCACACGGGTCTGTCCGCTCACGTAGGAACGCCACAGGATCTGGCCGTTGACATCGATGAATTCGAGATCGCCGTCGCCGGTGACTACATATTCCGAACCATCGAAGAAGACGAAGGGCTGGTCCGTATGCTCCTCGACGTCGGTGACATCGAAGACGATGTAGAATCTCGACCAGTAATCGTCCTTATGGCCTTCAAAGGTGTAGCTGTTGTTGCGAATCATATCATACTGGAAGCCCAAGATGTTATCAATGAGATACATGCTATGGAAGTTACCGTTAGCCGTCTCCCAACTGATGGTGAAGATGTCGTCCTCCTTGGCCTCGAAGCGCAACGGTACGCGTTCCGTGCCTTGCTTGACGAACATGGCGGCATAGTTGTCGTCTTCGTGGTGACCGTAGAAGAGACCGTTACCGACACGCAGATCTTTGATCTTGGTGGCTCCACCCCACTCGGGACGCTCGAGCTCGATGACCGTCACGTCGCGGCAGCCATGGTCGCTGCTCAAGTAGAGGTTGATCAACGGGTAGCTGGGCTGCCATTCGCGGAAGTGGCTCTCACCGACCTCGCTACGAGGCACCACCATGTCTTCGGTAAACTTCAAGGTATTGCTACTCGCGGTTTCCTTCAGTTGGACGTAGAAGCCTTGGTGCGGATGGATGTAACGTCCAGCGTATGCACCATTTTGCGAACCGCCATCCGGATAGTAGAGGAATCCACTTCCTTCATGACCATGTTGGTATTCGTCGGCGTCATAGATGACATAGAACGGCACATTCCCCGTTCCTCCCACTTGGCTCAAATCATCAGACAGGACCCCACCATTGCCGCCTTCAATTGCCGCAGCGGCAAACTTGCTGAAGTCGATGTAGCCATGATACGGGTTACCCACGAGGTTCCAGCCCTTGAGGTACTTGCCTGCTTTCGTCAAGGCGATGTTCTGGGGGCCAGCATTCAGGGTGCCGTGGCTTTGCAGCAAGGTCGGCGTGGCGATGGAAGCCATGTAACCCTTGGCGGGAATCAGGGTCTCTTCGTTCACGTTCATTGCGCTGCCAAAGTAGTCCAAATGCTTATGGACATGAGCTTCCTCATCACTGTGCCAGTGGTTCTGGCCGTTACGCTTGAAGTTGATCCAGTGGTATTCCGGCTCGTACCAAGTATAGAAGTCCATACCATAAGGATAGCGATAGACGTCGCTCGAAGGATGCTCGTCCGAGTTGGACACGAAGATCGACTCAAGATCGTTGTTGAACAAAGTGCCACGAGACGTCGGGAAGTAACCGTCAGCTGTCGTCGACATCCAATAACGGTTATCGCCTTGGCCACCATTGTTCAGCCAACTGAATTCAATGGAGGTGGGTACCCATGGATTGTTATAGAAGTTCGTGTTGCTGTAGTCTCCACCCTCGTAAGCGCCCGAGTTCGTGTTCGTCGTGCCTACATGATAATCAAATCCCAACGGAGCATTGCTCAGCGGCGTGGAGAACATGTGCCAGTCGCGCGGCAAGAGTTGACCACCCAATCCGTTGACGCCCGGCGTTGAAACGGCATGACCGCAGGAGTTGTCGAAGCTGATGCCCACATAGGTATCGGTATAATCGGCTTTCGACGACGATGTACCCAACGCACCTGGATGTTCGATGGAGGCATGTTCGTTGATGCTCACCTTGGTCTGGGTGATGCTGCCAGCTATGGTCTCGGTCACGTCACCATAGATGTAGAGGTAGTCGTTGTCGGTTGCCTTAGTACGGGTGAGTGCGGCATTCACTTCGTCAAAGTCATCAGAAGTATCACCGTCACGGACAGGACCACCATACTGCAAGGCAGCACCGCCAGCGTAGGTACCCACGCTACGGAAGGTGCCTTGGTATTTCACCGAACCGTCGAACTCACCCAGCAGCAACACAGGCAGGTCGTTGTTGATCTCCGACAAGGCAGGACGTGCCCAGTGCGCGTAGGTGCTGTCATTGGCAGCCTTGTTCAGCGCCCAAACCTTCTTGTTGAGCACCTCGAACATGGTCATATTGTCGGCCACAACCTTGTTGTCGGCGTACATATAACCCAATTCGTCGGAATTGATGACAGGCGTGTAGGTGGAGCAGTTGTTGATGTTACCTGTAGCGGTATGATTGAGGTCTCGCTCGCCATAGCAACGCTGCACGTTGGCAACATTACCACTCGATACCAACGAGCCGTAGTTGGGCTGGGTGGTGGCCACTCTATTATGGGAATAGCAGTTCTCCATACTCAACTGCTCGCTGTGTCCTACCAGACCGCCTGCGCCATAGTCGGTGGTATTGCCAACGGCAATCTTTGCATTGGCAAACGAGTTCTTGATGGTCGGAGTCGTGGGAGCGTCACCCTCAGTGGCTTGCGTGATGCCCACCAAACCACCCGCAACGCTATAGGCATTGAGGGCGATGTCAGGCATAGCCATGGACGAGTGGATGTCGCCACCTATCATTTGGCCAACCAAGCCACCCACAGTGTAGTTCTTGTCGGTACTATTACTGACGGGATAAGTAACTTGGACAGCAGCCTCACTGTTCTTGAGTAAGGCGGTCGTGCCTTCGAGTTTACCCACCAGACCTCCGATGTTGGCCACACCCACAGGGCTAATCGTGCCGCTCACGACGAAGGTACGGTTGATGGTGCCGTTGTTGACGTTGCCAAACAAGCCGTAGTTGTCGTACTCGTAGATACGGTCGCCATCGCCGAGGTAGCTGATCTCAAGGTTGGAGATGGTATGGCCCTTACCGTCGAACGTACCGTTGAACGGATGTGCCGTGGTTCCAATCGGTGCCCACACGTACTTCAGCAGATTGGCGTCGCCGGTTTGCTCAACCGGAACGGCCTGCGTGAAGGCGGTCTGATCATTCATGCCGTTCACCTTGCTGATGAGCCAAGCCAAGCCTTTCTCGTCCTTGACGGTGACACCCGTCACAGTCTCGCCAGACAGGGTTTCCTCATAGCTGTCCGTACCAGGATTGCTGCGGACGACATTGGCCCAGGTCCAACCGAGATACAAATACTCATTCATATTATCGGTCTTGCTGGTGCTCGACGGATTGTAGTAAGTGGTTCTCTGACCGTTTTCGCCAAGGTTGTGGCCATTGACGAAGAACCAGCCTTGGTCATCGTAGACATTGCACTGCGCCCAAGTGTTTGCTGCCATCGTAGCGTTAGTAGCCTTGGCCACAGGCGACAAGGTGTTGTACGTATAGTCGTCGCCTTCATTGGCCCTCGGGCTGGTCACGCCGATACGCGAGGTTGCATCCAAGGCACCCGTGATGTTGATGTACTTGGCGAAGGTGGGCAGATACACGTTGCTGGCGATGACCTGAGTGGCGTCACCAACCGTCACGCCTTGATGGTTGTCGGTGATGAACACCTTGCCGCTCACGTTCACCTGAGCGCCGGCATCCGTGCCGTTGCTATTCACGCTGCCGTCCACATAGATGGCGCCGCCTTGGTGGCCCGTTGTCAACGTCGCGTCATTGTAGAACGCATTGGCGTACCAATCCGGGCTCGTGCCGTTGTAGCCGCGCTTTAGTTCGGTGCCTTCGCTGAGGTTGAGCGTGGATCCGGCGTGGGTCACGATCAGAGGCTCAGTGGTCAGCGTCGGATTGAAGCTCGCAGGAATCATGTGGGTTTCCACCTCCGACGGGGTATTGCCGCTCTGAGTAGTCGTATAGCCATACAAGCCATCCATGGTCACGTTCTGCAAGGTGACGCTCTGGTTTCCTTGCACGTCGAGCATGGCACCATAGTTCGCGCCAGGACCGGCCTCGCCTGTGGCACCCCAAGTCGGAGTAACCGTTGTTGTAGCAGCATTAGTGTTATCCACCGAGCCATTGCTCATGACATGGCCACCCGGGTAACGATAGAGTTTCAACGGGACATTTGTATGAGGCACCAAGACCAAGTTTTCATTTTCAACTTCGTAGGATGCGCTGCGCAAGATCTCCTGCTCATCTTGGGCCGACAAAGCGCCAACCACATAGATGATGTCCTTCGTGTAATCGAAATTCAGGTACTTGTGATCATTATCCGTATACCAGTCGGAGATGATACCCGTGCCAACGGTGCCGTTCTTACCGAAGAGGGTCTTCTTCGGCTTGTCAGGATACTGGCCAGCCTGGTTGTCAACGCTCTTCAACTCATCGCGACCCCAGCCACGGGTGCCGTCCACATACCAGCGCGGTCCGCTCATCGGGGCGTTCACCCACATACGGTAGTCCGTACGGTCGCCCTTGCTGAAATCCAGGACGTTGAGGTAAGGATACTGCTTCGTCTTGGTGTAAACCGCACCATTGTCGGTGAAGGTGTTGTAGGAGCTGGTGTAGCTCAGGAAACCGCCGTCCGACGCATTGCCTTGCTCAGGACTGCCGTCGGTAATCTTCGGGCGGGCGTAGGCAAAGCTCTCCGTGATGTTTTCCGGATAATAGATATTAGGATCGGCACTCATGCGGAAGAAGCCCTGCAACTGGCCGTACATGGTTTCATTGCCTTGCTTATAGCGCACCCTCATCTTCGACTTGTCGTAGAAGACAATGACGTTCTCCTGTGCCGCCGTCAATTCTACGGGTGTAATCACAGGATTGTCCGTAGTGCCCGTATTGGTCAGACGATACAACTTGGCCGTCCCGTTGTCTTCTTGGATGCCCACGGTCTCCCAGTTGGTTTGTGAAGCACCACCCAAAACATTCTGATATACCGACTCGCCTGCCGGCAGATACATACTCTTGACAATCCTGACGGAATCGATGATGACCGAGTCGTTCGCCATGCTGGAACCCAACACGATACCGCTGCCATTGAGGCAATAGAAGCCCAAGTTGGCTCTACTCACAGCATACTTGGTTGTATAGTCAGGTCTGCTGATGGGGGCAGCACCGGTAAAGTGGATATTGGTGTTGTCGAGCACCACGATGCCGCCACGCTGGATGGTAGTCAAGTCACGGGTGGCGCCCGTCATCTGGCTGTCAGCATTGTTGGTACGATGGCCGTAATCCTTGATGACGATGCCACGGGCTTCCGATTGACCGTATGGCATAATGAGTTGTCCCGACTCACATTGCTTGCCACTACCATAGATACCTTTTTCAAGGTTCATGAAGGGCTTCCAGCCAGTTTGGCCAATAAGCGAAGTATTGGTAGTTTCATTATTCTCCGTGTCGTAGCCCTCGCCATCGAGGAACACCACGCTGAAGCCGTTCACATCGTAGTGGTTCCAGCTTGGAGTGTTGGTGTTGCCATAGTGGTGTGAACCACCGTACACATCACCGTGAACAATCAGCTTGCCAATCGGAAGGTCATCCTCAGTAGACTCATTCAAGTCATTGTAGGTCGTTCCATCCTCCTTGACGTTATAGTACTGGTTGGCACTGGGATTGTCAGTGTTAGGGCCACCCGGGGCATTGAAATTAACATAGGTAGGCGCATGGACGACGGCTTCCTTACCGATGTTGACGCAAAGCGAACCCTTCACGTCGCCACCGTTACCGGCAGCAAACACATCTTGGCCGATGATGCCGCCCGTAATGTTGACGAATCCGGACCACTTATCCTGAGCATCGTCGGCATTGCTCTCCTTGGCATTGTGGCTGCCGCCGAAGACATTACCATTGATCTGGCCGCCGCGCACGTTCACAGTCTTCAGGCTGGTGTAGGCCTTGGCATCGATGCCGTTGTTGGAACCGCCATACACATCGCCCTTGACAACAGTGTTGGCACCCTCAATCGTGACCACACGTTCAGCGGTCACTATGCTGGTGTTGCCACCGCCATAGACATCGCGGTGAACGGTACCGCCCTTGACGAACACTCTCGTGTGGCCCTTGACAATACCATCTTGATTAGTACCCGTGTCGGTGCCATTACCACCGCCGAACACATTGCCGCTATAGGTGTTAGTGGCACTCTGGCCGTTGAAGCCGACATGGCCCGCATTGACGCAAACGGTGGTATGCGTGTTCACGTGGCCGTTATCGCCGCCGCCAAAGACGGAGCCATAAACCTGCGGATTGCCAGTTCCATTCGGATAACCTATATTCACGTAGGTTTCCTTGGCCGAAGCCATAAGGTTGAGAAGAGCAGTCTCTCCACCACCAAGCTCACCGCGCGAGGAGCCAAAGACATTACCGCCGTAGCTGTAAGTGGTCACATCCGTTTGGGTACCAATGTTACCGTTGTAGATATTGACCGTGCAGAGCGATTCGTCAGTATAGCCTTCAGGCGGGCCGACAGTGGCCAAGGATCCGCCGCCATACACATTGTTGTGGATGGTACCGCCATTGACGTTGACCGTCGTGTAGCGCGTGACGGAACCTGCGGAGAAGCAATAGCCGTTGGTGCTTTCGATTCTGTCGACACCTCTACCGGCACCGTACACGTTGCCGCGATACTTCCAAATGTCGGCAGTGGGTTGACCCAAACCAGCATTAGGATCGTATGCCACACCAATCACGCTGCCCTCGTTGATGTTGACAATAGTGGACAAACGCACATGGCCGTCATTGCCGCCGCCAAACACCGAGCCTTTCACCGTGGTACCACCAATGGTGACATTGGTACTGTTGGCATAGCCAAGGAAGAAGTCGCGGGTGTACTTGTAGCGCTCCTCCTGGGTGAAATTCTTATAGGTGGTGCCTTTCGACGAACCAAACACAAAGCCGTTGAGCACGGTTTCGTTCGCAGCGATGTAACCGTTGGTGCCGATGGTGCCGCCCGTGATTTCCACGGTGCAGAGTCCATCGGTGCTTTCGTCGCCACCCTCGCCGTAACCGAAATAGTTGCCCTTACCCACCGAGGCCAAGTTGCCTCCACCGTACACGTTGTGTTTGATGTAGGTGGCTTTGCCTGATGCCTGACTGATGGTGACGTTGGTGTTGCCATACACCTTACCAGCAGTGATGCTGCGCACGTTGGCTGGATAAGGTGCGTTGGTAGTACCGTCCAACAGCACATCTTTATATAACTCGGTACCATCGCCGCCGCCGAACACGGAACCTCCGATGAGGCCGTTCTCTATGGTGACGTAGGTGTCCTCATACACGTGGCCGCTCTCGCCTGAGCCATACACCGAACCCACGATGCAGTCGACAGTTCCTTCATCAAACGTGTTGCCTTCAGGTGCAGTGTCGAAATTCACATTGACGTGAGCCTCGCGGACGTTGGCGAAGTAGGCCATCTTGTAACGGTCGGCAGCCTTACCGCGCGACGAGCCGAACACATTGCCGGAAGCCGCTTCGGGAGCCGCCACCGTGCCGATGTGGCCACCATAAATGTTGACAACAGCCTTACCCGTTTGGTTATTTCCTTCTCCATCAAAGGTGAGTTGCATCGGCCAGCTGAGCGTGTCAAGCGATGGGCCATTGTTCGTCTTATGACGTTCAACAAAGGCTGTGATGTCACCCACCGTGGCCATGGCGCCGCCGCCATACACGTTACGGCTGATATAGCCGCCATGGATGTTGACTTCGGTTTGGCCCTGGACCAGACCAGCGCCTTTGCTGAAGGACAGCGTGTCGTGGTCAGGATCGTAAGTGTCGGTACCGCAACCTGCGCCGTAGACGTTGCCGCGATACGGGAACTTCTTCTTCAACCATGTCGGGTCGTAACCTGTTAAAGTAGAATTGGTGGCAGTAGCATACTCACCGGCCGTACAGCCGATGGTGCCGCTATAGACATCCACCTTGGCCTTCTGGTACACGTGGCCGTTCTCGCCACCACCATACACGGAGCCGTTCACTTTGAGGTCGCCAAAGCCGCCGTTTGCAGTGCCGATGGTGACTTCGGAGTTAGCCACATACGCCAGGCTGTCCAAGAAGCACTCAGGATAAGCCGAGGCAGCAGGATTGCAGATAATGCCACGGGCCGAGCCGTACACCATACCGTTGTTGTCGCCATTGGTACCGATGGTGCCGCCCTTGACGAAGACTTCAGACTTACCGGTGTTTGCACCAACGGAAACATCAGTACCAGAAATATTGTAAGTACCCACCGAAGCGATGGCACCGCCGCCATAGACATTGTGAAGCACCGTACCATTCTTGATTTCGACCTTGGTGTTGCCGAACACACGACCCGAGGTGATACTCAAGTGTCTGATGGTTTCTGTTTCTGGTTGATTAGTTTGTGAGTTTATTATCGGTTCATGAGTGACAGGATCAATTTTTGTCCTCACAATATTATAACGGTGTTGTCCACCGCCTGCACCATAGACGTTGCTGTGCCATCCGCCCCTACCAGGGGTACCGATGACCGTCTCCTCGCCGTCGATGATGACATGGGAGTCGCCCATCACGTGGCCGTTGGCCGAGCCGCCAAACACGCTGCCTGGGACGTGGGCACCGTCCTTGACTTCGACCTTGGTGCTACCTGCGTACGAGACGTTCACAATGGAGCTTTCGGGAGCACCCACACGACCGAGACCGCCGCCGAACACATTACCGTTGTTCAGGCCAATGGTGTTGTCGTCGATGTTCGTTGCACCATTGTCACTGCCTAAGGTACCGCCTGTGATGGTAACATTGCAGGCGCCACCTGTGACGGCGGTAACAGCACCAGTGTTGTTGTCATAGGTGACCTTACCAACATTCGAAATAGCGCCGCCGCCATACACCATGCCGTAAATCGTACCGGCACTGATGTTGACGTTGGTGCTGCCGAACACTTGGCCAGCCATACGGCTATAACGGTATTCGGGCTTGGTTAAGTCGAGGCGGACAATGGTATCAGAACCCTTACCGCCGCCGAAGACCGAGCCACGGAAGGCGTTACGACCTGCGCCGTACTCGTCTTCGAAGATTTCGCTCCATTTCTCGGGGAAGTCGAGCTCAACATCCTTATACTCGCCGTCCATGGTGCTTGAGACCGCCGGAACGGTGTAGGCTCCGCCACCATGCAGCGGGATACCGCCTATGACGCCGCCAGTGATGTTGACCTCGGTGCTGGTCATGACGCGACCGTTTTCGCCGCCGCCGAACACGACACCTGCAATCTGTGCATTACCGCCGATATTGACAATCGTATTCTTGTTGAAGGTCAGCTTATTGAGATCGTCATGATACAGATTATAGTGCGGGTGGGTGGGATCATCAAACTCGTTACTGGCCAAACCGCAGCCTGCGCCAAACACCCAACCTTCGTTGAGGCCCAAGAGCCTGAAGGCCACATTTCTATAATCATCTGATGTAAATTGTTGACCGTCAGGAATACCCAAAGCGGTTCTTGCTCTTCCCATCTCCTCAATGTAATAGGGATCCTCGGGATCAAGCAACCCAATCAACAAGTCTTCTTTCTTCGGACCGATCAAGGCGTTGCCATTGACGGTGACGGTAGTCGTACCTCCTGAAGTGAACACAGGAAGACCGTCGTCACCTAAGGTATAGGTACCCACCGAAGCCAAGCCACCGCCGCCGTACACAGCGTGGCGGATGGTGCCGCCCGAAACGGTGACCGTGGCGTTGCCATACACGCGGCCAGTGATTTCACTATGCATGCCGCCTGCGATGGTACCCGTACCACGTCCACCACCCAACACACTACCCGTATAGATGTGCGTCCTGGCCAAAGCCAAGCTGTCGACGATAAGTTCTCTCATCGTGAGCTTCTGACCGATGATGGTGGGGATGGTGGAAACGTCCTCACTGATGGCGACCACAGTATTGCCCTTGACATGGCCATTGTCGCCGCCGCCGAACACTGCGTTGTAGATGGTGCCGCCCTTGATGGTGACATTGGCATTGCCAACGTTGGAGTAGCCTTCATAGTTGTCGCCCGCCAAACCATAACAGCCGCCAAACACGATGCCGCCATCGATTTGCTCTTGGGGAGTGCCGATTAGCTCAACACCAATCACGCCGCCCTCGATGGTGACATTGGAAGTACCGTAGGAAACAGGACTGGTGTAAGGATTCATCAACGAGGCAATCTCACCGCCGCCATAGACATTCTTCAAGATGGTACCTCGATAGATGTTGACATTGGTGTTGCCAGACACATCGCCTGAGTAGGCGTTGTACTGTTCTTTGTCATTCTCGTCTAAGTATTTCTCGTCGCCACTACCGCCGCCGAACACGTTACCCTCAACAGTGCCGCCATAGATGTTGACGTTGGTATTGAGAACCACGTGGCCGTTGTCACCAGAGCCGTAGACATTGCCCTTGATGACAGCATCGCCGCCATAGGTAATCACAGGCGGGTTATCTTCGGACACCGTCTTCGTACCGATATTGACGATGGTTTGAACGGCATACGACAAGCTGTCGGCGAAGGTATCGAAGTTATCGGTGGCTTTGTCATTTTTGACGAAACCACGTGCCGAGCCGTACACCATGCCGTTGTCATTGCCATCGACACCGATGGTGCCGCCGGTGATATCCACCTGACATTTCACGTTTTGGTCGATGATGGCATTCGCTCCTACATATTGAGGATTACCAAGTCTATAACCACCCACCGAAGCAGCCGCACCACCGCCATAAACGCTATTTGTGATGACGGTAGGATAATTCTTATCGGTTTGGTTGATGGTAACATACGTGCTACCGAACACACGGCCGGCCGAGATGCTCATGTGCTGTACCGGCTGATTATTGACGGTAATCGGTTGACCTTGAGCATTCACCTTGATGTAACGTTCTGTACCGCCGCCGCCGCCGTACACATTGCCGTGCCAGCCGTATTGGCCTTGGACACCGATGGTGGCGCCGTCCACCGTAACGTGGGCTTCGCCTTGCACGTGGCCGGAAGCTGCGCCGCCATACACATTGCTCTTGACGACCGCACCAGGCTTGATTTGCACATCTGTTTCACCCACATAAGCCAGACGGGTAAGTTCGTGCCCAGGTTGCATGGCCACGCCCAAACCGCCGCCAAACACATCGCCATCGTTGATGCCGCCGACACCAATCTGACCACCGTTGACGATGACCGTGGCCTTGCCGGTGCCTGATGTGTAACCTGAGATACTATCATAAGCAGGTGTATGTGTAGTAGGATTAGCAGGTATATTCGTGTACGCGAAGGTACCCACCGAGGCGATGGTACCACCGCCATAGACCTTGCCGAAAATCGCGCCCTTGTTGATGGTGATATTGGAGTTGCCTTTCACCCAACCTGCAGTGCGATTGAACGTAGGAATATGATCTACCTCATAGGTATCGGTACCACGACCACCGCCGAACACACCGCCACGGAAGATGCAAGCGCCTACGCCGTAAATATCTTCTGCGGTTTCGCTGTCGGCATTGGAGATGGTACGACTGACACCCATATACTCACCATCAATGCTGGACACTTCTGACACGACGTCTGAGTTTTTTGGCACAGTGTATGTTCCAGCATCGTGATACGGAATACCGCCTATGATGGGGGCATCGTTGTCAGTATTCTGCCTACCGATGGTGACTTCGGTATCGGTAGTCACACGGCCGTTCTCGGCACCGCCGAACACGCCGCTGACCACTTGGGCGTTGCCGCCAATGATGACATTGGTGGCGTTGACATAAGCGAAGTTGTCGTAGGCAGGTTCACACTTGCCACGACCAGCGCCATACACGCTGCCTTCGTTGCCACCGAGGTACTTGAAGGAATAGTTGATAAACTCAGCATCTGACGGAGTGTGGTCCAGGCCAAGTTTTTCTTTCATGATCAGCTTTTCAGCATCCGTACTTTGGGTCAGGTCGGCTTTCTTGGGGCCGATAAGGGCCGTGCCCTCGACCGTGACATTGGCGGTGCCACCCACCGTAGCCATACGACCACCACCGTACACGTTGTGGCGCACGGTGCCGCCATTGATGGTGACGTTGGTGTTGCCCGTCACTTTACCCAAATTAACGTCGTCGCTAGTGGGGTTTTCACCTTCAAAACCGAAACCGCCGCCGAAGACATTGCCGAAGTTAATGACTTCGTGGAAGTTTCTGTCCGTCACATAACGTTGTGCAAAGTTCAGTTTATCACCGATAATGGTGTTGTCTTTCCTGACGTACACGTTTGTATTGCCAACCACTTGGGCTTGGTTGCCGCCGCCGAGGACAGAACCCAGGACGGTAGCGGTAGCGTTGGTAGCCGGATCTTCAAAATAATTGACGTCCAGCGGATTAGTAGAAACGTATTGTGCCATGCTAGCGTCATAGCCGATGTTGACCACGGGGTTGGACGTCACCGTAGCCGTGGCACCATGACCACCGCCAAAGACGTTGCCCTTCACCGTGCCATGGATGACGTTCACTTCAGGCCACAGTTGGTCAGTGATCGGCTGCGGCTCGTCGCCCGGAGTCACGGGTGCGTAGGCCGCATTACGACCTGCACCATACAAGTCTTGCAAATCAAGTTTACAATCACCAGATATGTTGTCAAGCACGTTGATCGTGATCTTGCCCTTAATGATACCGCCTTCGTCATTACCACCGTAGGCAGCTTCGTAAATCTTACCACCATAGAGGTTGAGGGTGATGTTACCACCGTCATTCGTTGTAATTGGCGTAAAGCCATCCACATACACTCCTGGTTGCTGCGGATTTACCAAATGTAGCGCATTATAATCATTGACATAATTTTGTGTATAGTAGTTGACCGAACCATTCTTCGAGCCACCGAAGACAAGGTCGAATTTACCGCCCGCCACATTGACGGTAAGGTTACCATTGATGGCACCATGGTTGGCACCACCATAGAAGACGTGGCCGATCAAACCTTGATCGCAAGTGACGTTGACGACGACATCGCCGTCGTGGGGAGCCTCGTTACCACCACCGTAGGTCTCATCGACATACTGGTTGCAACCGGAAGGAGTATCGGCGATGTCCAACTGAATGTCGTGGATGTTGCCGAAATTGTTACTGCCACCGAAGAGTTGGTTGATCAAACCGCCATCGATGTAGGTGATAGCTGCACCATGGATGTTAGCGGCTTGCGTCGCCGACAAACCGTTACCACCACCGAACACGCGGTTGAAACGACCGCCATCAACGGTGAGGTTGGCATTGGTTTCGTAGGTATTGTTGTGTGCACCAATGTCAGCGGCATTGGATCCGCCGAAGAGGTCTTCAATGGTGTTCAAGCAGGTGTACACATGCACGTGGGCGTGCTTGTTCTGATGCGGGATGTAGTGCGACCTGTCGCCACCGCCGAAGACGGAGTGGATGGCGTATTGTTGTGCTTGCGTGAAGGGTGAATTACCAGCCGTATTGGCTGTCATCAGGTCATGCGTCCATGTATCATATTGTGCGGGAAGCGTCGGGCAAGTATTTGCCGCAGTATGTTTCGTCTGATAGACATTCACATAGGTATTGCCGAAAGGTGTGCCAGCATACTTGTTGGCGCCAAACACATCGGAATGGACGAGGTCGGCATTACCAGAGTAGGTGTAGGTGGGGTCGTCTTTTGAGCCACCCTGGCCTGAGTTGACTACACTTCTTGAACCGATGTTGACGGTAACGTTACCATAGGTGTTGCTACGCTCGTAACCCACGTAGGCTCTTTCACCACCGCCATAGATACCACCGAGGATGGTGCAACCGAGGATGTCGGCCTGGGCATCACCATACACACGACCGGCCATGACACCAGGCGTCCAATCCAGATGCAAAACGTCTCTGCGGTGGATGGTGGAGTCGTTGGGATGGATCTCGTCGTCATTCTCATAAGGGTCATCGCTACCATAACCGGCAGCGAAGACGCCACCATAGTAATAATCGTTACCTGTACCTGCACCAGTACCTGTTGTGATATGAGTACCGATGGTGCCGGTACCATCGATGGTGACTTTGGTGTCGCCAATCACGGAACCCTGCTCACCGCCGCCATAGACAGTGCCTCTGATCAGACCATTATCACCCAAATTGATGTTGACTTCAGCCTCGCGGGAACGGCCCATGGAGACCCAGTGGCCGAACTTCGGATACACGTCGCCCTGGCTGCCGCCAAAGACGTTACCCGTGCAGGAGTGCACTATCTTGCCGTTCTCGAACATGGTCCACCAGTTATCATCAGGATTAGCCGCAGGAGTCAACGTAAACTCAGTCGCTGTACCTATGACGGGACTACCATTGATGGTAACATTGGTCTTACCTGTCATACCATGGTCTGCGTTGCCAAAGAACTTACCATCGGTGCCCCACCAACCCACGCCGGCCATCTCACCACCACCGAAAACCGTACCGTGAATGGTCGGGCTTCCGGAAACATTGACGGTGGCGTTGGTGGTACGGCCTGCGAGGACATTGTCGTAGTTATCGATGTCGCCCTTACCGCTACCGAAGATGTCGCCGACACTGGCATCGGTGTGCAACAGGTCATCCGCGTCATCGGTACCCAGCATGGTGCTTGTACCCTTGACGGTGATGAAGGTGTTGCCGTGGTCGGCGATAGCCCATTGTTCAGGATGTTGAGGATCGTACGGGAACTCGCCTTCCTCGTTCACACCGGTGAGGGCCAAGCTGCCGCCACCGTAGATGGAGCCTTTGATGTAGCCGTCCGTCACTTTGACGTAGGTGTTGCCGCCCACGCGGCCGCAGTGCTTGTAGAGATTCAATGTGACATATTCGTATGTTGGCTCTTCCGCATCCGGATTCGGATCATCGATGGTGGAAGCAATTCCTTCACCACTACCCTTTCCGCCGCCGAAGACGTTGCCGTCGTAGCCGGTGTTGCCGATGGTGCCGATGGTACCGCCATTCACGAAGACTCTGGTGTCGTAGACAACGTGGCCGTTTTCGGCGCCGCCGTACACTTCACCGAGCACATTGCTGCCTTGGATCTGGACGTTGGTGCTGTCGACGTTACAGTAATCCTGGAACTCGTCAGACTCAAAACCTTTACCGCCGCCAAACACGCTACCGCCGTAGGTGAAGTGCTCAGGCTCATTGTCCTCTTTGCCTCCGTTGCCCGAACCTGAGGAAGCGGTATAGGTTCCGTTGACATCAGTACCGACACCGATTTGGCCGCCCATGATGGTGACCCTGGCACGGTTCAGGGATTTGCCGTCTTCGCCAGCAGTGATGTTGCCTTCGGTGAGACTGCTGCCCACAAGGGCAAGGTTGCCGCCGCCATACACGTTGCGGTGGATGGTACCGCCCTTGACGGTGACATTGGTAGTCTCGAAAACGCTACCGGCATATTGGCTGTATTGGTCATCATTGTCACCGTAGGTGCTGATACCCGAGCCGCCACCGAACACGTTACCACGGGTGGTCCAGTATTCGGAGTCGGGATCGTCGCTACCCACCGTGGTGGCAGCCGTCTCGGGATTCACGAACGCAAGGCCAATCGTACCATTATTAATCGTGACGTCGGTGGTATGGCGCACGTGGCCGTCCTGGCCTCCGCCATAGACAGAACCATAGAGGGTGGGACCGCCGTCCTTGTCGCCAATGATGACTTTGGTAGAGCTGACATAGCTCATCCTCGATTCCTCACTGCCTTCGACGTCGCAATTCGCATCAACCAAACCACGGGCGCCGCCAAACACGGAACCGTAAGGAATGTTGTCCTTGATCACGTCGTCAGGTTTGGATTTATCGACCGGCAACATACCCAAAGTGCCTCTCTTGACTTCGACCCAGCTGCGACCATTGTTGGCAATAGGAGTACCCGTTTCGCCATAGCCCAGGAAGTTGGCCTTACCTACCGAGGCTGCGTTGCCGCCGCCAAAGACGCTACGCACCACGCGGCCGCCCTCGATGAGGATGTGGGTGTTGCCAAACACCTTACCGGAAGTGATGCAGTAATACTCTTCATCGTAAGGATCTTCGCCTTCGGGTTCATAATGCACAGTGTATGTGCCCGAGCCCTTGCCGCCACCGTAGATGCCATGGCCGACAAGACCGCTCCTGAGGTTGACGTAAGCGGAGTCGTTGACGTGACCGTTCTCACTGCCGCCATACACGGAACCGGTGATGCACTGCGTCGTGCCATAGGTCGGCCAATCCTCCAAGTTGTAGAAGCAGGTGGATTGAAAGTCCTGGTCATACGGCTTGAAGTTTTCCGGAAGTACAGCCTCATCAATGGCAGCAGGGTATTCAATTCTAACTATTGAATTGTCCACATTGGCCAGGTGGGGATAGGTCCAGGTGTCGCCCGGTCGGCCCTCACCAGCGCCAAAGATATCGCCGTTGTCCTCACGGGCCGCCTTGAGGGCTTTCTTGTGGCTGTCACTGCCGTTATATTGGACGTATCCATTACCGTCACCCAGGTCAATCAAAGGAATGCCCGCTTCGGTCCAGGGACCCATGAAGTCCTTGCCGGAGATGCCGATACGGCCGCCCTTGACTTCCACCATTGACCTACCGGTACCCTCTGCAAAAGTAAACGCAAAGGGCCAGCTGATGGCGTAGTTATCATTTGCGCCATTGTGCGGGGTAAAATCGGAAATCGAACCTACCGAGGCCAAATCGCCGCCGCCATACACGCTCCTCTTGATCCAACCGCCATCGACGAGGACATGGGAGTTTCTGAACACACGGGCCGAACGCTTCAAGGCAGTAGTGGTGACCGACGCTTGAGTCTCCGGGTCGGTATAGGTGATTTCCGTTTCGTCGGTACTTCCACGACCGGCACCGTACACATCATCCCAGATGGTGCCACCGCTGACGTGAACGTAGGTCGTGTCGATAATGACACCGAACTCGCCTCCGCCATATACCGTGCCACGGATGGTGGTGCGTTTGCCCTCATCCGATGAGGTTTGGTTGATGCTGACATTGGCTGTGCGCGCCACGGCAAACAAAGGCCATCTATTGTTGATGTCACCATTCACTTTCTTGAGACGACCCATGCAGCCACCATACACGTTGCCACTCGTGGTATGCTCCTGGTGGGTGTAGATGGACTCATAGTCGTTGCCGATGGTGCCACCCGTGATGTTCACTTCGATGTGGCCGTGCGTACCATTTGCATTATCAGGCATAAACCTGCCGTAGTTCGCGTGGTTGGCAGGCACCAGATAGGTACCCACCGCAGCCAGACGACCGCCGCCATAGACGGAGCCCAGCATGGTGCCGCCGCCGATGTTCACTGTCACGTTGCCGCTGATCACACCGGCGGTGAGGGCCTCACTCGTGAAACCACGACCACCACCGAAGATGTTACCATCGACGTAGGAATGTCCCGTGGTGCCGATGATGGGACTCACCAAAGCACCCACGGCCACCTCGGGATGGAGGGCGTGATAGGCTGCGTCGGCCACGAAGTTGCTGATCGTCACCTTGGCGTCGCCGATGATGTGGGCGTCTTCGCCACCACCAAACACAGAGCCATAGATGGTGCCGCCTTTGACCGTAACATCGGCGTAACTGCTGTTGGTATTGGTATTGAAATCCGTACGCGGGTCGCCCTTGCCTGCACCGAAGAGGTAGCAGGTGACGGGGTGAGCCTTGATCTGCTCCAAGGTACGCGGCACGCCCAAGGTGCCACCGCTCATCGTCACGGTTGCAGTACCACCCGAAACAGGGTGGCCGCCATCAGCATCGTATGTGAAATGACCCACGTCGGTCATTTCGCTACCGCCATACACACTGGTCAGGATGTGGCCTCCGGTGATCTCCACGGTGGAGTTGCCGTACACCTTACCGCAATCGCGGTTCCAATGGGGCTCATATACGCCAGAGCCAGTAGAAGTTTCTCTAAAGTAAGGATAGTAGCCCGAACCGCCGCCAAAGACGTTGCCGAACCAAGTCTTACCATCGGTGGGATAATAAGTGTACTCATCGTTTTCATACCCTTCTTTAATGAGTTTCAGGTCGAAAGGACGGACGCTCATCGAGTCGTATTCCCACTGGTAGCATTCAAGCAAGGCCTTACTCTCAAGAATGTCTGAATAGTCGGCTAAGAAATTTCTATTGTCAAGCGGGTTGAAGAACTGGTCTTCCGTATATTTGGCTTGTTCCTCATTGGTGGCATGGTTATAGCCGGCACCAATTTGTCCGCCCGCCACGACCACCTTGGTGTCGTGCAGCACGTGGCCGTTCATGGCGCCACCATAGACCGAACCCTTCACGAAGGCCGAGCCCGAGATGGTCACCTCGGTTTCGTCCACGGTGGCCATCACGTCGATAAGATTCATGGCGTGGGCACCGTTAGTGGTACCTGTCGGATTGACATTCACATTGGTGGCATAGTTCTGTGGATTGTCGAAGAGTCCTTCACCGCCGCCAAACACGTGGCCGCGGTCGTCGTTGTATTTGAGGGTGTAGTTGCCGTCGTTGGCAGTAGAGGCCAGTTCGTAGCGCATCTGCGCCTTGCTTGCATGGCCGTTGACAGTGGTAGCACCGATGGTGCCACCGTCAACAGTGACATAAGACTTACCGTCGGAGACCAAGTGGATGTTCTCGAAAGAGAGTCCGCTCTGGGTCCAGCCGTAGTTACCCACGTTGGCCACCTCGCCGCCGCCGAAGACGGAGCCGAGGATGACGGGGCTGGAGACCAGGTCACCAGCATCACTGATGGAGTCAGAAATAATCACATGGGTCTCTCTAGCCAGCGAGAACAGCAGGGCCGCAGCCGGGTCGTGGGTTGGATGTCCTTCATCATCATAAATAGCAAGGCCTTCCATAGTACCCTTGCCGCCGCCATAGACATCGCCCATGGTACTGGAAGTCCATTCTTCGATGAGCTTTTCGTTACCCACCACACCGCCTTTCACGCGGACGTAGATCTTACCGGTGTTGGTGTTTTCCGTATCATAGGTCCAGCAGGAGGTGCCATCACGCTTGATGCCCATGGGGCTGATACCGGTGATGGCCAAACGGCCACCGCCGAAGATGGAGCCAAGGATTTGGCCACCCGTCATCTCGACGAGAATGTTGCCGCCCGTATAACCGGCCGAGAAATTCTTATGATGGTAGTTACGGCCACCGCCGAAGATGTTACCGTCCCACGTGGTGGTACCATTGGTACCGATCAAGCCCTTGACGAGGCGCACTGTGTCGTTGCCCAGCACGTGGCCGTCCTCGGCACCGCCGAAGATCGAACCCCAGATGCGGGGACCCGTCGTCACTTCAGGATTGGGGTCGCCAATCATGACGCTGGTGTAGTTGACATCGGCGAACTGCCAATACCGTCCTGAAGGATGAGGAGGCGTACTGGTATAGTCCAATGGGTCGTCGCCGATACCCTTGCCGCCGCCAAACACGTAGCCGTCCTGGCTGTTCAAGGCAATCGGGATGTTGTAGGAGCCTTCTACTTTGGGTGCAGGTCCAACCTCACCGCCAGTGATGGTCACCTTGGCCAAGCCTGTGCCTGCCACAGGGGTGATGCCAGTAGTCACCATAGGTGAATTTTCGTCCTCAGGAATCGAATGTTCTTGGGTGATAGTACGATCGCCCACGCTGGCCACTTCACCGCCACCATAGACGTTGTTGAGTACCTTACCGCTGCTAATGGTGACGTTGGTGTTGCCGTGCGCCAAGGCCGCGTCGCGGTCGGAGAGGAGGCCCTTGCCGCCGCCGAATAGACGGCCGCAGTCGTTGACGTGGGTCACAGATGTGTAGATATCGGAGCCTTCCTCCTTCTCATAATCCAGCAAACCGACCGTGCCGCCATTCAGGTTGACCTCGGTATTCCATCTCACCTGACCCAACTCACCGCCACCATACACATTGGCATATACCAAGGCGTTGGGACCCAAGTTGACTTCGGTATTGGCGCTGGTGGCGAATTTCGACAAGTCAACTCCGTCTTCATCAACACCACGACCGGCGCCGTAAACATAGCCGCCGTAGCCAGCTCTGAACTCATCTTCCGTGCCAACGGTCGTATTGATGTTGACCTGATTGCAGGACTGTTCCTTGGTCGGTTCAGCGGGTTGGAAGATTCTCAACGGACCCACGGCAGCCAACGAGCCGCCACCATACACGTTGCGGTGCAAGACGCCGCCGTTGATGTTGACTTCGGTGTTTTGCGTCACCGAACCGGAAGCGTAGTTGTAGGCACCAGGATCGTCGTCATTAGCTTTAAACTTGCCCAAGCCCGAGCCGGCACCATAGACATTGCCGCGTGCCAGCCATTGGACATTGTTCATGTCACCGGTTTCCACCGAGGCTATGTTGTCATCATTATACGCATTGCCAATCTCACCTTTGTTGATGTCCACATGGGTGTCCCAACGGACGTGACCGTCTTCACCACCGCCGTATACCGAACCGTAAACGCGCGGGTTGCTGTTAGAATTGATCGGGTCGCCGATGCGGACATAGGTGTGGTTCGTATAGCCGAGGAAGAACTCCGGGGAGAATAAGAAACGGGGGCTGAGTTTGGCAGGCACGCTGGGGTCTGCCGCTTCACCACGGCAACTGCCGTAGACGTTACCCGTGGGGAAGTCGTCCTTCAGGCCATTGACAGTGCCAATCCGACCCCCATTAATATAAACATAGGTGTGACCCGAATTGGCCAGGAGGGCTTGTGTTTCTTGCTGGGTTGTAGCAGTCCATGCCTCGCCGTAGCCGTTGGGATAGTAGTCGCCAGGGCCGCTGGCGTAGTTGGCCTTACCCACGGAGGCGCGGTTGCCGCCGCCGTACACGTTGCGCACCACATAACCACCATTCACGGTGACGTAAGTGTCGCCGTACACCTTACCGGCGGTGATGCTGGTGATGTCTGCGAGATAGGGTTGATCGTAATGGTAGATGTAATTACCGGGATGATTCCCATCCTCTTCCCAAGGATAAAGGGTTTCCTTATAGGTATCGCTACCCTTGCCGCCGCCATAGAGGTTGTGGCCGACAAGACCCTCGGTAAGGGTGACATTGGTGTTGGTATTGACGTGGCCGTTCTCGCCGCCGCCGTAGAGGGCACCGGTGATACAAGCACGCGAGGCATACGTTTTCCAATTCTCTTCGCCGGCAACAATGTCAGTTTTATAGGTGGGAAGGAATTGATAGATAAAATCATATACCTTATCTTCATTCTCACGCAAATAGAGTCCGGAAGTCTTGGCCGGTTTGTAGTTGTCGGGGGTGGCATCAGAGGTTTCTTGGTCGATGTTGATGGTAACCACCGTATTGTCCACATTGCAAAGGGTAGCCATTCTGTGACGGGCACCCGCCTCGCCCTTGCCGGCACCATACACATCGCCGTTGTCCTCGCGGGCTTCCTTCAGGGCTTTCACGCCACCACCATCTTTACCGCTGGTAAAGTCGTTGAGGTTATACTCATGCTCGACTTCTTGGTATCCAGTGATGGTCTCGGGATGTTCTGAATCACCATAAATCGGAGTGTAGGTATAGTAAATAGGATTGCCAGCCGCATTCCACGGGCCCATGTAGTCCTTTCCGGTGATGCCGATACGGCCGCCTGTGATACTGACGTTCGTCGTGCCGGTGCCTTCCACATATTCGAAGCCCACGGGCCAGCTGAGGTGGGTGGGTGAACCTGTAGTGACGACACTCCAATCGGTAGGTTCGGGATGCTGGACAGGTTCGCTCGCGTAGAAGCCTACCGAGCCGAACTCGCCGCCGCCATAGACGCTCTTCTTCACCCAACCGCCTTGGATGTAGACGTTGGTGTTGCCCTCGACACGGCCTGCGCAACGCATGGGTTTCACCGAAAGCGTGCTCGTCTGATTGTTTTGTAGGCTAATGAAGTTCGCCGCCATAGCCTCGCGGTCGTCGTCGCTACCCAGTCCGCCGCCGTAGACGTTGCGCCAGATGGTGCCGTTCTTGACGGTCACTGTCGTGTTTCCATCCACAGAGCCGTAACCGCATCCGCCATACACATTGTTCTTGATGATGGTATTGGCGCCGTTAATCTCGATTTCGGTGCTCTTCACCTTGGCGGCCATAGGCCATAAGGGATTGACTTCATCGGAAATCAACAGCTTGATGGAACCCAAGCTACCGCCAAACACATTACCACCTTGGGTGGTAGCGAAACGGTGGAGTTTCGATTCGTAGTCATTACCGATGATGCAGTCGGTGATCGTAACCTTGGTATGACCACGGTCGCCCTCTGGCATTTGGCCATACAAAGGATCGTTGGCATCGCGAAGCTCGATACCCACCGAACCGTTACGTCCGCCACCGAAGACGGAACCGACGATGGTGACGCCCGTGAGGTTCACTTCGGTATTGCCGCACACGGCACCTGCGGTGAGGGCATCGGGCGAGAAGCCACGGCCACCACCAAAGACGTTACCGTCGTAGCCGGTGAAGCCCCAAGTGCCGACGGTGGGGCTCGAAAGAACCGTACCCTCGGCCACCTCAGGATGGGCGTTGTGATAGGCTGCGTCGGCCACAATGTTGCTCATCGTCAGCTTGGTATCGCCAAGCACGTGACCGTCTTCACCACCGCCAAAAACAGAACCGAAGATGGAGCCACCAGTAATGTTGACTTCCGTCTCATTCACGTCGGTCCACTTGTTGGCCCAAACACGTTGGTCGCCCTTGCCAGCGCCATAGAGGTTGCCGCTGTTCGGGCAATCATTGAGGTCAGCATGGGTACGCGGCACACCGATGGTGCCACCACTCATATTGATGGTCACCTTACCGATCACGTCGGTGGTCTCATTGCCGCCATAGACTGAGGTGAGGATGTGGCCGCCCTCGATATCGAGAACGACATCGCCCCACACACGGCCAGCCGAGCGTCTCCAAACACCGGGTCTTATGGGATAGAAGCCGCATCCGCCACCAAACAGGTTGCCGAAGTCGGCCTGACCGTTGGAACCGCTACCATTCTGACTGTTTTCAGGTTCATAAGTAGGAGTCGGATGGAGCGGATTGGGGTTTAAGGGGTCGTATTGCGGATCAGGCTCTCCGTAGAAGGGGTCGAAAATATTGTAAGGAGACACGAAAGGCCATGCTTGACAGCCATGGAAGCCCCACTCAGTGATGTTATCATCCGTGATGGTGCCATTCTGTATTTTTGGAACTGCCAAATTCCACTTGGCGTTCTCTCCTTCATCCCAACCTGGACCCAAATAAGGATTATCCCAATGGTGGGTAGTCACCTCACCTTCAGTGGTCGTATAGTGACCGATACCAATTTGGCCGCCCCTCATCTTCACATGGGTGCCGTCCATCACCAAGCCGTTCTCGCTGCCGCCATAGACGGAAGCCACGATGACCGTCCTGCCGCTAATCTCCAATTCAGACTTGTTGCACACTGCCGACACGCAGACCTTGTTTTGGAAGGGAGCGTTGGGGTTAAGTTGGGGATCGTAATTGGGGTTGTAGTTCGTGATGGAGTCAGCCTCTCCCCTACAGGCGCCGAAGACGTAGCCGAAGTCGTCGTCAGCGTTTTCTGGCGTATGCATCATCGTGTTGAGGAGGCCCACTTGTCCGCCGCTGAGGAGCACTTTGGTCAAGCCAGTACCAGTGTAGCAGGTCTTAGGTTCGCCCGCGAGGTGACCGTTGGTTGCCGTGTTATAGTACTCGGTGAAAGTACCCACCGAGCCCATTTCGCCGCCGCCATAGATACTGCGTTTCACCAAGCCGCCTTTCATGACAACCGTGGCATTGCCTTCCACCAGGCCCTTCGTCTCATCGTAGCAAACGCCTTTGCCGCCGCCATAGACTGTGCCTTCAATGACGTCGTTGGGGCCACCATTGAAGATCACGGTGGTGGAGTCGATCCTCGACACCGAGATAGTCGTCCCAGTCCCAGTACTGACATTTTTCACGACACCCAGATTACCGCCGCCAAAGACATCGCCTTTGATGGTGACTCTAGGTGTGGGGGTTTGTGCCGAGGCAATGCCGCCTGCCAGCAGCAAAGCCAAAAGGAGAATTGTTCTGCGTCTCAAATTGATACTCGACTTGTTCATATAATTCATCACTTATATATTCTTTTTATGTTTTATCTTCTTCTGTGTCGTCCTGATCCTGATGATGGTACAAATGTAGCCGTTATGGTGGAGGTTCCGCTCGTACCCATAATGAAGGTGGTGGTGGCTGAAGTGGAACTGACCACGCTTGAGCCTTCGCCCGTGACATTCCAGCCTTGGAACGTATAATTTGCAGCAGGTGTTGCCTCCAAATAGAGCACCGCGCCTTCACTAATTCCTTGGGTAGTATCCACGTCATTGCCTAAACGGTCTTTGACTGTGAAACTGCCTCCGCCGCTTTCAGGTATGGTGACGAGAGACAAATTATGGCAAGTGGCTGCTACGAAAGAAGCTTCCAAAGAGGTATCGTCCGTTCCCATGGTAAAGATGGAGGAAGCCGACGTAGGACTATCCACGCTTGAACCCGTATTGGCAGTGACACTCCAACCATTGAATTTATATCCATAAATAGAAGGTATGGCCTCGATACGCATGTCAAGGTCTTCACCGAGTGTAACTGTTCCCGAAGTTACGATTTCGCCTAAACTATTGTACACTCTAACGACACCGCTTGAAGCGTTCTCTGGTTGATTGATGGTCAAAGTATGGGTTTCGGGTACAACAACCACCATGGGGCTGCCCGTGACATTGCCTTCGTTGCCGCCGCCAAACACATTACCATTGATGGTGACGGAGGTGGTGGCTGATCCATCGCCCACAATCACCTTCGGGTTGCTGGGTTTAACAGATGTGCCGACATTGCCTTCGTTACCGCCGCCAAACACGTTGCCGACAAATGTACTGGGGTTACCTACTTTAACTGGCAAATTCTCGGAAGTGCCGCCGATAACACCCTTCAAAATCTTGACTTTGGGAGAATAGGCACCACCAAGATTATCTGGTTCAGGCGTGTAATCTGTATGGTTGCCCGCACCGTAGATGTCACCGATAAAGAGGGGACACGACGAGTTTTCGTTTTCATACACCTCGATATTAATCTTGCCGTCGATGTTGCCATTGAGATCGCAACCTCCGTAAAGTGCGCCTATCGTACCTCCTGTTATAATCAGGTTAACGTCGCCACTGATGTTGGAGGGATAGGTGTCGGATCCTCTTGATCCACCAAACACACGGTCAAACGTACCTCCTTCGATGGTGACATTGATGTTTCCATTAATAGGAGCCAGGTTACAACCACAATACACATTGACATATCTATCATTTTTGGCGCATGTGAAAGTGGCATTGATATCTTCGTTCACAGGCGTTTCATTGCCTCCCAAGAAGAAAAACTCAATCGTTAACTCATCACAGTAAGAATTAGTTATGTGATTCATAGTGACGGTACCACCAACACCAACATTTTGATTTGGTTCTTCAACTTGACCAGATTGATTACAGCCACCGAACATATAATGGCTGTTTACACCGCCGTAGATGATGGTGACATTGCCCGCAACTGCAGCAGCATTATCTTCGCCATTACCACCACCAAAAATATAATCGTAACGACCACCGTCAAAGGTAAGGTTCACACTAGGCACTGTGGCCGCATTACCGCCGCCGAAGACGCGACGCACCGTGTTGTCACACAGATGGAAATACATATTAATTGTATTGTCTGTTCCTTCAGGTAAATAGTTAGAGCGATTGCCACCGCCAAAGACTTGAGAGATGGCATAGGTGGCATCACCTTCAGTATAACTAACGTAGTCTTTTGTAGTATGATAGGTCTTAAAGACATCAACAAAGATATCCTTTTTGGGCGTACCGTTTACATTGTTTCCACCAAACACTTCGCAATCGGCCAGATCGGCCATGCCCCTGAAGGTCTCATCATCGAACTGATTGGTTGCAGAGCCCACATTGACGTGAACCTCGCCAAATACAGTAGCTGCAACGGCTTCGTTTTCATCAGTAGTACTCTGGTCGTCCAAGCGTCCCAAGCCGCCACCGTAAACTTCACCTATGATGATGCCGTTCATCAGGTTGACGATAGTCTTAAGGTCGGAGTTGTTTTCGATATTGGTGTTGACATTCCCAAGAGCCGATCCACCATAAAGTTCGCCATAGAGGACAAGGTCGTCCGTATGCACTTCTTCGCCCGTACTTTCATTAATCTCAACAGCGCCGAAACTGACGGTAACGTTGCCAGTGACATAGGTATCCTTACCATAACCGCCGCCGTGGATGTATGCGTGGTGAACTACATACTCAGGGTCCTCAAGGGTACCAGTGTTTACCTCTTCGCCGATGCTGCCACCCGTAAGCGTAACAATCGTATTGCCGGTAACGGTGCCCCAGGTGTTGCAGCCGCCGTAAATGCCGGCATCGGATGCATCGTTGATGCCTATGGTGCCACCTTCGATAAGGATAAACGGGTTGCCCACGACATTGGCGTTGTTACCGCCGCCCACCACCTTATGGGTCACCGTGCCGCCCGTGATGTTGACATAGGGATAATTGGTGTAATTGTTATTAACTATAGGCGAACTGTAGGCGGCCACGTTGCCGCCGCCGAACACATCGCCAGTGATGGTGCCACCGTTGATGACGACTTCCACCTTGCCTGCGGGGTCGCCATTCTGGTCGTTGGCGCCGAAGACCAAACCGTTGACGTTGCCGCCATTGCCGACCACTTGGATGTCGCCGTTCACAATGGCTGCAGTGGTGTTATTACCCAAACCACCGCCAAACACATTACCATTGACGGTACCGCTCTTGAGTTCAACCTTGGTAAATTTGCCTGCAGCGTTCACGCTACCCAAGGCCGAGCCGCCATAGACAGGACCATAAATGGTAGGTGTATAGCCCGTACCACCGATGGTGACGATGACGTTGCCACCAGTGGTGGTGCCAGGATTGTTGTCGGCAGGGACAGGGCCACCATAACCGCCACCGAAGATGCTGATGGGGTTGGTCGTCGTGCCCAAGGTGCCGCCATAGACGTTCACGGCGACGTCGTTAGTCACATTGCCTTTGGTGTTGCAGCCGCCATACACAGCGGTAGCCACCTTGCCATTATAGACATTGACCTCAGTGGCACCGACGCCGGCTTCGTTGCCGCCGCCGAAAATCTTGGTCACACGGCTTTGGGCCTGACGCATGTTCACTGTGGCCTTGCCCGACACATTAGCTTCATCGCCGCCGCCGAACACGTCGCCCGTGATGTAAGCCAGCGGGAAGTTGGTGAGCGTGCTTTCCTCAGGATAGCCTTCGGGTTTGAGTTGAGCCATAGTGGTGGTGCCATAGACAACCGTTTCGGCATCATAGCCGATGTTGACCACCGGTTTGGAGGTCACGGTAGCCTGATAGCCGCCACCAAACACATTGCCACGGATGCCCTGCATGACTTGCTGCTCCCCTACTACATCCACATTATTGATATGCATCACGTTGACAATGGGGCTTTCCACTACTGCACCATTGACCGTCCAGGGGTCGTAATCAGCCAGATTGCTACCGCCGTACACGTTGGTGAGGTCAAGTTTGCAACTTCCTTCATCGTCAAGCACATTGACGGTGATGATACCCTTGATGCTGCCCAATTGGTCGGAACCGCCAAAGGCATCGTGGACCGTACCGCCATAGAGGTTGAGTGTGACGTCGCCATAGATGTCAGCCGAAACAGCTGATAACCCGCCGCCCTCGAGACGGCCTTTCGAGCCGCCGAACACTCTCTCATATTCGCCGCCATAGAGGTTGAGCGTGACGTTGGCCTTATGGTTCGGGTCATTGACGCCAATGGGAGCCAAGTTGGAGCCGCCGTAAAGTTCGCCAATCTCACCCACACCGCAACCGATGGTCGTGACGATGTCGTGGTTGATGGGGGCCTCATTGGCGCAGCCGAACACCTTGCAGTAAACCGCTTTGTCCTGACAGCAGCTGGACGACAAGACGTTGAGGTCGATGTCATCGATGGAACCATACTGGTTGGCGCCGCCATACACCTCTTCGATCAGGCCAGAATAGATGTGTGAAGAGGCCTTGCCGTAGATGTTGGCACCGGGGTTATAATCCTGTCCAGAAGGATCATTGTGGTTGCCTATGGCGCTGTAGCCGTTACCACCGCCAAACGAGCGGTAGATGCGGCCGCCGTCGATAATCACGTGCGTGTTGGCCGCAACGCCATTGGTGCCGGTGCTACCCACGTCGGCAGCGTTGCCGCCACCGTAAACGTCCTTAATGGTATTCTCGTGGCAACCCCACACATGCACCGTGGCGCACCTGCGGTTTTCTCCGTTCAACGGAGGCAGATAGGCTGCACGGTTGCCGCCACCATAGACCGCGCTAAGGGCAAAATAATCATCAGTGTGTGGCAATGCTGACAAACCCACCACAGTAGTCGGTGGATTGGTGGGATAGACATTGTTGCCCTCATGGTGAGTGGAATAGATATTCACGAACACATCGTCGAGCGGCGTGCCGTTGATGTTGTTGCAGCCGTACACCGCGCCACCGATGGTGGCGTTGCCGGTGAGATTCTCGACGCAGCCTTGATTCAGTTCGCCGCTACCGATATTGACATAGACCTTGCCGTTGACTTTGGCAGGATAAGCTGTGGTGGGGTCATCACCAATCTGGTTTTGTCCCAGACCACCGCCGTAAATGTCACCGTGGATGGTACCGTCAAGGATGTTGACCATGGTGATGTCGTTACCGTCTTCCGTATTCACATCGCCATAGCCCGAGCCGCCATACACGTCGCCGTAGATGACAGGAGCCACGCCACCACTCACTTTGTCAACGTTGACCGTGACGTCGCCGGTGGTACGCGTTTGGTTACCGTAGCCGCCGCCGAAGATGCCATCGGTCATCGGAACGGTGCTAGTTCCGAAGGTGCCGCCCAAGATGTTGACAGTGATGTCGTCAGCGATGGTGCCTTGGAGGTTGTTTCCACCATAGACGCCGCCTTTCACCATGCCGCCCGTCACATTGACGGTGCTGGTACCATCGCCAGAATATGAGTTGCCTTCGAACGTATAGCTGGCCTTCGTCGTGCCGGCCAAGTTGCCGCCGCCGAAGATCTTTTCGTTCACCGTGCCGCCGTAGACATTCATCGTGGTCTTACCCGACAGAGCAGCATAACCGCCCGCGAAGAGGTTATGATCCGAGTTGCCATTGATCATCTCGACAAGCGTCTCTTTGCAATAAGGGGCCTGAATGGGATTCAGTGCCGTACCCTGGTCGATCAAATCGCCGGTCGTGCCGTCGTCGTTCAACACATATACATTGTTGTTTTCATATACATAGTGGCCGTTGCCACCGCCATACACATTACCTACCTGCGTGGCGATTAAGTCACCACTGGTAGTGTTGACACCGTTGATCACCACCATGGAGGTGCCGCCCACGACGCCGCTGATATCGCTGCCACCGAAGAGTTCCGCATTGACGTGGTCGTTGCCGTGACCTTCAACGAGCACCATACTGTTGGTGGTCACGCCGTTCATGCGGCAGCCACCATACACTGCGCCCGTCACTTGGGCATGGACCGGTTGGGTATAATCGGTATTGTTAGCAATCCACTCATTTTGAGCATTATATTGTCCTCCTTTGAGAGTAAACACATATTGATCACGCAGGCGCACCAAACTGCCTACGTTGGGATAAGTATGTTCGCTGTTTCCACTTCCAGTTTTGAATGTATAGTCGCCATACATGGCGCCTTTGTTGCAGCCGCCATACACGGTGTGAACCTTGCCATCCTTCAGGATGATGTCAGGAACCAGGGTCAGCGAACCTTTGTTGTTGCCGCCAAAAATGGTCCCCACATGGTCGCCGTCATGCTCGTAATCCACATTTTGGACATTGAGGAAAACGGTAATGCCGTTGATGACGGTGACGCCGTTACCGCCGCCATACACCGTGCCGATGTGACCGGCAGTGTGGCCGTTGGCACTGCCATCAATGTTGATATCGACAAAGGTGTTGGATTGGATGGGCTCGTCGGGGGTGATGCCGCAGAACTGAATGGCATCCTCACTCGTATAGTCGTAGTCGCCATTACCGCCGCCATACACCGTGCCGACTTGAGGAGCACCCATGACACAGACATAGGTCTTGACGTTGAGTTGGTTCAAATTGGTGATGTTATCGGATGCCCATTTATAATCATCAGACAAGACGCGGTTGGTAATCTGGGCCACCTGGCCGGTACGGTCGTTGCCGCCATAGAGGGCACCGTCGATGGTGCCGCCCGACACCTTCACCGAGTTGCTGCCGAAGACGGAAGCCATTCTACCGCCGCCATACACATCGCCCTCGACATGGCCACCCGACATTTCCACCAAGGTCAAGCCGACGAAGGTGGGATACAATTTGTCGCCAGAAGTAAACTCTTCAGGAACGGTATAGTCGGTGAAGCCCACGCAAGCCAAGTTGCCGCCCGCATAGACGTTGCCTTTGATGGTACCGCCACAAATCTTCACATTGGTCTCGTTGTGGGTGGGGACACGAAGACCGACATAGAGATTGTTCGGGTCGTAATACTCCGGAGATCCGTCTTGATCGCCAAATTTCAAGCCTTCTACATAGTAGACACCGTCGTTACAGTGGTAGTAGCCATTACTGCCCGCGAAGACATCCCTATAGATGGTGCCGCCCGTCACCTTGACATAGGTGGCACCTTTAACCTTTTGATAGTTTTCATTGGGTTCTTGATTTGGTTCCTCGCCAGTGAATGCTGTTGCTTCAGGATCTGTACGTATGCTGCCCACATCGCCGCTGACGTTGCAGCCGCCATACACAGAACCCACGTGTCCACCTTGGATTTCCACCCAAGTGCTGTATTCCACATTACTCATCTGGCAGCCGCCATAGAGGAAATCGACAATCATATTGTCTTCTGACAGCACCATGTGCGTGCCGTAATCCACATAAGGGCCATTCTCCTCAATCTGTTCATGGATGTGTGCCAACATGTCGCCGGCATTGCCACCGCCGTAAGCTGTGCCCACGCCGCCCGAAGTCAGGGTGATGTGAGGCACGCCGTCCATGTGAGCGCGGTTGTTGCCACCAAAGAGGGTGTGTACGTTATAGAGGGCATCGCCATCCCAACCGTATGTGGAAAGGATATTGCCGCTGCCATCCAACGCACTGGAGATTTTCTTGTCACCAGCGCAATTGACCGTCAGCCAAGCTGCGACAACGCTTTCACGGTTGCCGCCGCCGAAGATGGTGTCCAGCTGGCCGCCCGTGATGTTGACCTCGGTGGTCGTACCCGCCACCATGTTGCCGCCACCGAAGAGGTAGCCGATGCCGTGGGTACGGCCCAATTTTATCGTACCCGTGACGGGGTCACGGTCTTCCGTCGTCGCGGTGACATCGATTTTCTGTCGGGCTGTTCCCAAGGTACCGCCCACGTTGTTGCCGCCAAACACGGCAAAGATGGTACCGCCGTTGATGGTGGTCTTCGTGTTGGTCGTGGTCACGTCATCATCGTTGGCTTTGTTTTGGGTCACAAAAGCATTCTTGGCGCCGCCGAAGAGCGAGTCAATCTTCACATAGTCGTTGGTCACCGTGATGGAAGTCTTGGAGATGGAGGGTTTCGAGACAGCCGTTGTGCCCGAGTTGGTCCATACTAAGTTATCCCATTGGTTGGAGAGTGACATGGCATACACACTGGCACCCGCAGCGACAGTATTGGTAGTTGCCGTGGCAGGCGCAAAGGCTTGGCTGCCGTAGGCATAGTAGCCGTTGCCGCCGCCATACACCGAGCCAATCCTGATGGGAGCCTGGGTATGGGGAGCGGTACCCGAGCCATTAACACCCAAGGTGATGATTGCGCCGTCAGCACCACCGGCCGTACCGGCGATGTCGTTGCCGCCATACACGGCACCGATGCTGTCGCAGTTGACGATGATCACCTCGACCTTGCCCGTCACGTCGGCAGCACGGCCACCGCCAAAGACGGAGCCGTAGATCAGCAGATCGGGAGCCGCCTGGGGTGTAAACGAGCCTGTAGGATTCGTCGGAGGAGTCTGATAGTCATCACCGCACTTTGCAATCACCCTATATTGGTATAAGACTTGGTCCAAGTCGTGGATGGTATAGGAAGTAACATCGCCGACCTCAGCATAACTGGCATGAGTCCAGTCGCTTTCCGAGGCTTTCTTCCATTCCACCTTATAATGTGAGGCGGTGGGATACCATGTCACGGTGACGTCGTTGTGGTTGACCACAGGGTTCGCGGCCTGTGCCGGGTTTTGGCAGAGCGTGTTCACCGTGACAGTAGTCGTGCGCACCACCGTGGCGATGTTGTCTCCCGAACCGAAGGTCATGGTGAGCGTCAAGGTAGCCGTCTTGCGGCCTTGCGTGTTCTCTCTGGTATAGTAAAGGGTCGGAGTAGCACCTGTGGTGACCGTGTCATTACTATTGGGCTCAGAGCTGAACGAAAGGTAATCATTGCCTTCGCCCAAAATCGTCCAAGTGTAGGACGCCGCCGAACCACTACCCTGAATGGGACTACTTGGAGTGGGCGTATAAGGCGTATTGCCTTGGAAGTTGTAGCTACTACCCTCGAAATTATAGGTAGTGTAAGCGGGAGTGCAAGTATAGGAATAATTGCCAATGGTAATCGAGAGTGCGTGTCCGTTCGATGATGGGGTTTCATGCCAGTTCATCGCAAAAGGCTCCTCCAAATTGCCAATATTGTTTTGGGTCCAGTTGAAATACTTGTCATGCTCGGTAATGGTCACTTCACGATACCTCGCAGCACTATCCACAACATTATAATGATCCTCTGATGTCAACCATTTATGGTAATGATTGCTATAGGACACCCAGTGCACCGTCCACCAGCCGTTGTCGTCGTGACCACGGGCCACACCGCCACCATACTCATCCTGGTCCCAGTCGTAGAAGTAGTAGATCTCTTCAGGGTTTTTCAGATGGGAAGTGGTGGGCAGTTCAGCGGAAAAGCCCAAGTCCTGGTTGCCTGCCAAGGGTGCCGAGAGGAAATGGTACTTGTCGGCAGTTTGGTCATAGAAATAATAGTTGTGGTGGGTACCGGAGACGTTAAACACGGGGCCGGAATACCAGAGGCAGGTCTCAGGATTGAATTCAGTGGCATCCTGAAGTGACCAGGTCCCTCCGTTGTTGACGTGAGTCAGATAATGGTGCGTCTCCCCTATCTGCCTCTTCAGCACATACGGTTTGTCGGTCTGTGCCATCGTGCTTCCCATGAAACACCACAGTAAAAGACAACATATTGCCAAGCGTTGTAACAATGTTCTCATATTTATGTTGTTCCTTCTCATTTTCAATTCACTATTGGGTATATTCAACTGTTTCTTCATGTAGTTCAACCATTATCATTCATTCTGCGGATGCTCTGGGATCTCGTGCGGGTTTTCGCTAGTGTCCTTGCCGTCGATGTTCACCTTCGGATTGCCTTCAACTATTGTAGTAGTATTAGGACTATCTTTTACTTCACCCATGTTGCCGCCGCCATACACGTTGCCAAGCACCTTGGCACCCTGCTTGAGGTTAATCTGCGGGTTGCCCATGACATTGGCCTTATAGCCACCGCCATACACATTCCTCACGGTGGCGTTCTTGATATTAATCACAGGATAATTGGGATGGGTATAATTGTATCCATGCTCACCTTGAGTAGGTGCGGTGTCATAGTCGGCCTCGTTGCCGCCGCCATACACATCGGCCGTCGACACATCGAGAGGACAACTTCCGTCCATGTTCTCGATATTGACGGTGATGGTACCCTTAACTTTGCCCAAGATATGGCTACCGCCATAGATGGCATTGTTGACCTTTCCACCGTGAATCTCAAGGAGGATGCAACCATTAATGTCAGCGGATTTCCCCGGGTCGTCTGTTCCGTTTGTCCCTGGAAGTCTTCCTTGTGAGCCGCCGAAGATATTGTTGTAGGTACCGCCTTCCACCACCAAATGCACATTGCCAATGTGTTCACCGCTGGGCAAGACATCCGCCTGTTTGCAGCCGCCATACAAATCGTCGATGAACAATCCGTCAGCACAATAGACGGTGGCGTCGATATCACCATGATAGTCGGCGAAATTGCCTCCGCCGAAGTACTCGTTGACGTGGGTAGCGCCACAGCCGCCTTCTGAACCTGTGTACATTATTGAGGGTTGAATAGAAATGTTTCCTTGCAAGTTACTACCCCCAAACGTACTACCAGCCTTTCCTCCGTGGATTTCAAGGGTGACTGAACCATTAACGTCGGCCGGGCTGATTTCGCCGTTACCACCAGCGTATGCTTGACGAACACACCCTCCTTGAATCATGGTTTGCACAGTATTGGATGCCGCTGCATCACAGCCGCCAAAGGTACGCTCGATGGTATTGTCGCAGCCATAAATGTTCACATAAGGTATTACACCTGTGAGGAAGTCAGCCTGTTTGCTACCGCCGAACACATTGGCGAGGGCGAAGGTGGCGTCAGGATTAGTATTTCCCGTTTGGTCATCTAAATATGCATAAACGTAATCATATTCGTCTTTCGGGGTGTGCGCCGTTTTAAAGACGTTCACGGTAACACTTTTCTGTGGGGCACCGTTTTGGTTGTTGCAGCCATAGATGTTGCCTTTGATGGTAGCAAAGCCTTGCGTTGTCAAAGTAAATGCCGGGTGCAATGTTATGCCGGCTAATGAGCCGGTTAATTCGATCTCCATTGGCAGTCCCACATCTCCCGTGCCGATATTGACGGTCACATCGCCGTAAACCTTGGATTCGATGGCTTCTTGAGCGGGGACATAGCCTGGATCACCCGGATTACCTACTGCAGCACTGGCTTTCTGTCCCAGTCCGCCGCCAAAAACATTGCCGCCATGATAGATATAGCAAAGGGCTCCCAGGTAATTCTGTCCATCTTTCCTGTTTGTGTTCAGGGTACCATTCATGATATTGACGGTAGTTTTATTGTTGCCATTGGGAGTATTGACGTTACCCAAAGCCGAGCCGCCATAGACGTCGGCATAGAGGGTGGGACCCGATGAGGTGTTTCCAATATTGACCTCAACATCACCCGAAGTGGTGGTAAGCTGACCATAGCCGCCGCCACACACCATGGCAACCACAGGTGTAGTCTGACCCAGATTTTCGGAAGACCCGATGGTGCCTGCAGTGATATCCACGACGACATCGCCACCTACATTGCCGTTGATGTTGTTGGCTCCATAGACACCTGCAATGACCGTTCCACCTTCGATGGTGACCGTCGCAGGGCCAAGCACGTCGGCAGCGACGCCTGTAGTGCCGCGGCCTCCGCCAAAGACATTGCCACGAACCGTACCCGAATGGACGAGGACGCTGGCAGACTTGCCATCAGTATAGGTGGTACCATCGAGGGTATTCACCTTGGCCTCTTCGCCGCCGCCATACACATCGGTTCCAATGATGGCGTCGCTCTGGTCAATCACCACAGAGCTGTTGCCCCCCACGTTGGCTTTTTTGCCGCCTCCGAACACATTGCCGCTCACGGAGACATGTGGCGCTTCGTTACGCTGTGCCATCGCTGCACCGCCGGAGAGCAGCAAGGCGGCCAAAAGGACTTTGGGTATGATATTTCCGAATCTCTTATTCATGGATCGTTTGTTGTTTGTTGTCATTCGTCAATATGCTTCTATATATATTAATAAGGTGTCTGTTCTTGCCTTTCTCTATCGTGGTCTTTATCAGGGTTCCGAAGTTGCATTTGATTCGTCCTGGATGAACACCTTCGCGTCGCCATGGACTTTGCCTTCGTTGCCGCCGCCATACACGTTGCCACCCACATGGGTGCCACCCTGCAGCTGGACGGTGGTCTTGCCCTCTACCTCACTCATATCGCCGCCACCAAAGACGTTGCCATCGATGCGGCTACTGCCCTTGATGGTCAAGTCGACATCGCTGGTCACGACACCGAGTCCGGAAAGCGATTTCCATGTATAGCAATACCACTTGTCACCAATCTTATAAGTGGGATGCTTTTTCCTGTTAGCTAAGGTCTCGCCATTCAAATCATTGGTCCATTCATAGGAAATCACCCCATTTTCATCTGTCATATAAGGGATGGTGCCCTCGGTAATCGTACCGGCAGCATCCATGGATGGGAAAGTGGATGCCGCCTTGTCTTCAGCATTGAAAGTAGGAACTGTAGCTGAATAACCGCCACCAAAAACGCTGCCTTTCACGGTGCAGTCGGTCAGCGTTGAGGTAACAGTACCCGTCACATTACCCAAATTGCCTCCACCATAGAAGTTGTGCTCGACGGTGCAGCCGCTAAGCGTATTGGTGACATTACCTGTGATGGTGGTGCCAAACTGAATCCAATGGATATAGCCACGCTTTGTTACCTGGTCAGCCAAACCATTGGATTGGTTGAACACCTCGCACTCATATTCACAGTGGTAGCCTTTGTTATCAGTGTTGTTAGTGCCGCCGGTGCCATCATCAAAAACTACTGGGGTTGTTGTTCCTTCAGTGAAGTGATTCAAGGGATTGAATTTTCCCCAATTGTATTTTCTATGATTCCATTGATCAATACCCTCTGTAGTACTTTGGGCATTCCAGTCACCATCGTCTTGGTTCTGTCTGAAATAGCTGTTGCCGCCATTGCCACCCCCATAGAAGGTACCGAAAATGGTTCCCGTGGCACTCGTGGTGACTTTCTTGCCGCTTGCCATAGAGCCCACACGAGGACCACCACAAAACTTCCTCACCTTACTGTTGTCAACGACGATATCAATATCACCACCAACAGGTTTGGAAGCGTTAATGCCTCCTCCGTAGAACTCGTCAATCAGCGAGCGGTTAATTCTGAAAGTGACATCGCCTTCGACTTTTTCGTAGCCTGCACCCGCCATCATGCCAAACTTTCCTCCGTTGGTATAGCAGTGGGGCTTTTGAAGGGTAGGCGGAGTATAGTCCGGACGGTTGATGCCCGACAGGTAGAACTCAGGATACTCACCGCCTATGGCATTGACGGCGCACAAACACACTTTAGCAACAGCTGCATTACCATTGTTGGGGTGCGGGCCTGGAGCAAAACGGTGGATCCAAGCATGACCACCCAAAAGGAAATAACTGGTTCTATTATGAATAGTATTAACCGTATACCTTATATTGAACAGTTCATGTTCGCCTCCATTAATAATTACAGGAGATTGGGTCTCAATTTTATTAAGGTCCGCATCATACTCAAACTGGGTAGTACGCATGAAAGAAGTCTCGGTAATTTCAAAATACCCTTGCGGGACGAAGATACCAATGGCGTAGGCCAAATTGTTATGACGCACGGCAAGACCCAGTTCCACAACGGGCAAAAAATCAAAGCGAACCGGCTGGATGCCAGGACGATCTGTGTTTTCCCTGAATTGGAGTTCCAAGCAATAGTCTGGTTCGTTGTCAAAGTCGAAGTCAGCACTCATAATGGTGAAAGGATGCCACTTATTGTCCAAATTATAACCTACGCTCTGATAGCCAATACTCTGAGTACCCTGATTTTTGGTACCGCCATTCTTCACCTGATGATTGCTGATCAACACAATGGCTTGGTCGAAAACCGTGAGACTCGGAACATTATTGGAGACGGTGGCTACATCCAATGCTTTTATAGCCGCTTGAAGGTCATTGTAAACGTCTTGGCCTTGGAAAGTGGTCGCTACCGAACCAGCAGGAGCGAAATGACTACCTGACTTAAAACTATTTGATCTAGTAACATTCACTTGATCAATACTATGGCCACGGTTGGCCAAATAGATGGCCTTGCCCCATTTGGCGGTGATGGTGATGCTTGTAACGCCTTCCGGTACATAGTAATAGCCGCCTTGGGCGAATATTCGGCCACTGGTAAGATACAGGTCCTTATCGGTGCATTTGCGGTCGGCAAAGTTATAGCCCGTCTGCCAGTTGGCCACAAAATGAGTTGTTCCTTCCGACGAAACCGCATCAATCATCCAACCCGTCACCACATAATCCGTATAGTTGTTGGCGTACTTTTCAGCATGGGTGGCTCCATTGGGATTGCCGAAGATTTCATTGTAGTAGGGCAACTGCACCTTGTAGGCGCAGTAGTCATAGTTCAAGGTGTCCATATCGGTGATGGGGAGAACCTTCGAATCAGAGGCAGAGGAATTTTTCTCCCCACCGTTGATGTTTACGGTGATTGTGCCCCAACTCTTTCCTTCCCATTCGTTGGCATTGTCACGTTGCACCCAACTGTTGGTACGGGAATTCCACACTTTCTCCTTGTCAGGGTTGATGATGGAAGGATACTTACCCCATTTTTTCAGGATAGGATAGGGGGCGATGCTCGGATCGAGCACCCACTTGGCGATCAACGCTTCATCGTCTGCAGTAGGTGCATTCGTTGTCGAACCATATTGTTTGTCTGTGACCCAATAGGTACAGAGCTTACGGTTGCTGTTGAGGACACTGCGGTAATACTCGAAGCGCACCAGGTTCTTCTCCTCGGCAGGCCATGAGCGGTTATATCGTTCAATATCGCTGGGACTATAATCGTTATCAAATTTAGCGTTCTTTCGGAAATAATTATAGGGATTGACGCCATTCGTCGCATCATTCTTAATCATCGCTCCGCCATACACGGGGTATCTCGTCGTTGCACTCGTTCCACCGGTAATGTCGCCATAGAACATGCAGTTGACCACCACAGGAAGTGTTCCCACAGTACTCTGTGTGATTCCCGTAGTTTGCTGGTTGCCCGAACCGATAATGTAACCTACCAAGCCAGCAACCGTAGTTCCTCCCGTGATAACGGCATAGCTGAAGCAATTGATGACCCTGGCGTTACCTTCAAGCTTGCCCACAAGGCTGCCGCAGTAACCATCGGAGCTGGACACCGTGCTACCCGTACTAATCACTCCGTTCGCATCATACGAGATGGCGTCCGGCAGGATGCCGCAGTTGTAGATACGGGAGGTGCCGCTGGCGGTGCCTGCGATAGCACCCACGCTACCGCTTCCGGTGACAGACACATTCTTCAGCATGATGTTGCTGATATGAGCGCTTCCACTAACCGTGGTGAAAATAGGACAACTTAGATTCGAGATAACAGGAAACTCTCCTTTATGATCACCCGATGTGAAAGCCTGGGCCGTCAAGGTACCAGAAAAAGAGGCAATGCTAGAGGTAAAACCTGAGGCATCAATATCGGCAGTGATAATATAATTGCCGCTTAGATCATCGGCAATCGTGCTCAAACTGGTGATTGTAGTCTGTGCCCAAGCATTTCCGTTCAGGAAAAGGGCCAAGAAAGCCATCATGAAGAAGCCGAGCACGCCTCTCCCCTGCTTTCTGCCACCATTGTCAACCTTTAAAACTGAAGTTTTGTTCTCCAAGTTACTGCGTAAAACTTTATTCATTACTCTACAATATAATTGACTTTCAATAATTTACTTTTTCCTCACGACCACAAGGCATACTATGGTCTTTTGAGCGCGCAAAAATACGAATAGTATCCCTAAAAATGGGCCATTTTTCAAGGACTTTTTTTATAAATAAAGAAACGCAATAGAAACGACTGGAAATCAGTTGGATATAAAAGGATTATATGCACAAGCACACCAGCGCGGCCAGAACCATCAGCAGCGGGATGATCTTGCTCTTGATGTTCTGCTCCTTGAAGCCGAAGATGCCGTAGACGAACGAGACGACGAGACGCACGCCGTAGAGGATGAGCGGGATGAGCACCACCACCGCCGCGTCTTGCTTCAGACCCGTCAAGTAAATGACATCCGCCACCGTGACGAACACCGCCATGGCCACGATACCCCAACGCCATTCAAACCGTAATTCTTTCCGCTTCGGAAACCAAATGAGCCCAAACAGCACGGCCATCATGAGGAAGTCATAAATGGTGTACCAAGCCTGGATGGTGGCGGGCGAGATGCTCTCCTTACTGAGCAGGAATTTGTCGTAGACGCCGCTCAAAGCCACCAGCACGGCCGAGCCGAGCAGCATGTACACCCACTTGTTCGACCCGAAACGGATGCCCTCCAACTTGCCCGAACGGTTCATGAAGTAGAACGAGATGATGGCCAAGACCACACCCGTGCCCTGAAGCCAGGTCAGGCTCTCGCGAAACACCAGAAACATCAAAATGACGGTAATGGCGGGACGCAGCTGGTTGACGGGTCCCACCACGGTGATGGGCAGGTGCTTCATGGCCGAGTAGCTGAACATCCACGAGGCCAGAATGAGGGCGGTCTTGCCCAAGATGAGCAAGTGCTGCCTTCCCGTCAGCGGCTCGATGAAGAGCTTCTGCATGAAGTCGCCCTCGAAGACGTAGGGCTTGAACTGCGACAGCAGCACGAAAGGCACGAACAACAGTCCACTGATGAGGGTGCTATAGAAAAGGACAGGGATGATGGCGTTATTGACGACAGTCTGCTTCTTGAAGATGTCGTAGAAGCCCAACAAGAAGGCTGAGATCAAGGAAAGGATTACCCACATAAGTCATTCATTGAGATTTAACTAACATCAAAAAACATCTTCGTGAGTTCCGGTATCAAACAAGTAAAGCATACAACGATTTCTTACAATACGGTATACCAACATCCAATCAAATTGAATGAGACACTCGCGAAAAGTCTTATAGTTACCCGAAAGTTGGTGATCCTTATACTTCGGATCCAAAGGAATACCTTCTGCCAATTGATGCACCACTTCGTCAAGCAAGGAAACGTCAAGACCCCGTTTCTTTGCCAATTTATATGACTTTTTGTATCGGCTTGAAAATTCAATGCTCATCATGGTTTTTTAAGCATTTATTTTCTCCATATAATCTGCAAAATCTTTACATTTAACAGTTCGACCTTTCTTGAAGTCGTCGATAGCTTCATCAAGACCCGATTTCTTCTTTTTTGTCGGTTTTGCTTTACTAATGCCATCAAGTTTCAGCAAAGCAGCTATCAACCCCTTCAATGCCGGATTAGTAGCATCATATTGCAAAGTGATTGTTTCCATTTTTCGTTTGTGTTACGGCAGCAAAAATACAACTATTTTTCAATTTGGGAAACATTTTGTTCCAAATCAATGTAAACTGGAAGGTGGTCGCTGAAGCCGCCGAAATAGCGTGGGCCGATGTAGGTGCGGAAGAGTTTCTTGCCGTGGTAGGTCTCGTCGTCCTCGAGCAGGAAGTCGGCATGGAAGATGCGGGCACTACCTTCTTGATAATGAAGGCCTTCCCTATCGTCCATCACGGCAGGCGTGATAATAATCTGGTCGAAGATCTGCCAGTCGGACTGATGCTTCAAGGTGCCTTCGAAACCCAGGCCGTCGTTCTTTCCGAACAGGTTGACGAGGCAGCCTTCCTCCCTCTCGGAGGAATGGCGGGCTCTTAGCACATCGTACACACTCGGGTCGGTGGGACAGTCGTTGAGGTCCCCCATCATGATGACCTTGGGCTGATAGCCTTCGGGGGCTACTGCCATGATGGAGTCCACCTTGGAACGCAGAATGGCTGCCGAGCACGAACGCGAGCCTACCGTCTCCAACTCGCCGCTGTAACGGCTCGGCCAGTGGTTGACGAAGACGTGGATGGTGTCTGCCACAGCGGTCCCTGAGCCCGTCGAAGGGCTGCCCTTAGCGATGAACTTCGCATACAATATATCCCTAGAATGATACGCCGTATCCTCAGGATTATAATAAGGTATCACTGCACTCTCCACCAGTTGGAAATGGTCCAAGGAATACACGATGGCCGGATCGATGCCGCGCTTATCGGGACCTTCGTAATGCACCCAGCGATAATTGTGCTTTTTGAGCGGTGTCTGCTCAAAGAGGGCACTCAACACATATTCATTCTCCACCTCGCACATGCCGAGGATGCCCAAAGGACGGTTCTCCGATAGGGCCAGAATGGCCTTGTACATATTATTACGTTTGCGGTAAAAACGGCTCTTCGTCCAATGCTGCATGCCATCCTCGGTGAAGGCGTTATAAGTCTTGGTGCTGTCCACATAAGGATCAAAGAAGTTCTCCATGTTCCAGAAGGCCACGCGGACGGACTCTTGGGCTGAAAGCGTATTTGTAATCACAAAACACGCAAAACAGAGCAAAACGAGGGACTTTTTCATAGGGGAAAGCGTTTTTCGGGACAAAATTAGTCTTTTTCGAGAAAAGTTCGTAACTTTGCGGCGAAAACATCACCATGAAAACAAAACAAACAAAATCTCTCTATTCTGAATTATACTATAATCTTAGTTTAATTGTTGACGATGAGAAGAAGCTCAATCAATTAGTCAAATATCTGCGCCGTTTGGTTAAAGAAAAAGAATCAAGCAAAAAGGATTTGTGAATCTAAAACCAATTATCATACTGCTCTTCATTTTGTTGCCATTGACTCCAATCAAGGCGCAAAACGCCCATTTCTGGGACGGTATTGAAGCCTTTGACGGCCCGACGGACGAAAACCCTGTGCTGGCCGCACAGATCGATTTCTATTTCGATAAACTGGTGGCTCCCCTACCCGACTCCATCACTATGGAAATCAACCGATTGGTTGAGAGAACCGGAGACAATACCGACTTGCGCGACTTCATCCTCTGGCACCTGTTGGAGCGGTACCGCCACCCCGAATACATGAGCCAAGACCAAGTGTTCGTCTGGCTCTACGACCACTACTTCTCGCAATTGGAAATCAAAGACCTGAATGCCGCCAACCTGGCTTTGATCCGCGACAAGGCCGAACGCTTCCGACGACTGGCGTTGTTCATCCCCGCACCCAATTTCAAAATCAACGATTCAATTGATTTACAATCCGTTGAAAACAAACACACAGTGCTTTTCTTCTATGACCACGACTGCGGGGTATGCCAACAGGAATTGCAGGACCTGGATTCCATTTGTGCCGTGCATCCCAACGTCACGGCATTGAAAATCGACCTGAACACAGACGATGTCCATGTCGATATTCTGTACGACCTCTACGACATCGAAACCACGCCGTTGATCTATGTCCTTGACAGGGACAAACGGATTATTGGAAAAAAAATACGGGCGAAACAAATACCGTTATTGTTGTAAAGACGCATTGTTATGCGTCTCAAAAACGATATTATTGTCATTTGAGACGCAAAGCATTGCGTCTCTACAAAGACAATATCCGTTTCATTTCCTCCTTTTTCGCCACCGCCTCCTCATATAATTTCCATTGTGCCCGCGTGCGGACCAGGTTGTGGACGGGATACTTTATTTTATAATAGGTGTTGCCGTTGATATAGTCCGTCAGGAAACGCACCGCCTGCATATAGGGGAACAGCGTGGCAGCATAAGGCAGGTGCTCCTTCTCTATCGGCAACAGGAAGGACTTCGTGCCTTCCAGATAGCCCTTGGCGAAGGCCTCAAAGACCTCCATGTTGAAATGGATGCGGTCCAAATTGGGATCGTCCTCGGCGCCCGTGTTGGCCGCCGAACGCAGGAAGTCGCCGAAGTCGGAAAAGACGAAACTCGGCATCACGGTATCCAAATCGATGACGCAGAGGACGTTGCCGTCCTTGTCGAAGAGCATGTTGTTGACCTTGGTGTCGCAGTGGCAGATGCGTTTCGGCAGCTTGCCCTCGCGATAGAGTCGCTCGCCCAGACACATGTCGTCGGCCACCGCCCGGATCCTGTACACCAGCTTCTGCACCTCCACCTCACGCATCATCCCGACAGGGTCCTTGGCAACGGCGTCATCCAACTGCTTCAGGCGGAACTCGATGTTGTGGAAATCAGGAATAATCTCCCCTATCGGCGTCTCAAGGTCCGTCAGCAGCGACTCGAAGTCACCGAACGAACGGCCTGCGTAATAGGCATACCCTGGAGTGACGGCCTCGTAGGTGTAGCTGTCGGCGATGAAGTCCATCACGCGCCAGTATTTCCCGTCCTCAAAGACGTAGGTCTTGCCCGTGTCGGCCTTCAGGAAATGCAGCACGCGGCGATGGATATCCGTAACACCTTGACGTTCATATTTTTGCCTTATATGGTCCGTCACCGCCTCGATGTTGTTTTGCAGCATGTCCACGTCGGTGAACACGGCGTTGTTGATGCGTTGGAGGACGTATCGCGGCATGCCTTCTACCATAATTTTATAAGTGTCGTTGATGAGGCCATTGCCCAAAGGCTCGATGCTTTCTATGGTTGTCTGGTCGATGAAATGTCCCGCGATGTTGAAAAGTTCGTTCATGGGAATTAAAATTTCTGCGAAGATACTGAATTAATCGTTCAAATTCATATTTTTGCCCATTATTTAGTCATTGCGAGGAACGAAGCAATCCAGATAAGAAAACTTCATCCCTAGATTAACTACGTTGAATCTTCGATTTGCTTCGTCGTTCCTCCTCGCAATGACGCAAAACAAAAAGCACAATATGAAAAACAAAGCTCTACATCTCATCATCAGCCTGATTATGATGGCCTTCTTTACGGGCTGCTGCGAGAAGCAGGAAACTGAAGTCCGCAAGGACAACTACCGCATCGTTGACAACGCCATCGTCTTCGACGAGCCGCAACGCATCGAAGGACAGAAGAGTGTCCTTCAATTCACCGTCGATCCCATCGAGAACGTCCGCATCGGATACATCGGCCTTGGCATGCGCGGCTATGACGCTGTCGACCGCATCACCTACATCGACGGTGTGACCGTCGTGGCCTTGTGCGACATCGAGCCCGACCGCGTCGAAGCCGTACAAACCAACATCCTGGAGGCCAGAGGCCTTCCTCGTGCCGCTGCCTACACGGGTCGTGAAGCCTGGCGCGAGCTCTGCGAGCGCGACGACATCGACCTCGTCTACATCTGCACCAACTGGCAGACGCACGTCCCGATGGCGGTCTATGCCATGCAATGTGGCAAACACGTGGCCATTGAAGTGCCGGCTGCCACCTCCATCGAAGACTGCTGGAAGCTCGTCGACGTGGCCGAACAGACGCAACGCCACTGCATGATGCTTGAGAACTGCTGCTACGACTTCTTCGAGCTGACGGCGCTCAACATGGCCCAACAAGGCATGTTCGGCGAACTCGTCCATGGCGAAGGTGCCTACATCCACAACCTCGAACCTTATTGGCACGAATACTATGAAAATTGGCGCCTTGAGTTCAACCAAAGCCACGCCGGTGACGTCTATCCCACCCACGGCCTCGGGCCCCTCTGCCAGGCCTTCAACATCCACCGCGGCGACCGCATGAAGACCCTGGTGTGCATGAGCACGCCCTCCTACAACGGCAAGAAGATCGCCAAGGAGATGATGGGCACCGAAGACTTCGCCAACGGCGACATGACCACCACGATGATCCAGACCGAGAAGGGCAAGACCCTGCTCATCGAGCACGACGTCTACACACCCCGACCCTACAACCGTCTCTATCAGCTCACGGGCACCGAAGGCTTCGCCAACAAATACCCCATCGAAGGCTTCACGGTGATGGAAGACAAGCTGCCCGCCGGTTTCCTTGCCGAGGGACAACACCTTAACCCCCACGGCTTTGTGCCTGCCGAGGTGCGCGACAAGATCCTGAAGGATTACCTCCACCCCATCGCCGTAGAGATTGAAGAGAAAGCCAAGGAAGTGGGCGGCCACGGCGGCATGGACTTCGTCATGGACTACCGCCTCATCTATTGCCTGCAACACGGTTTGCCGCTCGACCAAGACGTCTACGACGCCGCAGAATGGTCCTGCCTCGGCGAGCTGACCGCTGCCTCCATCGCCAATGGCGGCATGCCTGTCCAAATGCCCGACTTCACACGCGGTGACTGGAACAAGGTGCAAGGCTATAAGCACGCCGAATGACGCATAAAATGTTAAATCAATCAAATTCTTAATCATCATGAAAAAAACAAACATTCTCTTATTGTTGTTCTTCTTTTTGACACCTTTCTGCTTCTCCCAAGAGAAGCTGACAGACAATGAGTTGGTCAACGTCATCTATGCCATGGGACAGATGTATCCGGATGGCTTCACCCTTGACCTCAACACCATGCGTCAACCCACAGAGGGCCTGATCGTTTCCTACAAGGCAACGCAAAACAGTTTCGACCGCAAGAGTATCCCTGCTGTTATCAAGCACGCCCGTGCCCACAACAACCTCGTGGGTGGCTGGTACAATCCCGAAGAAGACAAGTATTACTTTGACAGTAACAGGTCTTTTCCCGAGGACAGTCTCGCCGCCGCAGTGCAATTCGCTCGCGACAACGACCAGCACACCGTCTATGTGGCCTCTAAAGACATCAACATTTGGACGAACTACGAGCAAAAGGACATCCGCGTCATCTTGGACTGCGACATGGGCAGTTCCACCGACGACCTGTTTGCCTTGATGATGCTCTACCGTTACATGGATATGAAACGCTGCAACCTGATTGGCGTTGTCGTCGACCGCATGGGTAAAGCCAATGCCGACTTGGTGGACATGATGAACAACTTCTACGGCTACCCCGACATCCCCATTGGCTTGGAGACGAAAGGTGTTGAAACGCCGCATGTGTTTATCACCTACCACAACGCACCCTATGCCCGCACCACCGAGGCCGAGCCGATGTTCAAGCGCAGCGTTGGCGACAACGGCACCTATATGGAAGGCTACAAACTCTATCGTAAGCTCCTCAGCGAGCAGCCCGACCATTCCGTCACCATCGCCTCCATTGGCTTCGTGACCTCACTGGCACGCCTGCTGGAATCCGGACCTGACGAATTCTCGCCCCTCAATGGTGTGGAATTGGTTAGAGCCAAAGTCAAGGACATCTATGCCATGGGTGGCGTGTTCGGCGAAGCCGTCGAGCCTGACTACAACTTCAAGGCTGCCATCGACTTTTCTCTGAAATTCTTCGAGCTGCTGCCCAAAGAAGTCGACATCGTCTTCTCTCCCGGTGAGGTGGGCGACCCTCTCGACTACCGTCCCGAGACCGTCATCGCCGACATGAACTGGACCGACACGCATCCCATCAAGTGGATCTATCAGTTCCTCAACTGCGACACAGGCCAGAAGATGTGGGACCCGCAGGCGGTCATCCATGCCGTGGAAGGCGACGGCTTCTACAAGCTCTCCGAACGCGGCTGGGTCACCCTCACCCCGAATGGCGAGACGATCTTCAAAGCCGACCCGAAGGGTAATGCCCGCTACCAGTATCCTGGCGATGCCGTATGGTGCGACATGGTGCTCAAGTACATCCGCCTTATGGCCATCCAACATTAGTTTAGAGTTTAGAGTTTAGAGATTAAATTTAGAGTGTTATGAAACGCAACATACTCATTCTTCTGGCCTTCGCTCTAGCCATTCCGATGGGCTTCGCGCAGAAGAAAGACGCCAAAGACTACCGCCTCTCCGACAAGGACTTGGCCAATGTCGTCTACGTCATGGGCCAGATGTATCCCGAAGGCTTCACTTTGGACCTCAACACCATGCGTCAGCCCACCGAGGGACTGATGGTGTCGTACAAGGAGACACAAAACAGCTTCGGCATCAATGACATCAAGAAAGTCCTCAAGCACGCCCATGCCCACGAGAACATCGTTGGCGGTTGGTACGATCCCGACAAGGGCGACTACTACTTCGACAGCAACAAGCCTTTCGCGGAAGATAACCTTGCCGCCGCCCTCGCCTTTGCTCGCGAGAACGGACAGCATACGGTCTACTCCACCAAGTTCGGCATCAACGTCAAGTCCAACTACGAACAAAAAGACCTCCGCATCATCTTTGACTGCGACATGGGCAGTTCTACCGACGACCTGTTTGCGCTGATGATGCTCTACCGTTACATGGACATGAAACGCTGTACGTTGCTCGGCGTCATCGTCGACCGCATGAACCGCGCTAATGCCGACGCAGTGGACGTGATGAACAACTACTACGGCTATCCCAACATCCCCATCGGGTTGGAGCGTACAGGCGTTGCCGCTCCGCGCGTCTTCATCCCCTACCACAACATGGCGTATGCCCGCGACATCGAGGCCCGTCCTCTCTTCAAGCGCACCGTTGGCGACGACGGCGAGTACATGGACGGCTACAAGCTTTACCGCAAGCTGCTTGCTGAACAACCTGACAAGTCCGTGACCATCGTCTCGGTAGGCTTTGTCACTTGCTTGGCAGAACTCCTGCAATCCGGCCCAGACGAGTTCTCGCCATTGAACGGCGTGGAGCTGGTGCAGCGCAAGGTGAAAGACGTCTATGCCATGGGCGGCGTGTTCGGCGACTCGTTCGAGCACGACTATAACTTTACTGCAGCCATCGACTTCTCGCTCAAGTTCTTTGAACTCATGCCCAAGGACATTGACATCATCTTCTCCCCTGGTGAAGTGGGCGACCCGCTCTACTATTCAGCGGCACAAATCATCGAAGACCTCAGCTGGACTAACAGCCATCCCATCAAATGGATCTATGAGTTCCTCGTCGAGGACAAGTTCCAGAAGATGTGGGACCCGTTGGCTGTTATCAACGCTGTGGAAGGCGACGATGCCATCTACCAGATTTCGGAACGCGGATGGATCACGCTCACGCCTACGGGTGAGACCATCTTCACTCCCGATCCCAAGGGCAACGCCCGCTACCAATTGCCGGGCGACGCCAGCTGGAGCGACAAACTGCTGAAATACATTCGGCTGATGACCATTCAGCATTAAAAACGAAAAAGCCTCCGCAACCGCGAAGGCTTTTTTGTTTATTTCGTCACCACCGACTTGAAGAAAATCTCGGCGTCTTTCCAAACCGTGTAGTCTCTTGCGTAAAGCAAGTTCAGCTGATTGACGAAATCGGTGTCGTCAACAGGCTTCTCCAAAGGCGATGCAGGGCTATAGACACCCTTACGGATCTTAGGCAGTTTCTGCGATTCGTCGGCAGGCGAGCAGTAGCCCACCCAGGTGCGACGACCAAACAACACCCTAAAAGCGTTCTTCAAGAATTGAACGGGTTTCTTCACCACCAAGGCCAAAGGCAGCCAGAACACCAGGCTAAAGACACTCATCATCACGTCGAAGAGACGTTTGTTGCGACGGTTGGCCACCGTGTCGATGGCCTTGATGTCGATGGTATACAAGTCTCCTCGCGTGTTGATGCTGTTGCTGCCGATGATAGAGAGACTATCCTCGGGAGCAATCTTATAGTCCACATTGGTGGCATGCCAGTCCACCATCTTGTCAATGATGACCTGGTGTGGCACGTCCTTAGAACAAAAGATGACCTCAGTAATGTTGTAAATCTCTATGATGTCGGGAACTTGAGAGAGGTTGCCGATGAAACCCTCGGGGACCTCTCCATGCATCTCCGAGCTCACCAAACCAATGAAATCGGGCTTGATGGAAGTGCTCTCCAAGATGGCGTTGACGCGTTGCGTCTCCTCTGGGCTGCCGATGACGAGGAAACGCTTCTTCTCCGTCTTCTTCGACTGGAAGTTCTCATTGCCCAGCATAATCCCCACAAAGCGCGTAAGGCTCATCTCCAAGGCCAGCCAGACCATGCCGAAAAGGATCAAGGCACGCGAGAAACGCAGACTCTCGGGCAGCAAGGCATACAACACCAAGATGATGGCGCTGCCAAAGGCAACGCCGAGGATGGCTTTCCCGATATTGTAAGGCTTGTCATAGCCTCCAGAGAAATAAGTAGAGAGCAGCCATATCAAGATATAGGCCGGCAACACTACGGCGAAGAGCACGGCGGGATAGCTGCCAGCGCCTTCGTAGACGACACTTCTACCCCAGAGATAACTGATGGCTGCCAAGCCACCATAGCCCAACACAGCATCCAAGAAAGGCACCGCCGCCTTATGGAAGAACTGTGACACCAAGGCAAAGAAAGCCTTGATATATATGGCAATATTGATAAGGAAAGAGAACGACTTGGCCCAGGTGTTGCCGAAATGCTTCTTGGCGAAAATCTCCATGGCACGATAGAAGACAAACACATAGTTGACGCTGGTCTTCTTGGTGCTCTCGCCCTTATAGTGGATGATACGGGTCTCGGGGAAATAATAATTCTTATAGCCGCCCTGCGTGATACGGTACGACAAGTCGATGTCCTCGCCATACATGAAGAAGGTCTCATCGAGGAGGCCGACCTTGTCCAAGGTCTCTTTACGCATCAGCATGAAGGCACCGGCCAAAATTTCAACTTCGTTGGTCTCGTCGTTGGAGAGATGACCCATGTAATACCTCGCAAAGCGCTTGCTGTGCGGGAAGAGCTTGGTTAGGCCGAACATCTTGTAGAATGCCGTCCTTGCCGTAGGCAAGCCACGCTTCGACTCGGGCAGGAACTGTCCCTTGCCATCCACCATCTTCACGCCGAGGCCGCCTGCATCGGGGTGGCTGTCCATGAAGGCAATGCACTTCGAGAAGGTGTCGTCCTCCACCACCGTGTCGGGGTTGAGGAGCAGCACGTATTCTCCTGTCGAAATCCTGATCGCTTGGTTGTTCGCCTTGGCAAAACCTACATTGTCCTTATTGGCAATGACCTTCACCTCGGGAAACTTCTGCGCCAACATCTTCAACGAGCCATCAACGGAGTTGTTGTCGACGACAAACACCTCACCCTCGATGCCTTGCATGGCACGGCGTACCGAGTAGAGGCACTGCTCGAGGAAGTACTCGACGTTGTAGTTGACGATGACGACAGAGAGCTTCATGCGTCAAATCATTTCGGACCAGAATAGGAATCGTGGTTGACTTTGACGGCCTTGATGTGAGGACCGTTGTATTCAGGGAGGCTGTCGCCGATATTTTCGAAGCCACATGCATTCATGATCTTGGCCTTCAAATCCCTGTTTTGCATCCAGCCTGTGAATTGCTCGGCGCCAGGGCCGTAGGCAAAGACCATCACGGGCAGGCAGGTGTGGCTATGCGAGGAATAGTCAAAGACCACATTGGTGTATTTGCCTTGCGGATCAGGCAGTGAAAGTCCGCCCGTCTCGTGATCGGCAGTGACGACGACGAGGGTGTTGCCTTTCTCCTTGGCATAGTCGAGAGCCACCTTGATGGCATAGTCGAAATCCAGCATCTCATCCATCATCCAGGTGGAGTCGTTGGCATGGCAGGCGAAGTCGATCTGCGAGCCTTCCACCATGAGGAAGAAGCCGTTTTCTGCACCGTCAAGGGTCTTTAACGCCGTCTTCACGGCACGAGGCAGAAAGTCGCCACGCTCTGCCGCATGCGGCATGTGGTCTTCGGCAGCCATCACGGCGTATTTCTTGCAGGTGACGTCGATGTCGGCGAGGGTATCGTACACCTTCCAGCCCAACTCGTTCTCCATACGAGCCACGAGGTCGAGGCTGTCCTCCCGCTGGTTGAAGTGCTTCATGCCACCGCCGATGATGAGGTTGAGATAAGGATTCTCCGCCATCTGCACAGCGATGTCCTCGTACATGCTACGCTTCGGCACCTTTGCATAGAAAGTTGCAGGTGTGGCGTGAGTGACATAACTCGTCACGACGACGCCTGTCTCCTTGCCTTGTTCGGCGAGGGCTTCAAGGACGGTCTTCATCGGGATGGTGTCGGGGTTCATGCCCACCATGCCGTTCTTGGTCTTATGGTCGCTGGCGAGAGCCGTGCCACCCGCAGCCGAATCAGTGATGTCGTTGCTGGCAGAGTGCGTATCCACCACACCAATGTAGGGGAATTGGGAGAAAGTCATCTTCTCGTGCGACGTCAACATGGCAGCATAGACTTGCGGCAATGCCATACCGTCGCCAATCAAATAGATGACATTCATGGCCTTGGGAGGCTCGGGAGCATCTTCTTTTTTGTCGCAACAAGCAGACAATATGCCCATCATCGCGAGGGCTATTAGGGATAATGCAAATGTTTTTTTCATTGGGTTTCTATTAACTTTTCGTCTGACTCCCGCTTTGCGTCACTGCGAGGAACGAAGCAGTCCAGAAAACAAGTTTTCCCCCTGGATTGCTTCGTCGTTTCTCCTTACAATGACGCGAAGCGACAACAAGACAACTTAATAATTTGGCCTTTATTGCTTTCTAGCCATTACTTTTTTCACAGCCTCAACGATGTCGGGTGTGTCGAGGTGGAAGAACTTCAGCAGTTCTTCGGGCGTTCCACTCTGACCGAACACGTCGTTGACGGCCACCATTTCCATCGGGCAAGGCATGTTCAAGGCCAAGACCTGCGCGATGCTGTCGCCCAGACCGCCATTGCGCTGATGCTCTTCGGCGGTGACCACACAACGGGTCTTCTTCACCGACTTCAGCACGGCCTCCACATCCAAAGGTTTGATGGTGTGGATATTGATCAGTTCCGCGTTGATGCCCATCCCCTTCAGTATCGGCAGGGCTTCAACGGCCTTCCATACGAGGTGGCCACAGGCAAAGATGGTCACATCCGTGCCTTCTTGCAGCATCTGGGCCTTGCCGATGACGAACTTCTCGTCCACGGGAGTGAAGTTCGGCACTTTCGGGCGGCCAAAACGCAGGTACACTGGGCCTTCGTACTCGGCGGCGGCGATGGTGGCATTTTTGGTCTGGTTGAAATCGCAAGGCACGATGACGGTCATGTTGGGCAACACCTTCATCAAGGCGATGTCTTCGAGGATCTGGTGCGTGGCACCGTCTTCACCGAGGGTGACGCCAGCATGGGAAGCGCCAATCTTCACGTTCTTGTTGGAATAGGCCACACACTGGCGGATTTGGTCGTAGACACGTCCCGTCGAGAAGGCTGCGAAGGTGCCCGTGAACGGCACGAATCCGCTCATGGCCATACCCGCCGCCATGTCGATCATGTTGGCTTCGGCGATGCCCGTCTGGAAGAAACGCTCGGGGAACTCCTTAGCGAAGTCACCCATCTTCAGCGAGGGCGTGAGGTCGGCACAAAATGCCACCACCTTGGGGTTGCGGCGGCCCGCCTCGAGCAAGCCTTCACCGAATCCCGATCTTGTATCTTTTTGGTTTTGTACTGTGAAATCCATATTGTGTACGTTGAATCGTTGATTGTTTAACTGTTGAATTGCTGTTGGCTCTTGGCTACTGGCTTTTGGCAGCTTTAACCGAGGGTAAAAGCCCTACATCCTCGTGAGACTGCCAGAAGCCAACTAATAATCCCCTAGAGTCTCTTCCAATTGTGAAAGTGCGTTGGCGGCTTGCTCGTCGTTAGGCGGCGTGCCGTGCCATTTGTGGTTGTTCTCCATGAAGTCGACGCCCTTGCCCATCACCGTGTGGGCGAGGATGAGCTGCGGCTTGCCTTGGAAGGCGTTCTCGCGGACGAACTTGAGCGTGTTGACGACAGCCTGCATGTTGTTGCCGCTGACTTCGATGACCTCCCATCCAAAAGCCTCGTATTTGGCGCGCAGATCACCAAGATTCAGCACGTCGTCGGTAGAGCCGTCGATTTGCTTCTTGTTGTAGTCGATGATGGCGACGAGGTTGTCGACGCCTTTGGCGGGGGCATACATGGCGGCTTCCCAAATCTGGCCCTCTTCCTGCTCGCCGTCACCCATAAGGACGAAGACGAGGTGCTTGTCGCCGTTGAGTCGTTTGGCTTGTGCCGCACCAACGGCAACGGACAGTCCCTGTCCCAAGGAGCCAGAGGCCATGCGAATGCCCGGCAGACCTTCCATGGGCGTGGGATGGCCTTGCAGACGTGTGCCAAGGCGGCGGAAGGTAGCCAGCTCGCTGATGGGGAAATAGCCACGACGTGCCAGGATGCTATACAGCATCGGGCTGATGTGGCCGTTAGAAAGGAAAAACAGGTCCTCGCCCACGCCATCCATCTTGAAGTTGGCGGGGTCGATTTCCATCTGGTCGAAATAAAGGGCGGTAACAATGTCTGTCGCGCCCAGTGAACCGCCCGGGTGACCCGACTGGCAGCCATGCACCATACGGATAATGTCGCGGCGCACCTGTGAGGCGATTCTTTCTAATTCGTTGATAGTCATAGTGAATGTGTTTTAATTTTCGATGGGGCAAATTTAGAAAAAAAACAAATACACTCGCCCTCGACACGGTTTTTCTTTGAAAACAAACATCGTTTCAGAAATATTGTCTATCTTTGCAACAGATAACAATAAAACACAAGCAGTTATGACAGCCGTACAACTTAACACCATGAACACGGAACTGTGGCAAAGCATTGGAGCCATTGCCGACTGCGAGCCTCTGATGAGACGTTTGACCCGGTATGCCAAGAAACTGGCAAAAGAAAAGGAAAACGACCCCACTCTTTTCACCAAAGAAGAGTTTTTCGCTCGTATCGACGAGGCCAAAAAAGGGCCTTCATACGAGCTGAAAGAAGGAGAAACCATCGAAGACCTCATCAAGCGCGTAGGATAATGGCATACACCCTCAAATACCAAAAACAAGCCATCGAAGATGCCAAGAATCTCCAAGCCGAGGAACCCAAAGCCTTTATGAAGCTTTTGAAGTTTGAGCCTGAGCTGAAGGAGCATCCCCGCACGGGCACTGGCCATCCCGAACCTCTTTCCGGCGACCGCGCTGGTCAATGGAGTCGCCGTATCTCAAAGAAGCACCGCCTGATTTACGAGATTCACGACAACGAGGTCGTGGTTCTCGTGCTCTCGGCATATGGGCACTATGACGACAAATAAGTTTATAGTTTCCCCTCCCAATCTACAATCTTGTTCACCGCGTCGTCGTAGTCTTTACAACGGTAGAGATGGGTGTTGGCGTTGGTGAGGCGGCTATATAAAATGGGATACCAGCAAGGCGTGTGGAGCGCGCTCTCGATTTCGTCTTCGTCGCCCCGCTGCACGTAGAACAAATTCAAAGAACGATATCGATTTTTTAGTGGACAGCAATGTGTCATTATATTGTATTGATTATAAATAAACTCTCTCCCTTTCGCTTTTCATTACTTGTTCAGTGGCGGCGAGGGCACGGTCATCCTATTTGGAATTCGTCTTTGTTGAGTTTCAATCAAAATGAGTTTTTTGTTTTATGCTTGCAAAGTTACAAAAAGAAGTACATGTTTCACGAAAAAAACAAAAATTTACCACCTCCCCGAATGTCCGCCGCCACCGCTGCGACCGCCTCCGAAGGAGCCGTGGGAGCTGGAATGGTAGCTGTGGCTGGAATGGCTTCTGCCACTGGAGGAACCGGAGGAAGAGCCGCCGGTGTAGCGCACCAGCATGGGGATGACGGCCGTCTTGGTAAAAGTCTCGCCGCAATACTGGCAAGCATAGGTCTCTTCCTTCTCGCCACTGCTTGAATATGTGGCTTGCTTTACGATCTTTGTATCGACGAGCTTCATAGTGTAGGCACCGCATTTTTCACAGGTAATGAACTTCGAGAACTGGCTCCCCTTTTCCTTTACCACAATCCTATGGCCGTTGGTGCAGTAGTATGGCGTGAACGTATAGGCCCCTACCCTCTCTTCGACCAAATGGCTTTCAGGCAATCCAAACAGATTGTCCTTGTGCAGTATTCCTCCACACTTAGGGCATTGGCATTCGTCGTGGGCATTGACTTTTTTCTTCAATATAAGGTAATACACCCAACCCAGCCAAGGTGCCATCCACATCGCCACTTTGTTGGCCTCGTGGTTTTGCGCCGCCTCATAGACCGACTTCGGATTGACGGAACTCAAGGCCAGCATGTTGGCGGTCTTCAGGACACGCTGATTATGGCGGAAGCACACCCAGGAAAGATACAACACCAAGGTGCCAACGGCAGCCCAATCGAACATCCGCTTCTCTTCAAGGTCGGGATAAAAGACGACCATAAAGAAGATGACGACAAAAAGAACCACAAAGACCGAGAGGCCTATCGTCATGCCGCCGAGACAGCCTTTGCCGTCCCAAGGCGAACCCGACCACGAGGTCTTGAAGCCCTCGACATAGGTGGAGCCGTCTTCCTCCTTGGCACTGTAGCTATCTGACGTCGCAGCTTTCGATTTATGCTTGACCGCCCAAAAAATGAGGCCGAAAAACGGCAGCAGAGCCATCAAAAAAGCGAACAATATGAAGATGACACTTACGTCTTCCAACCCGCTGTCTTCATCCTCATAGTCACCGACGGAAGGTAATGTTGTCTTCAGCGCCATCGGCACATCGCCGCCATAGACGGTGACGATTTCGGCCACGCCATTACAAAGGCCGCCTTCATAGTCGCCGGCACGAAAATAAGGCATCATGCTGTTGGTGAAGATGCGCTCGCACTTGGCATCCGTCAGCGTTTCCTCTGCGCCGTAGCCCGTCTCCATCTCCAAGGCATGCTGGTCTTCGACAAAAAGCAGCAACACACCATTGTTAGTCTCAGCGTCGCCAATGCCCCAGTAGTTGAACAGTGTCGTGGCAAAGTGCTTCGGGTCGGCATCGCCAATGCTGGTCAAAGTCACCACGAAGACATCGGCTTTATCACGGATAGAACACAAGGTCGTGTTGATGGTAGTCTCAATACTGTCGGAGAGGTAGCCGTCGGGGTCGCTGACGTGGATGTCGTTGCTTTCCAAGCGTGTATTGGGCACGGTCTGTACTGTCCATACCTTTTGTGCCATCATCATGACACTCAAGAACATTATCATCAAAATCAAGCAGTATTTCCTCATATGTCGTCGTTTTGAAAGCACAAAGATACAAAAGAAGCACATATTCCGCACTTTTTATTATTTTTGCACAAAATTTCAGCAAGAACATGTTTGAGGACGAAGAAGAGTTTTTTGAGCGAGAAGAGGAGATGGAAAAAGCCATCGAAAAGTACGAGTCAATGCTTAAGACGCACGATTCGGCATATTTCGACAGCGAGGAGTTTGAATACATCATCGACCACTACACGCAGCACAACCAGCTGAAGCGCTCGCGTCAGGCCGTGGAGATGGCCATGTCCCAGCATCCCGAAAGCAATATGCTGAAAATCAAGCTGGCACGGCAATACCTTCTTGAGAACGACGCCCAACGTGCCTTCGACATCATGCAACATGTGGAACGTGTCGACGATGACGAGGACCCCGACTATTTCCTCACCTTAGGTTCTTGTTTAGCAGTACTTGGCAAGTCGGAAGAGGCTCTGGAGAACTACTTCAGTGCCCTGCCCTACTTCGATGAAGACGAGAAGTTCGAGCTTTACAACGCCATCGCCTACGAATACCAGCACATGCAGAAGTACGACCTAGCCCTTGAGTTCTACGACAAAGCCATACAACTCGCCGACGACAAGGACACCATCTATCACGAGATCCGCTGTTGTTACCTCAGTGCCGGCCGTAAGGAAGATGCCATCGCTTACTTCCAACAGCTGGTTGACAAAGACCCTTACAACAGCAAGGCCTGGACCAACATAGGCGACGTGTACCGCATGATGGGCCAATACGAAGAGAGCATCGACCCGTATGAATACGCCCTCAGCATAGACCCGGAAGACCTCTGGACCAACATGCACCTGGCCGACATCTACTACGACCTAGGCCGCTACAAGGAAGCCATCGACACCCTTGAAGAAGCCCTGCGCAACGGCGTGGAGACTTCGATGATACATACCACCCTGGGCGACTGCTACTACCGCCTCAACGACCTTCAGACCGCCGAGGAGCATTTCAGCAAAGCCTTGGAGATCAACCCGATGATAGGCTCTGGCTATGCCGGCCTAGGCTATGTGTTCAGTGACAGAGGCAACAGCAGAAAGGCCATCAAATATTTCGAGAAAGCCTTGGAGCTGGAGCCTTGGGAGACCGATCACCTCTACTCCATGGCCACCGACTACATGAAACTCAAGGAATACGACACGGCGATGGACTGCCTGCGCAAGATTCAGGAACAGACACCCAACGACGCCGACGCATATTACTATATCGCCGACCTCTACGGACAACAGGACAAGATCGACGAAGCCATCAACACCATCAAATTCGGGCTGCTGCAAACCGACAATGACAGCTCGCTGCTTTACCTGTTGGCCTACGCCTACTTCGTCAAAGGCAGCCGGCAAGAAGGGCTCGAAGCCTTGGAGCAAGCCTTGGAAGCCGATTTTGAGCTTTGGCCCGACTTTTTGGAATATGACAAAGAGCTGTTGGCCAACGACAACGACATCCTCGAACTCATCGAACAGCATAAGAAAAACCAAGCCCCAAACACCAAAATCGAATGAAGAACTATATCTATATCTTCCTCATCGCGATGATACCCCTCATCGAGCTGCGCGGCGCACTTCCTGTGGCCTACGGAATCCACACCGCCAATCCCGACTTTAGTTTGCTGTGGAGTTACATTATCATCGCCATCGGCAACATGCTGCCCGTGCCTTTCATCTTCTTCTTCGCCCGCAAGGTGCTGGAATGGGGGAAAAACGGAAAGGTGCGTTTCTTCAGCAGATTCTGCAACTGGTGCCTCGAAAAAGGCGAGAAAGGTGGCGAGAAGCTGCAAGCCAAGGCGGGACGCGGCCTTTACTGGGCACTGCTGCTCTTCGTCGGCATACCGCTGCCTGGCACAGGCGCCTGGACGGGCACACTTGCCGCCAGCTTCCTCGACATGGACTTCAAGAAAAGCGTGTTGGCCGTCGTGGGAGGCGTCATCCTCGCCAGCGTGATTGTCGGGGTGTTATGCACCTTGGGATTTGGGGCGATATTTGGGATTCAATAAGACGAATTAATGAACTATTGCATTGGACACGAGACTTCGAGACACGAGACGCGAGACTTTAGTTTGTCTCGCGTCTCGCAGTCCCGCGTCCCGAGTCAAACAAAAAGATAATGAAACGTTACGGATTGATCGGACACCCGTTGAAGCATTCGCAGTCGAAGGCTCTTTTTGAGGCGAAATTCGCTTACGAGGGGTTGGACTGCCGCTACCAGAACTTCGACCTGAAGAACGTGGAAGAAATCCACGAGGTGATGGAGCGCTATCCCGACCTTTGTGGCTTCAACGTGACGATACCATACAAGGAAGCCATCATCTCGTTGCTCGACGACATCGACACCGTGGCCAAGGAAATCGGCGCGGTGAATGTGGTGACCCTCAAGGACGGCAAGCTGAAAGGCTACAACACCGACGTCTATGGCTTCGAACAGTTGCTCAACCGCGCCATCAACGGCAAGGCCATAGCCCATGCCTTGGTATTGGGCACAGGTGGCGCCTCCAAAGCCGTGCAGTACGTACTGAAACAGAAAGGCATCCCCTATTCCACCGTTAGCCGCAGCGCCGAAAAAGGCGACCTCACCTACGAAACCCTGAGCGACGACATCCTAAAGCAAAACCACCTCATCATCAATACCACTCCGCTGGGCATGGCCCCGCAAACCGACAACTTCCCCGACATCCACTACCAAGCGCTAAGCAACAAACATGTCCTTATCGACTTGATCTACAACCCGAAGGAGACAGCATTCATGGAGCTGGGCAAAAGCTGGGGCGCGAAGGTGTTTAACGGCATGCAGATGTTTGAGGAACAAGCTAAAATGACATGGGAGATATTTAATGGCGACTATGGCCGATGACTATGGCCGATGGCTTGCTTTCATGTGTGAGCAAGCCATAGTCATAGGCCATAAGCCATAGTTCAAAAGAAGAAAAACATGGCAAGAAATAAAGTAAAACGAGAACCGGAATACTTGGAAGACGTCGAAATCATCGATGCCGGCTCCGAAGGCATGTCCGTCGCCAAGCCCGAAGGGCGCGTGGTCTTCATCCCCTTTGGCGTGCCTGGCGACGTGGTCGACATCGAGGTCTACAAGCGTAAGAAGAACTTCTTCGAAGGCAAGATCATGAACTTCAAGAAGAAATCCGAAAAGCGCGTGGAACCTGTATGCCAACACTTCGGACTGTGTGGAGGCTGCAAGTGGCAGCATATGGACTACCAATGGCAGACCTATTACAAGCAGAAGCAGGTGAAGGACAACTTCGACCGCATCGGCAAGATTGAATACCCCGAAATTCGTCCGATTCTGGGCTGCGAGAGACAGTTTTATTACCGTAACAAGCTGGAATACACCTTCTCGAACCGCAAGTGGCTCACCGACGGCGCCCCCACCGGCACCCACGACGAAGAGGCCTGCAAGGGCCTCGGCTTCCACCTGCCCCAGCTCTTCGACCGCGTCGTCGACATTGAGCAATGCCACCTGCAGGCTGACCCTTCCAACGCCATCCGCCTCTTTGTCAGGCGTTTCACGATGGAGCGTCATCTCCCTTACTATAACTTCCGCGGCCATGAGGGTCTGCTTCGTAACCTTGTCATCCGCTGCAACTCGAAGGGTGAGTTTATGGTCATCCTCGTCATCGGTGAGGAAAACGAGGTGGTGCGCCACGAGCTGATACCTGCCTTGGAGATGGCCTTCCCTCAGATTGTCTCGTTGCTGCTCGTCATCAACCCGAAGCTCAACGACATCATCAATGACTTGCCGTTTGAGTGCCTCAAGGGCGAGCCTTATCTCATCGAGACCATGGCCTCGCCGCGTGCAGGCCACGACGACCTAAAATTCCGCATTGGGCCGGTTTCATTCTTCCAGACCAATGTCTTCCAGGCCGAAAGGCTCTACAAGACCGCCTTCGACCTCGCCGAGGTGCAGGGCGACGAACTGATGTACGACCTTTACACGGGCACAGGCACCATTGCCCAGTATTTCTCACGCTTTGTGAAAAAGGTTGTCGGCATCGAATATGTGGAGGCCGCCATCGAGGATGCCAAAGTCAATGCTGAGATCAACGGCATCACCAACTGCACCTTCTACGCTGGCGACATGGCAAAGGTGTTCACTGACGACTTCATTGAAACCAACGGCCGTCCCGACCTCATCGTCACCGACCCGCCGCGTGCGGGTATGGCCGAAAAAGTGGTTGAGCAGTTGCTGAAGATAAGAGCGAAAAAAATCGTTTACGTCAGCTGCAACCCTGCCACGCAAGCGCGCGACCTACAACTGCTTGATACAGCATATAAGGTCATGGCAGTGCAGCCCGTCGACATGTTCCCGCACACACAGCATGTGGAGAATGTATGTCTGCTGGAACTTCGATAATCTTAGCACTCCTTGATGCGCTCCAATAATGAATCTATATCCAGATCCTCGGCCTTCACGGTGATTTGTGCCCGCTCGTAAAAAGGCAGACGTGAAGTGTAGTGCTGTTGGACGAACTCGGTCAGTTCGGCCTCGCTCTTGCCCTCCGCCAATGGACGCTTCCTCTTGGCATGCAACAGCCTGTCAGTCACCGCCTTCTCGCTGATTTTCAGAAACACGGTCAAGCCATGATGGTTCATCCATTCCATGTTGTCGAAATAACATGCCGTGCCACCACCCGTGGAAATCACCGTATTCTCCATACTCTCCGTGCTTTTCAGCACCTCCGACTCCAACTTTCGGTAGAGTGGCTCGTCGTATTTGTTGAAGAAATCACAAACGGAAATCTTGTATTTCTCCTCAAACAACGCATCGGTGTCGACCACCTGCCATCCGAGACGCCCAGCGAGACGCTTTGCTGTGGTGGTCTTTCCCGCACCCATATAACCGACGAGGTAGATCCTATTCATGGTTTCTCTGTTTTGAACTATACCTATGGCTCGTGGCCTATAGCCTTGCTTCTCCCAAAGCGTAGGACTTCGTGCCTTTGAACGAAGCGGGCCATCGGCCATAGGCTATTAGCCATAGTTCATCCATTAGCAATCATATTATATTGGCAAATCTGTAGTTTTCCGTCGCCGTCGCGGAGGTGGAAGCCGTTGCCGAGGCAATAGCGCCACATCTTGCAGTCGGCACACTGCCCGGTCTTCATCCACTTCCTGTCGCGATAGACCTGGAACTTGTTCTGCCAAACGTCCCAAAAGCTGTCCTTGTAGATGTTGCCCTGATGGTAGTCGGCACGGATGCTGAGGCAGCCCGAGATGGAGCCATCGGCGAGGACAGACGCCACGTTGATGCCAGCGCTGCACGAGTAGTAATGGTTGCGCACCTCGCCTTCGTAATGTCCGAGGAAACCGTCGCAGCCGTAGTCGGCGCGTATCCTCCCCTCCTGCCGCGTCCGCTTGATGAACTCCATCATCTCGACGAACTGCTCGTTGGAGAGCCTTAACTCAGGGTCGTTGGCGGCACGCCCCGAAGGGAACACGGTGAAGAGCCTCCAACGGCGTATGCCCAACGAAATCAGGAAGTCGCGAAACTCAGGTAAGTATTTGATGGTGCGCTGGTTGACGCAGGTGATGACATCCCAGGTGAGACTGGGATGCTGTTTCAGGCCTTCCACGGCACGCAGCACGTTCTTGTAGCTATGTGGATTGCCGCGCATCCAGTTGTGGTCTTCCTCGAAGCCATCGAAACTCACGGCGATGGTCTTCAACCCTGCCGCGACGAATTCGTCCAGTTTCTCTGGTGACAGCAGCATGCCGTTACACACCATGCCCCACACAAAGCCACGCTTGGTGATCTCTTCCCCACAATGCGCCAAGTCGTTGCGCATGGTGGGCTCGCCACCCGTGGTGATGACCGTCACCTTCGACGAGTCCTGGTGGGCGCGGACGTCGTCGAGCACCTTGAGGAAGTCCTCAAGCGGCATGTCGTCTTTCTCGGAGAGCATACGGCAGTCGGAGCCACAATGGCGGCAGTTGAGGTTGCACCGCAGCGTGCACTCCCAAAACAGCTGGTGCAGCTCGTGCTCGTCGGTGCGCTTTTGCAGCACGGCACGGTTGAGTTCGAGCATCACCCTCTTGTAAAAGCCGAAACGCTCCTTCATGGAAGTCACTGGTTTTCGAGCTCCTTCAGTTCCATTTCAAGCAGGCCTGCCTCTTCCTTCAAGCGCATCGTCTCTTGTCCGTACTCTTGTATGATCTCGGGCGAGCCGTAGACGCAGGAGCTTTCGCGCTCCATGATGGTGTTGCGAAGGATGTCGAGGCGTTCCCTCAATGCGTTGATTTTATTCATTTTCTCGATTTGTTGCTCTTTGGCTTTCAGGCGTTGTGCGCTGGCTTCCAGGTCGACATCCTCGCCAAGGCGGTAGTTGATGGAGTCGAGCTGGTTGCGGAGGCGCAGGGTCTCGAGGCTGTAGCGTTGCATGACCTCAGGCGTGCCGTAGACGCAGGCACCTTCGCGGTAGCTCAGCATCTCTTGGATGGAGTCACGCTCGCGGATCAGCTGCCGCCGTTCGGCCCTGGTGAGGCCATTGGTGGAGCAGCAGGCGGCAAGGAATGCCAGCCCCGACAGGGCGCCAATCCAAACGGTTCGAACAATCTTTTTCATCTTTCGATAGTGTTATTGCGTGGCAAAGATAATGTAAAATCTTTGAAAAAGCATCATTTTTTCGGCAAAAAGGCGGGTCAATCGACGCCGATGCCGACGAAGAAGCCCCTAGGCTTAGTGGTGCAGCCATTCATGCCGTCGAGGTCGTTGAGGCCGAGACGGTAGCCACCAAACAACACGAAGCCCCTGAATTTGAGGAACATGCCACCGGCGGCAGCCAGCTCGAAGCGCTTGAGGGCATAGGCCGGCACCGAGGTGCCATAACGGTCAGTGGAGGTGATGACCTCATAAGTCTCGGCGTCGGTGGTCTTCTGTGTGTAGCTGATGCCATACGACAGTATAGGACCGGCGAAAGCTCCAAGGGTAAGTCTGTCAGCCACCGCGATGCCGTAGTTCAACAGCAAGGGCAGGTCGGCGAGGAACTGCCAGTCCTGTGTGGTGTAGTCTTCCGCGTCGACGGTAGCGGAGTTCATGCGGATTTGGAAGGCAGCGGTGAAACCCATGCCACCGAAGATGGCACGGTTGTAATGCACGCCGCCGAAAAAGCCATGCATAGGGACTCGGGGAGTCGCGGTGTTGTTGTCAAGGGTGACGGCCAAGGTTTGTGGGGCATAGCCAGCATGGAAGCCCAGCTGCGCCTTGGCGTTAACGGCCAGCAACAGCAGCGTCGCCAAGGCCGCAAAAAAGATGGATTTCTTCATATCATTCTATCGTTATCTTACTACTTAACTGAATATTTCCCGAATTATTACCCACCATGACAAGAAACGTGCCACCTTCGACATGCCATCCCTGTTGCGTGTCATACACCGCCAAATCACGACACGTGAGGTAGAAATTCACCTGTTGGCTTTCACCTTTATTAATATGGATGCGTCGGAAGCCTTTCAGCAACTTTGAGGCAGGAGCAATGGAAGCTACCTCATCGCGGACGTATAGTTGGACGACCTCGCTGCCATCACAGGGACCGATGTTTGTGACGGTACAGGTAACTTTACAAATAGTGTCGGCCATAGATCCCATCCCCCTCGCATCCCCTTGCAGGGATGACATGGCCGACGGCGTCTCTACAAGGAGGTCGCTGTATTCGAATTGGGTGTAACTCAGGCCGTAACCGAAGGGGAACAAGGGCTGGGCCGATTCCTCCACATAATCGCTGGTGGTAGGCTGGGAATAATAGACAGGGATCTGTCCCACAGAGCGTGGCACGGAAATGGGCAGACGGCCAGCGGGGTTATAGTCGCCCCAAAGGATGTCGGCCAAGGCGGAGCCGCCTTCCATGCCAGGGTACCACAGCGTCAGCAAGGCGTTGCTTTGTTCAAGGGCAAGGTTCATGTCCATAGGACGGCCTTGGATATAAACTGTCACGACGGGCTTGCCTGTGGCATAGATGCGTTGCATCAACTCCTCTTGTTTGCCTAACAATTTCAAAGAGGATCGGTCGTAGCCCTCGCCGCAGTCCATGTCGGAGATGGATTCATTTACGACAGCGGCACCTGTTTCCTCATAACTCGTCTTGAAGTCGCGGGCGGAAGAACCACCTACCACCAACACAACGACGTCGGCTGCCTTGGCGATGCGCACGGCTTCGTCGATGTCGGCGTCGTTCTCGTCACGCACGGCACAACCTTTGGCATAAGTCACCTCTGCCCTGCCCTTCACTTGGATGCCTTCCAGCATCGTCACGATGCGGTCGGGTTCTTGCGGTGCAGTGTAATCGCCCAACTGGTTGTACATGTTGTCGGCATTCGGCCCAATGACGGCCACCTTATTTATAAATGCTCCAAAAGGCAGGATGCCGTCGTTTTTCAACAAAACGGCAGATTCAAGCACCACCTGTTTGGCCAGTTGTGCGCTCTCTTCCGTGCCCACTTCCGCCTCAGCCAATGCCTCGTCGACAAAGGGATTGTCGAATAGCCCAAGGTCGTTTTTCAGCTGCAATACATGACGCACAGCACGGTCGATGTCGGCTTCGGTAACGAGCCCTCGTTGCAAGGCCTGCTTCAGATAACCGCCATAATTGAAGCCGCCCAAGTCGATGTCAACGCCTGCCTTTAGGGCCAAGGCAGCGGCTTCGGCAGGGTCGGCGGCGACATGCTGCGTGGCATAGATGGCATTGACGGCGTTGAGGTCGGAGAAGACCACACCCTTGAAATCCCACGTTTGGCGCAGGATTTCTTGCAGCAGCCAGTCATTGGCAGAACAAGGAACGCCGTCGATGGTGTTGTAGGAAGTCATTACGCTATTGGCACCACCCTCGCAGATGGCCTTTTCAAATGATGGCAAGTAGTCGCTCATCAAACGATTTTGGCCCACCTCTGCCGTGGCGGCATTGTGTCCGCCTTGCGGGATGCCGTAGGCAGCGAGATGTTTCAATGTGGCGCAGACATGCTTTTGCATCCCCTTCACGACGGAAGCACCCAGTGTCCCGGAGAGATACGGGTCTTCACCAAAGGTCTCCTCCACCCTCGACCAGCGTGGGTCGCGGGCGATGTCGAGGACGGGGCCATAGCCGATATGAGCCCCTTGCAAGCGCACCTCACGGCCCATCACCTCGCCCATCTGCTCAAGCAATTCAGGGTCCCAAGTGCTGGCTTGTCCGATGCCCGTCGGGAAGACCGTCGTCCCCACTGCCATGTGGCCATGCGGCGTCTCCTCACAGAAAAGCATGGGGATACCAAGGCGGCTGTTTTCAATGGCGTGGCGTTGCATTTTGTTCAGTAGCCTCGCCGACTCACGGGGATGCAAGCCCGTCTCCACCGTCTTCTTCGACCATGGATCAGCACGTAGCACTGCCCAACAGGAACCGAGCGGCATGGTGTCCATCCTGCCGAGGAAATCGTCAGAGAGCCAGAGCGAGTCGCCGTCCTTGCCATAGAAGCCGAAGCCTATGGGACAGGTCAGTTGACCGCATTTCTCCTCTAGGGTCATTCGGGAGAGCAACGACTCAACGGGGTCTTGATTCTTGGAACAAGAACAAAACAAAATGGTCAGAACCAGTAATATAGAATAAACCTTATTCATCGTATTTGCCTGTAGAGACGCGATAATCGCGTCTCTACGGGGATTACACCAGACATCCAATCCAATCCTCGCGTTCGCCAGGCAGCATGTCGATGACGGGAATCTCCACCATCGTGTAGCATCCGGGCTGCAGACGCATCGTGGCACGGGCCACGTTGACGAGCACCTGTCCCGTCAAGGCGGGGTTGTTGATGCTCATGTTGAACTCCATGCGTTGGTTTTGGGTCTTGCCCGACACGCCCTTGCGCACCAGGTTGACGCCATGGCCCATGTCGCGGACGGCATCAACGCTGTCGACGGCAAACACATGGGTCTCGTCGCTGGCGAAATATGGGTCAGCCTTGATGTCCTTGGTCACTTGTTCGAGGGTGGCGCCATCTTCGAGCTCCACATACACCATGCGGCGGTGGATGCCTTCACCCAGCGGGATGGTCACCGAGAGGGCATTCTTCACGCCTTTCTTGGAGCGCACGCAGACGCTATGGCCCATCGACATGCCGGGGCCGAAGTTAGTGTAAGACAAGCCCTTAGGAGCGAGGCTCTGCATCAGGGTGCGGACGATGGAGTCCGAGCCTGGGTCCCAGCCAGCAGCAATGACACTGACGGTCTTTGTCTCCTTGTTGATAGGCATCAACTCGCGGCGGTAGTCCATGATGGACGTGTGGATGTCGAAAGAGTCCACAGTGTTGATGCCGAGCGGCAGAATCTGCTTGGCATAGTCGGGACAGCTACGTGTGGGGCATGCCAAGATGGCCACGTCCACGTCCTTCAGCTCCTTGATGTCTTTTACCACTTGATAGGGAGAGAGTTCAATAGTTTTGTTAGCATTGCGGCGGACGATGCCAGCCACTTCGAAATCGGGGGCAGCTTCAAGGGCTTCAAGCGCGAAGCGACCCACATTGCCGTATCCAACTACGGCGGCTTTGATCTTCTTCATAGAATTGTTATTAAAATGCAAAAATATGAATTTTTATATTAACTTTGCGCCCAAATTTCTTCATCAAAAATGAAAAAAGCACTATCCGCACTTATCTTATTGGCCTTCAGTATTTTTGCACAGGCCCAAACTATTGAACAAACCTATCATTTCAGTCAGCCCACCATCAGCGAACGCGATGGTTACCAGCAGATTGGCTTCCAAGGCTGCTTACCCTATGGCACCGTTGGCGAGCCCACCCTCCCATGGCAGAGCGTCAGCCTCATCCTGCCCCAAGGTCAGGAAGCCGTTGGAACAAACGTGGAATATGCTGATTTCGTAGAGCTTGAAGGCAGCTTCAACCTCTATCCCTATCAGCAACCTAGGCCATATTCCATCGAAAAAGAGATCCCTTTCGCCAAGAACGAAGGCCTTTATCGTTCAGAAGCAACCTATCCTACAACAAGTTACGGTCATGTCTCCACACAATATCTGAATGGCGTTTCGTTGGCATTCGCCGGCTTCACGCCCTTGCGTTATGTGCCTGCCACAGGCAAGGTCAGCTACGCACAGACGGTAACGGTGACCATCGAGACCACTACGAGTCGTGACGACCATAGCCGCAAGCTGTGGCTCAGCCCCGAAAACGAAGCCTCGCTGCAGCGTCTGGCACAAAACCCCAATGAATTAAACACCTACAGCAAGCGTGGCCGTGACATCGGCGGCTACGACATGCTGGTCATCACCAGCGCGGATTGGATCGACCATTTCAGCGAATACCTCAACCTTTACAATGCCAAAGGCATTCGCACCCGCATCGTTGCCCTTGAGGACATCTATGCCACCATGGAAGGCCGTGACGTTCAGGAGCAGATCCGCAATTACATCATCCAGGAATACGAAGACAACGGCATCCAGATGGTGAGCCTCGGCGGCGATGTCAGCATCGTGCCTTACCGCAGCCTCTACTGCTGGGCACAGGAAGGTGAAGAAGACAACTTGCCCTCTGACATGTACTATGCCTGCCTCGACGGCACCCTCAACGACGACAACGACGACCGCTGGGGTGAAGTGGGCGAAGACGACCTATTGCCCGAAGTCGGCATCGGCCGTCTGCCCTTCAACAACGAGACGCAGTTCAACAACATCATGAGCAAGACGCTGAGCTACCTACAGACCCCGGTTTTGGGTGAGTTCACCGCCCCCATCCTCGGCGGCGAGCACCTCGGCGACGGCTATTATGGCAGCACCGACATGGAACGTCTCATCGGCGAAAACAGCGACTACGACTACACCACATACGGCTACCCTGAAGACTACAACTTCAAGCGCTATTACGCCTCGCCCAACAAGATCTGGAGTGCTGGCGAATTCAAGAGACTCATCGGCACTGGCGGACAATACGTGCACCATGTAGGCCACGCCAACAGCGACTATGTGGCCGGATGGGAGGGCACCTACGTCAACAGCAGCTTTTTCTCTGACAATGACGGCGTCAACCACAATTACATGCTGTTCCACTCGCACGGCTGCATCTGTGGCAACTTCCCTTCAAGCTGCATCCTTGAGAAGATGGTCACCGTGCCGAACGGCTTCGTGGTCACCACAGGCAACTCACGCTACGGCTGGTATGTGCCGTGGGGCGACGGCATGGCAGCACATATCCACCGCGAATTCGTGGATGCCTATTGCCACGACCACATCGCCAGCGTTGGCATGGCCCTGCGCGAAGCCAAGATCGCCACTGCGCCATGGGTTGCCATTCCTTATGTTGAGAACGGAGAACCCACAGGAGAGGAAAACGGCTGCCTGCGTTGGAACATCTACTGCCTTAATGTATTGGGCGACGCTGCCTTGTATCCTTGGTTTGATGAGCCTTTCACACCTAATGTGGTCTTTGAGCAAGGCTTGAAGACTGGCACCACCGCTACCACCGTCCACGTGAGTCATTTCGACGCCCCATTGGACAACTTCCGTGTCAGCTTGTTCGACGGAGAGACTTTACTGGGTTTTGCCGTCACTGATGAAAATGGCGACGCCGAGCTTGTTTTCTCCCCCGCACTTGACGTCATTGGCGAGATGCAACTCATCGTCACGGGACAGAACGCTTGGCCTCAGAGCCTTAAAGTCATGGGCTTCGACAGCAATGAGGCTTACGTCTATGGCGACATCATCGGCCTTGACGGTGAAGCCGAATTCGGATCCGATCTCCTTGTCATCGGTGACATCTTTAACAAGGGTGATATTTCCGCCCATGGTGTCATGGCGGCCATTACTTCCGACTGTGAATACGTTGTCTCGCAAGGCAGCAGCATCACCATTGGCGAGTTTGAGCCCAACAGCACTATGCATTTCGACGAGCTGGGGTCGATTTCCATTGCCGACAATATCCCCGACCAGACCATCTTCACCCTGAACCTGACCACTTTCTCCGACGAGATGGACAGCAATAGCACGCAGCGCTCCTTCCTTGCTTTGGCTCCCAATTTGCAGTATGGCGAATTCGAAGTGATCGAGCTCCAAGGCGACCAAAACGGCTACTTCGACCCAGGCGAGCAGGTCATCATGCGCATCCATGGCAAGAATAACGGCCATGCCACCGCTCCCGACGCCTATCTGACAGCCTATTGCGACGACGACCGCCTGCAGTTCGCCAGCAATACCGTCCAAGTCGGCAACGTCGACAGCGACGAAGACTTCATCGCCGACCTTGTTATCACTGCCGATCCCGACATCGTCAGCGGTACCATCTTCCACCTCGACATGACACTCGTCACGAGCAGCTACACCACCCCGTTGGATTATACCATGTCCGTGGGCCTCGTCGTAGAGACCTTCGAAAGTGCCGACTTCAGCTTCCTTGACTGGTTCCATGAGGGCGACTTGCCTTGGACCGTCACCGACGAAGAAGCCCACAACGGCACCTACAGTGCCCGTTCGGGAGCCATCGGCGACGACGAAGTCTCCCGACTCATCGTCTATGCCGACATTATCAGTGACGGCGAAATCAGCTTCTGGTTCAAGACCTCGACGGAATATCGCAAAGACTACTTCGCCTTCTTCATCGACAACAAGAAGCAAGACTGGTGGTCGGGCGAAAACGACTGGACCTACACCAGTTACAGCTTCACCGCCGGCAGCCATGTCTTCCTCTGGCTGTACGACAAGAACAGAATCAACCAATCTGGTGCCGACTGCGCCTGGATCGACGACATCACCTTCCCACGCACCTGCATCATCACCGGCGTGGAAGAAGAGGTGACGAAGAAAGAAAACGCCCTCTACCCCAACCCGACGAAGGGCACCTTCACCATCGACCTGATCGAAGAGAGCGACATCAGCATCTACAACATGTTGGGCCAAAGCATCATGCATCTTGAGAAAGTGTCAGGCAACCAACAAATCCACATGGAAAATTCCCCAAAGGGAATGTATTTCGTACGAATTCATAGTGACAGTCAAAACGAAGTCAAAAAACTAATCATAGACTAATACACTAATGAAAAAACTCAGCATCACCTTATTATTCCTTGTCGCCTGTGTCTTTGCCACGGCACAAAACGTCACACACACATATCATTTCAGCAAGCCCGAGGTTCAGCAAGTCGGGGAATACCAAACGCTATCTTTCGATGGCACTGTCTCCAACGGCACCGTCGGCGAGCCTTCCCTGCCATGGCAGAGCATCAGCCTGATACTGCCACAAAACACCGATGCCACGGCCATTCATGTCAGCTTGGGCGACTTTGTGGCGCTGGAAGGACAATTTAACCTTTTGCCTACGCAAAAGACGCGTCCCATCTCGGACGACAGCCCCTTTGTCTTCGAGAAGAACGAAGCCCTGTACCGCTCCAATGAAGCCTATCCCAACACTACATTCGATAATGTCAGCACGCAGGTGCTCAATGGCGTATCATTTGCCTTTGGCGGCTTCACGCCTGTAATATACAAACCCGCATCAGGTCAGGTAAGCTATGCCCAAACCGTGACGGTCACCGTCGACTACCAAGCCTCGCGCGCCGACCACAGCCGCAAACTCTGGCTGCGTCCTGAGACCCAAAACAGCATCAACCGCATGGCACAGAACGCCGAGATGCTCGACAGCTACGCTCGCCGCGATGGCGCCCTGCCAGTCTATGACATTCTGGTGATCACCCCATCGAGCTATTGGGGTAGCTTCGCCAATTACATCTCCCTGTACTCAGGCAGAGGAATCCGCGTGCGTCTCGCCTCCACGGAGAACATCTACGCCACCATGCAAGGCCTCGACCGCCAAGAGAAAATCCGCAAATACATCATCCAGGAATACGAAAACAATGGCATCTCTATGGTGCTGATAGGTGGCGACGTGAGTTTGGTGCCCCACCGTAACCTGTGGTGCCACGCCCAAACGGGTTATGAGGACAATGTGCCTTCCGACACCTACTACGCCTGTCTTGACGGCACCCTCAACGACGACAATGACGACCTTTGGGGCGAAGTGGGTGAAGACGACTTGCTGCCCGAGCTGGCCATCGCTCGTTTACCGTTTAACAATGCCAATGAGTTGACAACCATCCTCAACAAGACCTTCAGCTACCTTACCTCTCCTGTTTTAGGCGAGTTCCGCAAGCCCATCCTCGCCGGGGAGCACCTCGGTGAAGGTTACTATGCCAGCAACGACTTGGAGCACATCATCGGCACCGTCAACTTCAATGGCTACACGACCCACGGCTATCCCGAGGACTACAACTTCGTACGCGTCTATGCCTCCGAATACCACGAATGGGATCCCGAAGAGCTGCGCCAAGCCATCAACGAAGGCTCGCAATATGTGAACCACTTCGGTCACGCCAACACCTACACTGTGTCAGGTTGGTACACATGGGACATCACCCCTGAGTTTTTCTATGGCGCCAATGGCGTAGATCACAACTATTTCATCTTCAAGAGCCAAGGCTGTATCTGCGGCGACTTTGCTGACGACTGCATCCTGGAACGCATGGTGGTGAACAGCACCGGTGCCGTGGCTGCCATAGGCAACTCGCGCTACGGATGGTACAACCAAGCTGGTGACGGTCCCTCTGCACATTACCACCGCGAGCTCATCGACGCCTACTGCCACGAGCGCATCGCCGGTCTCGGCCAAGCCTTAAGAGAATGTAAGATTCAAACCGCGCCTTTCATCACGATGAACGGCGAAATCGGTGTGCTGCGTTGGGTGTTTTATGCCCTTAATGCCCTGGGTGACGTTGGCCTCAACGCCTGGTTCGACGAACCCTTCACGCCTACCATAGAATGTGCCACCACCTTACCCGTGGGCACCAACCGCATTCCCGTCACTGTAAAGGACGATAACGGCAATGGCCTATACAACTTCGAGTGCCGCCTTTTCAAAGGCAACACCCTGATTGCCATGGCTACCACTGACGAGAATGGAGAGGCTGAGCTGCGTTTCAACGCCGTCAACAACACCGATGTACTTGACCTCTACGTCAACGGCATGAACGGCTGGCCGCAGCAACTCCAAATCGACTTCGACAACACCAACTGTGCCCATGTGCTCTTTGACAGTTACACCATCAACGACCCCGATGGCCAGGTGGACTTCAACGAGAACCTGTCATTCAATATGGGCTTCCGCAATGTCGGCAACCTCAACGCCAGCAACGTGAGTGCCATGCTGACCTGCGAACAGATGGAATACATCACCATCACGCAGGGACAGGCCACCATCGGCAACGTCAGCAGCCACGAAACCAAGGTCCTCGACAATGCCTTTGCCTTCACCGTCAGCGACGACGTGCCCGACCAAACCGTGGTGACCTTCACATTGACTTGCACTGATGGCAACGAGACCTGGGTCAGCTACTTCGACGTCACCGTCAACGCACCCGACTATGGCCCCATCTCAACGGTTTTGGAAGAAACGGAAGGCGATGGCAACGGCCATGCCGAGAACGGTGAGACCATCACATTGCACTTCACAGGCATGAACACGGGCCACAGCCTGTCGCCCGACACCCACTTCGGCGTGTATTGCTCTGCCCCCGAGATCCTGTTTGACGAGAACGTCTTCAATGTCGAAGACATCGCCCCGGGCGAGACCTTCTCCGTCGACTTCACCTGCAGCATCGCCACCAGAAATGCCACGGCTTACGAGTTCATACTAGCCACCTACTCTGGCCATTACCTCGTGATGGACTCCTATTTCCTCAACGTGGATTGTGAGATTGAAGACTTCGAGACGGGCAACTTCAGCAAGTTCGACTGGCAATTTGATGGCAATGGAGGCTGGGACATTGTCTCCCACGGCACCTACGAAGGCCAATACTGCGCCCACACCACGCCTATGGGTCACCTCAGCCATGCCGACATGAGCCTTGACTATGACTTCGCCTGTGACAACGAAATCAGCTTCTATGTAAAGACCTCCACCGAGACGGGCTATGACTTCCTCAACTTCTACGTCGACGGTGAGCGCATGGGGCGTTGGGCGGGCGAGACCGACTGGACGCTGGTATCCTACATGATTCCACAAGGCAGCCACCACCTTACTTGGAGCTATGTCAAGGACGCCGGTGCTGTAGGCGGTGAAGACTGCGTCTGGGTGGATTATATCGTGCTGCCGCCCATGAGTGTCGTCCTTGATGTGGAAGAAGACGGCCCTTCGACGGGCTTAGGGACCGCAACGGTATACCCCAACCCCACGAATGGTGACTTTACTGTTGAACTGCGTCAAACCTCACAGGTCAACGTGTTTAACGTCATGGGACAACAGATCCGCAGCCTCAACGAGGTGAATGGCTTGCAGCATCTCCATTTGGATGAAGCGGGTGTTTATTTCGTTAGGATTAGCAATGCTAATGGTGTTGAAGCGAAGAAAGTGGTGGTGGAATAAACCATATTTAGAAGAAATGTGTACTTTTGCCCTAAAACCTGATAAAAATGAGTACAGCAACTTTAAATGGACTACTTGAGTATCTGTTTGCGACCCTTACACCTAGCAATCAAAAATGGTTGGGAGAACACCTGATAGAGCATGCAAAACTAGAAGAAGATCCCATGAAGCCATACACAAAAGATGAACTTCTCCAAATGGCTGAAGCAGGGAGAAAACAGATTGCCGAAGGATATTATTACACGACGGAAGAAGTGATATCTGCTTGCGCAGAAGAACCAAATTATAAATAATTGTCATGAAAGTAATTTGGTCTCTTCAAGCCAAGGAAAACCTACAGAAAACTTCTAATTACATCAGGAAAGAGTTCGGCAAGAAATCAAAGCAGAAATTCCTCGACGAAGTGTTGCATGTAGCTGTTTTATTGGAAAGCAATCCATATCTAGGTCAGATTGAACCTTTGTTAGATGAAGCCCCTGTTGAATACAGAAGCATGGTAGTAAACCACATCAATAAATTGGTTTATTACAACCACGATAATACTATAGAAATCGTGGTTCTATGGGATACACGACGTGAGCCAAAATCTCTTATCAAAGAACTGAAATAAGATAATCTTTTAAAATACCACCTATGAAGAAACCAAGCCTAATCCTTATCGCCTTGATGGTCAACCTGTTCGCAACGGCACAGACCATCGAGATGACCTATGAGTTGGGGCAACCCACTGTCAGCCAGATACAAGACTATGAACAAATACAGTTTAAAGGCTGTATGCAGAGTGCCCTTGCTGGTCAGCCCTCGCTGCCCTGGCACAGCGTCAGCCTGATGTTGCCCCAAGGCACCGAAGCCGCCAGTATCGAAGTGGAACTCTCCGACTTTCAAACGTTGGAAGGCAGCCATAACCTGTATCCTTACCAGACGGCCCTCACCTACTCCGACCCCGTGCGCAAGGAGTTTGTGAAAGACGAAGCCCTCTACGCATCGAAGAGCATCTATCCCACCCAAGCCTACGGCAAATTGAGCACCCAATACATGAACGGTGTCGGCTTCGCCTTCTCGGCCTTCACACCCGTGCAGTATGTGCCTGGCAGCGGTGAAGTGCGTTACGCCACCAAAGCCAAGGTAAGAGTCACCACTACAGCCGCCAAGGCCGACAACAGCCGCAAGCTGTGGCTCAACAGCGACAACACCACACGTGCCATGCGCCTTGCCCAGAACCCCGAAATGCTGCAAACCTACGATACCAAAGGTCGTGTCATGGGCGGCTATGACCTGCTCGTGGTCACCAGACAGCAGTATGTCAACGCCTTCGACGATTATGTCGCCTTCTATCTGGATCGCGGTCTCCGCACCCATGTCGTCGCCTTGGAAACCATCACTAGCACGATGAGTGGCCGCGACGACGCCGAAAAACTACGTAATTTCATCATCCAAGAATACGAGGAAAACGGCATCATGATGGTGAACCTCGCCGGCGACGTGCCAGACATTCCATTCCGTGGCTTCTACTGCCATGTAGACAGTGGCGACGGCGAAGATGACTACGGCATCCCAGCAGACCTTTACTATGCCGCATTGGATGGCAACTGGAACGACGACAATGACGACCTTTGGGGCGAAATCGGCGAAGACGACCTGCTGCCCGAGATCGGCATCGGCCGCATGTGCTTCAGCGACCAGACGGAATTGGACAACATGCTACACAAGTCCATGACCTATCAAGCCGAACCTGTCCTTGGCGAGTTCCACAACGTCATCATGGCGGGCGAGCACCTCTATGACGAGCCCTATCTGAGCAACGGCAGCCAATACCTTGAGTTGCTCATCGGCACGCACGACGACAACGGCTACACCACCACAGGCATCCCAGAGAATTACAACTTCACCCGACTCTACGAAGAGGAAGGCACCTGGAGCGGCTACGCCCTGTGTATGGCCATCAACGACGGCACACAATACGTGCACCACGACGGCCACGCCAACACATACTATGTGGCGGGATGGCTCACCTGGGACATCACCGACGACAACTTTTACGGGCCCAACGGCGTCGACCACAACTACACCTTCTTCCACACCTCAGGCTGCATCTGCGGCGACTTCAGCGACGACTGCATCCTTGAGCGCATGACCAAAATCAGCAACTTCGCTGTGGCCACCTTCGGCAACTCGCGCTACGGCTGGTTCAACGAAGGCCAGACCGAAGGTCCCGCCATCCACCTGCACCGTGAGACGGAAGACGCCTACTACCACGACCGCATTCCATACGGTGGCATGGCCTTGAGAGAAGGTAAGATCATGACCGCGCCATGGGTCAACGCCCCAGGCCAATGGGAAGAAGGCGCCTTGCGCTGGAACTTCTACGACCTCAACATGATGGGCGACGTGGCCGTCAGCCCCTGGCATGACGAGCCATTCACACCCAACGTGGATTGCCCGATCGATTACGTCGAAGGCGTCAACTCCATAAATGTGATTGTCACTGACGACAATGGTGTTGGGCTAAAGAACTTCCGCTGTGCCATATCCGTCGACAACAACCAATTTCTCGTTGGTGTAGCCTATACCGACGAAAACGGTATGGCAACCATTGAGTTTGACGACAATTTGGGACATTTCCCACAGATGAACCTCATCGTCACCGGCTGCGACGCGTGGCCACAGTCAATAGCATTATACCTCGCTGGAAGTGAAGAAAACACAATGCACAACGTAGCCCTCTACCCCAACCCGAACAAGGGTCAGTTCAGCCTCAGTCTGCCCGAGGAAGACTGCAACATTGTCGTCTACAACAGCCTCGGACAAGAGGTACATCACAGCACGAGCAAAGGCCTTACGAACCTCAACCTTGAGCGCCTGAGCGACGGAATTTACTTCATCACGGTGAAGTCAGAGAACGTTGTTAAGACGTTGAAATTTGTGAAGGAATAAAGATCGTTTCTGCATACCCAAAAACGCGCCTCGGGACGAATGTTCCGAGGCTTTTTTTGTGTCCGAAAAAAAAGTGAAAAATCCTATTGCATTGTGTTTCACAAATTTCTATTTTTGCAGCTTCATTTTTAGACTAATGAATATCAATTAAATCACTAATAATCAGTTAAATCAATGACAAAGTACGTTTACACCTTTGGTGGAAAGACCGCTGAAGGAAATGCTTCGATGAAGAACGAGCTGGGTGGCAAGGGTGCCAACCTGGCCGAAATGTGCTTGCTCAAGCTGCCCGTACCGGCTGGCTTGACCATCACTACCGAATGCTGCACTGCCTACTACAAGAACAACTGCCAACTTCCTAAGGGCTTGATGGACGAGGTTCACGCAGGCATCAAGAAGATGGAGAAAATCATGGGCATGAAATATGGCGATCCCGCCAACCCGTTGCTCGTCAGCTGCCGTTCAGGCGCGCGCAAGTCGATGCCCGGCATGATGGACACCGTTTTGAATATTGGTCTTTGCTCCAAGACCATCCCCGGCCTAATCAAGAAGACCGGTGGCAACGAGCGTTTCGTGTATGACTCCTACCGTCGTCTGATCATGATGTACGCCGACGTCGTCATGGAGAAGGCTGAAGGTATCGAGCCTGCCGACGGCAAAGGCATCCGCAAGCAGCTGGATGACATGCTGGACGCTTACAAGGAGAAGAAAGGCTACAAGAGCGACACCGAACTGACCGCCGACGACCTTAAGAAGTTGGCCGAGGCCTTCAAGGCTCGCATCAAGAAGGTGCTCCGCACCGAATTCCCCGACGACGCCGAGGCTCAACTCGAAGGCGGCATCAAGGCCGTGTTCAAGAGCTGGAACGGCAAGAAGGCTGTCTCCTATCGTCGCATCGAAGGTATCCCGGACGACTGGGGCACTGCCGTCAACGTGCAGACCATGGTGTTCGGCAACATGGGTGACACCTCCGCCACTGGCGTGGCCTTCACCCGTAACCCCGCCACTGGCGACAACCAGTTCTATGGTGAATGGCTCATCAACGCCCAAGGCGAAGACGTGGTGGCCGGTATCCGTACCCCCAACCCATTGAACGATGACACCAAGAACGAGCAGAACAAGCATATGAAATCCATGCAGGAGCTCATGCCTGAGACCTATAAGGAACTCTGCGAAGTGCGCCGCATCCTCGAAGACAACTACCATGACATGCTCGACATCGAGTTCACCATCCAAGATGGCAAACTCTATATGCTGCAGTGCCGTGTCGGTAAGCGTACCGGTGTAGCTGCCCTGACCATGGCTCTCGACATGCTGAAGGAAGGCCGTATCGACGAGAAGGAAGTCGTCATGCGCCTCAGCCCCGAGCAACTCGACGAGCTGCTCCACCCCATCCTCGACACCACCGACGAGAAGAAGCACACCGTCATCGCCAAGGGTCTGCCCGCAGGTCCTGGTGGCGCTGTCGGTCGCATCGCCCTCACCAGCGAGAAAGCCAAGGAATATCGTTCCGCTAAGATCGCCAACGTGCTGGTCCGTGAGGAAACGAACCCTGAAGACGTCGAAGGCATGCGTGCCGCCGACGGTATCCTGACCGCCCGTGGCGGTATGACCTCACACGCCGCCCTCGTGGCCCGTGGCTGGGGTAAGTGCTGCATCGTGGGTTGTGACGCCGTGAAGATCGACTTCGAGAAGAAGATTGTCCACATCGGCGACAAGCAGTTCAAGGAAGGCGACGTCATCAGCCTGAACGGCGCCAAGGGTTGGGTCTATGCCGAGCCCGTGGGTATGATCAACGCCACTGAGAACCCGCTCTTCAAGAAGTTCATGAAGCTCGTCGACAAGTACCGCAAGATGGGTGTCCGCACCAACGCCGACAACCCGGAAGATGCCCAGAACGCCGTCAACTTCGGCGCCGAAGGTATCGGCCTGTTCCGTATCGAGCACATGTTCTACGGCAAGAACAGCGAGAAGCCGCTGGCCAAGCTGCGTAACATGATCCTGACCAACACCACCGCTGACCGTAAGGCCGCCCTTAAGGAACTCGAGCCCTTCATCAGAAAGGCCGCCAAGGGCACGCTGAAGGTGTTGGACGGCAAACCGCTGACCTTCCGTCTGATGGACCCGCCCTTGCATGAGTTCGTGCCGAAAATCGACGAGAAAGAAAAGATCGCCGCTTTGGCCAAAGAGCGTGGCATGAGCCAGAAAGAACTGGTCAAGCGCATCTCGGCCCTCCACGAAGTGAACCCGATGATGGGTCTGCGTGGTGTCCGCCTCGGCATCGTCTATCCCGAAATCACCGAGACCCAGTTCCGCGCCCTGTTCCAGGCCACCGCAGAACTGATGAAGGAAGGCTTCGACCCGCATCTGGAAATCATGGTTCCGCTGACCATCAACGTCAAGGAGCTTGAGCACCAGAAGGCCATCGCCGACCGCGTGCAAGCTGAAGTCGAGAAGAAGTTCGGTGTGAAGATCAACTACATGTACGGCACGATGATCGAGATCCCGAGAGCCACCCTCGTGGCCGACCAGATCCAGCTTCGGCACCAACGACCTCACCCAGATGACCTTCGGCTTCAGCCGCGACGACGTCAACGCCATCGTGAAGGACTACATCGAAGAGAAGATCATCCCCGCCGACCCGTTCAACACCCTCGACCAAGAAGGAGTTGGCCAGTTGGTGAAATTGGGTGTCGACCGTGGCCGTAGCCAGCGCGCCAACCTGAAGTGTGGCGTCTGCGGTGAACACGGCGGCGACCCCGCCTCGGTCCGCTTCTTCTACAAGACCGGTTTGAACTACGTGAGCTGCTCGCCGTTCCGCGTGCCCGTCGCACGTCTGGCTGCAGCACAGGCCGCTATTGAGGAAGAGAGAGCCAAGTGAGAATCGGCCCTTCGACAGGCTCAGGGACCTTTGCTATAATGAATTAAAAAGTGAAGGTTGCTGAGCTTGTCGAAACACCGACAATGAACAACAAACCTTGAAAGCCTTCGGAAACGGAGGCTTTCTTTTTTAGCATACTTTTTCAACGAAAATGTCATCGGAAAGATACACCAAAAATGCCCGAATCTCCTTGTCGGTCATTTCCTTCAAGGCATGAGAATAATTTTGCACTTGCTTACGGTGTTCCTCTTCGACCTTGCCCGTCTTGTAATCAATAAGATAGATGGCATTAGGAAGCTCGGCGTAACGATCCAAACGCAAGACTTTGCCTTGATGAAGGATTTCACATTCCGTCTTTACCTTGGCGGATGCATCAAAAGCTGCTGCAATCTGCGGATGTTTGGCCATCTGAGTGAAGCGTTCACGAATCCACGTGGCAGTCTCCGTGTCGATTGTGGCATCAGAAACCACAGGAGACAACACCCGTTCCACATCGTCGACAGTACGGATCTTCGACAAAATACCATGCACCAACTCGCCGAATTCACGCGGCAGTAACTTGTCGCTCTTCGATTGCCACACCATGGTCGGATTGGGGTCGACAGTGATTTTCTCAAACCAATCCGAAGCCACGGAATCAGTCATCGGCTCGTCTTTAATCTCCTCGGCTTTCTCCTTGGGATTCCTGAAATCAGGACTGCCGAAACGATACACTAACACATCGTCATTTCCCAGAACCTTGCAATTCTCCTTACTGGCACAAAACTCACGTAAAAGATTCGGTTTGTCGGCCTTACCTTGCTTGGCGATGACATAGAGGCGTTGCACGGGACGAGTGAAGGCCACATACAACAAGTTGAGGTTGTCCAAACGGTTGCTTCCCTTCTCCTTTTCTATATGTTGCATGGCCAATTCGCCCATGTTCTCGGCGTTCTTGTCCATCTTGAACAGCACCTTGTCGAGGTTAGGGATAGCCTCAAAGCCCAATTCCTCGGGACGCAGCCATTCCTCGGCGACCTTGCTGGCATTCAGCTTCTCGTCCAAGTCAACGATAGCCTCGGGATAGATGATCACGGGGAACTCCAAGCCTTTCGACTTGTGTATCGTCATGATATTCACCGCATTGCCACTCACCGACTTCACGGCAAGCACATCCTCCTTCTTGTCCCAGAAGGTAAGGAAACCGGCTATGCCTTCCATAGGTCCGGACTGCCATCTGAATACCTCGTCCATGAAGTAATTCAAAAAGGCATCTCTGATGGTGTCGAAACGGAAGACACGCATCAAAGAAGCGCAGAGGTCATAGAGGCATGTCGCCTTGGAAAGGGTTGTTCTCAAAAGGCCAGCCTCGCCAATGCCCGTCACCGTCTCGATTGCAGTCTTTCCCTCGGCGATAGCCTTCACCTCATCGAAACATTGGCTGATATCGCCTTCAAAATCGGGATTCTGGGTCAGCATCCAGTAATACAACACATTGGCAACGTACACCTCATTGTCGTCATGCATCAGATGGCGCAGCGTGTTGACCAATAACTGTACTTTATCGGATGACTTCAGCAAAATCGACACTTGTGAGATGACAGGGATTCCTTTGCCGTTCAGGAAATTCGCAATCTCCGAGCCCAAATCCGACTTGCGGGTCAAGATGGTGATGTCTTCATAACGATAACCTCGTTCCTCCACCAGTTCCCGGACAAGGGCTTCTATCCTATCAAGGCAATAATCAGGCTGGTTTTCATGATCAAAAAGCTCCACCTGCACCAAGCCCGCATCGCTCTTTGCCTTTTTTTGGAAAATAGCAACACCCTCTTCTGTGCCCGGCTTCTCATTCACATATACCTTTTGCGATTCCGGGGACAGGTTCTTATAGGCTGCTTCAAAGAAAGCGTTGTTGAAATCCACTACATTGGCGAACGAGCGGTAGTTGGTGTCGAGGTTCCTAAAGGCGAAGTTGTCCTTCAGGTTCTGCTCATACTGCCGAAACGCCGCCTCGCGCTCATCCTTAGGCAAGGCATAAATCTCAGGCAGGTTGACAATCTGCTCCACCTCGCCGCTGCGGAAACGGTAGATGGACTGCTTGCCGTCGCCTACCACCATGCTCATGTTGCCATTAGCCAAGCCATTGTCTATCAGCGGAAGGAGATTCTGCCATTGCAGCACCGAGGTGTCTTGGAACTCGTCCACAAAGACATGCTTGAACCGCTCGCCGATACGTTCATACACAAAAGGCACCGAGAAGTCGCCCATCACCGTATTGAGAAGCTTATTGAACTCCGAGATATGTACCACTTCCTCATCCTCGACCAATTCATTGAACGCCGTCCTAATTTGCGCACGAAGCGCGTAAAGATACAAGAGATTGCGTTGCGACTTGTAGAACCAGTACTTACCGTATTCATCTCCATAAAATGCAGCCAAAGGCTCCAGAACTGATAACAACGCAGCGTTGATAGTTTCCACCTGTGCCTTGCCTAGCTGCTTTTCAGCATCCTTCGAGAAACAGTTCCGCTTTTCAATCACAGCGTTGAAACGGCTACCAGGCTGCACATAGTCCTTGTTTGATAGCTTCCTAATAAAAGAGACAAAGCCTCCCTTCCCATAGGAATAACAGGAATCGTCAAGGTTGAATTGCCGTTCCAATGCATTGAAATCATCAACGATTGCCTTTACCCGTTGTTCAAATAGCACGGTCTTGCGATTCAGGAAATCAAGCGTTTCCTTATACTGCTCTGCGTTTTGTATGGTGTTACTCCCCTCCTTCTGGTAAGCTTTCTCTGACATCAATTTTTTGATGAACTCGCCAAGCTGACCCTCAATTGCGGTAGAGCGTTGGTTGTCGAACTGGTTGTTGCTGAAGTCAATGAGGAGGCTTGTAAGATAGTCGTCCTTGTCGGTGATTTTCAAGCCCAGGTTGGCTGTGATCGTCTCTGCCACCTCATCCGTGTCGATGCTGACGGTATACTGGCTGGGCAATCCCAAGTCATGAGCAAAGCTTCGCGACAGTTTCTGCACGAAGGCATCAATGGTGCTGACACAAAAGCTGCTGTAATCGTGCATGATACAGGTCATCAGGCGTCGGGCATTCTGTTTCAGCTTCGCATCGCTGATGCCGAGTTCCTCCGTCAGTGCCGCCTCCATTGACTTCGGATCAAGTTCCTTACTGTCGATGATCTCTTGAAGTGCCTTTACGATCTTGGCTTTCATCTCATTGGCGGCGGCATTGGTAAAAGTAATGGCCAGTATGTTCTTGTAGTTATCCACTTCGCCTGCGCTACCAAGGCAAAGCTTCAAGTATTCCTTAATGAGTGTAAATGTTTTCCCTGCCCCTGCCGAAGCCTGAAAAACCTTGAAATTGTCAGCTTTTCCCATAACAATCAGTTGCTTTCATTTTGCTTCGGCCTAATCAAGGGCCGGCTCGAGTTAATGGTGCTCTGTTTCTTGAGCAGGTCGCGAAGGGCATTGAACGAACGGCTATACGACAAGCCCAAGCCTTGCGTGTAGGGGGATCGCCGGTCGAACGCCGCACTGTTGAAATTGGAGTTGTAGTTGGAATGGTTGTAGAAATGGGCTTGCAATCGTCCATCCTGCGACAACTTATAATACATGTCAAACTCTCCAACGATGCTAGAGGCGTTGGCCGCATCGTAACTCGTCATCATACCCACATTCGTCTCGATGGTCAAACGGTTCTCAAACAATTGGGTGCGCAATGCCAATTGGTACTCGTCATACGAATTCGCATCGCCTGCATGATAGCTGACCCCCACATTCAAGTTGTCGGTGATGTTCATTTGCATACCGCCACCAAGAATATTGGCGATGCTGATATCGCCGATATCGCTGACGCCACTGCCCACATATTGGAATGAATTCAACACCAGCAGTGACAAGGCCTGTTGGGTCATAACGGCTTGGTTGGTGGTGTCGACAAGCGAGAACACCGTTTGCGTAATGTCTTCCGATGCGTTGGGCAGTCTCATCCCAAACGTCAAAGTGGGGTTGAGCAAGGCGCCTTTAAGGTGGATCAAGCACTCCACGTTGACATTGCTATTGTTTGAAGTGGAGTCCACCTGAATACCCAAGCTCGACAACGAAGCCCTGACAGAATAGGCACCTGTGGCATCGATACGTCCATCGGTAGGATCACCCGTCCATTTCAGCGTGCCTCCCGATTTCAAGTTGAACGTCCTGTTCAGGTATTCCATTAACGTCAGCTGGAAACGACCGTTCTTGATGGTATAGTCGCCATACATGGTGAAGTCTTCCGATGTAGCCGTGCTCAACTTCATATTGCCGTTGCCCGATGCGTCAATGGTGCCCAGGTTATTGGGAAGTATGATTTTCAGGTTGGCGTTGTCTGTGGCGTTCACATTCATCTGCAGGCTAAAGTTACTCCTCGCCGCCGCTTCATGTTCGCCTTCTTCTTCGTTTTCCTCGGCATTATTGACGAATACGATAAAGTCGTTGTCCTTCACCTTGGCAGAACTGTTGAGCGGGATGGTGATATTGGTGCCTTTACACGTTTGCGCTCCGATACTCAACTTAATGTCGTTGAACGGTCCCGTCACGCTGATGATGCCCGTGGCAACGGCATCGCCATAGAAGGTGTCGTTATCCTTGCTTGTTGTGGCCAAAGCCAAGAACTCACGCGGATAGAGTCGCAAATTCAAGTTGAAGTCTTTCAGCTTATTATGGTGTATCATGCCATCGACGCGTGCCTTGTTGCCAAAGGTATCGGTCAAAACCATGTTTTGGAAGGAAATGGTTTTGTTGTCCACCAAAATCGTAGGCTCAAAGGTGTAGTAGGTGTTCAGATAATCGATTTTGCAACCGCCATCTTTCAACGTCAGTCGTCCCTGGATGTCAGGCTCTTCCAGTGAACCCGTTACGGCGATCTTACCGTTACCAAAGCCCTTCATACCCGTCACAATGCCTGTCAGGAAGGGACTGAGTATGTTGAGCTGCAAGGAATCCAGTTCAACCATAAAGTCCAGGTTATCCGTCTTTCGTGCCGTATAATACGAGCCATTCAGGTTCAATGTCCTTCTCGTGTCGTTGAGGATGTCCACATTAAGATCGATGGATTTGTCATCGTTGTTCCACACGCTCTCGATAACGGCATCGCCGACACTATTGCCATTCAAGCCAAGGTTCTCCACCTCAAGGTTGGCCAGAATCATCGGCTTCTCTTTCAGGTTGCTCACCAAGGCATCACCAGAGACATAGCCGTCGACGTCGATGCCCTTGGCTTTCAAGAGCACGTCAAGGTTGGAAAGGTCAAACTGGCGCATCATCACCGACAGCGTATCCCCTGCTGCCATAGGCACAAAGCCATCCAACCTGATGAACTGGGAATCATGGCTCAGCATGATATTGGACAATGTGGTACGTCCATCGCTTAGGTCGATATAGTTGCGGGGCGAAATTGTCCACAAGGTATCATTGACAACCAAATCCGCCTTCGGCAAAGAAAAGACCCCACCCTGTTCGTGAGGATGGAAATAGGCTTCGATAAGGGATTTGTTATGGTCTTCTTGGCTCTCGTCATCCCATTTGATACGTGCATAAACGGTATCGTTGGTCATTCTTGTAACCAGAGAGATATTGTCCAGGCCATAAGCTGTGGTATCGTTTTCGCCCTCACTGCCATAAAGGACTTCACCTAACGACAAGGAGGTCATGGCGGTCGACATAAAGTTGAAGTGTTTCAGCTCAATATCCTTGAGATTCACCGTTCCCACCTGGACATTCTTAGAGCGGGCAGTCAAGTTCAACGAGTTGGTGCGCGAGGTGTAGGTGCCATTGATGGTCGTGTTCGGGGCGATCGCCACCGAAGGCATCAACAAGCGGCTGAGCGTGTTTGTGTCTTTCAGCGTCAGTTGAAGCGTGAAGTCCTGATTCACATCATGCTTCTTCTTGTACTCCTGGAATTTCTCGCGGTTACCTTCCCACTTCGGGAAATGCACGAAGGAATCGGCATATTCATTGAGCGACATCATCAGGCTGGCGAAATTGATCTGTCCTGCCATCTCGAAATTGAAGAAGTCGCAGTTCATCTTGATACGGCGCTGCATCAGGTTGTCATTGACGATAGAGCCGTTGAACTCTCTCATGAAATAACTACCCTTGCTATTGACATAGGTCGTACTGTCGAGCTGCACCACACCTTGCAGGTCATCGAGATCGAAGCCGTTGAGGTTCACATACAACTTGGTGCTGATTTGCGATATGGAATCCTCATTCAAGATGTTGAGCGCACGCAAGTCGGCATTGCGGATGACCGCCTCAAAGTCTGACTTGGGGTGTTTCTTGTCCCGAAAGTCTATCAGTCCATTGAAATCCATCGACAAGTCATCGTCGTCGATCCTGATCTTGCCGTTGAAACGGTTTTCCTTCATGTCGCCGTCCAACTTGATTGCATCAATATGGTTGCCAAGAAGCTGTGCATTCGACATCGTCCCGTCAAGATAAAGCTCGGGATCACCGTTTTTCGGGAAAGTGGCCGAGAAGTTGGCATCCAGGTCGAGGTCGCCAACATATTTCGTGGCATTAGCTATCGTACCAGCCTTCACGTTTTCGGCATTGATATTGCCGGAAAAGACGTTGTCGCCCTTGGCATTGCATGAACGCGCCACAGAGGCGTCGATATTTCCGATGCCCGAGGCGAGGTTGATGTCGGAGACAAAATTGTTGTACGAGCCTTTGAAATCCATAGAAACCACACCTTGGTCCAAAGTTCGCAGCGACTCGGGCAGCGGGATGGTCTTCGTTTTAGAGGGGATATAGAAATTGGCCAAATCGTCATAAGTGAAGTGCATGTTCCTAACGTTCAGCGTGTGATAGCCATTCTCGAAATCGAGCGGATGCATGCTGATGCTGCCTTGGAACGAGGTGGATTTACCCACCTGTGCCTTGATGTCATCAACACGGAAATGCTCGATAGGACCAGTGAATCGGCCTTCAAACTTCACCCTATCGGGCATCTGGTACATCACATCTGCGAAGACGCCGATATCCGACAGCATCATGTCGGTGGGACGAATGGTAGCATCGAAAACGACAGAATCCACAAAACTGTTGAAGTCGTCATAACCATTGTACAGCATGTTGAGGTCCAAGTCGAAACGGCTGTTGTTGGCCTCCATCTGCAGGCCTTTGAGACGGATGCCGCTTTGCGACACGATGGCATCACTTTGAAAACTTTTTACATCCAAGCCACTTTGTTCTTTAGCCGTCAGGCTAGAGATATTGGCATGGATGGAGTCACCGAACATATAGAAATCACTGGCTTCCAAGCAGATGTCGTCAATATCAAGATGGAAATAGTCCATAAGATGATTGATGGTCTTCAGCGAATCGGCCCTGTCTTGCATCCACAGCATAAAGTCGACATGCTTCAACGAAATCTTGTCAATGACAATCTCTATCGGATTCGACTCCTTCTCTTTTGGCGTTTCAGAAGCAAAGGCATCCACCAAGAAGTTGAAGTTCCACTTGTCGTCGCCTTCATATTGTATGAGATTGGCCTCGGTGTCACGCAGTTCCACACGTTCTAGATGAATCTTACCCTCCATCAATTCCCCCACATCGATTTTCGTCCGCAGTGCGCCGACGCTAGCCAAAATATTGTCGTTCAAATCTTTGACGGTGACATCATCGATGATGACACGCAAATCGGGGGTGACGATCAAACGTCCCACCTTGATGTCGGCACCAGTTTTTTCGGAAAGGTAGCCGCTCGCAAAACGCACCGCAAACTTCTGAACGATAGGGTCTTGTATGGCAACGAAAAGGCTTGCGATGACGGCTAGAATCACCACAATAACGATTAGGATGCTATGGATAATCTTTTTTTTAATAATTTTGACCCTCCAAAATGAGACCCATGAACGAATATATTTTAGGCATCGAATCCTCGTGCGACGACACCTCTGCCGCAGTGCTGCAAGGCACGCGCGTGCTCTCCAACGTCATTGCCGGACAGAAGGTTCACGAGCAATATGGAGGCGTTGTCCCCGAACTCGCTTCCCGTGCGCACCAGCAAAATATCATCCCCGTCATCGACACGGCCTTGAAGACTGCAAAAATAGAAAAAAATCAGTTATCCGCCATCGCTTTTACCCGTGGACCCGGTCTTTTGGGCTCGTTGCTCGTAGGCACCTCGTTTGCAAAGGCCTTTGCGCAGACCCTGAACATCCCCATGGTGGAGATCGACCACATGAATGCGCATATCCTCGTGCATTTCGCCACTGATGAAACCCACACCGAGGTGCCCGACTTCCCGTTCCTGTGTCTCACCGTCTCTGGCGGCCACACGCAAATTGTGGTGGTGAAGGACTATTTCGACATGGAAGTCATCGGCAAGACCATCGACGACGCTGCTGGTGAGGCCTTCGACAAGACCGCCAAGATCCTCGGCCTACCCTACCCTGGCGGACCCGTCATCGACAAGCTGGCCAAGCTGGGCAACCCAGACGCCTTCACCTTCGCCAAACCCCAGATTCCCGATTTGGACTACAGCTTCAGCGGACTGAAGACCAGCATCTTATACACCGTTCGAGATAACCTGAAGGTCAACCCGAACTTCATCGAAGAGAACAAAGCCGACCTCTGCGCCTCGGTGCAAAAGACCATCATTGACATTCTGATGAACAAGTTGGTGAAAGCCAGCAAGCAGACGGGCATCAAGACGGTAGCCATCGCCGGTGGCGTAAGTGCCAACAGCGGTTTGCACGACGCCATGCTTCGCCTTGGCGAGAAGTATCACTGGAAGGTCTTCATCCCGCGTCTCTCCTACTCGACCGACAACGCCGCCATGGTCGCCGTAGCTGGGTATTTCAAGTTCTTGAAGGGCGAGTTCGCCTCGCAGGACTTGGTGCCTTATGCGCGGCAGAGTTTGAAGGAGTGATACTACGGTTCAGAAGTGTCAGAGACATCGCCTGTCTCTTCAGACGCAGTCTCCTCTTCATTTTTGCCGGAGCCATAGATGAATCTAGCAACCAAAGTTCGGTCACCTGTTACAGTAAATGTATAAGTGGGATTCGTTGAGACCTCACTACCGTTTTCCGACCATTTAGAGAAAGTATAGTTGCTATTTGGCACAGCATGTAATGTACATGTTTGTCCATAGTTATAAGTTCCACCTCCACTCACCGTACCACCAGCATTGGGATAGGCTGAAACACTAATTGTGTAGGTGTTTTTTTGGAACTGCGCCACATAAGCGCCATCTCCCGTCACCGCAAAGGTGTATGGATTGTTGGTCGAGACTTGTACTCCGTTTTTCGTCCATTTTACAAAATGATAACCCGTGACAGGTATCGCACTTAACGAACAGGCTTGGCCTTGCTCGAAAGTGCCGCCGCCACTCACCGCGCCACCATTACTCGGGTTGGCTGAAACAGTGATGGTATAGGTCGGTAGCGCAGCTGTGGTGAAATACTTCTCTTCTCCATACGATGTGCCTTTGATGTTAGTGGCGTAAGCCCTTACATAATAGGTGGTGGAAGGGGTTAAATTCGTCATGTTCACCGAAAACTCTCCCGTTCCCGTACCGCTCGTATTATAGTGATTGTAAAGGCTCGGGTTGTGGCTTGTACTCCAGCAGACGCCACGCTCCGTCACAGGAGCTCCACCATCAGAAGTCACCTTGCCTCTACCCGTAGCCGTAGTAGCCGTGAATGTATTCACATCCAACGTCGTCACGACAGGTTTACTTATGTCTTCCGTCGTGAAGTTCACCTCCTCGCCGTATGCCGTTCCCTGGCTGTTTTTCGCATAGGCCCGCACATAGTAGGTGGTGTTGGGCGTCAAGCCCGACATGTTCACCGTATACTCGCCCGTCCCGGTACCATTGCTGTCATGGCTACCGCTGACGGTCGGGTTGTGGCTCGTGCTCCAGCATACGCCGCGTTCCGTCACAGCGGCCCCACCATCGGAGGTCACGTTGCCGCTACCCGTGGCTGTGGTGGCGCCGATGTTGGTCACACTCCCCGTCAACACCGTGGGCAACTCAGCCAACGTGGTGAAGCTCACCTCGTCCCCGTATGCCGTGCCCCTGCTGTTGATGGCATACGCGCGGACATAGTATTTCGTATGGGCGCTCATCCCGCTGATATTGCACACAAAACTGCCAAGCCCCTGGCCCGACTCCACCTTGTGGTTGT